>JAAEMK010000398.1 GCA_024225635.1 Desulfobacteraceae bacterium | reverse complement strand
TGATTTTCCATCAACGGCAGCGAGATCAGCCAGCGGGAAAGAACATCGCCTGCGCCCTGCTTTGCATGAAATAATAACGCCGTAAAGATCATCAACTGATTCGATACCGAATACATTCAGCCTGTCACCCTGTTTAAAAGGACCTTTGCTCTGAAATTCATCAACTATGCTTTCAAAAGGGAAGTCCAGATTCTGCTCCAAATGTTTTTTCCAAACCGTCATCAGTTCGAAATCATCATTGGTTTTCACCGAACTGACCACAGCCTGAATTCTTTTACCTTCTTCTCCCATTCCGCTCCATTCAAAGCGTTTTTCCAATTCACTTCTGATTTTATCAGTATTTTTTTCAGAATCACGCGATTTTACCAGTTCGACATCGGAAGGAGATAGATAGATGATGGTCCAATCCAAGCCATCCGTTTCACTTTTTTCAATATAACGCTCCGGCATCCCTTTAAGTGTGAGGCTGTCCCAGGCTATTCCTATTGTCATTTCTCCGTTTTCATCTTCGCTGACGTCAATTATTCTTCCACGCCAGCCACTAATATCAAATTCCAGGTCATCTGGACACAAAACCCCTTTTCTTACTTTCACACCCTGACCAAGCTTTAGTTTCATTATGACCTCACTGAAACTGTTTCTGTAATATTCACAATGTTCATACCAAACAAATCTGATATAGCCTTTCATTCATAGAACCTTTCCCAACGACAAACAGGGGGGAAGGCTATTTTTAAGTAGTTTTGCCTTGATTTTATTATCAGTGTACCCATACTGACAATAATACCTGTAAAAAAGTGTTGGCACTGGGCTCATACCGTTCCAAGCTGCAAAAACCCCACAATATGCGGTGGCTTTCCCGACAGACAAAGCGCATATGGTTATTCTTCTAAAGGCAATCCAGTTATTTTCCTCAACATAGGAAGAGAGTAGGACAATTCTCCGTTCATGTCTTTTAAGAAGAGATGGCCATATCTTTCTGTAAATATATCTATCTTAACATTTTGAATGCATGTGTCTCTCAAAGATTCTCTCTCTTTTCGTTTCGTTACTCCATGCGCTTTCGCTAAACGGATAATAATCTTGTCAATTGAACCGGTTGTTTTAATTCCCAATTGCTCTGCAAAAGAAAAAACCACTGCTGGCCAAATTTCCGACATTTTAACGTTTAATTCGGAATCTTTAATATCTTCATCCCAATTATCCGGAATCTGATCAAGTATTTCTTTTTCTCTCATTTTCTACCTATATTAAATTGTATTTGTCTCACGGAACGTACGCTTCAACCGCCGAGAAAGCCAACGGGCCAGTGCAAAAGCAACTTTAACGACACCTTAGTCAGAAGCGAAAAAAGGCTGTAACCTTTCTGATCGCGTGTAAGCGGTGGTTGGCTACTTACAATAAAGCAAACTTATAATTTCAAACCCTTAAGTTTTTCATTAATTAAATCCATGTCAAACTCATCAGGATCAAATTCCCCACCAACCCATTCGAGCATAGATTCATGTTCTTCATGTTTTGTATCTTGAATTGCGTCCAAAAAATCGTAATACCCCCCAATACCCCCGCAGTCCTCTGGAGGACATGATTTTTTCCCTTTAATAACCACAGGTGATTCAGAAAAATCTAAAGTAAGAATTTTTTCAAGAACGATTTTGTGCTCCCAACCATCACCGAAGTCATATTCATACACAAAATTGTCTTTGGGATTGAAAACGATGTCTTGTAAACAAACCTTACGCTCATCCGTTACATCATTACCAAAATCCGGGTCTGGAATTCCAATATAAGAGCGTCCAACTCTATATTGATGTAAATGGTAATCAAACCATCCCATTGTTACCTGCAAAACGGAATGTAACTGATCTAATCTGATATTGTCTTTGACAATCAATCTTCTCCATATTGGAGGCTTGCTTCCAACCAAGGTCACTTTGATTTGGTACAACGATTTTGATTTTTTATTCTTTTTTGTCACTGTGATCTCCATATGGGATTTGATTGCCAACCAACGATAAGGTCGGCAGTTTATTTTTCAGAATAACATATTGCTGCTGTATGGTTTCCAAAAGGTTTATGTATTTCATAAGTATATAACGAAACTTATTTCAGATACAACAAGATCGAAAAGAAAAGTAAGAATGTCGTAATAAAAATCAAACAGGTACCTTTCCAAATGAATAGACACATTGATGTCAAAATCTTTCCAGACGTCTGGAAACTCGTTAAAGGCATAAATTATAATCAAAGCCGTCGTTGATTAACATAAGAGTAGTTTTGCTAACCTAAAATTGCCCCCCCCTGGAGGGGAAATTATAACCGAAAATTGCCCCCCCATAGCAGATTCCTTTCAGGTGGTATAAGGGACCTAATTATAGACTCTTAAACTGACAGGGGGAATCGGGAGAATGTTAACGGTGTCGCAATATGATTATATTCGAACTGCACACAGGGTTTACGGCAAATCAATCAAACAGATAGCGAGAAAAACAGGGCATTCCCGAAATACCATCCGACGAGCGTTAAAAGGAGAATACAGCCACTATAAACCACGGGTACAGCAGCCGTATCCGGTTCTGGGACCGTATCTATCGACAATTGATCGGTGGTTGACAGAAGAGACCAACCTCCCAAACAGCGCCATACAGCAACACGAATTGCCCAGAGATTGAAAAGCGAGCATGGGTATACCGGCGGTTTTTCGACCGTCAGTCGTTATGTAGGTGACGCCAAGCTTAGGATAGGCATAAAGTGGACCCGACCCGCAATCTTATTGATTCAAAACCCAACCCACATCCAACACAAAAAACGTCCCTGACCCGGAGTTGACCCGTAGCTTCATTATTCCGCCCCCAATAGGCTCGACAATGGTCCATTTGTTTCTTGATATTTTCAGACAGAAAACTGTGAAAAAGGTTGACAAGCCAAGGATTTTCTATATAGTGGCTGTGTTTTTATCGATTGCGGAAGTGCGCGGCTCACTGGTGGGGCCCTCGGACTTCAAATCCGATGTGGGGCGCTAAAACCGTCCCGGGTAGGTTCGATTCCTATGCACTTCCGCCACTTTTTCCTTCTATTTTTATATTTTTTTCTGCTGATTCCTGCAAGTCCAATCAAACCAAGTCCGAGAAGAACCATTGTAGAGGACTCGGGGATTGAAGAATCCGGCGAGTTTAAAACCGCCCTTTTAATATCACCGGTGTTTTCGGAATCAATGTCGGGAACAACCTGGATATTTCCCCTTAAAACGCCTGTGGCGTCATCATCGGCTGAAACTATTGTATCTGCGGATTTACCCGCAAAAGGATCAAGGTCATATTGGATCACTGTTGAATGTGAAGGTGCTGAAAAGAAAAATACAAAAATTAACAAAGATGTGATTGCTGATAAAAACACTTTCATTTCCCTACCTCCTTTTTTGATACAAACAATATATTACTGCAGCTATTATGCCATAGAAGTAAATTGCAACTTCAACAACAGGCACCAATAACGTGAAGCCTTTTCCTTCGGCGGTTTTGAGAATTATCCCTACCAGTAAAAACTGCGAATGCAACCGTAAAAACCCATTTAAAACTGTGAAAAAAAGGTTATCAAAATATGTAATAAATCTTCTAGGCGCTCATAACATTTTGCGGCAAGCAGTTCCGGAAGCAAAATCCAAAGCTTGATGAATCCCACCGGCGGAAAGGCAAGGACGGCCTGATAATTCACCAGCTCCGGGGGGGATAGGAAGGATAATTTACCCTGTCACAATAATTTATTACAAATTTGGAATATTTGTGATATTAAGATGATTCTGTTCATTTTTTTTTAAGAGAACATATTACCAGGCAGGTAGAGTGGCTGATTTTAAAACACATCTTACGGTAGCGAGCCTATGCAGCAGCGTCTCCTCAACAATGCTGCTGGCATCGGCAATGGCCACGCCACAGGAAGTGCTGCTCTACTTTATCCTCGGCGTGGTTGGAGGTCTTTTGCCGGATATCGATTCCGACAATTCCCTTTCCGTCCGACTGCTTTTCACGTTTATAGCAACCGTCATATCATTTCTTGTGATGTTCAAACAGCAGGCGGACAATACCCTTATCGAGCTTTTCCTTGTATGGGTGGGCAGCTTTGCCTTCATAAAATTTTTTCTTTTTTCACTCTTCACAAAGGCTACGGTTCACCGGGGCATCATTCACTCGATACCGGCAGCCGTTCTTTTCGGGTTCATCGCCACGATACTGCTTTGCCGAATCTTTCATTTCAATGATTTTGTTGCCTGGATGGGCGGGGTGTTCGTTTTTGGAGGATGTATCTGCCACCTGTTGCTGGATGAATTGTACAGCCTCAATCTTGCAGGTTCGGGACCGAAAAAATCGTTAGGCACCGCCTTTAAATTCGGAAGCATCGGAAATTTCAGGACCACGGCGTTCATCTACTTGCTCATTGGAATTCTGTTCATTGCCACCCCGGAACACAAACAGTTTTTTTCAGTAATTCTCGACACCGGCACCTACAAGCACCTGAAATTTTTCCCCAAGGGCCAGTGGTTTACGGAACTATTTTCAGAACTCGAAAAATAACATGTCACGAATAGGGAAATGGGCGGCTGCCGGTAACCTCTGCTTCCGGCAGCCGCCCCCTTCTTAACGAAATATCCGGCACAACAGGCCCGGGTGGATACCCACTTTGGGCCCCGCCTTCCCTTCCGGCCTATACGCCGTCTGTTTTTTTACAGACACGCGCAAAGGCATCCCTGATAATCGGTTCCATATGCCCCTGCTCCGAAACAGAAATATCCATGTCCTTGAGCAGACCGTTGGCGATGTTGTAGATCCACCCATGTACGGTGAGATCCTGCTCCCTTTTCCAGGCTTCCTTAACGATGGTGGTCCGACAGATATTTTTCACCTGGGCAATAACGTTGAGCTCGCAGAGGCGATCCACCTTCTCACACGGATCGTCCACGGAATCCAGGAATTCGGCGTGGGTGTGATAGATATCCCGAAGGTGGCGTAACCAGTTGTTGATAAACCCGTGGGACGTGTTTTCCAGGGCTTCCTGGACACCGCCGCATCCGTAATGGCCGCAGACGATGATATGCTTGACCTTGAGAATGCTGGCTGCGTACTGGATCACGGAAAGGCAGTTGAAATCGGTGTGGATCACCATGTTGGCCACGTTTCGATGCACGAACACCTCCCCGGGGAGCAGCCCGATCAATTCATTGGCCGGAACCCGGCTGTCCGAACAGCCGATCCACAGATATTCCGGTTTCTGCTGGCAGGAGAGTTTTTCAAAAAAGCCCTCATAAGTTTGGGACATCTCACTGGACCATTTCCTGTTATTTTCAAAAAGTCTGTTTAACGTTTTCATTTTTTTCCCCTTTTCACTCACTTTTTAACGATCTCTTCTTTTTTCCGCCATTATCCATTGGCCGTGAAAGATCCCCGGCAATCCATGGCTGCCAAAGCTACGGAACACAATACGGGGTATCGGATCACGGAATTTCCGTCAGGGGCGGTATCACATTTTTCTATTGAACAGAGCAGATCAGGGATGCGGGTGGGTGGGGCATTTGCAAGATGAAAAGACCCGGCCTCAAAGGGCTGAAAACGCATTTTTTGCGGACAGTCGAGAAAACCCGTGACGACCGGAGAGACGGCATCGGGAAATTCCAGGGGCGGCAATGCCGCGTGAAACTCTTCCGATTCATCACCGTCGTCCATGCCAATGGCGGCCTGGAGAGTCGATTCCGAACACCCATTACCGGAATGTCCGGGCACAATGGAGTGCAATGCGAGGAGGCCCATGATCCACAGAACAATGACCGTCAGCACGGCGTTCAGGCCGCATGCTTTGATCCGGTTTGGGGCTTTCATGTCATTCATGTTCCTCACGTACTTCTCCTTCAGTTTCTCATTCGATGCGTGGTTATAGGAGAATTTCCCGCTCCTGTCAATGTATTGCCCAAACCAGGTCACACCAACACCACCTCAATAAAGCCAAGGACCTTGAGAATCACTATATCAAACAAACCATAGCCTTTTTCTTGACATACTATTTACTTAGGAGTAAGTCTGGTCGATTATCAGGATTCCCCGGGGTATCTGAAGGCAAAGTTGAAAGGAGAAGTAAAATGAAAAAGAGTCTATTTATATTGTGGGCAGCTCTATTGCTTGGGCTGCCGTCCATTAGTCAAGCCCAGAGTATAGCGCTATCCTTCGACGATGGCCTGGATCCACGGACACAACCCTTGGCGTCTTCGTGGAACTCGTCCATTTTGGAAGCCTTGTCAAACGCGCAGATCAAGTCAATTCTATTTCCCGCTGGGAAACGGGTCGACAGCCCGGCAGGTCTCAACTTGGTGAGAGACTGGGGCAAGGCTGGTCACGCTGTTGGCAACCACACTTATTCCCATCTAAATTTGTGCTCGAAACAGACAACGCTGGAACAATTCATCACCGAAACAGAAAGAAACGAAGCGCTGTTAAAAGACATACCCGGTTGGACCAAACGCCTGCGTTTTCCATATCTAAAAGAGGGAGAAACGGTATCCAAGCGAGACGGATTCAGAACCTGGCTAACGGACCACGGATACAAATCGGGAGCTGTGAGCATTGATGCCAGTGACTGGTACTACAATAAACGCTATCTGGCGTGGCGCGCAAGCCACCCTGACGACGATCCATCTCAGTTTCGCATTGCATATCTAAATCATTTGTGGAATCGGGCCACGTACTACGACTCTTTATCTGAACAGATCCTCCATCGAAGCGTAAAGCACGTTCTGCTTCTGCATACCAAAGCGATTAATGCAGCATTTTTGCCTGACATCATCGCAATGTTCAGATCAAAAGGGTGGACAATCATCTCACCGGAAGAAGCATACGAGGATCCCATATACGCTATGACGCCCATGGGACTGCCGGCAGGCGAAAGCATACTTTGGGCTTTAGCAAAACAAAATGGTGTAAAGGACTTACGTTACCCCGCCGAGAGTGACGTCTATGAAAAACCGTTGTTGGATAAATTGGGGCTGTAGCAAGAAGCCCACCCCATTGGTCAAAACAGCAAGATCATACAATCTTTTATCACTCCATTTGATTATTCTCCTTTATCAAAAGCCAGACAGCGAGAAATGAAATCATTTTAAAAGGAGAATTTTCAATGGAAACCAATAAAATCTCGACAGACATTGCCAATGGAACCGTTCATTACGCCGACCGTTCGGAAAAGCTCTCAGACGCAGAGAGGGTGGAACACCCGCAGTTTAAAGGAGTGTATCTCAAGCTGATGATAAAAGGTGCGGATACGAGCGGTCGTTTCAGTTCCCACCTGGTCAGGATTGCCCCGGAGTGCACCCTTGAAAACCATTGCCATGAAAATCAACTGGAATTGCATGAAGTCCTTGAAGGCGAGGGGTCATGCCGGCTCATGGACAAGAGATTCGATTACCATTCCGGCAAGATGGCGGTAATTCCAAAGGGTGAAAACCATATGGTCCGGGCCGGAAAAAACGGCCTGATCCTGGCTGCCAAATTCTTTCCAGCCATGGTATAGGACAAGCCCCTGCAAACACATAGATCCCGGGGAGGACTTTCCGTTGACACGACCAAGCATCCCTTATATAATTAGTCGGTTAGAGAGTTCTCCCAACAGAGATCAGCCATGGAATTTTAGTTTGTCGGGGGTCTTATCCTATGACAGTGAAACCATCCTCCAAAGACAGGAAAAAAAGGGCGAAGGTAACAAACGATAAACGCCTCGGGCGCTATCACCTGAAGCTGCTTGCGGATGATATTGTCAATACGGTCCGTGAACCATTACTGGTGCTGACGCCTGACCTAAAAGTCGCCTTTGCCAACCAGTCTTTCTATAATACGTTCAAAGCAGACCCAACCGAAACCGAGGGCCGTTTTCTATTCGACCTTGGGAACCGGCAATGGGATATCCCCCAATTGCGCGATTTGTTGAAACAAGTCCTTACCCGTAATGCCGTATTTGAGAATTATGAAGTTGAGCATGATTTCAATAATATCGGCAAACGGATAATGCATATAAACGCCCGCAGGCTGCGCAGAAAAACCGATATTGATAAATTCATCCTTCTTGCCATGGAGGATGTGACCGGCCGGATTTATATGCAGCGGGAGTTGGTTAAACACAAAAATAATCTGGAAGAATTGGTCGAATCCCGATCCCGGGAAATCATAGACGTCAACAAAAAACTGATGGAAGAAAAAGAGAGATTGAAGATCACGCTTCGATCCATTGGAGATGCTGTCATCGCCACCGACCTGGAAGGAAGAATAACCTTCTTGAACCATGCGGCTGAAAACCTTGTGGGCTGGTCCCGGAGCAAGGCGATCGGCACCCCCCTGTCCGACATCCTGACCATCATTGACGCAAAGAGCCGCGAACGCTTTACCAATCTGGCAAAAACCATAATCGAATCCAGGGGCATTATCAGCAACACCATGGATGGAATCCTTATTTCCAGGGACGGCAGCGAACGGATCATCGCAGACAGCGGATCTCCCATCTGGGATATGAAGGGGAAAATAACCGGGGCGGTTTTTGCGTTCCGCGATATAACGGAAGAAAAGCAACTGGAGAGGGATCTCAGGCAATTTGATAAGATGGAATCCATCGGAACCCTGGCAGGAGGAATCGCCCATGACTTCAACAATATATTGTTCGCTATCATGGGATATACCGATCTTGCCATGTTAAGATCAGATAAAGACAACGCCGTCATTCCATACCTGAAAAAGACACATCAAGCCTGCAATCGCGCAAAAAACCTGATACATCAAATACTTACATTCAGCCGCCACAATAATCAGGTATTCAAACCGGTTAAAATCAGTTCCGTGATAAAAGAGGCCGTAAAATTGCTTGGGGCATCTTTACCGTCAACAATCGATCTCCATTTGGATATCCGTTCGGATTCAAAGGTAATGGCCGACGCCACACAGATTTATCAGGTGATCTACAATTTATGCATAAATGCGGCGCAAGCCATAGAAAATAACCTGGGGTTTATCCGGGTACGCCTGACAGATGAAGAGGCCACCCAGGAACAATCCGTATTGCACCCTGAATTAAAACCGGGGAAATATGTCAAGCTGTCCGTCCAGGATTCAGGTCATGGAATCCCTTCCGATAATCAGGAAAAAATTTTTAAACCCTACTATACGACCAAGCAGGCAGGTAAAGGAACCGGAATGGGGCTTGCCATAGTCCATGGCATAATAACAAATCATGATGGCGCAATCACCGTATCCAGTACCCCCGGGAAAGGCTCGACATTTGATATCTTTTTCCCGGTTTTTGAAAAAACGGAGTTCGAGGTCAGCGGGGTCGCCCCCTTTGAGCCGTTGCCAACGGGAAATGAAAGGATTTTTCTGGTTGATGATGAGGAAGAGGTCGTGGAGCTGGAACGCCAGATACTGGAAAAACTGGGTTATACGGTGACTGCGAGAACCAGCAGTAAAAAGGCGTTGGAAGAGTTCAGCACAGCCCCGGATAAATTTGATCTTTTTATTACGGATATGACAATGCCTGAAATGACAGGTTATCAGCTGGCGGAAAGGCTGAAGGCAATACGGCCGGACATGCCGATTATTCTTTGCAGCGGGTATAACCAATATATCTCAGAGGAAAAAACAAAGGCGATCGGTATAAACGCGTTTGCCCTGAAACCCGTTACCATGATCGATTTATCCAAAATCATCAGAAAAGTCCTGGATCATAAACCCATCGAACGCAGGCAAAATGAACGATTCAATATAAAAGAGAAGGCTGTCGCCATCGCCAAATCAGATCCCATTGGGAAATACAAAATCGTTGATATCAGTTGGGGCGGAATTGCCATTCAGTCTTATGACGTTGCGGGATTTCACCAGAATTTTAATGAGTTGGCCATTAACATAGTCGACGAGGGGATTCTTTTGGATAAAGTGCCCTGTAAAATCGTTTCGGATCTGGAACTGCCGGACACTTCACATTCGAACCATCAGATGGTCAAAAAAAGACGAGGCATACAATTCGGCAAACTGGCGCACAATCAGTTATATGTTTTGGATCATTTGATTTACAACTATGGGGTTGGGAGAGAGCCGCCGCCAACTCCACAACAATAGGATTTTGAAAAAGGCCGCCCCCTGCTTGCCAAATTCCTTACCGCCATGGTATAGGAAATGAAATTTCAAGGACATTCAGAAAAACGGTCGAGATCCCTCCGGGGAAATATTGCAAACTGAACAGAACCCAGGACAGGCAAACAATCCGGACTGTTGACGGAAATGTAAACGGCCCATAACCCCCAAAAAAAGAGAGCTGCCCATGGTATATCTGGTTTTAGGCGGTATTGGCTGGCTGATGGGAGCCGTGACCTATAGGAATTTCGGCTGGTTCTTCGGCCTGGTCCTTGGGCTCATGGCCGCTGAGATCTTTGCCCTGCGCAAGCGCATCGCAAGCCTTGAGAAAAGCAGGACGGCCACGACGCCCCGGGACAAAGCAACCACGGCCAGGGTTTATGCCGAGGCCGAGCCCGAGCCCCCTGTTCCTCACGCCGTCCAGCCCCTGGAGGTCTCCCGGCCTGTCCGCCCAAAGGCCCCGCCTGTTGTTGCCGAACCCGTGACCGCGCCCCGCCAAAGCCCCAAAAGCGGCAAGGATCGCCCTCCGGGAATGAGCGCCCGGCTGGTCCAATATCTGAAAGAATTTTTCACCACCGGCAATGTAGTCACCAAGATCGGCGTGATCGTTCTCTTTTTCGGCTTCGCCTTTCTGCTCAAATATGCGGCCCGGCACACCACCATTCCCATTGAGTTCCGCCTGATCGGGGTTGTGCTCTGCGGCCTCGGCATGATCGTCGCAGGCTGGCGCCTGAGGGAGCCAAGGAAGATCTACGCCATGCTCCTCCAGGGCTGCGGGGTCGGGGTGCTGTATCTCACCGTCTATGCAGCGGCAAGGTTCTACCATCTTCTGCCCTACGGTTTCTCCTTTGCCGTCATGTTCTGCCTGGTGATTCTCTCCGGTATTCTTGCCGTGCTCCAGGATGCCAGGGCCCTGGCCGTATCCGGCATCATCGGCGGGTTCCTCGCCCCTGTGCTGATGTCCACCGGCAGCGGCAGCCATGTGGCGCTATTTTCCTATTATGCCCTGCTCGATCTCGGCATCGTCGGCATTGCCTGGCACAGGGCATGGCGGGAGCTGAACCTGATCGGCTTTGTATTCACCTTTGGCATCGCCTCCCTCTGGGGCGGCCGCTATTACCAGCCCCTCTATTTTTCCACCACCGAACCGTTTCTCATCCTGTTCTTTCTTTTTTATGTCGCGATTTCCGTATTCCATGCCCTCAGGCAGCCAATGAACCTCAAGGGCTATGTTGACGGCACCCTGGTGTTCGGGGTCCCCCTGGTGGCCTTCGGCCTGCAATACGGCCTTGTCCGGGACTTCGAGTACGGCCTGGCAATCAGCGCCCTTGGCCTCGGGCTTTTTTACATCCTGCTCGCCGCATTCCTATGGCGCCGCCGGGTTGAGGGATTGCGCATGGTGACCGAGTCGTTTCTGGCCTTTGGCGTGGTCTTCGGCAGCCTGGCGATTCCGCTGGCCCTGGACGGCCGCTGGACCTCGGCTGCCTGGGCCCTCGAGGGCGGCGCCATCCTCTGGATCGGCACCAGGCAGAACCGGCTTTTGCCCCGGATCTTCGGTATTCTCCTCCAGGCCGGCTCCGGCATCTCCTTTATGCTGGCCATGGATCTGCCCTCCCGCCAAATTCCCCTGGTGAACAGCGTTGCTGTCGGCTGCATCCTCATCAGCCTGGCCGGTCTTTTCTCCAGCTGGTATCTGGCAAAGCGGTCCGGGACTATTTCTCCACGGGAGCGCCCGATAGGAAACGTTCTGATGATCTGGGGGCTTGCCTGGTGGTTTGGGGCGGCGTTTCTTGAGATCCACCGGTTCGTCGCCTGGCAGGACCGGGTATCGGCGGCATTGATTCATGGGGCTGTCAGCTTCATGGTCACGGATCTTGTCAGCCGCCGCCTGGACTGGAAACAGTTTGCCTATCCACCGATCATGCTGTTGCCGGTCATGGTCGTGGCCGGCCTCATCCAACCGGACCTCCCGGGCCGGGTGTATCTTTTTACCCCCATGGGATTCGTTGCCTGGGCAATTGTTTTCCTTGTGCAGTACCGCCTGCTTTTCAACTGCGAGAAGCGCTGGCCCCAAAAGCTTGTGCCCCTGTGGCACCAGTGCACCCTGTGGCTGCTTATCTTTATTCTTACCCGGGAAAGTTCCCACGGGATAACCCTCCTGCTACAGGAAGGGCAGACCTGGCAATACTGCGTCTGGGGAGTGCTGCCGGGGACGGCGGTTCTACTCATTCTCACCAAAGGAGACCGTCTTTCCTGGCCCATACGCCGCTTTCACCAAGCCTATTTCGAGGGGGGCACCGCAGTTCCCATGGTCTTCCTCCTTGCCTGGGTGTTCCTGGTCAACCGATATCACGCAGATCCCGCGCCCCTGCCCTTTATACCGGTGGTCAACCCAATGGAAATCACCCAGCTCTATATCCTGTTTCTCGCTCTCCTGTGGAACCGCCACCATAAGGAGTGGATACGCCGGCTGGATATCAACCGGGAGGGCCCGGTCCTGAAATTCATATTCTACATGGCCGGTTTTCTTCTCCTCAACGCCATGGTCGCCCGGACCATACATTTCCATGCCCAGGTGCCTTACACCGCTTCCGGCCTCTACCGGTCGGTGCTGTTCCAGGCCGCGATTTCCATTCTCTGGGGAGTGACCGCCCTTGTGACAACCCTGGCGGCCACCCGGAAAGGCAGCCGCCCGGCCTGGTTTACCGGCGTCTCCATTCTCTCCCTGGTGGTGATAAAACTCTTTGTGGTCGACCTTGCCGGCACCGGTACCCTTGCCAGGATTGTATCCTTTCTCGGCGTGGGCTCACTCATGCTGCTCATCGGCTATTTTTCTCCCCTCTCCCCTGCCCGCACCAAGGAGGATTCATGAGACTTTTTCTGCTTGCCGCCGCCCTGGTTCTGTATCCGTCAATGGCGGCAGCCACTCTTCAGCCCGCTGATTTTGCTTACGGCATGGCCCTTTCCCTGGAGGAGAACGGGGCTGTCTACCGCTTTTCCGTTCCCCGGGAGGTCTATGAAACCTTGGCCCGGGACGACATGGGGGATATCCGGATCTTCAACAGCAAGGACGCAGTGGTGCCCCATATCCTCCGCCAACCGGAAAAAAAGCGCAAAATCCAGGAGTTCACCCACCCCCTGCCCTTTTTCCCCCTGTACAGGGAAAAAAACAAACCGGAAAATGACGGCCTTCTGGTGCGGATCGAAAAAGGCGGAGACGGAGCGATCATCAACGTTGAATCCGATGCCGCCCGCACCGGCAAGCCCCCGGAGCTGTCCGGCTATCTCATCGACGCCACCGGCCATGAAAAGCAGATACACAAACTCCATATCAACTGGCAGGCAAAAGAGGAAAACTTCGTCACCACCGTTTCCGTGGAATACAGCAACGACCTGACCCGCTGGTCGCCGCTGGTGCCCCGGGCGACACTTGTCCAAATGCAGTTCAGCGGCCATGAAATCACCCAAAAAAGGCTCCAGCTGCCCCCCGGGACGGCCCAATATCTCCGGCTATCCTGGCCGGCCGGCCGTGACGGAATCGAAGTTAAGGAAATTCTCGCCGTGGAGCAAACCGGAAAGCCTGAAAGAAAAAGAGAATGGACTCCTCTCAAGGGTACCCCCGGCCCGGATGATAACAATAAGCAAATAACGGCTTATGAATACCATAGCCCGGGCCGGTTGCCCGTAGACCGGGTCCGGTTCCGCTTTGCCGAGAAAAACACCCTGGTAAAGGCCACCCTTTTTTCACGGCCCGACCCGGAAGCAACATGGCGACACCGCCAAAGGGGCATTTTTTATGACCTCAGCTTTGATCATACCACCCTGGTGCTGGATACTATTTCCCTTGACCAATCCTCCGACCGGTTCTGGCGGGTGGAGTTAGAAGGAATCCCATCCGGTGATCCCGGAGACATCCCGGTCATTGAACTGGGGTGGCAGCCCCATGAACTGCTTTTCGTTGCCAGGGGCAAAGGCCCGTTCATGCTGGCATACGGTTCCGCCCGGCTTGGGCGGGAGGAACTGAACAGCAGCCCAGCCGGGCTCCTGGCCCAGGTCATGGGCAGGGATGGGGATGCACTGCTCAAGGAGGCCGCGCTGTTGCCGAAAAACGTACTCGGCGGCCCGGATCTGCTTGTTCCTGAGCCGCCTCCCCTGCCCTGGAAAAAATGGCTGCTCTGGGGGGTGCTTGTGGCCGGAGTGGGAATCATCGCCAGGATGGCCCTGAGCCTGGGAAAAGGCATGAATAAAGAAAGTTAATAGTCTTACAAACACAGAAACGACTTCTCACGTTCAAAAGCCTCCTATTTTTTTTCTTAAAGCCCCAGGGACAAGTCTCCGGGTTTCCACTTGTTTTCGATGAATTCTTGTGCTAACGATAATCGTATAATATGATTCACCTACAGCGGCTTTCACACTATAAGCTCACACCCATGCAGGCACGTACAATTAAATTCAACAAACGTTAATAACCGCGTAACGAAACATTTCGTCAGCTCCAATGGAGGACTTCATGGCAACTGATAAGCCCGGGATAAATCCGTATCTGTTTGAACGCCAGTTCCATGCGTTCCGGATGTTTGTCGAAGAAAAAGCCGGCGTGCCTTTTGTATCGTTCGGTTCACACCCATACACAGAAGAACAGGAAGGCTATAAGTACGAGATACACAAAGCCGCCCGTGGGGCATTAGCCTTCCAAACATGGAAGAGAAAAGACATCGGAAACGGTGAGATTATTGCCGCGACCATAAAATCGATCGAAATCCCTCAGAGCAATTTGGTCCCATGGCAAGGTCGCTTTGGTAAGGAAGCACGCCCCCAGCAGCCGCTATATGAAGCGCAAAACGACCCTGAAAGGCGGAAGTTTGTGGAAAATTGCCTGTTCAGGCTATATCACGAATCAACAGAAGTTGAATCTTTTGATGAACTGATTTCAATTTTTGGTAGAACCTATCCCCTGCTCGCCTACTTTTACTTTATTAAAGATCGATCAAAGTATCTTCCTATCGCTCCCACATTTTTCGACAGAGCTTTTGAGTTACTTGGTGCTGACTTCAAAACAAGCCGCTGTTGCTCCCGGGAAAATTATGCGAATTATATAGGCTTGATCGGCGAGCTCAAAGATATGCTTGCCCACGAACTATCAACCGAGGTCACTCTGCTGGACGCCCACTCCTTTGCCTGGATGCTCTCAGCCCAAATGGAAAGTGAAAAAAAACTTGCCGACGTTGAGGAGTATCTCAGTCTCAGCAGCACAGAGCAAGAAGCAATCGTTAAAGCCCGTATAGGCCAAGGACAATTCAGAAAAAGCCTTATCAACTACTGGTCTGTTTGCGCTGTTACCGGGTGCTCTGAACCCGGACTACTGCGCGCCTCCCATATCAAACCATGGTCAAAATCAACTGTTACCGAACGGTTGAGCCTCTACAATGGCTTGTTGTTATCCCCTGCATTAGACCTGTGTTTTGACTCCGGGTATGTGAGTTTCGATGATACCGGTAATATCATGCTTTCAGAAAAATTGAGCGAAGGCGATTTGACGGCCTTGGGTATTCATCGAAATATGAAGTTAGCTAAAATCGAACCAGATCACAAAAAACATATGGCGTATCATCGTGAAAATATATTCAAATAGGATGTATTGAAGGAGGTGGAAGTTGCTTAAAACACTTAGTGCCTCACCGCCGGTAAATTCAGGACGGCATGAAAAAAAGGAGAAAACATGAAAAAACTTCGACAGATTGGCTCAGTGGCATTCGTGCTTGGGCTTTTTACCGCAATATTTGTTGGAATGCCATGGTACGTAATGGTTGCGGATGATCCGGTACTCCCCTGGTGGCTTAGGATAGCAATTTTCTGCCTTCTGGGGGGGATTTTTGTGGTGTTAGCGGCGTTGGCCCTCGAACAAATGGCATACAAGGCATCCGTTGAAGAACCCCTGCCTGCTGAGTCTGATCGCACGATTCTGCTGTTGAACTCCGATATACTGCCCGGGCAACAAATCACTGAAATTCTCGGCCTGGTCCAGGGACACACGGTATTTGCAATATGGCTTGGCAAAGACCTGTCCGCCATTGTCAGGCTGATCCTTGGTGGTGAATTGACCGAATACACAGAAATGATGGGGAGCGCGCGGGCAACCGCAACCGAAAGGATGACAGCCAGGGCTTCAGAAATGGGAGCCGATGCAGTGATCAATGTCCGCTATATGACAACAAGTGTTGTGGGCAGCGCGGCTGAATTACTAGTGTACGGCACGGCTGTCAAGCTCAGCGCCCCCACCCTTCCGGACAATGACTAATCACTTGATCTGAAGAGTTGCACTATGTGCCATTCTTGTTGTCAGCGGAGACTTGTGTTACGGTAACCATGTTAACAGGATTTCCCTTGACGAGGGAACCTTATTTATCATCTACCAGAGAGATGGGGTGGGCTATTCTGCCAATGTCTCGCTAAAAGATTTTTCCATTTACAATGAAAGTGAGCTGCTGACAATCAAAGGCAGACTGTAACAACAGAATACCAAGGACACAAAACCAGTATCAGAAAAGAACAACTATGAAAAAAGTTAATTTAAGTATAGAATTCACTGAGGATCACCCGGCATATCAGTGGGCAAAACAGCAATCTGATTCCGTCAATGCCATGGGACATATCGGCACCCATATCGATTGTTACTCCAAAGAACCAACCCATACGGATTATAAGGTCGAGACCGTTGTTGTTGATTGCAGTGCAGGTATGCCATCCGCATCAATTTTTTCGTCACTATCCCTTAACGGCAAGGCACTGGTGCTATACACCGCTAATTTAGAGAAAAACGGTTATGGTAACGATCAGTATGGAAAAACCCCTACGATTTTAAAGGATGACGTGCTTGATGCGATTTTAAAGAAAAATCCCAAATTCATTGTTATCGACAGCTACGGTATCGGTTCACACGGTGATGAACATATTGCATTTGATAAACGCTGTGAAAAATATGGATGTTTTGTCATTGAAAATGTTAATTTAACGGGTTTTGTGGCAGACCATCTGACTTCAATTGAGCTCTCGATCGACAGCAAACTTGCTTCAACGGGTAAGCGCTGCGACATTACAGGACTCTTGACAGATTAACCGCCGAGGGCCCCAAGGCCCTTGCTTTGTCAGCACCTCTCCGAAAACCGAGAGATGGCCCTTCCGGGCCATCTCTTGTCCTCCTTTCCGCTTTATCTTAAATAATCCCGTAATAATCCGTCTGGCGCTATAAAAAATCCGTCCTGTTGCTGGAAGAACTCCCTTGAGTTCGATAAAAACGGTTCCGTGCAGCTAATTTTAAAGAGAGGTGAAAAACTATGTTGAGCTCCAGACCGTTGTTTTTTCATGCAAAACCCGGCCTCCATCCCATGGTGGCATTTATTCTCATACTCTTTTCCTTTTTCCTTCCTTCGGCTCCGGCCGCTGATACCCACATACCGGAGAAGGACACCCTGCCCCCGGTTCACAGTCTCGGCCAGATTGTCGTAACGGCCCATGGGACGGAAGGGAGCAAGGGAATTGCCATCGACCCCACGGCAACATCAGTGGTATTGGGCAGCTACACCAGCCCCAGAAGCCCCCAGACCGTCAAGGATGTCCTTGAAAGCATCCCCGGCGTGGACATCCAGCGCAGTGACGCCTCCCTTTCCAATGACAAGGATGTGGTAAAGATACGGGGGATGGGCGCAAGAAGAATAATGGTCCGGATCGATGGAAGACCGGTGAGGAATGCGGGCGGTTTCAGCGACAGGATGGTTGACTGGAACTCCCTTACCCTTGAGAACATTGAGCGGGTGGAGGTTGTTCGGGGCGCCCATTCAGCCGTGTACGGCGAAGCCATCGGGGGAACAGTCAACATTGTTACCAAGAAAAAAGGCGGAAAAAAGGGGATGACGCCGGAGGTGGCGGCCATGGCCGATTACTCCGGTTTTGAGACAGGATACTTACGGGGAAATGTATCGGGAAACGTTAAATCCGTGGGATATTCCATTGGCGCCGGTTATCGAAGCTCCGACGGATACCTGAAAAACAGCGATCATGAAATCAAGGATGTCACCGCGCGCCTTTCCGGCCGCCTTCCCTTTGATGGACGGTTGACCCTCGGTTACAAAGGAAGCTTTCAGGACTTGTCCCCCTATGTGGTCAACGACCCGGACGATCCCCTGGTGGGACATCTCTATGATTCATCCTATCCGGTTGTGCCTGCGGATGCAGCGGGATGGACCCCCAATTACCCTGGAAAGGACAGTTTTTTTGACAAGGAGACCCAGTACTGGGATCTGATATTCGAACAACCCACACCAGTGGGGAAATGGAAGATTCATTTCTACAAATCCCGGGAATACAGGGATCAGAGTTCATACAACTACATGCAGGGCCCGGGATTTTATGACTATACATGGGATGTAACCTATAATGACTGGGGCTGGATACTCCAGAACCGCATAACCATTTCTGAAAACCATCATGTCACATTCGGGTTTGACGGCAAGATTAACAAACTCGGATACAACGCTGCAATGCCGGGAAAAAGCTGGGACGTCCCTGACAACAAATTGATTGAGCAGCGGTCCGGCTATTTGGAAGACTCCTGGCAGATGACCGAGAAACTGAATCTTACCCTGGGCGTGCGGTACGATGATGTTGATCTGGACGTGGACGTTGATTTTCCAGGGTATGCCGATTTCAGGGAAAACTTCAACGCATGGTCTCCCAAATCGAGACTCACCTATGAATTTATCCCAGGCACAACCGGCTTTATCCATGTGAGCAAAGCATTCCGCGTTCCCACCGCAATGGAGTTCAACTGGATGGGAGCACCGACAGGGAAGTATATAGAACCGGAAACGGCCATGGAATACGAGGGAGGAATCATACAGGATCTGGGGAAAGAGAACAGCCTGAGGCTGACCTGCTACCATTACGAAATCGACGACTACATTGTTTTGAATCGAAATCCCATGCCCCTGCTCTATGCCGGAAAGATCGAAAAGACCGTCTTCAATGCCGACTTTCTGAGACTTCAGGGGGTGGAGGCGGAGCTGAACTTTCAGCTTGCCGGGTGTCTCGGCGGATATCTCAACTACACTTATCAGCACGCCACCCTCGGGGATACAAAGGTTCCGGAAAACGAATTATACGATGACCACTACCAGCTTCCAAAACACAAGGCGTCCCTTGGCCTTGACTGGTCAGTATTTGACGGCACCACCCTGATGACGAACATCAGATACGTTGACAAAAGAAAAACCAGCAAAGACCAGGAACTGGACCGTTTCGTCACCTTGGATCTTGCCGTGGAGCAATGTCTCTTTGGGAAAAAATGCAAGGTCAAAGGATATGTGACCAACCTGTTTGATAAGGATTACGAGGAGCAATACCATGTTCCGGCACCGGAAAGGGCCTTTGGCGTCCATCTAAGCTACCTGTTTTAATATCGTTTATTTTACAAAAACTAAAGGAGAAAACCAATGATAGGAACGCAGATCGACTGGAATGAAGTGTGGAAGGATAAAATGAATGCCGTCATCCTGGCAGCCGGCGGATATGACTGTGCCGGCTCGTTTGATAACCAGGCTTCTGCAAAAAGTTACTGGCAGATGGTGCAGGAAGCACAGGACCTCATCGAAATGATGATCAACGGCATGGAGATTACACCGGATTCGGCGGTGCTTGACGTGGGAGCCGGGCCGGGCACCCTTGCCTACCCCCTGGCCCGGCGGGTCTCCCGCATCACCGCAGTGGAACCGGCGGGCGCCATGGCAGACATTCTTTTGGAGAATGTGAAAGGGGACGGTCTCGGGAACGTGGACCACGTGGGAAAAAAATGGGAGGATGTAGACCCGGAAAAAGACCTGGCCCCGCCATACGATATTGTGGTGGCCTCTTTTTCACTGGGAATGGCCGATATCCGGGAGGCCGTGAAAAAAATGGTACAGGTTTCATCAAAATATATCTACCTGTTCTGGTTTGCCGGCCCGCCCTCCTGGGAAAGGGATTTCAAAGCCCTTGCCCAAGGGCTGGACGGATCAGATTATCCGGGCCAGCCCAAGTCTGAAATCCTTTTCAACGTCCTTTACCAGATGGGGATCTATCCCAACGTTGAGGTGTTCCCGGCCCGCATGAACCACCGCTACCCATCCCTTGAGCACATGGTGGAGGAATACAGCGTAAAAATGAACCTGGAAACAGATGAGAAAAAGGCGGTTGTGCGGGACTATTTCAGAACGGTTACGGAAAACCATGAAGACGATCTGGTGCTTCCATACACCTGGAACACCATGAAGATCTGGTGGAAAAAATGAAGCAATATAAGGAGAACAACCCGTAGCAATTTGCCTTGACAGGGACGTCTTGATTTGTTAGTTCATCCGGTAACATAACACGGTATGAAATCGTGCTTTTCGTGGGAACCGGGATGTGGAATCCACAAGCAAGTACCGCCCACGCAAATTAAAACATATACGCCCAAGACCAAAGCCAAGAAGGCATGACGGAAGAAATCCGTTGATACCTGTCTTGGCTTTTTTATTTTTAAGGAACAGATGAAGGTCAAAATCACTTTAAAGCATGGATGCAAACAGGCGAAGCAAGGGACAAATAATTTTGTCGCGTCCGGTGCCGCCAGAGGCTGTCCGGAACCTGTATTTGAATTTGACAATCCCGCCGGCCGCCCGAATCCCTTTGAAGAGACAGAGCTTACAAGGGGACTCAAGCTGATAGTCTTTTCCGATCATATGCCGGAACGACATTCCCTCGATTTTGAAGTGGACAACGCTCCCCTTGAGTTTTCCTTTCCCGTATCCGGGCAGGTTTCATGCCTCTTCGACCATGGCATGGGGAAAAAAACGGCCATGGATTTTGATCACATGAAAAGCCATATCCTTTATTATCCCAACACCCGCGGCACCCTTACCCACACCGGGGAATCCCCCATGGGAAAGGTTGAAATTCATATGGCTCCGGAATTCCTGTTAACCTTTTTTGCCGGGCAGGAAGACGGATTTCCGCCTGTTATCCAGCAAATCGCCAACGGTACGACAAAGGACTTTTCAATCTTTTCAGGCCCCATGACCGCTGCCATGCAGGTAGCCGTTCATCAAATAATCCACTGTTCATACCATGGCCTTATGAAAAAAATATACCTTGAAAGCAAAGTGCTTGAACTTGTATCCCTGAAATGCATACAGGTGGCCCGGCAGAACCGCTCAAGGGAACGGTTCAAAAAACTGGTTCCCCGCGATATAGAAAAGATCCATGCCGCCAGGGACATCCTGATCGACAACATGGAAACGCCCCCTTCCCTGCCGGAGCTGTGCCGAAAAACCGGCCTCAACGAATTCAAGCTGAAGATGGGATTTCGTCAGGTGTTCGGGACAAGTGCTTTCGATCTCCTGCGACGGCACAGAATGGAAAAAGCAAGGCTGCTCCTCCACGAGGGCAGGATGAATGTCAACGAAACGGCACTGGCCGTGGGTTACAGCAGCGCCGGCTATTTTGCCGGAGCATTCAAAAAACAATTTGGCACAACTCCCGGCAAATACCTCTCCGAAGTCCGGGAAATGACCTCATTCTGAATATTGTGTCAATGTTTTCACTACGGATTCTCCCCCCGGTCTTTCCGATAATAATGAGCTAAACTATACTTGCCTGATTTATTGAGCCTGGATCAGGGTTCATGATCAGGAAAAGCATTCATGAAATTAATTGTTTGATTTTACGATTCTTACGAGTTAATATGCCCGCCCGATGGCCTTTCTTGTTTATATGGATTAGAACCATCACCTTTGAACTGATAAAAAAATGCAAGCTCAGCCCGGCTCAGCTGAGGGGTAAAAAAATGAGCTCTTATGAATAAAAAGGAACTGATTCATGGATGACATAAATGCTGCATCGACCATCGAACTGTATGATCATGCTTTTTTAGACTGTTGCAAAAATCACCAGACAAGCCTGGAGAGTATCAAACCTCATATCATGGCTTTTGCCAAACGGATAAAGAAATATTCCATAGAAATACTGACAGAGCTGGAACAGGACGAGTTTTATCGGATATACCAGCTCCTGGATGATCTGGCCCATCTGAAAACCGATTCGCATCTTGCGGCTCAAATATTGGATGATCCTGAGATCCAGCGGGAACTTCCGGCAATCCGCTCCTATTACTCTAATTTTTTCAACATCCATGAGGAACTTCTGGCGGAGGAATTGTTCCAATCAGACATGCCCTGGGAAACCTTGAACTCTTTTCCCCTTTATGCGCGATATGAAACCATGGTAATAAGTCAGATCAAGGCTACAGGCATCGCCCCGAACACAACCATGGCCTTTATCGGATGCGGCCCTGTGCCCATTACGCTGATTATTATGAACCGCCTTTACGGCATCCGGTCCATCGGCCTGGAAATCTCCGGGGAGACTACCAAGATTTCAAGGAAAGTAATCAAATGCCTTGGGTTGGAAGATGAAATTCAGATCATCCACGGTGATGAGTCGGCTCTCCGGGATCTGGAGTGGGACATGGTATCGGTTGCGGCCATGTCGGAACCAAAGGCCAGGATATTTCAAACCCTTCGCGAGATTTTGAAGGAACGGAGCATGGGGGTTCCCGTTATTTTCCGGACTTACACCGGAATGCGTGCAATCCTGTATAAGCCTGTTCAGTCTGAAGATATCGAAGGATTTACGATTGTCAAAAGGATTCTTCCCACGGAACGGGTCAATAATACGATCATATTTGCGGAGGTTGCCGGATGAAAAAATGCGGCCTTAACTCAATCAAGAAAGAATTCATGGATATCCATGGGGCCATTCAGGATCTTTCGGACGATATGGTTTTAAACCATGCCGATCCTGCCGTCAGTTCCCATTTTGCCAGGTTGCATCAGATTATATCACAGGAGATAGACGACCGGGATGCGGACGAACTGCTGAACGACCGGGAATTTCAGCCGGTCATAAACCGTATCGCCCATTTGAAAAGAACAGACGGGCTCAGGATGGAGATTGAACGGGCAAAAGCGATAATCTCCGCCCCCGATCCATGGTCTCTTATACGAAGTTTCAAGTTCTATCCCAATTACCTGAAACTTGCCCAAATGGAATACCGGGGCGCGGATCTCAAACCGGGAGACCGGGTTGTGTTTCTTGGATGCGGCCCCCTGCCCCTCTCCCTTATCTGCCTTTGTACACAGCATGGTATCAAGGGAATCGGTATCGAACTGGTGCCGGAATATGCCAAGCTTTCCCAAAAAATCATTGAAGCACTGGAATTAACCGACCACGTACAGATCCTCCAGGGGAATCACTTCTCCCTGCCTTTGGAGGAAAGCTGCAACCTTGTCATGGTGGGTTCGGATGCAATTCCAAAGGACGAAATATTTGCCCACCTGGCAAAGACGCTGCCCAAAGGTGCAAAGCTTTCCTACCGGATCTATGAAAAGGGGTTACGGCGTCTCATGGAAGATCATCCAATTACCAATCTGCCGGATTCATTAAAAGAATATACCCGGACAGATCCGAAGCCACCGGTGAACAACACCTCTGTTTTCATTGAAAAGACAGCATCATAGCCGTTTTCAAACATTTATATGGAGATGGTATGAAAAAAAATTCATTACAGATCACGGACCGGGTTCCAACACCTTTTCTACTCATTGAAGAGGAGATCGTCAAAAAAAACATAAGCCGGATTCATAAATATGCGGACAAGCATGGATTTGCGGTCCGGCCCCACATCAAGACCCATAAATCCCTTGAGATAGCCCGCATGCACCTTGATTCCGGCGCGGTGGGCCTGGCGGCCGCAAAGGTCGGGGAAGCGGAAGTCATGGCAGGGCTCGGCCCCGTGGATCTTACGGTGGCATATCCCGCCATCGGGCAAATTCGGGCAGAGCGCATTGCAAAGCTTTCTGTCAAACAAAGGGTACGGGTTGCGGTCGATACCCAATTTGCCATGGATGAGCTTGCGGGAGAAGCCGTGAAACACGGCACGACCATCGGCGTTCTTGTCATGTTTGACGCGGGACTTCACCGGTGCGGCATCTCTGATCCCGGCCAGGTGGTAAAGCTTGCCCGGTATGCCGAGGCCACCCCCGGCCTTTGCTTTGACGGCATCCAGCTCTATCTTGGGCATCTATACGATGACGCCGCAAGGAATCCGGAAAGTTTTGAGCGGATCAACCTGTCATGGGAGCCGGTCCATGAAGCCCTGTGCAATTGCGGGTTAAAACCTGCAACCGTCTCTTCCGGCTCAACCCCATCCCTTGAGAACACCCACCTTGTCCGCCACATCACCGAGATCCGTGTGGGAACCGCCATCTTGAATGATTATTTTGTCATGAAATATAACCATTGCACCATGGAAGAGTGTGCGGCCCGGGTGGTTGCCACCGTTGTTTCGGATGTGATGCCGGGCCGGGTAATCATCGACGCCGGTTCAAAAGCCCTTTCCGCCAAACAGTTATTGCGCCATGAGAGCCTTGAGATGGGGTATGTTGCCGAATACCCGGACGCCAGGATCATCAGGCTCCACGAGGAACACGGCTGGGTTGATATCAGCCGCTGCAATCCTGCGCCAAAGCTTGGGGAGCGCTTGAGCATCATTCCGGTAAATGCAAGCCTCTGCGTCAACCTGTACGATCATTTCCATATGATCACCAGTGACGGCGGCGTGCAAAAAGAGCGGGTTGACGCAAGGGGATGCCTTGTATGATCCGCGTCATGCCCTCCATGAGAATTCTTTTGGCGAATGTCAATTTGAAGCCTGTTTCAAGGATTCCGGAATAATTTTGAATACCTTGCTTGACAAAAAGCATCTTCTTATCCTTTGAGCTTTTCACGTCATCTAAAGCTAACTGGAAAAAAATGAAGCAAGGCATTCATGATGTTTTGGATCGATACCCTGATCAATGGAATATAAATAACTTTGCGGTATTTTCTTGTCTAACAGGTGACAAAAAGACAACCCGAACCCTAATGGGCATGATCAAAGGCCGCCCAATACTTGGGCCTTGGGAAAAAGGCTCATTTTTCGTAAGTATTCGACTTAGTCATTCAGGATTTAATTTTTCAGCAACACCCTAAATTTTTTATGGAGAGGATACACCCAAATATCTTTAATTGGAACACTAATTTTTCCAGCAGGCCCCAGCTTTCCACGGCCTTTGGTTTGTC
>JAAEMK010000397.1 GCA_024225635.1 Desulfobacteraceae bacterium | reverse complement strand
TATATTATCATCAAATAAAACAAACGAAACACAAAACAATATACTTTTTATATAGGTTGTAAAATAATATTTAGTACGAGCTAATATTCAATCTTAACCAGGTTTGTATTTAACATTTTTTATTCCAATGAAAATGTACCGTATTGTAATGATATCTGCACATATACATACAGTAACAAATGAACAGGCTTGTAATATAATCAATTTTAATGACTGGTATTAAAACGTGCATCTGTATTAACAATAGAAAATGGGAACAGTTCAGCAATATGGTACATTGTCATTGGAATAAAAAATGTTAAATACAAACCTGGTTAAGATTGAATATTAGCTCGTACTAAATATTATTTTACAACCTATATAAAAAGTATATTGTTTTGTGTTTCGTTTGTTTTATTTGATGATAATATATGTAACCATTGTAACTTGCTTTTTGTTAATATTGTTCGTTGATCTTTTCTTTGAATAAATAACGGTAATTTTTGCTAATACAGAGTTAAAATACTGTTGTATATGATAATTGTTTTTGTGTTTTTAATAAAACTCAATAAACTCGTCTGACGCTGTTGTGATTTTCATGGGGGTTCTTATTGCATTTTTTATACTGCAAGATTTGAGTTTACGTGTGACCAGTGTGAAAAGATACCTCTGAAGAGTTTCATTTTGGCCAGTCTAATTTCCGTTTCAAGTATGTGGTATGGATCATACTACAT
>JAAEMK010000396.1 GCA_024225635.1 Desulfobacteraceae bacterium | reverse complement strand
TTCATCCCTTCATCAGCCTTTGATTTATTAAAGGGAAAAGGCTATTAAATGTAAGACACTTCAATATCTTTGCCTTTAATAAAATATTTGCTTTATTTAATTTCATGTTACAAATTTCCCTGATTATTTTAGCAAAATTTTCCACCAAAGCCTGCTTCAAATTGTTCTAAAAGTTTAGTAAACATTAAAATATGTCCAAAACATAAAACAAATATGCCAACAAACACACAAATATGAAAGGGACATTTTGTAAATTATCCAATTCAAAGCTTCAGTTTGTTCCTGTGATATTCTTTTTGTTGCATCTGTCAAAAAGGTAAGTTTAAGTTAATGAGCAGTTGGCTAAGTGGGTCGTGGTATTTGTAGTGTGGGTGGCCCCAAAAAATCAATGCCACTTACTTTCAGAGAAGGCAGAAAAGGGTTTTGGTTTTGTCAAAAAAGAACTTAACGTTAAAAAATGACTTATAAAATCCAATTGTCAAGCCCAAGTCCCCCTGTCCCGCTAAACCCCCAAGTCCAACTAAAAGTCCCTAAAAAAGAAAACAAGCCCCTAAAGGGCATGGCTCCGACTTCTTTAAGGATTGCCCTTTAAAGGCTTTATTAAGGTCACTCTTAAGCTGCCCGCTTGCTTGCCCGCTTGCTTGCCCGCTTGCTTGCCTGCCTGCTTGCCTGCCTGCTTGCTTGCCTACTTGCTTGCCTGCTTGCTTGCCTGCTTGCTTGCCTGCTTGCTTGCCTGCTTGCTTGCCTGCTTGCTTGCCTGCTTGCTTGCCTGCTTGCTTGTCTGCTTGCTTGCCTGCTTGCTTGCCTGCTTGCTTGCCTGCTTGCTTGCCTGCCTGATTT
>JAAEMK010000395.1 GCA_024225635.1 Desulfobacteraceae bacterium | reverse complement strand
CGCTACCGTGTCCAAACAGGTTATGGTAGTTGCAAAAATGATGATAAACGCTGCATGCGTCGTACGACAAAGCTGAACACGTATAGCAATAGGTACTCGGCTATGGCGAAGACGATGGCGAACTCGAAATTTGAATTTGGACGCGGTACAGTAATGTATTAGCTTACGGTAGTTGTAAAGGTGGTAATAAACGCTGCATGCGTTGTACGAGAATGCTGAAAACGTGCAACAATAGGTTATCCGCTACAGCGGATATGTTGGTTAGCTCGAAATTTGAATTTGATTGAGCTACAGTATCCAAACAGGTTACGGTAGCTGCAAAAATGCTGATAGATGCAGCGAGTGACAAATCGATTCGGAAATTGTGGTTCTGGAAGTCGTTTTACACTACCAGATTGAAAAATTCTGATTTTCACAAATCCCGAAATCCCGAAATTTTTTGGTAATTTGTCCCGAATCCCGACTTTCAAAATGTCGAGATCCCGATCCCGATCCCGGTCCCGACATTTCAAAAATTCAATCCCGAATCCCGATCCCGGTCCCGCCTTTTCAAAATTTTGATCCCGAATCCCGATCCCGGTCCCGACAAAATGAAAATGACGAACACTAGCGGCTACTGATCTTTTGTTTGCAGCTACACAGTTGTATGTGGCTACATAATGTAGGTTCAGCATTCAATCCATTCAGCCATATTCCTGCATTTATTAGCAGT
>JAAEMK010000394.1 GCA_024225635.1 Desulfobacteraceae bacterium | reverse complement strand
TTGGAGGATTTCCGAGAAATACAAATGTTTAGAAGCAACCGAGAGAAGCAGAATTAATGAAAGAAACGTTCCCCATTTCAATCCTATGCCTTCCTAAGAATTATGTTGCCTCCCTTTCAAGTCTAACTAATACAGTAACCTTGCCGCGTCTTCAGATGCCGTGATTCGCACGGTGTTCTACAAGTATTTCCACCCGAAGGAGGCTCTGATTTCGAACGGCGTCCTCAACCGCAGTTTGGCTCAGGCCGCGGGACAAGCGATCCAAAACGTACTCGACGACGAGGAGAACAATTCCCAGTGAGACCCGATGTTTTGGCGGGAAATTCAAAATTTCCAATGAAGGGAAATTCAGGGCTCTTTCTTTCGTGTATCCTTATGGCACCACCCTGAACGTCAATCGATTGGCGACCCCAGTGCTGTCTACTGGAAGCGTCTGCTATCCAACCAATCGTCCTGTCTGCGCGTTTCATGCTGGCAAGGTTTGGCACAGTAAACAGAAGGTGGCACAGATTAGTAACATCTGAATAATGTTTGCAGGAAAGCGGCTGCAAAATCGCCGCCATCGGCTCGGTGCAGATGTTCTGTGATCAATTCATCGACAAGGAAGAGAACGCCAAAATTATGGTGATGTGTCCGCACTTTACATGTTTCGCTTGACTCGCCAGCCAAATTCGACGACACCCGTGGTAATTACGAAAACACGCACTGCAGGACGTTCTCTTCAAATTCATGACCGAGGGATTGTCTTTGAACCCAATCGACGCCGAAGATCCAGATGTCAGCGATTCCAATCCGATACCTGATCAAATCAGAATGTCAGATCAGATCAAGGTGTGCTTGCAAGAAGGGGAAGGAGAAATGCCTACACGAGACTTCACTCGCCTATTCGATGCCAGCTTGCACGCCATGGACCTGTCGTTGTTGCCCAAATGTATACGGTAGGGCATAAATTTGAATTTTCTATGTACAGTCCGAATATCGACAATTTCAAAGCGGTTTTCAGGGCGTACGAATTCTTGAATTGCAAACACGAGCCACTGACGCTGATCGCGCCCCAATTTGAGGTGCCGCTGCCGCCATTCACTCCGGCGGTAAGGGTACTGTAGCTCGTCTTTTCAAAAATTGTTTCGAGCAGACTCGTGTACGTATGCACGAGTATTTGACTGAGTTTTTGGCAGGTTTTCCCGCCAAACTTTCGGGAATTGCCTCATCCGGAGTTGGAACTGTTTGATCTTGACGAGATGTTCTCCTCAGAGCGCGTCCGACTGGCTCAAATTACCAACAAATGTGAGATTGTATTACCTAGATACTTTGTGTCATCATCATCATTCAACATCATCATCATATTATGGTCATCAAGGGCGTATTTAGGGGGGGGGCATGGGGGCACTGTGCCCCCCCTCCCCCGAAATGTCCCCGCCATGGGGGCAAAAGTATAGCAAAAAATTCCGAAATCTCGCATTTTCACCTATATGACCAATTTTCGTGAAAATTTTCGCCTGCGGCGCTATTTTTAGTCAGAATTTCCATCAAAGGCTCCATTTTTGGTCAAAATTTTT
>JAAEMK010000393.1 GCA_024225635.1 Desulfobacteraceae bacterium | reverse complement strand
ATGAGATGTTACACTCCATAAGTGAAGAGTTAATAAACAATAATCAGAGGAAGCAAGGCATACGTGATTTGTTAAAATTAAGTCATATGTTTGAAAATGATCAAGTGACCGATGCTACAACAAGCATTATACAATTCTGTGAGAGTGCATTAAGTGACTTGTCTGAGAATAATACTGCCCTCATGACACTCAATCACGTGATAAGCCCAATAAGCTTAAAGTCTGAGTTGGGAAAATGTAAACGAGATGCTACTCAATTGCATAGTTTTGGTGAAATTATAAATACTTTTTGCCGTATTAAGTTTAAAGTACAAAGTGATACCATCGACCAGTTAATGACATCCGAATATATTGCCTGTTTTAAAGATCTAGACAAATATATGACCGTGAAATGGGTCAATGAATTGATAATGAAAGATGTGAAATTAATTAAAGAACAGTTTCTTTTAATGACGGCTAATCTAAATCCGTCTGTTGATCAACAAGCGATGCCACCTGCGGCGATAAGGCAGGACAGACCACAGCATTATGGTGGTATGCGGTTTGAT
>JAAEMK010000392.1 GCA_024225635.1 Desulfobacteraceae bacterium | reverse complement strand
TTACTACAGCTATGAACACCTGTTTAACACCTGCTAAAAATAGTACAGACTAGTCATGGCTGTTGATTATCGGTTCTCACCAGACCATTAAAGTGAGATTAAATAATTTTTTCCAATTTTCAAAGAGCGAAATGTGAGTTCTATACATATACAATATCAGGTTCTTTGATTTCACTGCCGTGATCCCTGATTTTCCGTAACTATTCCATCCTGCGATCAGATTCTCGTACAAGAATAAAACCGGTGTGTCCGGTTTAACCATAGCAGGGAGAATCCGATGAAAAACAATAGCTTGGAATTTATAAGAGAGGAAATCGTCACTGGTGCGCTTAAAGCGAATAGCCCCGGTTTTATGACGCTCACCCAGTTTTTTAAAGCCCTGTCCCCGGAAGACAAGAAAAACCTTGGGCTCCCCGCAAAAGCCACCCAGGTTGTTATTAAATCCCGATTGGAGCCCCTTCCCAAAAATTATAAGTTGTTTCAAAAACGGGCTTCTTTTTTTATCGTTCGCGAAGCGCGGGCGGAAGATTTGATGACGGACAGTGTCATTTTAGACATGATCCGCGCAAACGAAGGAAAGACTGTTGCGCAACTCAGCAACAAATTCCCTTTCACAAAAGAGATTTCCGTCTTGCCGCCCATACGGGCAACCCGGGAGATCTTCCCACCGAGGATGTGATGGATTCGTATCAGGACGGTTACGGCGATCTTTATATCACGGTAAACTGGAGGAAACCCTTATGAGCGCCAGAGAGGAGATCCTGGAAAAATTTCGGATTTAACCCTGTTCCTTGGTGAAGCCACCGGGTTTCATTATCCTTGATAAGACTCCAGGGCGCACTTCCCACCGGGACGGACATCAAACGTTCCCATGGGCGGTCAAAGGGTTACCCGGCCCCAGGGGTTTCAGGGTGACGAGGAGCTGGGGCAGCAGGGTCAGGGCGGCAAGCAGGGCTGTGAGCATGCCGAATCCCGTGAACAGCCCGAAGTAGATGGTGGGGATGAAGTTCGAGGCCGTGAGTATGGAGAAACCCGCGATGATGGTAAGGGAGGTATAGAACATGGCCCTTCCGATACTGCCGTGGCAGCGGTACAGGGTGGCCATGTAGTCCCGGTCCTGTTTGAACTCCTTTCTGAAGCGGTGGATGTAGTGGATGGTGTTGTCCACCCCGATGCCGATGGTGATGGCGGCAATGGTGATGGTCATCATGTCCAGGGGGATGCCCAGCCAGCCCATGGTTCCCAGTACCATGGCGGCGGGCAGAAGGTTGGGGATGATGGCGATCACGGCGATGTACAGGGACCTGAACAGCACCAGGAACATGATCATGATGCCGAAGAACACAAGGCCCAGGGTCATGATCTGTGACCGGAAGAGGCTCTGGAGCATATTGTTGTAGAGCACCAGCATATTGGTGAGGTTGACCTGTTCCGGCTGGAATCCCATCCTTTCCGTTAGAAATGAGCGGATTTTCCTGAGCAGCTCCTCCCTGGCAAGGCTCTTGTCCGATTCCCTGACCCGCATGGCGATCCGGACCTGGTTCCGGGGAACGGAAACATAGGGGGAGATCAGCATATCCTTGATCTCACCGGGTATCTTGTCGTACAGGATGGCAAGTTCGTAATCGTCCAGGGGCACGCCGCCGTTGAGCCGGGTGATGACCTTCATAAGGGTGACAATGGAAAGCACGTTTCCGGTTTCCGGGAGTTCCGCAAGATAGTCGTGGACTTCTTCCAGGCGTTCGAGCCTGTAGGATTTGAACCAGTATTTCGGGCTGTCCTTGTCTTCCTCAATGCCGAGGAGGTCGTCCTCCTCCTCGTCATCGTAGGAGGTCAAATCCGGCTCCTCCTTCTTGAAATCGATGATCAGGTCCAGGGGGGTGGTGCCGCCCAGTTCCCTGTCGATGGTGGCAAGGCCCTGGTAGATCTCCGTTGATTCCTTGAAGTAATCGATAAACCGGTTTTCCACGATCAGTTTCGAGATCCCCATGGCGCTCAGGAGCCCGAGGAGGATGCTGATCCACAGGATCTTCATGCCGTGGGCTTCGGTAAAGGCGGCGAAGCGGAGGGTCAGGGGAGGGGAGGAACCTGCGGGTGCGGGATTCTCCCTGTTCAGAAGCATGGCGCCCGCGGGCAGCAGTATAAAGGAGATGAGATAGGACGCGAACAGCCCCAGGGACATCATCATTCCAAAATCCATGACCGGGCGGATGGAACTGATCGTGAGGGAGCCGAACGCCGCAATGGTGGTGAGGGTGGTGTAGAGGCAGGGGATCGCCTTCAGCCGGACCGCTTCCCTGATAAGGGTTCTCTGACCGGCCTTTCGGTCATTGCCGCACAGTTCCCTGTAGCGCACCACAAGGTGGACGGTCATGGAAATGGTGATGATGATCATAAGCGAGATAAAGTTGGAGGAGATCACGGTCACCCGCCAGTCCATCATGCCCAGGAATCCCATCATGGTCACAATGGCGGCAAAACAGCAGAACAGGGGCAGGATCACCCAGCGGGCGCTCCTGAAGATCACCCACATGGTGATGATGATAAAGAGGAGCACGCCTGAACCGAAAACCATGAGATCGTTCCTGATATAGGAAACCATATCTGAAGCGATCATGGGAACGCCCCCCAGAAAAAGGGTCCCGTGATCCCGGTGCCGGTCCATGATCTCCCTGATGGCGGCGACATCCCGTCTCTGTTGGACCATCAGTTCCGTGGAGCGCTGTCGATACGCCTCTGAAACCGCTTTCAGCTCCGTTGCCTCCTTTGGTGTCAACTGTCCGTTGTATTTCTTCTCCCTCAGCTCGGTTCTTTTGAGCAGAAGCTCCTGGTTTTCCCTGTCCAGGGGCAGGTTGACGAGGATTGCGGTGGTACTGTCATCGCTGCTGACCAGCCGTCCCGAGTAGATGGGGTTTTCCTGGAACTCCCGCCTGGCAAGGGATAGATCGACACCCGGGGTTTCAAGGGTTCGGAGGCCGTCCTGCATCCCGCCGAAGGAAACAAGGGGGCTGAACAGCAGGGGCGCATCCAGGATGGTGGTGACGGAATCAACCCCTTCAAGCCGGTTCAGCTCATCCCGGATGCTTTTCAACCGTGCAAGGGATTTTTCTGAAAAAAGGTCCCCATGGGGAGTGTAGGTGATTATCAGATAATCCTGGGAACCGTAATGGGCGGATGTTTTCCAGTGGTACCGGAGGGCCCGGTCGTTTTCAAGGACAAGGGAGTCGGCCGATGCATCGAGCTTGAACCGGTGCATGGCGCAGGCAAAGATGCCGGTTACAATCGCCATGGCAAGCAGCGTTGCAAGGGGACGTTTGAGGATCAGCCTGTCGTATAGGTCGATCAGCATAAGCGGACCATTTGCCTTTACGGATAGGTTTATGAAACACGAATAAACGGTGAACTGTTTTGATATAATACCACCAAATGGGATTCAGGTCGAAAAAATATTCCAGTGAACGTGTTTTCTGTTATAATCACGGGTATCCGCACCCACAAAAGGAAATTAGCCATGGAAAATATCCACTGCTGGAGAAAGATGATCGTCACGGGATCGATCCTGTTGATCCTGTCCGGCTTCAGCCGGGCCGGAACCGCCGGGATTCCCGAACCCATAAATATGGTCAGGGAGTCCGTGAACGGGGTGCTCCGCTTGCTCAAGGAGCCGGGTCTTGGCCCGGACAATATGAGGGAGAAAAGAAGGCGGATGATAATGGGAATCGTTGATAACAGCTTCGATTTCCGGGAGATGAGCAGGCGAACCCTTGCCCGGCGCTGGCAGGAGATCGGTTCCGGTGAAAAGGATGAGTTCGTGGAGAAATACTCAACCCTCATCAAGAACCACTACGTCGGTAAGCTGGATAGCTATTCGGGAGAGCCGGTCACATTTGAAAAGCAGATCATAAAAGAGAACAGATCGGCTGTTTTCACACATTTTGTCCGAAAAGGCGAAAAGTTCGCCATTATCTACAAGCTCATCAAAAGAGATACGGGCTGGCTGGTTTACGATATGGTGATCGAAGGGGTGAGCGTGGTAAAGAATTACCGCTCCCAGTTCGACTCGATCCTCAGAAATGAAAAATTTGCAGGGCTCCTGAAGAGAATCGATGAAAAAAACAAACCCAAGAGCCCGTAAAAAACCGCTCCCCTCCTAAGCCGGGGGAACAATCATTTGCTGCCGCCGCTATCGCCGCCGATGAGGTGCTTCAATTTTTCCCCCAGGGTGCGTTTGATTTTGACCTGGAGGTACAAATTCCCCCGCTCTGTGCCGCCGGTGCCGTGGCTGAAATCCCCCATGCCCGCCAGCCGGATGAGCTGGCCTTCACGGGTTCCGGGGGGTATATGCACGATCAGCTTCTTGGACAGATCCTTATGAAAATACGCATAGGGCCCGCCGTCCCTTGCCATGGTTTCGGAAAGGGTAAGGGGTTCGAACCGGTCTCCCCCTTCATTCACGGCTTGCCCGCCGAGAAGCATCTTCCCCAGCATGCGGGGAAGCTTGTTGAAAATACCGCCCGGGGGTAAGGACTGCCGGATTTTGTCCTGTCCCATGGAACCGCCGAAGAAAAAGAAACCCCGTAAAGAAAACCCCGGTTCTTTCACATTAAAGGTTTTAAATCCGCTAGCGCCCGCATCCTTGAAAAGATCCCCGAAACCACGAAGCCCGAAGGACTTGGAGATCTCCTCGAAAATCTGCTCGATGTCCGATCCCTTAAAAAGATCCTGATCCGAATAGCCCTGGCGGAATTTCCCGGCGGCCGAAGATCCGAACTGCTGCCGCATCCGGTCATATTCCCGGCGCTTTCCGTCATCGGAAAGGACTGCATAGGCCTCATTGACCCGGCTCATCTTATCCGCTGCTTCAGGATCGTTCTCGTTGCGGTCCGGATGGTATTTCAATGCCAGATCCCGGTAAGCGGCCTTGATCTCCTTGGCATCCGTCTCCGGGGAAACCCCCAATATCTGATAATAATCGCCCTGATTCATATTTTGTTTTTATCGACTCCGGCACCTTCCCGCCCCTGGCCGGAGATACCTGAAAATAATTTAAAATTAAAGGAACATAATTCCCGTGAACATCATACAACACCTGTATACTATTATTGTTGCGGATGCTCAAGAATCGAATGTGATTTTAGAATGAACGGGGCCAAATTTTTAATTTTCACCATGAAGGACATGAAGGGGGGAATCAAGAATCCTTTATGGTGAGAACGGCTTTCCCAGGCTGGCGTGCTGAATAGTTACCGACTCCAATTTACTATTTTACCACCTTATATGTCACCGGTGTTTTGTTCAGAACATTGTCAAGCACAGCTCCCCGGCCCATTGCCTTGTCCACAAATGCCTGCTGTTCTTCCCTGGACATGGCGGAATCAAACCTGATTTTTACCGTAAGGCCGGTAAATCCGGCCCGGTTTGGAGTGGGAATCCCCATGGCCTTTGAAAAATCAATCTCCCCCGAAACTTCCGCCTCAATATTTTTGATGTCCAGTTTGTCCAGCATGGCCACAAACCGCAGGGTGGATACAACACAGGTGCCGTAGGCCACGGCAAGGTATTCCGGCGGGGTGGGGGCCACATCATCGGCACCGAATTCTTTTGGCTGGTCTGACAGCACCAGATGGCCCCGGACTTGGGACGCGACAATCCGGTTGGCCACCTCCCGGCTTTTCACCTTTATCTGATAGGGGGCAGGGGGGCCACCTGAAAAGACTGCGGGGGCCGAAAAAAGAATCATACCCATTGCCAGAAGTGCCAGGGACATATAAAATTTCATTTTTTCTCCTTTGTTCATCATTCTAAATTGTTGGCGGCCGCCGTAACGCCGGGGCGGCCCGTTGATTAAAGGCTTCTGCAGAAATCACTTGTATTTCCGGTTTTTATAGACTATCGTTTTTTTTGTGTCCAACAAAAGAATTTGATGTGTGTGATCGAAATTTGTGATCAAAGGAGGCCAGGGTGGAGATCCGAAACCTGAAAACATTTTTAACCGTGGCGCGGCTGCTCAATTTCAGAAAATCCGCCGAAACCCTGAACTATGCCCAGTCCACCATCTCGGCCCAGATCAAAATATTGGAAGAGGAGCTGGGAAAACCCCTTTTCCAGAGAAAGGGCAAAACCATAGATCTGACAACTGCCGGGAAGAACCTGGTTCAGTATGCCCAGAAAATAGTCGCCATGGAAAAAGAGGCCGTTGCCACCGTGGCTGAGACCCAATCTCCCCCCGGTAACCTTTCCTTAAGAATTCCCCAGACCCTTGGCACCTATTTTCTGCCTGCCATCCTTCAGCAGTTTTACCAAACCTGCCCCAATGTGGATTTTGATGTGGCAAGCTGCGAATACCGGAAACTTCCCCATGATCTCAAATCCGGCATCACCGACCTTGCCTTTCTTCTGGCCGACTCCGTTGATTTTTCAGAGCTGAAAACCGAATTCCTGGGAACCGTCAACCTGGTCATGCTCAGCTCCCCGGACCACCCCCTGGCCCGGCGGGAAAGGGTTTTAATTTCAGACCTGGCCGGTGAAACCGTGTTTTTGCCCAAACATGACTGCAGTTACAAGATGATGTTCGAACAATGGCTTGTGCAAGAAAAAATAAAAACAGCGTCCATGGTGGAGATGAACAGCATAGAAGCCATCAAGCAATGTGTGGCAAAAGGCCTCGGCATTGCCATGATGCCGGATATTGCAGCGGCAGGAGAAATAGCCCGGGGCAACCTGTCCCCTCTGAACTGGGAAGACGATGCCATGGAGGCTGCTGTCCTGATGATATGGCACCGGGGAAAATGGATTTCACCCCTGCTGAAAAACTTTATGGATACGGTGAGAACGGTCTTCCGGAACAGCCCGTTCCCAATGGAAGAAGTCTATAAAAAAAGCGCCCCGGTTTCAGGCGTCTGAGAATCCGTAAGCATCTAATATGACCAGCCCACGATAGGTTGCGCATTTAAAATGCGAACAGGCTTTGTAATGATAAAAAGGAAAAAACATGAATTTTGAACGGCTCAGACTGTTGCTGATTGCCGCATTTATGATTGTCTCACTGGTTCCCCTGGCGGCACTGGGCTTCAAAGTTATCTCACAGGGGCAGGTCCTGATCGAAGAAAAAGCATCCTCTTACCTGAAGGGGTTGGCCCATGGTAATGCAGTGGAAATTAAAGGTTTTATGGCTGAGCGGCTCAGTGATATAAGCAGCCTGTCCAATCTCATTTGCATCTTTGGATATGAGAGGGAAAAGCTGGCATCACATTTTGAGCAGATGAAGCAACAATATGAGGCCTATCTGGCTTTTTTAGTGCTCGATAATAACGAGGATCAGGTTTTTTCTACATTTCATTCAACTTTGGATGAGGCACTGACCCGGCGTCTTCTGGTCAAAAACCACGATGTCAGGGAAGGCGGTGTCTTCATGTTTGACAGCGGCCGGGGCAGGGTGCCTGCTCTCATGATCTGTTCGCCTATCGGGGATGCTGCAAGGGAAAATTGCGGTCATCTGTGTGCCTTGGTTGATTTCAGCCGAATAGACAACCTGTTGGGGAAAAGCAATATCGAAGTTACCGGAGAAGTCTATCTCGTGGATGAAACAGGACGATTTCTGTCTGCCTCAAGATTTGGTGCCAGGGCCCTTAAAGATGACATTTCAATGGCGGAGATCCAGGGCAGGGCGCAGGGGATCTATGAAACCACCGACTACAGAGGGGAGCGTGTTCTCCAGGCCTATGGAAAACTCGACGGCTTTCCATGGTATGTAATTGCGGATCAGGATATGGCGGAGATCCTGGACCGGATTAAAAAACTGGGACGGGATGCTGTATTATACGGAATCCTTACGGCGTTGATTGTTTTCTGCCTGGCCTTTTTTGTTTCCACGGGGATCGTCAATATATTGAAATCCAAATACCGGTATGAAAAGGAACTGGAGTTTCAGGTGATTCAGAAGGAAAAGCTGGCCTCCCTGGGTCTTTTAACATCCGGGCTTGCCCATGAACTCAACACCCCTCTTGCCAATGCCCTGTTGTACACCCAGATTGCCAAAGAAGAATTAGACGCCCCGGAAACAGAACGGCAACAGGTGCAGGAGCAGCTTTCCACTGTTGTGGATGAAATCCGGCAAGGCAGCCGGATCATCAGAAACCTGCTGGATTTTTCCCGTCATTCCCGGCATGACGGTCACAAAACAGATGTAAATGAAACATTGGAAAAATTGATGAAAATTGCCGGTCCTCACTGTGAATCAAATGGTATCCAGGTTCAAAGGCAACTGGAAAAAGGGCTGCCGAAGGTAAATGCCAATGCCAGTACTGTCCAGGCAATTTTCACCAACCTTGTGTCAAATGCCATTGAAGCCATGCCGGATGGGGGGAGTTTGCTTTTAAGGACCCGGTATGTCAACGTTTTGAAAATTATAAAAATTGAAGTTCAGGATACAGGCCCCGGAATTCCAAAGGAGGTGCGGGGTAAAATCTTCACCCCGTTTTTTACCACAAAAAAACAGGGGCGTGGAACCGGATTGGGCTTGTTCGTCAGCCATGAGATGGTCCGGAAACTGGGTGGGGATCTCAAGCTGCTTAGCTCGACATCCCAGGATGCCGTTAAGACCGGAACCCTTTTCACGGTTGAGTTTCCTGTTGAATAAGATAACATCCCGGCCAGGAGGCCTTTATGAATAAATATCGGATTTTGATAGTCGAAGATGACCCTAAAATGAATCAGGGGCTGCAGTATATTCTTTCCAAGCGGGGATATGACGTTCAATCGGTTGATGCCGGAGAAAAAGCGTTAGAGAAGATAAAGGATACCCGGTACGACCTGATTATTACCGATCTGAAGCTGCCAGGGATAGACGGGATGGAGCTGCTCAAGGCTGTTAAGGCCTATGATCCGGCGATCCTTCTTTTGATGATCACGGCATATGGAACGGTGGATACGGCTGTGGCTGCCATGAAACAAGGGGCTGAAGACTATATTCTAAAACCGTTTGACATGGAAGAGTTACGGCTGGTGGTAAAAAAGACTCTGGAAAAGCGGGCGCTTTTTCTGCAGAATCTTCGGCTCCGGAATCAGCTTAAAAAAAAATATACCTTTGATAACATTATCGGAACCAGTGAAGCCATGATGACGGTCTTCAAGACCATCCACAGTGTCAAGGATTCTAAAACCACGGTTCTGATCCGCGGTGAAACCGGAACTGGAAAAGAGCTTGTGGCAAGGGCCATCCACTTTAACAGTGACAGGGCGCAGACCCCCTATCTGCCGGTTAACTGTGCCGCCCTGAATGAAAACCTTCTGGCAAGCGAATTGTTCGGGCACTCAAAGGGCGCTTTTACAGGTGCGGTTTCCGACAAGCAGGGGCTTTTTGAGGCCGCCGACGGCGGAACGGTCTTTCTTGACGAAATCGGGGATATCGGAATCGGGCTCCAGCAGACATTTCTGCGGGCATTAGAGAGTGGAGAAATACAGCCGGTGGGTTCCTTTGAGCGGAAAAAAGTGGCGGTCAGGATCATTGCGGCAACCCACAAAGACCTTGAGGTCATGGTCGCTGACGGGACCTTTCGAAAAGACCTTTATTACAGGCTTAATGTGGTGATGATCGATTTGCCGCCCCTGAGGGAGCGTAAGGGCGATATCGGGCTGTTGGCCCATCATTTTTTACGGCAGTATACGGCTGAGAATAAGAAGAACATTGAACGGATAAGCAAAGATGCCCTGGCGCTGCTGGAAGGCTACGAGTGGCCGGGAAATGTTCGGGAACTGGAAAATATTATTGAAAGGGCCACTCTTTTTGAACAAAGCTGTGAAGTCACAATAGACAGCCTGCCGACGACCCTTCGGTATCCCTCTGATTCGCCGGACATCAAGGAATGGGGGCAGGGTATTGAAACCCTGGAACAATTGAGCCGGAACCACATCGAAAAAGTGCTTGACCTGACTGCCGGAAACAAAACCCAGGCAGCCAAGCTGTTGGGAATCGACAGGTCAACCCTCTGGCGTACCATGAACCGGCTCGATATTGATTGAGCAAGACGATCCAATCCCTTTCCGCCTTTATTTGATTTGTTTGATGCAATGTGCAACACCTATTGCACATTGCATCGGCGTTTCTCCTTCAGTCTCTTTTGTCTAACTGAAAAATAATACATGTTTACAGGGCGTTAGCTATTTCGTTTTTCATTGGTATTCTTTTTGCTTAATTGTCCATGGAAACGGCCAAAACGCTGGCCGTATGGGTTAATGAGACGGCAGTGCGTCATTCAGGTATTGGATCTATAAGAAAAGGAGAACAAAATGGGAAATATTCGTTTCGGGAATTTGATGGACTGGGGCCAGGTACTGGAAACCCTGGAGGATATGACGAAAAAAGGCAGGCTTTCCGAACACCAGGGCGAGTTGATCCGCCTGCTTCGATTTAACCAGAATTGGCGGCTCCGGGAGGCGGCTATCGAAGCATTGGAATTCGTCGATCATCCGAGTCTTGATCTGGCAAAAGAAGTCTTTTCAATCGTTAAACGAAAAGATCTTTATTACGATGTCAGAATCCTTGCGGTTGACGGCCTTTCAAAATTGATGGAAAGGATCGTGGACCGTCAGGACCTTAACGGTGAAGACGCCAATGCCTTTGTCGATCAGACCATCAGCGGACTGGCGGAACTTCTTGAAACGCCGGAGCCTCCTAAATTCCATGATGCTTTGAACACCTCTTTGAACCTGGTGCGGCGTGTTGGAAAAGCGGCTTGAAAAAACATGGGGACCTTCAATAACTAAAGAGGAAAAACAGGCATTAAAAAATGCTGATCGGAATCCCCAAAGAAATAATGTACAAGGAAAACAGAGTTGCGGCACTGAGGTGAAAGGGTCTTTGCGGACACCTTTTTAAGAGTGGTTATGAACCCGCATGGAGGTGTCAAATGGATAAGAATAGAAAAATTCATCTGAATTCAAAGAAGACGCGGTTGAACTGATCACTAAACAGGGCTATAAAATAACCGAGGCTGCCTGGAATCTCGGGGTCAATGCAACCATGTTTGGGCGCTGGAAACGTGAGCTTGAAGGAAGTGGCGAAGACGCCCCTGATATATAAGGAGGGGCGGCGATGAAGGCAGAGTCGAGCCGCCTCCGGAATGAGAACAAGCGCTTGAAGATGAAGCGTGAAACCTTAAAACAGGCAGCCTCCTTCCTTGCGAAAGAAATGAGCTGAGGTATCAATTTATAGGATAAGGCTCATGTTTTGTTTCAGGGACTGAGCGGCAGTGAAGTCCCGGTCCGAGTGTAAAAAAATAAAACCAACAACCGATATTTGCCCGATTCCCGACCCACGATAGGTTGGGCGCATTTAAAATGCGAATAGTCTTTCTAATACCGAAATAGCTTCTGATTGGGCACTTGAATCAATTGTACCCAATTTCTTAATGAGTCTCGCTTTATCAATGGTTCCTATTTGGTCTAATACGATTTGTCCCTGTTTTTTCTGAAAAATGCAGGACACACGGGTGGGATAATCTTTTTTTGCCGATGTCATGGGAGCTATGATCACTGTTCGAATGTTACGATTCATTTCATCAGGCGAGATAACCAAACAAGGTCTGGTTTTTTGAATTTCCGACCTGACCGTAGGATCAAGGTTCACCAGGTAAACGTCAAAGCGTTTCACTACCATTGCCATTCTTTGTCATCCCAGGAATTTGAAATGCCATCGTCAATAATAAGTTTATCATCACCTTTTTCACCCATATTTTTAAAAGCCGCATCCCAACCATGTCGAACATTTTTCACAGGTCGTATAATGATTTGATTTTTTTCAACCTCTATTTCAACCTCATCCTTGATCCCTGTTTGTTCAAGAACAGGCTTTGGGATACGCAACCCTTGGGAATTACCGATTTTTATTACACGTGCCCTCATTAGGAACCTCCTCTTCAATAACCGTAATCACATTGTAATTACATTGATGCTGGAAGTCAAGTTCCAGGGTTTGAAGCTCAACATCAAGCTGAGTTGCGAAGGCGTTTATTCAGATCGTAAATCGCCACACCCGAAAATTCGATAAACTTGCCGTTGGGACCCGGATTGATCCATCGGGAAAGAAATTTTCGGATCTCTGCTTTGGTTCTTCGGCCTGGACGTTTATTCAGTTCGTCTTGAATTGTGCTCAATATGACTTTTCTATTGCTGATCAACCTTGCTTGATTCAAATTGAGAACGTCTTGTATTTCCCCATTAAAGACATCTTCATCTGAAATGATTTTTCCATCGGCTATATACCGGATACGGCTTTCGATGCGATGATCCGGTCTCGATGGAGAATATGTTAAATTCATGTTGCCTTTTCGGGTGTCACACGTCTGCTCTTTGGGGGGCTTGCCTTCATTTCCAAGGCAGCAGGCCAACATGTTATTGTAATCCAGCTGGGCGTCGGAATAGTTGCTTTGACTCTGCCAGTGTTCAATCTTCATATTGGAAACATCGATACGCTTCATACAATACGCGCAAAGATATCCCTGTTCTTTCAAAAGCTGCTCTTTAATGACGGCTTTTACTGGTGTGAAATTGGGGCCATCATATTCAGCATCAGGCTGCAACCTGTATTCGGTCAATTCTTTAGGTGGCCGGCCTTTTATAATAGCTCTCATAATCAATCGTTATCCCACCCTAACATTTGCATCCGAACTTTAGCCCCCAGAAGTTCTGGAATCTCTCCCCTCAAAGAAGTTTCAAGCAGGTCAATTTCTCTTTGAGCCTGTTCGAGATTTTCATCATCAATTAATTTGAATATGGAATGCAACGCCCGTTCAACCTCCGGGGTTCGAGCAAGCTGCTCCTCTTCCCTGCCTTCAACCATAATTTCATTTAGGATCTCATTGCTTGTAAGACCATAAGATTGAGATGGCTGCCTGGCGCAAATACGCTGTTCTTCATCCCGGTAGAGAATCCACAGCTGATCCGCATTGATTTCACCTAAGGCTTGTGGAGAATGGGTCGTGACTAAAAACTGACAATTCTTGAAAACCTGCGGTAATAATCGAACCATCCGTCTCTGCCACATGGGATGCAGATGCAAATCAAACTCATCTATTAAGACGATCCCTTCCCCGGTCAGGGGGGCAGATGCGGATGGATTGGCAATTGCCAGTCTGCGTGCAAGATCACCCACAAGTGCAATCATGCATTTTTCACCTTCGGACAATTGTTCGACGCTAAGTTCCTCTCCCATCTTAAATACCGTCATCCGAAGAGGTTTTCTTCGAACCCGGAAGTCTGCAAATTCAGGTAAAAATTCCGTCAGCGCCTGTCTGACCGCATTTAACTGTCTGTCAGGAAATTCCCAGCCTTCCGGTTTGTTTGTACTTTCCAGGTAGCTGCGATTTTCATTTTCCAAATCTTCACGCTGCCGAAACCATTCAAAAAAAGATCTGAAATTTGCGGCACTGGTAAGAGATTCATCCCATGCTTCAAGCAGTTCAAATTTGTGGGGTGTCCGGATTCTTAGCGGAATATCCAGCACCGCCCGATTGACCGGATAGTATGCAAACATTGGAATGGAGCATTGGGCATCGGATTCGGTAATGCTGTCACGCAATTTGAGAATGAACGTTTTGAGTTCGGACATATCTGTTGACATATCCACTTTACGTCCGGGTCTGGTTTTAACCAATTGCCAATGAATGGATTCAGGTGTGTCGGCTATGACAGATATTTTTGTGGCATTCATAAGGTTTTGTATATGTTTTTCGGGTATACTCCGACCGGAACTTTTTAAACTTCGGGTCCTTGCCGTTACCCAGGATAACAAAATAGCCACAGACTCCAGAATCGTTGTTTTTCCCGAGCCGTTAGATCCTGAAAAAACAGTCAGGTTTTTATCTAACGGGATCTTAAGGGCGTGGATTCCCCGGTAATTTTGTATATCTATACAAGTTAATTTCATATCGATTTTAATCGCAAATTGTTAAATACAGCAATCATGCTGTAAATTATCTTTAGTTTTCGAGATTCAACACATTATTTCTAAGACACCCTTATCGAAAGAATGGGTCAACTCGTCAACCAGTGGACCGGTGCCGCACAGAACGCACATAATGGGTTCATTGGGCTTTAGAACCCATTATGTGATTATTTCATCTGGATCAGATGGTTCCCCTCCAGTTTTTGTAATTGTGGTCGGCCCCATTATAAATTCATCAGGATCTGCGGATTCTACATTTTCTGTCAGTGTGGTTGGTCCCAAATTAATCTCGTCAGGATCAGAAGGTTCTATAGAACGAGTGCTACTTGTTGGACCAAACAAAAAATCATCTGGATCCGAAGGCTCTAATGTGGCAGTTTGCATTGTAGGGTCAAGAATCACCTTTTTTTTACCGACTATTTTAGTGCCTTTTTTGCGAAGATAAGAATTGATAAAAGAAGCGACGACTTCTCTTCTATTTTTATCATCTTTAAAAACATTCAATTGCAATTCAGAGTTATAAATAAACTTGGATGCTTTCATTTTGCTTTCTTCTGAATAATTTGCCAAATATGGAATATCCATAAAATCACCTACTTCTTAAATTGTGGTTTTAAAACAATCATTTTTTCTTTTAAATGATCCGGTTCACTAATTTCTATAATTTTATCATTTGAAATATATAATGAAATTGTTGATATGATTCTCTTATATAATTCATGGCTTTGAAGGTTAACATTGTACAAAATAATTATCTGTTCTATCTTTCCATTTAAACACAAGTTTTCCAAACGGTTTAATTGTTTTAAATGAATTTTGGATAGTTTATGATCATTCTGTTTGATGTAAAGATTAATAGACGGTTGATAGGCATCAGATAATGAGACGAAATTTGAATTATTTGCAAATACATTAATCCAAACCATTAATGCCAGTAAGAAAAAGGATGATCTAACGATATATTTTTCAATGTTACGAATCACCCCAACTTCAAATTCAATTTCTCCGCATTTTATATACCATTCAAAATACAAGCTTTTCATTAGCTCGTTTACCTTTTGGAAGGTTGCTTTTAGATCGTTAAATTTTGATCTATGTACTGACTTTACTCTAAGTGTTTGATACATAAATAAATAAAAATTAATGACATTTATGGAGAATAAGAAAAATAAAATAATTTGAAAGAAATCATTATAATTTAGCTTTGAAAAGAGAATTGAAAGAATAGGGATTGTTGCGAGAAAAATCGTAGTAAAAAGAAAAATCTTATTTTGGTTTCTATTTTTTGTTGAAGCAAGTTGATCTAATCGATAGAATAGAGATTCTTTTTCTAAATTACAATATTCAATCTTTTTTTTAAATGAAAAATTATTTATATGTCTTTCATATTTCTTAGTTTTCTGAATCGCAATGTCAATATTGGGCCATTGTTGTATTGTTAAAAAGTTGAGACAATGAAAGAAATGAAAAACGTTACTTTTAAATGTGAATATATAAAATTTTCGAAAGCCGAAAGAAACTCGAAATAATGAAAATCTCTTATTTTGAGAATTTTTATTTAAAGCCCCGAATAAATTATCATCAGTTATAGAAAAGATTGGAAGGATAGATAAAAACTTTTGTAAATAATACATATTATATCTTTTTTGAGGACAATAAGTTTATAATCTCATTTGAAATCGGCAGATTTAATTCATTTTCCAACCATGCCCATTGCCCATTGGCATTTATTTCTAAAAAATAAAACTCGTTATCTTTAAACAATAAATCTATGGCTCCAAACATTAAATTTAATTGTTTCAAAAGTTGCATACACATTTTTTCGATTTTTTGAGGTAGTGAGAATGTTTCATAATACAGTGTCTTATATTCTTTTCTCCAATCAACTTTGTTTTTAGAAATGATTTTAACTGGAAATATTTTACTACCTACAATCGTAACTCTAAGATCAAAATCTTTTTCAATAAATTTTTGGAAATATGCTGGACTGTAAGATAAAGTTTGAGATGATATTTTCTCATCTACTTTATTCGTTTGCATGATCGACAGATTGTCTCCATTCTCAATTTTTCCATAAGAAATTGGCTTAACAATACAATCATGTTTGTTTAAGAATTTTTTTAAAGATGAGGAGGAATTGCAAATATTAAGTTTAGGTACGTTAAATCCAATTTCTTGTGCAATTTTTAATTGGACAATTTTGTTGTCTGCTTTCCGAAGTACACTTGGCTTAGATAAGCATATTCCATCAAAAGATTCTATGATTCCTTCAACTATCGAAAAAATTTCACGATGTATGTAATAGTGGTATTTTTTTTCGAAAATGTTTGTGAGATTCGGGAAACTTATCTTCCTATAATATATGCTATGAATTTCATTGAGGGAAATATCCCAAAAAATATTTCGTATATTTACAGAATTATTTGTTATTGAAATTTCATAAGTATTGAAAAAGTCAATATTTAATCTATAAAAGTTTATTTTGTCGCCATATTTCTTAATAATGTAATCACAAGTCAAATCAATTGAGCTTGTTATAATTAGAATCTTCAATGCTTTTTTTCCCGATACCAGTATTTATCAAAATTATCATAGAGATGGATTTTATTGTTAACGTCTCTAATATTTTTTATCACTCGACTTATTTGACTTAAATGAATATGCTTCACTTAATCTTTTTGTTGGGCTAACGAATGTCATAATCGGCAGCAAAGAGCGCAGAAGCGCTTTATGACGTCCGTATTTATGGCACTGTTAGCTTATCATTTACGTCTTTGCTTGTAAGGGTTATTAGTTCACTCATTGATCTTGCTATCAACTCCGCATCAGACTCTACGGAAAAAAATGTACTTAACCGGCCTCTTTGCTTAGACCATTTTTTATCCCATTCAATTACGGACTGAGATATTGTTTGTCCTGCGTATTTTTTAATAATTTGTCCAAGATGTGCGACTTCATCTGTTTCTAAATGTAACTCAACTCCAACCTGATTGGACGATTTGTAATCGGTGAATTCATAATGAACAGACCAAGGCCAAGCAGTGAAATATATTTGTCTATATCCTTTGGCGCGATTTCTGGTTTTTAGCTCATCTGTAGCAGAATTGTTGTATATATTTACAACTTCCTCAAAAAAAGGATTCATCTCAACACTTCCACCGCTATGACTGCTAACAACCTGGGATTTATTTCCAGCAACAATTATACTTGGTACTAAAATTTCACCGTTTTTAAATTTTCTAATAGCTACAAGTCTTACGTCTAAATCACTGTGATCGTTTATATAACGAATAATTCTAATCAAATCGTCATTTGCTTCATCAACAGCAATAATTACTTTGATTATTCCTGCTCTCAAATTCGTTCCACATGTTTTCCATAAGCTTATGTTTGGGTTTAAATCCTTAAGGACCTGATCCAATGCACCACCCACTTTAGCATCAAGTTCATCGACTGTTACTTGAGAAAGATCAGAAACATAGTCAAATGCCTGTGCTACTACTTCTCTACGTGACTGACTGTTACGAGATAGCTTTACTTCAACAGCAATAGGACAACCTGATTCGTCAACCAATAAAAGGTCTAATATTCCTGCAGAAGGAAGATTTATTTCACGCTGCACTGATGACACTATGGGTTCTGACTCTGATACAAGTAGATAAGGAGATCGTTCAAGATATCCTTGAAGCTCATATTCATCTTTGAATTCTTCTTTCTTAAGGCATTTATTATTTATCGAAATTGCCATTTTTATTAATCCTATTTTATCTTGTAGCTAACCAAGAAGATGATAAGTTGCTTTTTTTTGATTATCATGTTGCTGTTGCTTGTTATCCAGAAGGGTTATGTATTTAATTGTCCATACCTGTGCTTGTTTTGGTACTACATGGGAAAAAGAAATGCAAGGATGGAAATATGAAAATCCTCTTCTATTTGAGATGGACTTTCAAATAGAAGAGGATCGGGTTCAGGCTCGTTTATGAGACTGATTTTCTGAGGAGATGGGTATCGTTCGCCTTTCCAGTGTATTCGAGGAAGGGAATGATCCCACGATTCTTGTTCCCGCCCAGGGCGTCATAGGTGACGCTCACAACCGGGATGCCAGTCTTCTTCTCGATGGCCGAAGCCATGGCCTCGGTAACAAGGCCGGGGCAGCAGAACGAGGGATTTGTCTGGACAAACAGGGAAAGATCCGGGTGCTCCTTGATGACGTAGTGGATCTTCAGCAGGTTGTCCATGGACTCCCCGGTGTGTTCCGGCAGTACGCCGTAGGCTTCGAGGATCTCTTCAAAGGAGTCGTTGTACTCCATCTCCGGCTCGTTGAGCAGGGGAGTGAAATAGCGCAGGTAGCGCTTCTCCATTTTATTCATGGTGGTAAAAAGGGCTTTTGTGGAGAGGAGGTTGAGGTACTTGCCTTCGTTGAACCATTTCTTGAAATAGGGTTCCGCGATGATCTTGGCAAACCGGTAGTAGGGGGTCGTGACCACCTCACCGCCGTTGGCCTCGATGAACCGGACCAGGTCCTGGTTCATGATGCGGTTGTCCCTGACGTAGAAATCACCGAAGATGGCCACCTTGGGCCGCTTCCCATGTTTTACGTCGATCCATGCAAGCTGGCTGACGGCCTCGGCCAGGGCGTCCTCCCGGCTGCGCTCGCCTTCAAAGGCGGGAACCAGGATCTCTATGGCTTTTTTCAGAGCCTTGTCCGTTGCGCCTTTTACCGTTTCATAGGGCCTGAGTTTGCATCCGACGCTCCTCAGGAGCCCGCCGAACATGTAGGCGAAATAGGCGTTGATCCCGGCCTTGATGCTGATGTCGATGAGAGAAAGCTCGCCCCTGAACACACCGGCATTTTCCATGCCGTTCCCGGCCTGTTTCAGGATTGTGTCGATGTGGTGGGGGTAGAGCTTGATGTTGCAGGCAATATCGGACTTGCTCATCCACAGCAGGGTGTCGGCCGGGTTGAGGTTGTGCTTTTTGATGGTATTCATGTAGGCGCTTGCAATGGCGTTCAGGGGAATGCACTGGCCCGTGTTGGTCTTGAGGCTTTCCTTGATGGTCTCGTCGGTCTCTTCCATGAGGATGGCCTTGTAGCCTTCTCCCCTCAGGGTGGCGGCAAGGAGCTCCCCGACCAGGGGATCCCAGTTGGGCACCACAAGGGTCTTGTTGCCGGGTCTTGGGGCAAGGTGGGGATTGACATGGTCAAGGGCCACGGGTTCAAGGGGGCGTCCGTGGTACTTGTGGTTCCTGAACGCCCGGATGGCCGCTTCGATCCGTGTCTCATAGCCCACGTTGGAATCGTGCTCGTCAAGTTCCAGCACCAGGTAGGGCTTGCCATGGGCCTCCATGATCTTTTTGAAGTAATCCACGGTAAAGGAGTCCGGGGAACACTTGAACGAGGTGACGAACACGGGGTAGAGGTCGTCGGTCAAGGCCGCAGCCAAAGTGGCCCTGAGGATGGTGGCCGCATGCTTCCAGTGGATCTCGTTCAAAAGCGGGGTGATGGAGCTGTGGTCGATCTTGTCAAGATCCAGCATGTCCTGGAAGAAGAGGTTGACCTTCAGGGACGAGAAGATGTCCGGGATTTTGGCGTTGAGGGAGTCGGACAGCACGGTGTAGGGCCTTCCCAACAGCACCACGTCGATGTCGGAATCCTTCCGGCGGTGGGTCTGGTAGAGGTCCCGGACCACGGCCTTGGAATGGTCTTTCCATTCAAGGGCCTTGTCAAAGGCTGCCGAGATGTCAAAGAAACTGATTCTTTTTTTGGAGATGTTTTTTAAGGCCTTGTAGAGCTCAAGCTTGGTGTTGAAGCTGGTATAGAGGTACCTGACCACCGGGGACACGAGGCGGTGGCGCTCCATGCCGGGAATGGTGGAAACAATGCTCGGCAGGAACTGGGTGTAGTAGCAATACTGGCGGCGGGCGTTCTTTGCCTTGGATTCAAAGTAAAAGGGGAGGAATATGTAGTCCGCCTTTTCAAGGAGGTGGGAGACATGGCCGTGCATGGAGGTCATGGGGGTGCAGAACTCGGCATTGGCAACGCTCCTTCCCAGGGTAACCGGCGCTTTCAGTTTCTCGCTGGTCACGGTCTTGATGCCCAGGGTGTTGAAAAACAGCTTCCACATGCCGAGGTCTTCAACCAGATGCAGGGCCGCCGGAATGCCGATGGTGAAATCAGAGGTGGCCTCGGGCGGGCTGGGCAGTTTCAGGGCCCGCTTTCTTGCCTTGGTCAGGTGGAAGTGTTCCGCCTTTTTCACATAATGGTCATCGTTGTAATCCCTGCCGCACAGGAATCCAAAGGCGATGGTCCGGCCTTCAATGTCGGCGATGGTGAGCTTGCAGTGGTTGGTGCAGAGCTTGCACGTCTCCTGCCGCACCGGGATGGCTTTTTCCCATAAGTCAAATCCCCGGAACTTTCCTTGTGTCACCTTCTGGTCCTTGAGGGTCAGGGCGACTCCCAGTGCGCCGGTGAGGTGGCAGTACCTGGAGACATGGATCGGTTTTTTCAGTTTCTGCTCAAAGGCCGCCACTAGGGCCCGGTTTTTTGCCGTTGCCCCCTGGAACAAAACCGTGGAGCCGATTTTGGCCATGGTGGCGACCTTGGTGATGTAGTTGTCCCGGACCGAGTGAAGGGCGGAAGCCAGGACCTCGTTGACATTGTAGCCTTCGGAAAGGGAGTGGTTCATGTCCCGCTCCATGAACACGGTGCAGCGGTCGCTGGAGATGGGTGCCCGGATACCTTCGGTCCGCTGGGAGTAGTCCGCAAGGGGGCAGTCCAGTTTCGAGGCCTGCTCCTCGATGAAGCTGCCGGTGCCTGCGGCGCATACCGTGTTCATGAAGGAGGAGGTCACCACCCCGTCCTTCATGGTGGTGAACTTGGCGTCCTGGCCGCCGATCTCGATGATGGTGTCCACGTCGTTGTTGAGCTCGTGGGCGGCCCTGGCATGGGCGGTGATCTCATCCAGTATCAGGTCGGCCCCGATGATGCCGCCGGAAAGCTTCCGGCCCGAGCCGGTGGTGCCGCAGCCCATGACGGTGAATGAGAGGTCATGGGTGTTGATGAAATCGTCCATGGCCCTGAAGATCTTCTGGACGGCATCCACGGGCTTTGACGCGGTACGTGTGTAAAATCCCGCCACCACCGCGCCCGTGTCCGTGATGATGACGCCCTTGGTGCTGGTGGATCCCACATCCATGCCAAGATAGCCCTTTGCAGCGTTCAGGGTCTTTGGGTCCACATAGATGTCGCTTTCAACCCCGTGGCTCATATAGGTCTTGAAGCTTTTAAAGTCGGGATAGTCCGACAG
>JAAEMK010000391.1 GCA_024225635.1 Desulfobacteraceae bacterium | reverse complement strand
GTGTTTCAGAATCAGGCCGACGACGTTCACGACGACGGTTGCGACGATTCGTTGGGAAAGCAGGGCGACGACGCCGAGAAGAAGATGACGACCCACTGTCGGAATGCTGACTACACTGTTCGTCGTCGTCGTCTTCCAGACTCGAAAACAGCTTTCCAGATTGTTCTTTCACCTTCTTCTGTGCGACCTGAGAATGTGTCGGCGACTGCTGCAGTGACTGTGAAGTACCAGCAAGAACGACGTTTGCTGATGCAGGCAACGCCGGCGACGAAACCGAATTGGGCGGCGGCATGACTAGAGAAGCGTCATGGAAAACGGCGTCATCGTCCACTCCGTCACCGTCTTTCAACAGATGTGTCGTGTTGTCAAGAAATTCGTCCAAAATCTCTGGCGTGTTTTCCAAGTCAAGGACAGCCCACTCGTCTTCCGTCCACTGGACCGACTCGACTTTGGCGTACAGTTTAGTGAAAAAGCGCTGTACCCATTTGATCAACTGTTCCTTGCTTGCCTTCTCATCAGTCAAGGCAGAGGCATTGTAGCTCGGTATAGCTGTTTTGATGTCTGTGTCTTTGTCATCGTATCTCTCTCTGATCAAGATGCAGTGCCGAACCAACAC
>JAAEMK010000390.1 GCA_024225635.1 Desulfobacteraceae bacterium | reverse complement strand
CGGATCCACACCAATGCAGTGGCCACCCACCAGGCCGGGTTTAAAGGGCAGGAAATTCCATTTGGTTCCCGCTGCAGCAAGCACTTCATGGGTATCAATTTTCAGGCGAGAAAAAATCATCGAAAGCTCATTCATCAGCGCTATATTCAGATCACGCTGGGTGTTTTCGATAACCTTTGCCGCTTCGGCCACTTTGATAGAACTGGCTTTATGGGTGCCTGCGGTAATAACACTGGCATAGAGTGCATCCACTTCATCGGCAATTCCCGGAGTGGAACCAGAGGTTACTTTCATGATGCTGGTTACCCGATGCTCCTTATCACCCGGATTGATTCGCTCAGGACTGTAACCGGCAAAGAAATCCTTGTTAAACGCAAGGCCGGATACTTTCTCCAGTACCGGCACGCACACCTCTTCCGTGGCTCCGGGATATACCGTGGATTCGTAAATCACAATATCGCCCTGCTTCAAAACCTTGCCTACGGTTTCGCTGGCTTTTACCAGAGGGGTTAAATCCGGGGTTTTGAATTCATCAATCGGGGTAGGCACCGTGACAATATAAATCTGGCAATCACGAATGCCTTCAAGATTATCGGTAAAAGACAAACCCGACGCCGCAGCCAATTCTTCCCGGGACACCTCACGAGTGAAATCAACGCCATCTTTCAGCTCGGCAATTCGTTTTTTATTAATATCGAAACCGACAATCTCCCGCTTCTCTCCAAAAGCCGCGGCCAGTGGCAGACCAACGTAACCCAGACCAATAACTGCAATCTTTTTCATGGAACAACCTTTTCAGGAGTAAGTTCGAGCGTAGTTGCTCTATTCAGATGGAATAATTATGTCTGCATCGAAAAGGGATTGAAAACACCTTTTCAGTGCCTGCTTTGCGTCCTGATCCCCGTGGACAATCCGAACTTCTCGGGGAGGCAAAGGAATGCCTGACACAAATCGAACCAAATCGCTCTGCCCCGCATGGGCGGAATAACCCCCAACCTGATGAATCCGGGCTTTAATATCGTAGCGCCCACCATCCAGCTCCACCCAGCCACCGCGAGGCCCGTAAGTCAAAATATCCCTTCCAGGAGTGCCCGCGGCCTGGTAGCCCACAAAGAGCACATCGTTCCGCTTATCCCCCAGCATCGCTTTCAGGTAATTCACCACACGGCCACCGGCGCACATGCCGGAACCGGCCAGAACCACACAAGGGCGATGGGAACGGGCCAAGTAATCCACCGCATTCAGGTGATCTTCATGGGAATTGATGACCGTGAGTTGCTCAAAAGAGAGCGGATGCCGGCCCTGGCGGACCAGGTCTTTGGCCTCGGCATCCCAGTAGGGCTTGAGGTCACGGTAGATTCGGGTAAATTCGGCCGCCAAGGGCGAATCCACGATGATTTCCAGGTTGCTCCAGAGTTCACCCCCAAACTCATGGATCAGACCTTCAATCTCATAAAGCAACTCCTGCGTGCGCCCAATACTGAACGCCGGTACCAACACCGTTCCACCATCTTCCAGCGCGTGCTCCAGAACCGCCTTCAACCGGTAACGCCGCATTTCCCGGTCCTCGTGGT
>JAAEMK010000389.1 GCA_024225635.1 Desulfobacteraceae bacterium | reverse complement strand
GTGTTTCGACGGCAGTGAGACTGGAGGACAGAAGACGCCTTTGTCTGAACGAATGAGGAGAGAACCACACTGAGACAATGCGAAGCGTGTGCCCCCATCTATGTACGTCTCTTTTACCTCAAGTTTTCATTTCGGCGTATGTACGACGACGACACGACAAGATCAAAGACCTCACGAGCTTACGAAATACACTATGTGCGGTATCTAAGCGACGGGAGACTCCCGCTAGTGTGGCGTACAGCCGGAATGGGAGGGAGAACAAAGGTGCGGCGGCGGCGCCGATATCAAATCAAAACAGTCGGCTAAATATATGGTTAGACAGGTCCGCAAAATGCCGTTTCCATAGAGCTTCGCCAGCAGGCAAATCCGCTCTCTCGTCGCTTGGCAAAAGAGTAATTAACAAACGGCACGACTTCATCAGACGAGAACAAAGCATCTGTCCGCTAGAGTCGGAGAAATAACTTCTCTTCTCGTGGTACATAGGAGCGCGGCACTGCAGCCACAGGCACTAGCCTAATTCGACTGAAACTTCGTGTTGCTCTTCTGGCAATTGCAAGGGTGCACCGCAGCCAGCTTTTGCTTGGAAAGAGAGGAAAATGACCAGGTGTGTTCAAACGGTT
>JAAEMK010000388.1 GCA_024225635.1 Desulfobacteraceae bacterium | reverse complement strand
GACAACATCCATCTGGCCGGCAGCTCCATGGGTGGCGCGATTGCCGCAATACTGGCCCACACACTGGATCCGGCGCCCCGCTCGGTGACGTTGCTCAACAGCGCCGGCATCCCCGAACATGAAGAGGTAGACATTCACGCCCCCCTGAAGCCTGACCGGGATGGCATCCTGATTCCACGGGACTGGAAAGGCGTCTACCGTATGTTCAACAGTGTTGGCACCGGCAAGCCCACGGTCTCCGGACTTGCCATGGCCGGCCTCCTCGGACCGGACCTCCTGGGCCGCACCAAGGCCCTCCGTCATATCTTCAGTGACATGGTGGCAGACGCGCTGGCACCGGCCCGCTACCTGGGCCCCGAGACACCGCCACTGCAGGTTCAGTGGGGCGACCGTGACGTGATTACCCCGACCCGCTGCGTTGACTGGTTCAGCTCGGCCACGCCTCAGGCAGAAATCCACATGTTCCGGGGTGTCGGACATCTTCCGATGCTGGAAACGCCCGGGCG
>JAAEMK010000387.1 GCA_024225635.1 Desulfobacteraceae bacterium | reverse complement strand
ATCGCCCCTGATTTCACTTATCCTCAGCCGAAAGATGAAATCACAATCTGTGATATCGGAGACAAATCTTTATCACTCAATTTCAACGGCGGCAATATAAGCTCGGATGCAGGTGCCCTGCTTCTCCGGGTGGTCGAGGAGCGGATCGGGCTGATAAAAGCCATGGCCGAGGTCATTCCCGATAGCCGGGACGCGCGTTACGTCAGGCACACGCTCACCGACCTTTTAATACAGAGGGTCACGCAGATTTCCTGCGGATACGAAGACGCGAACACCTGTGACGACCTGCGGAATCATCCGGTATTTAAAATACTTACAGGCCGCTATCCTGAAATCGGCGATGCCCTTTCGAGTCAGCCGACCATGAGCCGTTTTGAAAATTCGATCACGCGCACGACGCTTTATCGTCTTGCCACCGTGTTCATTGATGCTTTTGTCGCCTCTTATGCAACTCCTCCTTCCGTGATCGTACTCGATTTTGACGACACCGAAGATAGGGTTCACGGGAATCAGCAGCTGAATCTTTTCAACGGATAGTACGGGTGTCACTGCCACATGCCGCTTCATGTTTATGAGGGGCTTAGTGGAAAACTGATAACGACTGTTCTTAAACCGGGTAAGCGCAGCGACGGAAAACAGATGCTCGCCATCGTAAAAAGACAGGTCGACAGTCTTCATGGGCAACAGCCGGAAACCCTGATCATATTCCGGGGAGACAGTCATTTCGCATCCCCGGAGGTGATGAATTATATCGAGGCGGCTGAAAATGCAATGTATGT
>JAAEMK010000386.1 GCA_024225635.1 Desulfobacteraceae bacterium | reverse complement strand
GGATCAGATCTTAGTCTTTTCAGCCAATAACGTTTCTCAAAAAGGGAGAGAGGACGGGAAGCATGGACCCATACCTGGTAATTGTTGGGAGATGTTTCAACAACCATTCGTCCAGGCCTATTGTGCGACAATTACCTTGGCCGGTGACGACAATTATCTTGTCCGGTTGATGATGTGATATGAATCCGACATCTGTAACCATTTTAATGGAGTGACGAATGTCGGGTAAACCCATCAATGATAGCCAAATAAGGATATACATGTCAGCAAGAACGCAAGGTAAACAGCAGATCACGGCAGCGGCCCTGGCGGGTATCTGTGAGAGATCAGGGCGCCGAATTGAAAAAGGTGAAATAATCTCCGGCCAAAAACGCAAACGGCATTGGCGTACCCGGAAAGATCCATTTGCAGAAGTCTGGGAATCAGAGATAGTCCCAATGCTCTCGGCTGCCCCGGATTTACAGCCGAAAACCCTTTTTGAGTACTTGGAAAAACAGTATCCTGGTAAATATCCCAAATCAAAAGAACGAACATTTCAACGAAAAGTAAAAAAATGGAAAGGCCTTTACGGTAAGGGAAAAGAGGTGATGTTTTTACAGCGCCAAATCCCAGGTCGCTTGGGATTGACGGATTTCACCACCATCAAGAAAGCGACAATTACAATCAATGGGCAACCCCTGAAGCATATTCTCTATCATTTTCGCCTGGCATATAGTGGTTGGTGTCATGTTAAAGTTATCCTGAGTGGAGAATCTTTTTCAGCGTTGAGCGAAGGCCTGCAGGATGCCCTATGGCGTTTAGGCGGGGTTCCCTTGGAGCACCGTACCGATAGCCTTTCTGCTGCGTTCAAAAATATGACAAAAGATGCGAAAGAAGATGTCACAAATCGTTATAAAGAATTATTTTCCCACTACAAAATAAAACCAACACGCAACAACAAAGGGCAAAGCCATGAAAATGGGGGTATAGAATCCCCCCACGGTCATTTGAAAAATAGGATTAAACAAGCACTGTTATTACGTGATTCCAGCGATTTCGAATCGGTGGACGCTTACCAAAAATTTCTTGATGATATCGTCCACAGCATCAATCGTAATAACCAGGATAAGATAACAGAGGAACACAAGCATCTGCAGCCGCTTCCATTGCATAAGACCATTGATTACACAGAAGAAGTGGTCGGTGTGAGTACGGCAAGCACCATAAGGATCAAGCGCGCCCTGTACACGGTTCCTTCACGGTTGATTGGGGAAAAATTACGTGTTCATGTTTATCATGACAGGCTGGAACTCTACCTGGGAACATCCCATGTATTTTCAACAAAAAGGGTTTATGGTCAAGATAAAAAAAGAGCCCGGAATGTGGACTACCGGCATGTCATCGGCAGCCTTGAACGTAAGCCCCAAGCATTTAGGTTCTCACAATTACGGGATAATTTTTTACCCTCAGATGCTTACAAGACGATATGGGAATGGCTTGATGACGCGATGGAGCCACGGGCTGCCTGTAAAACCATCGTGGGCATTTTGGCATTGGCCAATCGTTTGGATTGTGAAGAAAGATTGGGGCGTTATCTCTTGCAGCTGAAGGAACAGGACAAGCTTCCCGTACTACATGAACTCAAACAAAAATTTGATCCCAAAGAAATCGAGATCCCTGATGTCCAGGTCCAGACGACTGCCGGAGGAGACTACGATCTCTTGATTCCATCATTTTCATCGGAAGGGGGAAGGTTTTCATGACCCATACAGCAAGCCTTCCGGTTTTGTTGAAACAGCTGCGTCTTTCAACCATGGCCCAACATTGGGAGACCATGCTCTCAAAGGCTGATGAAAACCAGTGGAATGGAGCGCAGTACCTTGCGGCTCTATGTGAAGAGGAACTCCAGGAGCGGTACAGTCGAAGAATAGCTCGTTTTACAAAGGAATCTAAGCTTCCGGTAGGGAAGACCCTGGCAACCTTCAATTTTGATTATACCCCCGGTATAAACCCTGAAAAAATAAACGCTCTGGTTAACAGTACGGATTGGGTAAAGCATGCAACCAATGTATTGTTTTTTGGCCCCAGCGGGGTTGGCAAAACTCACCTTGCAGCCGCCATAGGGCATGGGCTAATTGAAAAATCCATCCGTGTAAAATATTATTTCGCAACGGCACTTGTTCAACAAATGCAAAAGGCCCGGCAGGAACTGAAATTGGAATCGTTTTTTACAAAGCTGGATAAATATTCTGTTATTGTGATTGATGACCTGGGGTATGTAAAAAAAAGTGACCTTGAAGCCCACGTCTTGTTTGAGTTGATCGCCCATAGATATGAAACCGGAAGCATAATTATAACGTCAAATCAGCCGTTTAGCGAATGGGATAATATTTTTACGGATACGACAATGACGGTGGCGGCAATCGACAGGGTCGTGCATCATTCCGTCATTCTTGAAGTTGAAGCGGAAAGTTACCGAAAACGGCACGCAATCGCTCAGAACGTCATCAGGGGGCATGTTCCCGACATAAAAAATGATCCTGACAAAGGAAAGGAGAATGCAGGCATATGCTAAGTTGTTAATAAATAACAACATTCCTCCCTCCTTAACCCCATAAAAAGAGAAACGTAGTGAGGAGGACAAATCAAGAAAAAAATTGGGGGGCACCCCTTGGGGGGAACCGATTTTTTTCTTGATTTTCCGACGAACGAAGTTACAAAAAAATGGGTTAAGGAGAAGGATAAATCTTTCTCTTCCATGACACCACAAAATTATTGGATTTGAAGTTTTAAATCATGAGACCGACCGGACAAGATAATTGACGCGAACCGGACAAAGTAATTGACGCCGGATAGGGCCGTGGCGAAAGCGGGTGGCGCCAAGGAGTCCCCTGCAGTGCCCGGGCTTGGCAGTCGTAAACTGCGCATCGGGTATGTTTCCGCTGATTTTTGCCAGCATACCGTGGGGCTGTTTGTTAAAGACGTACTCAAAGCCCATGATCCGGAAAGGGTAATGGTGTTTGCCTACAGTGCGGGCATGGTGGCTGACTGGGTCACAAGCCGGATTCGCGCCGCCTGTACCTTCCGGGATGTTACATCCTTGGATGATTTTGCCCTTGCCGGACTGATCCGTAAGGATCGAATTGATGTATTAGTGGATCTTTCCGGTCATACGGCCGGTTCCCGACTGACGGTTTTTGCCCGTCGCCCGGCACCGGTTCAGGTCAGTTGGCTGGGGTATTTCGCCACCACCGGTCTTTCCTGCATGGACGCCGTGCTCCTGGACCAGTGGCATGCCCCGCCCGGTATCGAGGCCCGGTTTGTTGAGCCCGTTGTGAGGCTGCCGGCCGGTCGTTTCTGTTATCAGCCCGTGCCCTGGTTTCCGGCGGAGATTACCCCATTGCCATGTTTGAAGACCGGACACCTGACGTTTGGTTCTTTTAACAATACCGCCAAGTATAATGCCGGGGT
>JAAEMK010000385.1 GCA_024225635.1 Desulfobacteraceae bacterium | reverse complement strand
GACAGACCTTTTTTTGGATCAAAACTAATTTATATGAAGAGGGTTATTGTGGATGTCCTCTGTATAGTATGTAATTGAGAGAAATCTGTAATAAGAGGGTTTTGACAATAAAAAAATTATCAAATGCAGCACATTAATTTCACTTAAGAGTCTAAAATGGTAAAAGCTGACAAACAGACATGATTCTGAAATTTGTGCATGACAGACCTTTTTTTGGATCAAAACTAATTTATATGAAGAGGGTTATTGTGGATGTCCTCTGTCTAGCATGTAATGGAGAGAAATCTGTAATATGAAGGTTTTGACAATAAAAAAATTATCAAATGCAGCACATTGATTTCACTTAAGAGTCTAAAATGGTAAAAGCTAAGAAACAGACATGATTCTGAAATTTGAGCAAGCTCGAGTTACAGGAACGCGCTCGACTGAGTCTGGAAGGCTATTGTACCTTTGAATTTGGGTATTGTACTTATGTCCATTCCTTGGTTCAGCATTCTGCTCACAAATAGTAAGATTTTAATTCTAAAATCTCAAACGTTTCCCATTTTCAGCAGAAAATTAGCATTATTGGGCACGTTCTGCTCTAAAACG
>JAAEMK010000384.1 GCA_024225635.1 Desulfobacteraceae bacterium | reverse complement strand
TTAAACTATAACCTTCGAAATTAAAATATTGATAGTTGACCTTCAGCCGACGACCTTAACCTTTGAGTTTTGTCATTTGACCTTAGAATCTTTGAATTTCGATCTTTTTCATTTTACCTTTAAACTTTGATTAAACTGTGTCCTTCGACCTTAGAACCTTCACATCTGACCTTTTGCCTTTCACCTTCGACCTTTGACCTTTGACCTATAACCTTCGAACTTTGAACCTTGACCTTTGACATTCAGCCGACGACCTTAACCTTGGAGTGTTTTCCTTTGACCTTAGAATCTTTGACTATCGACCTTTTTCATTTTACCTTTAAACTTTGATTAAACTGTGTCCTTCGACCTTAGAACCTTCACATCTGACCTTTTGCCTTTTACCTTCGATCTTTGACCTTTAACCTATAACCTTCGAAATTAAAATATTAACAGTTGACTTTCAGCCGACGACCTTAACCTTTGAGTTGTTTCATTTGACCTTAGAATCTTTGAATTTCGATCTTTTTCATTTTACCTTTAAACTTTGATTAAACGGTGTCCTTCGACCTTAGAACCTTCACATCTAACCTTTTGCCTTTTACCTTCGATCTTTGACCTTTAACCTATTACCTTCGAAATTTAAATATTGACAGTTGACCTTCAGCCGACGACCTTAACC
>JAAEMK010000383.1 GCA_024225635.1 Desulfobacteraceae bacterium | reverse complement strand
TTGTTTGAGTGAAGCTTTAATGTTTTTTGAAGGTGGAATGATGCAAAGAGTTGATAATTAATAAAATTTAAACACAGAATACTAAAGAAGATTAAAAGCTAAAAGATATGTCTTTTTGCATCGTCCAGCAACATAGTTCTGAAATGTGGGTTTGTTATAGATTTGTTGCTAAACACATAACAACAAAAAACACGCAAACAAAGTAGATAACAAATAATAAAGTTATTGTTATCTTCAATCGTTCATCTCATTCCGATTAATTAATTAAAATAGTTCCTCTCTTTCTTCGCATCGCGGCGAACGCATCCATGTTTGATTTTAGCTTATCCTCGCACCCATTGAAGATTGTCATTGGATAGGTCCGAAAATCACGGAACGAGTTTGCGGAACAATCATGATGGATTTGCGGAACAGATTTAAGGAACAAATAAAACAAAGTGTTTTAGTTTCATTGATTTTGAAATTGGATTTGCGGAACATACATTTTTTTATTTAAATGCATAAAATCAATATATGCATTGATTTGAATACATTTCAATTTTTTTTCATATTTGCATTTCC
>JAAEMK010000382.1 GCA_024225635.1 Desulfobacteraceae bacterium | reverse complement strand
TTAATTACCCTGCATTCATAAAAATCTGAAGCCCTAACTTTGACTCTTTTAAATTTTGGTTTAGGAATGCGGTTGTAGTAGAAGCATCTCTCAAAATCCTCAACTGTTGTTGCATTTTCACTGTCAGCTTTAATTATTAAATGAAAATAGATTTAAATTATCGTGTTACACATTTTAATTCTTAACATTATGAAAATAAATAACAAATACAAAGCATAAAGTTTAAATGAATTGAGTATTCTTAAATTAAGGTTAGATAAGAGTGATTTGTCAAAAGTCATATTACAGGTTTAGAAAAAATTCTATATGTTTTACCAACAGTGGCAGAGGCAGTTGCTAAAATAACAAAGGAAAACAGTAACAACTTCATTATCTAAAAACAGTTTTACAACATTTATAAATTCATGTTACTAATTACATTTAGAGCCTCAAAACTGCAAAGTTAGTTATAACAGACCTGGTCAATATTACCACAAAATGAGTAAATGTATATTTTTTTTTATCAATGCTTATTTTAGGTTAGGTTATGTTATTTAAGGGTTAAAGGGCTATTAATGTCTATACCATAATTTGACAGCTTAATCTTGCCAAGGCATAGATTAATGAAAAGTATTTAAAAAGTTAAAATTATTTCTAATATAGCAGAATTTCATTAAAATGTAAAACTTCTCATTTGCGTAATTTATTTTCAACGTCATTCGATAATACCAGCATAACACAAGAATTCATGGG
>JAAEMK010000381.1 GCA_024225635.1 Desulfobacteraceae bacterium | reverse complement strand
CCGTCCAAAACCCGGAAGCACGGGGACTGCTCCTACCTTGAGCCGAAAAAGACCGGAGGGTTCAAGAAAGAGAACGGCATCGATTACAATGCCGAACCCGAAGCCTTTATGGAGGAGTTTGACAACGCTGAGCGGTTCTCCCACTGGATGTACGAGTTCAGCAAGTGCATCAAGTGCTATGGATGCAGGAACGTCTGCCCCGTGTGCTTTTGCCCGGAATGCAGCCTGGAGAACCCCGATCTCATCGAGCCGGGCTCCCTTCCCCCCGAGGTGCCCATCTTTCATCTTGTCAGGGCCACCCACATGGCGGGGCGGTGCGTGGATTGCGGATTGTGCGAGGATGCCTGCCCGGCGGAGATCCCCCTGCGGTTCCTCTATCGCGAGATGAACCGGATCGTCGGGGACGTGTTCGGCTACAGTCCGGGGGAGGGCATCGAGAAATCCCCCTTCACCATCATCGGGGACAAGGTCACCCTGGAACCAAAGCCAATGGATGCATAAGTAAATTAGGAGACGAACAATGAACTGCAAGTTTGTACCATCGGTCTGCTCGTACTGCGGAACAGGGTGCGGCGTTCTTTTCGAGGTGATCGACGGCAAGATCAACTCCACCCTGCCGTTGAAGTCCCACCCCGTGAACCAGGGCAAGCTCTGTATCAAGGGATGGAACCTCCATGAATACATCAACAGCTTCATGCGCCTCAAGGGCCCCCTTGTCAAGGAGGAGGGACGGTTCCAGAAGGTGACCTGGGACGAGGCCGTCAACCATGCCGCAAAAAACTTCAACCGGATCAAGGAGGAGCACGGTCCCGACGCCATCGGTGTCCTGGTATCGGCCAAGGTGACCAACGAGGAGAACTACCTCGCCCAGAAGCTGGCCAGGGCAGCCATCAAGACCAACAACGTGGACCATTGCGCCCGGCTCTGACATTCCTCTACAGTGGCAGGTCTTGCCGCTGCTTTTGGAAGCGGAGCCATGACAAACTCCATTGCCGAGTTTGAAACCGACTCCAAGGTTATCTTTGTCATCGGGTCCAACACCACCGCATGCCATCCCCTGATCGCCAACCGGATCATCAAGGCCAAGGAGAACGGGGCAAAGCTGATCGTTGCCGATCCCAGGAACATCCAGCT
>JAAEMK010000380.1 GCA_024225635.1 Desulfobacteraceae bacterium | reverse complement strand
CTCATGGCCGACGACGAGCGGCAAGTCTGCCTATGATTTTCCATTTGCAAACGAATGTGAGAGAGCAGGAATATCGTCGCCAGTCCGATAGCCAACCAAAAATTGTGCTCATAAAGGCTGCTCCGCCGGCGCGTCTGCGGCATCAAAACGCGCGGCTGTCTACCATCGATTGTCAGCTGCCGAATTTTTGAAAAGGCTGCGGAGGTGGATTGTCGCCGGCGCGCTGGACAGCGCTTTAGAGAGAGCAGGAAATTATTTGCCAAACATTTTGACTGATGGACTGCCGTGCCGAGTCGCACTCGTCTCACACGCATGAGATTGGTCCTTTTGCTCGTCCCCCCCTTGTCCATCTATTTTTTCGCCTTATTACACATGTGCGCAAACTCTTGTGTCATTTTCTCTCTCTCTCTTCTGCCACTGCTGCATCAAAAGAGAGAGCGAGCAAAAACTCGTCGTCAAGATACATCCAATATCCCCTTGGCGACCTCTAGGCCAAATTTGGCCATGGATGCAAAAACACGAGAACGTGACCACTGCAGAAAATCAAGGACACGTTTATAACAAGGACAAATTATACTCGTGTCCTTGGATACTTTTTGGGACACGAGGCAAATTTTTTGACTCAAACAAAATTACAGCTCGAGCATGCCGCCGCGATCGAGTGCACATGAGGGGGAGACACATCTACAGTAATCTATTGGTGCGCATCTCGCCGCGGGGTTTCGTTTTCTAGCGATGCTTCTACAATGAAAATACACGGGTGCGCAATACTAGCCAAGTTGGATCCTACAATGAATCGCATCCAAATTTAGCCTACAACAATCCAAAGCCGCATCCAAATACATTTCGAGTGCGCTCCACAACCAACTATCCTAGGACACAAGTATAATTTGTCCTTTAGAGAAACATCACCACCACTCATCGATGAAACATCACCACCACTATTTTCATCGAGGATCGGACAATTTTTTTAATCGATGCGATGGCATACGAGTGCAACAATGTTTCACCTAGGTAATACCATGTTTCTAGCGATCGCGTAGTATGACGACATTCTGGCAATGACAGTAGGCGATAATTATCGAATGCTTGAGGATTTTTTCTCGAACATCGG
>JAAEMK010000379.1 GCA_024225635.1 Desulfobacteraceae bacterium | reverse complement strand
AGAATGACTCGAGATCGCTCTGGAGACGGCGCCGCGCGTACTCGCGACGCCGCCGCCGGTCATAGTTTCAAATCGCGGCGCGAAAAGAAGCCGTCGCGCGCGTTGGTTCGCGTGTCGCGTCGTCTGTTTTCTGTCGCGTTCTCTCGAGCTACAGTGCTCTCTGGAGAGTAGACGAAGCGAGCTACGAAGGAGAGAGGCGTCGGCTGAGCAGTCTACGCAAGCTATCGTCGCCGTCGCCGCCGCCACGCCCTCAAGTCGGTTTGCTTCGTCATCAGTCGTCGTCGCCGTCATCGAGTCATTTGAAGCCGCAGTCACGTCATCATGTACCAACCGACCAGTAAATACCAAGAATTCAAAGCCGCCGGCCACGAAGCGCTGGGAGAGACTATGGTCAAAATTAAGATGGCAATCGACAAGTTGGAAGGAGTTCCCACGGAACGCGTCATCATGGTTGTGGACACTCCATTGCTGGTTGAATTTGTCAACTACGTACAAGTGGGAGGGCAAGTGTTCCTTCGACCTACCACCTTTTTGCATCACGAGTTGAGCGGAGAAGAACAACAGAACGTGTTGAATTCCTTTTACGAGTACGGCGCCGCCGTAATCATCGCGACTCCATCCGTTCTCAAGATGCTTCAAGGCGGCAGCTTCGATCGCGCTCTCTGCATGCTGCAGTGTTCAAAGGAGGAGATTCATCGCATTCTCAAGCCGCCCTACAAGGTGACTTTTCTCCTGAGAGGAAATGAATTTACACAGTGAACGAACGATTCGTCGTTTTTCCATTTAGGATATTTGTCTTTTTCTCAGTTGCGTTGGACGTGAAGGAAGTGAGTCGTCGCGTGCAAGAGCTCATTGAAATGCACAGGCAGAAAATGTACATACGTACGTATACGCACGCCAACGCGCAGAGAGAACGAAAGAATACACTCCAAATAGATCCAGAGGTGCAGTTGAGATTGTGATTTATATTCAGTATCATCATTCACTCAAATTCTATTCTGTATTGATAAAAAGTTATCGAGTCAAACAGATATAGAATATAAGTAACATCCCCAACCGCACCACGCGTACATACGTACGTATACGTATGCGCGCCAAGGGCGCAGAGAGAACCGAAAGAATTCACTTCCAATTGATCCGACGGTGCAGTTGGGGTGTGAGTTCATTCTGATGAAAACGTTATTCAAACTTACTCAACTGCACCACAGTATCTATTGGGAGAGGAAACAATTTCACGGATACATGTGCAAAGGAGGAGGCGGTCGGCGATAACTACAGAAACCATTGGCGACTCCGCAAAACGACAAACAGCCAACAATGGAAAGGAAAACTTTCACGCCGTCAGACCTTTCAAAATCGCAATTCAGAACGGAAGGTCGGTGACTCCAGATTACTCGACTGACGACAGACGGACCAAATGTGTGCTCAAAAAGTAACTGAAAGAAATTGATTCTGGGTAGAGCACTAGTGTAGCTAACGACCATGACGCGGAAATTATGACTCGTCGTCTCGATCAACGTATTCAAATCCGTCAAAAACACGCGCATATTCAATTCGGTTATCATGAGATGCGTGTAATTGAAGCAGAGATTTTTCAAGTTCGGCGTTTTCTCAATCAGAGCTCTCAGTGGTAGTGGACCAACCTGCCAAACCGGGGGCATGGGTACCTCTGGTCCTGGGGCGTTGCTTCGGGCAATGGGACCGCAAAGTTCCTCCAAGTGTGGAAGGTAGTCCGGTAAATTGTCGACCACCAGGCACTGAAGAGTTGAACACTGACAGTTGTCGACGACTCGCAGCTTGCAAGTGGGACTGCTCAGGATGATTTGCAAATCCTCCATAGTTAGCCCATAAAGATTGTGTTCCAAGGCGAGCACTTCCAAATTGAGAAAGTCATTCGCTAAAGCGCGAACGGCCGCCTCCTTCAGGAAAGGTTGATGCCGGAAACTCAAATTCATTCGCAGCTCCACTAGGGTTCTGCTGCAGGATCGAATGGCGCTCCAAAACGGCAACACAACCGCACCAGTACCGCCGAGTGTCGCTCCATTGACGACCATGAGAGAAACGGTGAGAGATTGAACACCGCCATTGGCGGCGGCGACGATGGGCAAGGGATTGCCGTCGTATCCGCTTTCGAAGTGCAAATTTCGAGTTTCGAAGTAGTCGGAAATGTTGCCGCCATTCAGTCCTATGGTAAGACGGTGGCCGAACGGCGAAGGCAGGAAAACGCGATCCAAGGGCTCTTTAATCCGTTTCTTCCAGTAAAGCCACGCATCGCGGAGACGCACCAATGTACAATCTTTGTTGAGCGTGTCGATGCACTGTCGGAAGCAGCCGCCGCACCAGTAATTACTCCCTGTGGCGGAGTTGTAGACGCAGCAGCAGTTACCGCCGTGAGCCACGTGGACGGTGAAACCTGAATAGTAAAATCTGGCGAAATTATCATAAAATCTGGCGAAATTATCATACGAAGAAAATCCGGCGAAATTGTCATATCAAACAAAATCCGGCGAAAATTGTCGGAAATGCAATATACCTACCCAAAAGACCATCTCGTCCGTACTGGATACTGTCGTATGTAGCTATTAGAGAACGATTGGGCCAAGAACTCCAGTGACACTCCACTTCGTGAAGGAATCGGCAGGTCGATCCGAGATTGGCTCTGTCGGCGCAAGACAGGTACTGGAAAATCTTTTCGATCAAATGACGCGGAAGGAAGGCGCCATTTTCAGAAGGTACAAGACGAATAGGGGAATTGACGATGACTTTGCGCAGATTTGCCCACTTGTAGTTTGCAGGTACCAAACGAGTCGGTCCTTCGTCGTCGGGGTCACGTAGAGAGGGAAGTATAACAGAAGAACTCCACATTTTGTTCAAATCGGCGCACGCTCGCCCATCTCGAGTTTTGGATACGGTAGTTACGTGTGGGTGGGTGAGGGAAGCCACCAAATTCACTCGCACCGCTCCGATGCCAACGATCTGTCAATGTCCTTTGTCTCTTCGCCGCCGCCGCACGGAGTCTCGCGGGTAACGAGAAATGAGGGCGGAATGGCCGGTAAATCTACTAGACGCCGAACCCTGACAGCAGGAGATTTGTTGCGACGATTAGTGTCATTACCCTTTGAATCACGGAGCAACTTACATGAGATCCGATCGATTGTCGAAGCAAAACACGCAGCCTCGACAGAAATTCTCTTGCGACACGTCGTAGTTGCAGGTTTCTTGGTGCAAATCAAAGGATTCCTTTGTCAGGGTAGGTTTAGATTCCCGCTGGGAATCGCTATCAGAGGGAAGATCAATGTTTGGCTGACAGCGAGAACCTAGGACGCACAAAAAGTCTGGAAGAAATAAATCAATGTTTAGAATAGATGAGCGGAGAAGATAAAAGATTTATGCGCGTACCCCCCAGAGGCAAGGTGGCGCCGCAGTTATAGCAATAACTGTTGGCTGCTTCGTAGAAAGGTGTGAAAGCACTTTTCCAGCCGTAGTCACTGTTTTTTGGGAAATCGAGAAAATGAAGACGTCTCAACCAATCTTGATGCCAATTTTTGCAGTAAATGGGATGGCAGTGAATGGGAATTTCATTGTATTCGTCATTATTGTAAGCATGGAATTCGATGTTGTCAGAAACGAGTCGGGGTCTGGGTCTCGCATATTGCGTGTGTAAAAAGTGCCCCTCTCCTTCGTAGTCACATTTCGCCCATTTCTTGAATGGTTCCGGAGACGGCGACTTTAGGTATGGTAGGGTGTCGTCGCTCTCGTAGTCCGCTTCACCTTCGGTTGTCATTATCCTATCGACCTTGATGACAAATCCCAGAGGTCGGGCAGAAGGGGGGTGCGTATTCGGAAACGCCGTCGTCAAACGACACAACTGTTTGATTGGTCCTCGCGAGTGCCACACGCCCCGTTTTGGTCTCTCCTTCACGGCGACGGTAAGAATCCATGGGCGGTTTTCGCTATCTCGGAAACAAATCTGTCGGCAAATTGCCTCCGTCCTCCGTCGTCGGCGCCCGCCGCGGAGGGTTGTCGTAGCAGTCGTCGTGTGTTTGTTTCGTCTCCGAGGATACTGTAAGAAGAAAGTCGAAAATGCCGACGAAGAGGAGAAAGCAAGCTCAACCGAACAAGTTGATCGGCGGTCTCGAGCAAGAGGAGCCGGAAGACGCGGTATGATGTTACATTTGTTTAACAACTGATGACGCGACTAGGCAAGAAACGAGGAGATGACGCGACTAGACAAGAATAGAGGAGCCCGAATTTGTTGATTTTGTACTTATGTATATTTAGCCGATGGAGGCTGCTATGGAAGAGACGCCGGTGGAAGAAGAAGTCGCGACCGCGCCGCCGCCGCCGCTCGAAGCTAACCAGCCGCCGCCGAACCAAGGGCCGCCGACGGAGGCGATTGTCGGAGTCGCGCCGCGGGAAATGCCAATCCCGACGATGGTTCCTTCGCGTCCGCTTCAAGTGGACATCCCCGCGAGAGTCCCCATTCGGCAAGCGATGGCTCCGTCGTTTCCTCTACCAATGAGGCCGCCGCCTTTTCGCTGTTTCCCGCCGCCGGCGACTTCGTTTCCACCGCCGATGACCACGGCGCCGCCGACGATGCTGTTGCGGCCGACGACGCTGCCGCTTCCGCAAACCCCGCCGCCGGCCACGTTTGCCGTTCCGCAGCACCCGCCGCAGCCGACGGCGTTTTTGGCGCCGCCGCCGCTCCGTCCGCAGCCGTTGCCGTCGGCGTCGACTCTGTTGCATCCGATGCCGTCGACGTCGGCGTTGTTGCAGCCTCCGGCGGTCCCTTCCTTCCCTCCATTCGACGAACCCAGCCCGTCGCCGAAGAGCGTCTTCGACGTGCTTCTCCAGGTGCAAATAAAAGAGTCAAATTTGGCAAATGCTCCATTTTGATGAATTTCTACATCAGTTAGTTTCAGAGCTACGAAGGCATCGTCTATCAGCAGAACGTGGAAAGGAGCACGGGATTCATCGGCCCTCCTCTCATCGCTCCCGTTCCCGTCTCCGCGTTGCTGCTCCAAGCGACGTTGGCCGGCAGCTCTTTCCATCAGAGACTGCTGAAGCAAGTACTCCAGCTCCCGGTGGTCAATCGGCCGGAATTGTCGCTGGGCAAGATTCTGGAAGTGGACATCGTCTCGCTGACGACATGTAACCACGTCAGAGGAAGGGGCGTGGACATTGGCGTCAAGCGACCTCTGCCGGCATTGGTGGTGGGCAAGAGGGTGTTGGAGACGATGATCACGGCCATCTTCCCCATCATCCGGGCACCGATACTGGCCAAACTTCTCTGCCCCACCATCGTCAGCATCGACGGATCGTTGATCCGTCTGATATTGGAGCATCGAGGTACTTTAGTTTTGTGCTCTGCTCAGTACTACGCGGAGACTCAGTATAAAATCAAACTTTAAAATTGAGGATGCGGCCACTACGCCATCAATGAGCAGTTGTGGAAGATGTGGATTCTTCCCTTCGTTTACGACTTGAACAAGTCGTCGTAAGTGTCGTTTGATATCTTGAATCAATGAAAGAACGTAGGTATGTACATACGTATAAGAATAATTTTAATGGCATGGGGTTCAATTGCGAAGTTAATATTTAGATTGAAGGTGTTCCACACGGGACCCTTCACGTCTGCCGCACTCTCGACCGGCGGCACTTTCCCCCAGCGGCAAAAGGAGGAGGGGTTCAGGGAGGCCGCCACGGCGATGGTTGAAGAGCTCCTGACGAAGACATCGATCAGGACGGAATCGCACTTGGAGGTGTGTCAAGTTAGATTTTGCTAGGCGGGTTACATTCATTTTTCAATAGTTTTACGGAACAAGTGAGAATAACTCTACGCAGCATGTATAGGTATCAACTGAAACTCTGATTCGACAGGTGCTGGTGGTGGGGGACCTCGCCCAAGAGACCGCCACACGGTGGTGTTCGCCTGCCGGGGCATTCATGCCCGAGATTCGAGCGGTGCAGGTGCACTTTCCAGTGCAGGGAATCCCCGAAAGGGGCAATTTTGGGGATTGCCCAATAGTGAAGACGATCAAGGCGGCCGCGGACGGTCTTCCGGCCAACTCCCTCGAGTTGGTGGTGGCGCAACACTCCCAGTTCGCCGCCCGGCACCTGTGGACGAGGCTCAAGGATGGAGGCACATTCATCGTCGCGAACGTGCCGAATTACATCGGTCAATAATTTAACAAAATACACTCTTCTATTATTAATTCAAAGAGACTGAATTTACGGGATCACGTTCAGGGGGCGCTCAGTTACCAGTCATGAGCGTAGTAAAAGCCGGCGTGTGGGCCGACTGGGAGTTGGGCAACTGCGGGGCCGCGGAGCCCAGATGGCCAAATAACAACGGCGACGTCGGAGACTGTCTAGGGTTCCCGTTCCCGTCTTTGGTGGGGAAAGTTCCTCTGGTCTGCAGCTCGACGGAGAGCAATACCGGAAGGAGAGTGTACACTTGGCGCCGGTCCGAGGCGTCCGACCTGCCGGCAGAATCGAGAAAAATCCACATCGGAAATCGGCGATTCGTCGCGTTCGTCGGAGGATCGCAAAGTCGCTTCCAGGACAACAGGTCGTTGAAGGAATTCCTGGTCCTTTGTCACGTGTATTGCGAGGGCCAATTGCCGTGTATGATGTTGGGAGATGAGATGTAGGAGGGCACTCCCTACCGAGTGAAATTCGTATGATAGAGTTAAATTATCTCAACTCCCCCAATATCATTTTTTTATTTTCTGCTTAATCGCCGTGAAGATTTAACCCGCAATAGATCCTATATCATTGTTGGGAATGCGAACTCGCAGCAGCATAATAGATAAAAAGTCCCCTAATGCACCTCCGGATCTGTTGCGGATTAATCGATTCTTTTCCATTGATTATTCTCGCCTGTGTGCGTCGAATGCGGATACTTGAAAATGCTTGCTAACTATTTTGACCAAATTTTCGCCGGATATGAGCATTAAAATTTCGCCGGATTTGCCAAGATGGCAAATTTCGCCGGATTTAAAAAGAGATTCATAGCTAGTGAATGACAGAAAATTTCGCCGGATCGCGAGCAAATCAAGTTTCGTTTATTGTTGTCGGGTATATACGTTGTGCGAAAAATGCCGTCGGATTTGAATGCTTTACATTGTTTTTCATGATTTGCCGAATTTCTGGTACTGCCGCTGCGT
>JAAEMK010000378.1 GCA_024225635.1 Desulfobacteraceae bacterium | reverse complement strand
GTCCGAAGCAATGATCGAGCGCCTGCGCTACGTGCTCTCCCACACCGTCAAGGAAAATCTGGTGGCCCATATCGCCGACTGGGAAGGTCTGCACTGTGCCGAGGCCCTGATCGAAGGCAAGCCGATGCAGGGCATGTGGTATGACCGTGAGATCGAATACGAAGTCCATCGTCAAGCCGAACGTAAAGCGGCTCGCAGGGGCACCTCCGTCGAGCCGATCAAGCGGGGCGCCTTCATGACGCCCTACGAGCTGAAGCTGGCGCCGCTGCCTTGTTGGCAGAACCTGCCGAAGGCTCAGATCCGAAAGCAGGTCATCCAGATAGTCACCGAGATCGAAGCTGACGGCGCGCGGAAGCGCGAGGAGACCGGCATCGAGCCTGTCGGAATGGAGATCATCCGTCGCCAGAATCCACTCGATCGCCCGATCCGGAGCAAGCACTCGCCCAAGCCACTGTGCCACGCGGCGAGCAAGGACGTGCGCGAACGCTTCCGCAAGGCACGCAGCGGCTTCATAGCGATGTTCCGGGAAGCCTCGCTCAAGCTCAGATCCGGTGACGTCACCGGGGCGAAGTTTCCCAAAGGCAGCTTTCCGCCGAGCCTGCCATTCGTCCGAACCGGCGAGGAATTCGACCCGCTGGCCGACGCCGGCGGATCGAGGACTTTCGCGGCCCTATTGGCAGCCGCAGGCTGACCGGGATGGCCTGAAGCGCCTTCCTGAAGTACGCCGGATTCTCTGAATCCTGTACTTCCGGGGTGAGGTGTATCCG
>JAAEMK010000377.1 GCA_024225635.1 Desulfobacteraceae bacterium | reverse complement strand
TCAAGCCCTGTTCGCAGATGTTGTTATCAAGGGGACCCCCAGGAACCTTTAAAAATTGAGTCAGTTCCTTCCAGTGGTTAATCATATAGGTGATCGCTTTACCGAGACCGGAATTAGGCTCGACCAGCTTGTCATTTATCTGGGTATTGAGCCAGGAGTACAGGTCGTCCATGTGGGAAGCACTATTGGCCTTGTGAAATGCCAGCCGCTCATCGGGTGTCATGTTCTGCTCTTTGGCCTGGGCATCCAGGTGATATACCTCTGCCAATATATCAATAACGTTGCGGCATTCATCCGGGAAGCTTGGTGCCACCTGAACAAAGTTGCGACGGGCATGGGCCATGCAATGGCTCAAGATGACCTCAAATTCAGAGGATGTGTTTCTCGACAGGGCATCGCACATTTGAATGGGAGGCGATTTGTCATTCTCCCGCTTTTGATAAAGGGAAGAGATGTTTTCTCCGGCATGATTCCGTCCGGTATAGAAGATGGCAATCCTTTTATCCTGACCGATTTTGGAAATGATGCCTGAGGTAAAAATCCCGGTACGCTCATCTTTGTCTCGTGTTTTATTTTCCTTGATCAGTTCCAGGATTTTCATAGTGGTATCATCATTGTGGAGGATCTCACCCTGGGCGGCCTGACGCTCCAGTTCATTAAAAGCCGGATAAATAAGATCTGCAGCAGATTCGGTCTTTTCCCACTGGCTGGATGCCGGAAGGGGAATGCCCAGGTTCTCTTGAAGTTTTTCCAAGCGGTACCAGGGAAATCCGTAACCGTATTTTAAAACCGCCATCATGGCCTTGGCCGTTTCATCGTAATGCTTTCCAGTAACACCTTGAGGCGCCGTTGCCGTGAACACTTTCCCGCACAGGTTGCAACGCAGTTTCTCAAGCTCATGAATTGTTGCATCAATGGGGGGCTGGCCGTTGAGGCAAATGATAACACCGGGATTTTTCATCCTGTAAACTTTGCCCTTGGGGCATAAGGGGCAGGCATCCTTCGGCTTAAGGGTTTCATGGGGTATGAAGTTTCGGTCGGCTCCGGTATAGGTGGAAGCGCCTCTCCTTCCATGCCCTTTTTTCTTCTTTTTAGGTTTGGATTTGGGCTTGGAAGGTTCTTTATCTTTTTCTTCGGGGGATTCCCCTCCTGTAACAGTCTCCCTTTTTTCCGTTTTGGGGCCAAACAACATGGCAAGAAGTCGTTTTATGGACGTTGCTTTATTGTCCAGAGCCTGCCCCAGCGTGGCAATGGCATCGGCCATGGATTTGATGATCTCGTAGTCGCCGTTCTGAAGAGCATTGGCTTTTACCCTTTCCAAAAGGGCATCAATCTCTTCCTTGCTCAACTGGATCTGATCCATGGCCTATGCCCCGATCATCCGGCTGCAAAAATCCTTGGTCAGGGGATACTCCCATACGGCCTTGACGGACCGAAACTCACGGTATGAAAATATAATGTCATCGTTCATGGTCGACTTTTGTACCACAAACATGGTTTAAACGGGTGCAAAAAAATTATGCCTGGATTTTTCTCCACATGGGAGCAATTCGGGTATGGGAGGGATCTCCGTTCCAGATCAACATCTGGAGTTCATGAGCATCCAGGGGAGTATCAGGGCCTTGTCCCTTTTCGGGCCACCATTTGAACCGCCCTTGGGATAATCGTTTTTGGCACATCCAGAAACCTTGACCATCATAGCACAGGATTTTAATGGCCGTCCTACGCCGGTTGAGAAACACGAACAGACAGCCTGAAAAAGGATCTGATTTGAGAACCGTTCGGCATAATGCCGCCAGGCCATCAATGCCCTTTCTAAAATCAACAGGTTCCACCGCCAAAAGGATCTTCATATGGGGAGTGATCTGGATCATTGCTGTTGCCTCCAGAAGGATTGGCAGATTTCGAACAGGCTCGAGTCTGTTTTACCTCTCAAGCAGACCCTCATTTTTGCCCCGGAGGTGGCTTCCATCTCTATGACGCATTCTGAAGCCGATGTTGGCGGTTCCAGCTCGATAAAAGCTGGAGGCAGAACTTTCTCCGGTTGAATGGAGCCATGGGATTGTTGATACACATATTTTTTGAAATCGGAATGGTTCAGGCGTAATGTTTTGGATATTTTATGGAGACTATGGTCGCCGCTGTTGAAAACTTCTGCGGCAGCCTGCCATAATGGCTCAGGTATTCGCTCTCTGCCAGTTTTATTTTTGCGCCAGGTTATGAATTGTTGTTTGACCTCTTCCAGCGTTGAATTTGATGTGTGGGACGATGTCGCTGTACTCATTGGTTCCTCCTGTATTATTGTTTGGAACCAAAAATATCATCCTCAAGAAGTCAAATCACGCAAGCTTACCGAAGGGACACAATGCATACAGCATCAATGTGGCTTTCTGATCGGCAAATCGATTTTCCCATTGGGCAATAGTGCGCTTGTTTGATTCCAATATGCGAGCTGTTCCTTAAAAGGCTGGTGCCTTCACTTCGAATCTTCAAAGCTGCTGCCACCTTGCTGATAGAGGTTTTTATGTTTTGCATGGCTGTAGATCTTGTTTCGGAAAAATAGGTGTTGCATTCGTTGCAAATATATAGCTGCCGGGTTCCATTATGAATAGTTCGGTACCCTTTGGATAACGATGTGTTTGATGAACCGCAGTCCGGAAATTTTAAAGAGCCTTGTTGTTTCATGGCAGTCTTTAAAACATAAAAAGTCCGTTATGAAAAGGGGGAGTTGAATTATATGAACCCAGTCCTATGTCCAATAAAATGGATTTTTAATGGTAGCATCCTTGCTATCTTTTTGATCTTGTTGTATTTGAAATAGGCTCCATTATGTGTAGAGAAATACCTAAGCCTTCTGGAGACCATACAGCAACAACATGTTTCAGAAAAAAAGGCTGAACTTATTGTTTAAGGCCCTTGGTGGTTTTTTTTTAGTATCAAATAAAGAATAGGGATTACAACAAGAATGAACCCATTAAAAATAGTAATAGTAGTATCACAAAACAACTCTATACACTTATCGTATGGGCAACAAGTTAAAAGTTTAGTTCAGTTGGATTTGATGCCAGGGGGTAGAGGGTATTGATCATGACTTCACACAATTCACTCGACGAGTTATTAACCCAGCTCAAGCAGGTTTTACAGCACGGAGTTGACGTACTACGTGGAGCCCTGAATTCAACAGACTATATGCATATTTTTCTGTCCATCATCTTCTTTAAACGAATTTCTGATGTATTTGAAGATGAAATTACGAACCAAAATTCTCAAAATATACATCGTTACCTGATACCAGAAGGTTGCAGTTGGGGAGATATTGTAAATATTGACTTTAATGTCACCTCCGCATTAGAGCGCGCGCTCGCTGAAATCGAGCGCGCCAACCCACGGATGCACGGCGTGTTGAGTATTGATTTCTTTCGATACGCAACTTCTGTCCCGGAAAAAGACCTTCGTGAAATACTTTACGCCTTTAACTTTGTACACCTTGGTATGGCTCAGGTATCAGATGAGCAAATGGGGGAAGTTTTTGCAGTAGTTCTGGAATGGTTTGCCAGCCACCAAGGCCGAAAAGGTGAAGGATACCTAACCCCTCCCATGGTAGCTACGCTATTGGCGAAGCTTGCCACGCAGGATCAAAAAGAAGTTCTCAATGTCTATGATCCAGCATGTGGTTCTGCAGGGCTGCTATTAGCAGTCGCAAAGGAAAGTTCTGTTATTCAGGGGTTAGCAGGCCAGGAAATTAACGCATGTACTATTCAACTCGCGCGTATGAATATTCTACTGCAGGGTCAAGATTTTGAGCGCTTTGACCTACGCCTCGGGAATGTGCTGGAAGAACCGATGCACCTGAATAAACACTTTGATATTGTGATTTCAGTCCCACCTTTTAGCTCTAAGTGGGAGCCAGGCCGATCGCATTCTTGCAACTCTTCATTACGAGATTATGGCCCTACGCTACCACGAACAAAAGCAGATCTTGTATTTGTTCAACACATGCTTAGTCAGTTAAATAATGATGGCACTATGGTTGTGGTGCTGCCTACAGGAGTGTTATTTCGTGGTAATTCGGAACAAAAGGTACGTAAACAGCTAATTCAAAAGCTGAACTGTCTTGATGCAGTCATTGGCCTTCCGCCCAACCTATTTTACAGCACGGGGATCCCAACATGTATCCTGGTATTCAAAAAGCAGCGCAAGCATAGCGACAATATCCTGTTTATCGATGCCGGTAACGAGCATGGTAAAAAACGTTGGCATAACTATTTGCGAGAACAGGATATAGAAAGGATTTTAAACGCGGTAGCTGAACGCCAGAACGTTGAACTTTATTCTGAAGTGGTATCGCTTGAATGTATTCGTAAGAACAAATACAACCTCAACATACCGCTTTATGTAGACGAATACCGTAAAGAAACGGTCCATAGTTTTGTTGATTTTCATAACCTAATAGAGGAATACCAAGAAGAAAATGTGGTATTTCGTGGGATGAAAGATGCAAGCTTTGATCTGGTGCCTTCTGTTGGGCGCTTACCCTTAGACAGCACCATGATTGAAGAAACCGAAGCCGCTATGTTCAATAAATTCAAGGTTCAGGCGTTACCACATTTGGACTTCACCCCACGAAATGATTGGGAGTGGTTGGCACTCGCTCAGCACCATGGTTTACCCACGCGTCTTCTGGATTGGACAGTCAACCCCTTGACAGCACTCTATTTCGCTGTGGAAGAAGAATGCAAAACCGACTCAGCTGTTTACGTTTATGTAGATAGTAAGTCGCCAGTTGAGATTGAACAGGAGGAATACCAAAACCCTCTGAATTTTCCCAGTGAAAAGCCCGTTTTACGTTATACGCCAGCCCATTTAACACCCAGAATTATCGCGCAAAGTGGTTTATTCACTGTTCATCAGCATGTCACAGAAGGGTTTACATCTGAGCAAATTTATAAAATTGTGATACCCAACAAACTAAGACAAAAGCTAAAACAGCTGCTTTACCGTTATGGCATTCACCGGGGCACCATCTATCCAGGGCTTGATGGCATCAGTGCCCATATAAAGTGGCTCAGCAGTCAGGCCAATGAATGATGAATAAGCATTAGAATATTCAACATTATTTGCTAAGTGACGTGCTATGCTCACACTATTTCAACATACGACATGATGTGTTTTGGTTGTTAAGGAAACCATCGCACATTGTGGATTTTTTTTCAGATTGGAACGATGTGAGCTCAGTGTCATTGTCCGGTCTTTATTTTTAATAGCAAGTTCCCATTCCCACTGATCCACGTACGCGCTGTGGTCATGATCCAGAAAGTAGTCCTTACGAACAGCCCTCATGTCAGTACAGATGCCTTCACCGGTCTTGCAGCCGAACTGGGCAAGGGCCATGCGTTTCCATTTTGTGGCAGCCTGGACAACCTGGGCCTGTATGGGGGGATCGAGCCCAAGCCCGCAAGGGAATTCCACGGGTGTCCGCGATCCATCGCGATCCAGGTAATCATTCACACCACTGTCCCTGTCGACAATAAGGGGAACCTGGACCATCTGCAGATTGAGTTCCTTGCAAAGGTTTGCCTCAATATAATTTTTTATTGCAAAGACAGCCTTCATTCTTTCCATGGGCGTAAGAAGGGCCTTGTAGTTCTTGGGCAGCTCACCGGCCAGAAGACTGTAATCACCTATTCCCGGTCCAGCCAGGTCTTTCTTCTTGTCTGTCATGCTGTTCCTCCTGTACTGCCTTTGTGTCTATAACTTTTCCCTGACGCTGGTCACCTTGTCGTCCATGGTCTGGTCCCGGTCAGTCCTGGTGCCGGCTTTGATGGTGGTGGTTATCCTGGGAGCACCCATCTCGTGGATTTTTTCGTGGCATTCCTTTACCACACGAAACACATGGTCCCATTCCCCTTCGATATTGGTGCCATTGGCATGGAGTTCCGATTTCAGCCCGGCTGCATTGATGATTTCTTGACAGGCGGCAACATATTTGGAAATAGACAGGCCCACACCCAGGGGCACCACACACAGATCAATGATAACCTTCATTTTTCACTCCTTTTTTTATCCTTCTCCCTGCAAGGATCATAGACCCGTACACCGTCCTATAAAGGTTTTTTTGATGTCTCGACTGCTTGACTGTCAATCATCACAGATCCTGCGTTAATTGTCAATGTGAGACTCTTATCATTGAAAACGATCGACTGTGCCATGCTGGTTGCAGGCAAAGTCACCATTGTTCCGTCAGTCCCTTCAAAGGTAACCATTGCTCCTGACCTGTATACTGAAAATATGCTTGAGTCAGCCAGAATAGTTATTGTATTGTTTCCAGGCATATTTATCAGCTTTGCACCAGCACCAGCCTCTATGGTGACGTTGTTTGCACCGGCGCAACCATAAATTTGGGAGATTGATTCTGAAGTTACCGTCACCGGAGAGGAACCGGTTAGTGTTGAGTAGGTGGTTGGGTTGTCTATCCCCCGCAGGACACCGCTGACATTCATTTGCAGAGAATACAGGGCTGCTTGCGTTGTGATAAACAGAGTATGTCCATCCATTCCGCCAAAACAGGCATTGGTGGGGCGGTTCGGAAGGCTGATGGTTTCAAGCAGGCTTCCTGCGGAATCATAGACCCGCACACCGTCTTCACAACACAGGTACACATTGCCATTGCTGTCGAGGGTCATTCCATCAGCCCCAATGGACGCAAACAGCTGTTTATCTGAAAGACTGCCGCTGCTGTCCACGGTATACCTGTATGTTTCACCGGCGCCGTGGTCGGTGACGTACAATGTGCTTCCATCGGCTGTTCCCACAAGTCCGTTAGGCCGGGTCATATCGTCGATTACACGGATGGTGCTGCTGCGGTCCGGTGACAGGTAGTAGACATGCTCACCGCCCTGGGGGGCTGCGCTTGCAAAATAGACCGGATCTGTAAAATAGACACCGTCGTCCGGGGCCACCCACAGGTCGTTGGGCTCATTGAAGGGCAGATTGCC
>JAAEMK010000376.1 GCA_024225635.1 Desulfobacteraceae bacterium | reverse complement strand
TGGGAAATAAATTTTTTTAAATCTAACGTTTTTTTTTAAAGTTTATTAAATAAAAATTCTTTATTAACAAAAAAAATCTCGTTCAAAGTCGAAAATGCAGCCTTTTTCTGTGTTTTAGGTACTTCTAGAGCATTTTCAAGCAATCTGCATAGAAGTAAGGCAATGCAGTATGCCTTCTAGGTCCATTTCATGCGCGAGAAGCACCAGAATGCTTTTTCCAATTTTCAGTGACGTCACCCGCCTCAACACGTACCCCAGAAATGACTCTGTTAGTGCAACAATCAAACGCTCAACTATATATAATGTGTTTAGTAACAATTACACAACAATATAGAGCGTTCTGAGTGGTATTGTAGCGCAAATTCATGAAGAAAATTTTCGAAAATTTTTTTTTTAATTAAAAAAAAAAGTTCGGCCAACTTTTTTTTTTAATAAAAAAAGTTTTTTTATTAAAAAAAAAATTTCTAAAAAAAAAATTTCCCATCTCTAATTTTGAAAAACAAAACCATCTCCGATTTCACCGCATTCGGATGAAAATATCGGCCGTTTTCTTTTAATTCAAATAAAGTCCATGTTTCAACAACACTGATACAAAATTCTTCCCCTAATAATGGTTTGATCGTGCTCATATAATGAAAATAAAT
>JAAEMK010000375.1 GCA_024225635.1 Desulfobacteraceae bacterium | reverse complement strand
TTTCCCTATCACGCGACGTCACGCGTGATCACAAAACGAACTGTCGTCTTCATCACTTTTTGTTTCCCACGATGTGTTATCGCAATCTCACGCGTGATCACCCTAACAAATGTTAGGTAACATCACTTTCGAAGATTCATTTCCCATGGCGCGTTTTCGTAATGTCGCGCGTGATCACCCAAACATAATTTCCCTCTCGTGTCACGTCCCTAACGAAGTTTCTCGCGGCGCGTTATTTCGCCGCGTGCTCATTTAGTTCTCTCGGACAGCTTTCCACGTCCTAAATCTCGCGTGTTTTCTCTCGCAATGCACGTCGAATTTTCGCGCAATGGCTGCCGCGCGGGGCGAAAGAGAGCAGTAGAGAGATCTTTTCCGCAGCTGTTCACGTCAACAACGCTTTGCTTCGCGCGTCTTTTCCTCCGCCGGCTTTCACCGCTTACGGAGCACGGGCGGCCCGCCAAAGGGGAGGCCATTCCTCAAAGCTAATCGTACGAGACTTCTCTCTTTGCGGGCGGCTTAGAGGACGTAACAATCGTCGGCGCCACTTGTAAGCTATTAATTTGCCCCGCCTCAATAACCGCATCTAAGGTCTAGTCTTTCGTCGCGCGCGAAATTTTTAACCCCTTGTTGTTTGGTCGGAACGAAGGGGGTGCCTTTTTCGAACCGAACTCGTTTTTTCCGCGGCGACGCCCACTTTTTTTCGCGAAGTTTTCACGACACATTTTTTATTAAGATGACTCATCTTCTCGAATGCAAAATCAACAACATGTCATAGCATCAAACATCGAGCTCAGCCTAATAGAATTACAATTTTTGTAGGCGAAGCCGTCAAAAATTGTAACCTTCTTCTAAGCTACCTAAAAGAACAATCACGAATCGCATCTAGGCAAGTGGAGCCACTCATTCCGAACTGGTGGTAGAGTCGGTAGTTTCATCGCTGGTGGTGGTGCTGTCATCGGAGGAGTCGGAAGAGCTGGTGGTTCGGGCTCGCTTCCCAGCAGCTTTTCCATTTCCTGCAGCTTGTCG
>JAAEMK010000374.1 GCA_024225635.1 Desulfobacteraceae bacterium | reverse complement strand
TTCTCACGGCATTCATCTCCGCATTTGAAAAAGTCGTCGTTGCAGGGGCATTTCGGTGATAGCCAAATAATTTTTGATATTATCGGTTCTCTATCCAAAACGAATTTCTTCAGCATTTGTGCGTCCTTCTCTTCATACGTTCCGGGCAGTTTCAATGTTTGCACTCTACAGGGCTGACTCTTTGGCTTCAACTTGATAAGATGGTCTCCGCAGTCGATTTCTCTTATCGTAAAAATGAATCTGAATAACATGTGTAGTGTGTGTGAGATGCAACACATGTAATATTTTTATTCAACGTGCTTGCAATTTTCGAATCCGCAGCTGAGAACACAGCAAGAACACCCACTCATAAAGAAGAAGAACAGTGGCAAGAATTTCATATTTTCGAAATGAGTTATAAAAGCAGTGGAGAGAATTTCAAAAGTAACCAAAATGTAGAAAGCGTAGAGAGAATTTCCCCAAGTACCCAGATTAGAGCGACACGTAAGCAAATGAGAATGC
>JAAEMK010000373.1 GCA_024225635.1 Desulfobacteraceae bacterium | reverse complement strand
ATGAATCCCTCCGCAGCACTGCGTGGCATAGTATGATTTGAGTGGCTTAGTTGGACTCTCGTCACCACAACAGTGTCGATTCTGCGAGCTCACTGACGTCAGATGCCGCGGCGAGGATCGCTACAAGCACTGATGGGAGAAGTATGTGTATGCAAGTTTGTGATTGCCAGAGTCAACCACACATGAATCCCTCCGCAGCACTGCGTGGCATAGTATGATTTGAGTGGCTTAGTTGGACTATTGTCAACACAACAGTGTCGATTCTGCGAGCTCACTGACGTCATATGCCGCGGCGAGGATCGCTACAAGCACTGATGGGAGAAGTACAGGGGTGCCCCGCGTAAGCTTCGGAAGCTTAAGCGAAGTTTGGTACTGTTTGGAGCCCATTTTGTGCTTGTGCGAAGCTTAAGCGAAGCGAAGCTTAAGCGAAGCGTGGACTTTTTGACTGAGTCTGTGGTCTTCTTGAATTTTGGTGTTTTCTGGCTCTCCTATTACTCACGATTGCGTCTAAATATTGGCGGGTCTGAGGACCTTGGGAAGCTCCATGTTTACTATAAGACTGTTTTTGAAAGTTCAGAGGTGTATGTCTGAGGAGAAACAGGCGCTGAGTGAACATCAATCTACTCACAGTGCCTCAGAATTTCATGCAGTGGAATACATGCGAAGCTTAAACGAAGCGAAGCTTAAACGAATCCAAGACTTTTTTACTGCCAGTCTGGACAATGCGAAGCTTAAGCGAAAACGAAGCTTAAACGGGGCCCCCCCTGTATGCGCATGCAAGTTTGTGGTTGCCAAAGTCAACCACACATGAATCCCTCCGCGGCACTGCGTGGCATACTATGATTT
>JAAEMK010000372.1 GCA_024225635.1 Desulfobacteraceae bacterium | reverse complement strand
CCCTCCGGAGTCTTTTTTTTTTCGCAAATTCTAAAGTACACCGAATGGAGTGCTGCTCACAGTATTTTTTAAAATATTCTCCTGCCCGTCAAAAAATCATTTTAATTTGCATGAAGTGTAAAGCGGGAAATGAAGGATGCCGGAAGTTTATGAAAATTTCCAGAGCCACGGCCACCGGACTTGCCGTGGCAAGTCTTGGTTTTGATCTTGGAAAAGCCCGGACCGGCAGTCTAATGGCGGTAGGCTCCAAAATTTTTTCATAGGACCCTTTTGAAGGGTTTGAATAGATGCTATTCCATCTCAATGGAAACAATTTTATTTCCAAAATCAGAGTAGGGATCAAGGAGCAAAATTCCCTTTTCCGTGACAATGAGCTGGTTATTGGAAAAGTCCGGCCCCATTCCTCTGACCACCGATGATGGTGACGCAAACAACCCTTTGCTTGTTTCGTAGTGCAATCTGCCAGAAGAATTGTTATCTTCGATGAAGAGTAAAGAACCATGGTTGTAGTCGGTTACGATTACTATCGGAAGGCCCAGAATCGTTTCATATGCAAGATCGTCAAATAAGGAAAATGGGGCTGTTATACCGCCGGTTCTTTTGTACAGCTCCGATGCCGAATCGGGCTGGCCTGTGTCATATCCGTTTATGTCTACTCTTTTTACTATCGCTTTTGCCGATAGGGGATTGGAGAGGTCAAGGTCTGTAAAATAAAGAATGTCATTATTGATAGCTATGCCATTGGGCGATACGGCACCGCTGTCTTTATCCATCCAGATCTCTTTTTCAATCACACCTTGATTCTTTGAAATGCGCAGAATTTTTCCAAGCGGAACAAAGGTTTCGTCTGTTACGTACAGCCTGCCTGTGGAATCTACGGCCATGCCGTTTGGTATGAACATCTCTTCAAGTGTGCAAAACTCGGTGAAAACGATTTCATTTTCATCCAGATCCGCAACAAGAATTTTTTTCTCAACGACAGTGTTTTTGATGGTGTCAAGAATTTCACAAAAAGTCTGCCCACTATATAAAGCCTCTTTGATCGTTTCATGATAGTTGATGTCAAACGCAATTTTACTGTAAATGACATACAGGAAATGGTCATATATCGCCATGCCGGAAAAAGTGGCTTGTTCATTGAACAATTCCAGGGATTCATACTGCCCGTCACCGCTTTTACTTATTTTGTACATGTTTTTACCGCCGGTGATAAACAGGGTGCCATCTTCGTGAAAAATTGAGTTCTCGGCATCCGGGATCTGGTCACACACGGTCGATTTATGCCGGCATCCATAACCAAAAAATAGTAAAGAAAAAATAAATGCCAGCAACAACGCTTTGTTTTTCATGATCTCCTCCCTTTAGATGGTCGTTTTCAATATAGCTTACAAAAAGCTTATACATGAATCCTGTTTGATAAAAGGGCAGAAAAATGCTGCAAATATATTTGTATAGATAATAGTGGTTTGTGGATGGTTATACGAAAAAGAACTAACACATTGATTCGGGATTGTCAATGCCGGTTAGATGCCTTAACAGGGCTGACTCATCTAAATCTTGTTATGCCTGCCTGGCGCTGGCAGGCAGGCATAACAAAGTTTTCACCATTACGGGATTTTCCTCACTATCTTTCGAATTCGCCCGGATGCCACGGCTTCCAGGAACTGATCCCCCAGGCGGCGGCCCATGGCCACGCTCTTTTCCCAGAACTCCACCCGATCTCCATCCCGGCCGGCAAGCCTGTCAAAATCACGGCGGTCCGGGATTCGCCCCAAGGGAAGCGCCGCCACAAAAGACGGGGAGGGGGCCAGGAGCAGCACATCGGAAAGAAGGGAACCGTCTGCGATGCGGGCGGGCCTGTTCTTATCGAACCAGCCGAGGGTCACCTGGCTGTAAAAATGGGGATAAAGCACAATCCCCTCCTCCCCATTCAGGAAATCAAAGGCGGGATGGTAATGGAAAAGCCCCCCGTCACGGTAGACCCCTTCAGGCGCCCCGGGAATCCCTTGAATACCTTCCATGACATAGGGAATGGACCCGCTGGCCAAAAGCGCCTGCCTCAGGTTCTCAGGTGTCAGGGGCACTGCGCCTCCGGTAAATTCACCATTGTTCGAGAAGGAAGGAACATCCCTTGGGTCATAAAACAGGGTGGGCCGGCACTGCCTGCGGAAAAGATTTCGGGAGATCCGGTTCGTCCCCCAGGCCGCTGCAAGCCCTGCCGCCATGGCCAGGGGATGGTCCGAGGCCAATGGCCCCCGGCATCGCACCGCCGAGAGATGAAGCCGGCAGTAGGGGTGGTCCAGGATTTCTTCCGCCATTCCCGGTGTGAGGCAGGCGTCCATGATCCGGTCTGCTTCCTTTGCCACCTGGCGGGGCGTTGCCTTGCCGTTGTAATACTGATGGATATAGGCATGGGCAAGGCGATCAAAGCCGGGTATTGGGTCATCCTGGGCCGCTGCCGCAGACTTCCACGACCCGATGGAGGTGCCGAACAGATGCAGGGGCTTTTTTCGCCCCGCAAACCACTGGCCGAAAAGCGCCGACTCCAATCCGTGAAGCACCAGCCACTTGGCTGCCCCGGAGGCCCCCACCACCATGGAGACATCATCGGAAGACAGCCCTTGGGACCGAATCCGCTCATAAGCCCTGTGCCCCGCCAGAAAGATTAAATCGTCAGCCATTGTTCGAGTTCCTCTTTGGGAATGATGTCCATGGTGCTGAACTCTTCCATGGTGAAAAGCACGAACTCCCCTTCAGAGGAAGCGTACAGGTCCCCTTGTTCATCCCGGATTTCAGCCGCCACCCTGGCTTTCCGCTCGCTGATCCTCTCCTTGATGCAGCCTGTGATGGAAATGGGCGTATTGATACGCACCGGCTTTATGAAGGCGACGTTCATCCCTTTGGTCAGAATAAACCGCCCCGTGAGATGGATGGCGGTCCACCCCATGATCTCGTCAAGGATGGTGGAGAGTATCCCCCCATGCACCAGGTTGCTCCATCCCCGGAACCGGGGAGGCACGGTCAACCGGGAGCGAAGCTGCTCCCCATTGGTTTCAAAGGTCATCCGAAGGCCGTAGGGGTTTTCCGCCCCGCAGGCAAAGCACTCCAGGTCCCGCCCCTCAAGTGGGGTCCATTGGGTCTTTGTCTCTTTTTCATCACATTTTATCATTCTATTCACCTATTTTGCATCCGCTCCTAAAATGGTTCTGGCCGCCTGGATCATGTGGCGGCAGTGGGCATCAAAGGTCCCGGCCTCGATGTGATAGCCGCAGAAGTAGTGGGACCCTTCGGACAGGGAGATCAGGGCTTCAGCCGCTGCCTTTGGGTCATCCACTTTGATTACCCCGGCCTCGGAAAGAAGGTCCATCTGTTCCAGGAGGTATCGCCGGTAATGACCGTAAAGGTTGCGCACCCGGTCCATCACCGACCCATCCCGCTGGCTCAGGGCCAGAAAGGAGAAAACCACTGAAAAACCGGCCGCGTCATGCCACTCCCGGCTCCAGATCAGGGAGAGAAGACGCTCCAGGCGTTCCTGGGGATCTCCGCCTTTGGGGAGCCGCGCAAACAGCGATGTATAGGTTCGAAGCACTTCGTCCACCAGGGCCATCACCATCTTCTCCTTGGAGCCGAAGTAGTGGATGATCAGGCTTGCATGGACCCCCGCCTGCTTTGCCACCTTGGCCACCGAGGCGTTCTCGAAGCCCTCGGCCTCGATCACCTGGTAAAACGCCTTTAAAATGGCGGGTTTTCTCTCTTCCGCATTCTGTCTCTTTCGTCCCGTCATATCCGTCCTTTGCATGGGTGACGCATCGTTTATTGATACAGTATTAATTGAACGTTCATTTAATAAGAGATTCGACATCATCTGTCAAGGCGAATCAACAGGGGGGGGACACGGTTCAAAGCGTACATGACGGTTTTTTAATGCAGCCGTCATCTTACTGTCATCTTGATATTATATAAACTTTTTTTGAATGTGAAAATGGAGGTACCGCCTATCAATATAAAAAGGAAAATGAAATAAATGAGAATAATAGAACAATTATTTAAATATTACTTGTACCTGATCGCTCTGTTCTTTACCGGCCGGCTGTTGCTTTTTGTTCTATATTTTGACAGATTCAAAGGGAGTGATGTCAATTACTGGTTAACATTCCTGTACGGGCTGAGAATGGATACGATGCTCGTTTCCATGTTACTTGTAATTCCTTTGATCATCTTTACCCTGATGCCCGGAAAAATTGAAGCCGGGGTAACCGCGTTTTTAAGATACTATTATCTGAAAACTTTATCCGTCATGCTTTTCATGGAGCTGGCAACCTTTCCTTTTGTCGGACAATATGATGTGCGACCCAATTATCTGTTTGTGGAATATCTTAAATATCCAAAAGAAGTGTTTGGAATGATCGCCAGCGGTTTCAAGGTTGAGATCGGTATCAGTTTGTCGAACCCCTTGGCGGGGAAAAAGGTATTACCCCGAATTTGAACCGGTTGAGCAGGGAGGGCATTTTATTTGAAAACGCGTTCTCCAATGGAACACGAAGCATTCGAGGAATCGCGGGATCTGTTTCCGGTAATTTTTCAATTCCTGGAAAAGGAGTGCTGAAGAGAAACAAAGCCCAGACGGATTATTTCACCATCTCATCACTGCTGGAGCCCTTTGGTTATCATACAATGTTTCTATACGGGGGTGAAAGCCGGTTTGATAATATGAAAGGCTGGTTCCTGGGAAATGGATTTGACCGGATAATTGACGAACCCGATTTCAAGGACTATGAATTCAAAGGCACCTGGGGGGTATCTGACGGTGACCTGGTAAACCGGGCAAACAAGGAATTTATCCAACTACATGAAAAAAATCAGCCGTTTGCCGCGGTGGTGTTTTCCAGTTCCAACCATTCGCCGTTTGAATTCCCGACCGGGAAAATTGAGCTGGTAGAGGGGGTACCTGAAAAAAGCGTTAAAAATGCGGTAAAGTATGCAGACTTTGCGATTGGGGATTTCATTAGGCAGGCGAAAAAAGAACCCTATTACAAGGATACGGTTTTTGTCATCGTCGCGGATCACAATGTAAGGGTGTACGGGGATGGCATGGTGCCTGTAAATATGTTTCATATCCCCGCATTGATTCTCGGCGGCGGGATTGAACCGATGACCTGCAGCCGGATCTCAACCCAGCCGGATGTGCTGGCCACCGCCCTTGACCTGATCGGGCTTGATTTGAACTATCCGATCATGGGCCACTCGATCTTCAGTGATGAAAAACAGGACCTCTCACTGATGCAATTCAATGACAGGTATGCCCTAAGGGTGAAAGACAAGATCGCGGTTATCAGGCCCAGTAAAGAACCAATGACATTTGTTTATAAAAACGGTCATTTGGAAGCAACCGCCCATGACGTTGAGCTGGAGAAAAATACGTTGGCTTTTATTCTGTCCCTGAGCCACCTTTACAATGAAAAATTGTATCGATAAGGCGACAGCGACCATTGAAGAGAGGGCTGACACGCGTCAGCCCATGAACCGAATCCGGGGCGTGCAACACCTGCCGTCGCCGGATTGAAGAGGGGCTGATACATATCAGCCCACGAACCGCTCCCAGGCGATCAGCCCCCACACGATCACCGTCATGAACAGGCTGAGCAGGACTGCGGCAGATCCCATATCCTTTGCCTGCTTGGAAAGCTGGTGATGTTCGAGACCCACGCGGTCCACCACCGCCTCCACGGCGGAGTTGAGAAGCTCGGTGATCAGGACCACCAAGCAGGAGGCGATCAGCAGCCCCCTTTCCGCACCCGTTGTCCCGAGCCAGAATCCCGCCGGTATCATTATTGCCGCCAGTGCCGTTTCCTGGCGGAAGGCGGCCTCGTTCTTGAAAGCGGCCTTGAATCCGTCCATGGAGTACCTGGTGGCGTATATGAGGCGGAGAATCCCCGTTTTGTTCTGGTTTCCCATATCTAAAATCCATCATATCGTAATAAAAGTAGACCCGGGCCTTTCCCGGCTGCGTCGGCCGCAGTATTCCATGGATAAAAACAGAATTCAACCCCGGTGAGGGCTTTTCGGGAAAGACCTGTAACTCTATATGAACAAGTGCCAAAAGAAAGGAATCTCCTTTGGGACGCCAACCCAATGTTTTTTATTATAGAATGCTATTGCGTTCCTGTTTTTTTCGTAGTTTTTTGGTATCGTGTCTGAACTGGCTGAAAAATAAAACCGTTTTACTTAAACTCCCTTGTTTCCTAATGGATTGAACAATTGAAGAAAAACGGATTCTCACCATGCCAATGACGAGTCAAAGCGATAGTTGCAATGGCACTTCAAAGTCTGGATTGAAAAATAGATGTCTCTTTTCCGGAACCATTTCTCAAACGGGATTCAGTGCAAAAAACAACATGCGTGATTAAGATTTGAAAAGAGGCTTCATTCCGCCCTCTGGGGCGATTATATGGACTCAAAGAAAGGTGTATATGGAAAACTCTTAATAACTATATGAAAGGAGATGGCTTTGGAAAAGAATATCAATAGCTTTTTATTTCATTGTAAATATGAAAAAAATTTGAGTGCAAAAACAATTTTGGCATATGAAACAGACCTTAAACAATTTACAAGTTTTTGTAAAAACATAGAACAGATCAATTGTTTGGAGAAAATTGATAAAAACACACTCAAGCAATATTTAGAAGAAATCTCTCCAAAATTCAAACCCAAAACCATCAAACGTAAATTGGCCTCACTAAAGGCTTTTTTTAATCACATGCAATTTGAAGATGAAATAGATATTAACCCGTTTAATAAGGTTCGAATTAAAATAAAAGAGGCGGAAAAGGTTCCCAGAATCATAGACCCATCAATAATCAAAAAACTCTATCGATATTTATATGACCGGAAGAACAATATAGAGAAAGAAGCATACTCTTACAGCGTCATTGTTAGGGATATTGCGGTGATCGAATTGTTGTTTTCAACAGGCCTCCGGGTTTCGGAGTTATCTCATCTAAAAATATCCAAAATGGATTTAACTAAAAACACAATTTGTATTAACGGAAAAGGAAACAAAGAAAGGCTGATTCCAATATGCAGTACCGATACGAAAGAAGCTTTGACTTGTTATTTTAAACTGTTTCGACAAAAAATAGACAAAGACGGTTATTTCTTTTTAAATCGTCATGGTAGAAGATTCTCGGAACAGTCCATAAGATTTATGATCAAAAAATATATGAAACATCTCAAGATTAATAAAAATATCACTCCACACATGTTTCGGCATTCCATAGCAACCATGCTTTTGGAGAATGAAGTTGATATCCGGTACATTCAGGATCTTCTTGGGCATAGTTCCATTAATACAACCCAGCTTTATCTTTCCGTAAATAAAAAAAAACAACGAAAAATTATCACCAAAAAACATCCAAGAAAAAATCTATGCTGATATAATCGTCATCCTTTTTTTGCACTGCAAATGAAGGATAACTAAAGATTATGGCTCAAAGTACATACTCTGAGAACGACTTGAAATCAATATCCGACAATCCAGCAGAAAAGGAAATCGATTTCGATCAAATAGACGAACTGGTTATTTCGACAAAAGATATATATAAATGTCTTTTGAAAGGCTCCTTGAAACAAACACACAAACTACCACATTGTAATATCGTTCTTTCTAGGCTTGAAGCCTTAAACACAAAAAATGCCGATTTCGGCTATATAGATTTCAAAGATTCGTTTGTTGTAGATACAGAGTTTGTAAAAACATCTTTCGATTATGGAGCCATAATAAATTGTAGATTTACTAAAACTAAATTTATCAACTCTCATTTTAAAAATGTTTCAATAACTGGAACAAAATTCTTCGATACGATTTTTTTAGACTGCGATTTAAGCAATATGGTTATAGAATCTTGTGAATTTTATAATTGCGAATTCGTAAACTGTATTACTTCAAACAAATTGATCGAATTTTCCTTTGTTTACAAATCTGTATTCGAAAAAACGGACATTCAAATTGAGACAATTATTCATAATTTCGGCATTGAACAAGGCAACATTATCAACTCGGAGATACGTAATGATTTAAAAAAAGCTGATTACAAAACAATTAATATTGAGGAGTTATGCAAGACTTATCGTGCCAATAACATATTTAGCGAAATTGAAAAATTCAGAATAAATTATTTCATTGATCCTGATGTTCTAATAAGCGGATCATACGATTTAGATAATACCTTCGAACCTCAAAATTGGATAAAATTATGTCAAATCCCAATCACTCTTACGAACCTATTAGAATCATACTACACCTTCATTAGCAAACATTATGAACAAAACAATAGTATCTTCCTATTGCTACTTAAGTTTCATGACTTAACTAACAAACTAAGTCATGAGTTTAAAAATGTGCCTGAAATCTACCATAAGACTATTGGAATTCATATGGCTCTATCAAAATATGTCGAAGCTTTTTTATTATTAACAATAAAAACTGTGGAATATTCAAATAAGCCTTTAGTTCTTTTAGTTAATGGACCAATAGAGAAAGATTATTATTTAAAGAAACTAAACTATGTTTTTACAAATCATGATATAGACATTGTAAAAATTAAAAAACATAATTCCCCTAATGAATTATTTATTAATTGGGGACAATATAAGGACATTATACCACTAATAGCTCTTATTTATGCGACCAGAATAAAGGTAGAGCTTAGCCGCATCTCTACCAATAAAGAAGTATTTAAAAAGATTGATATAGAAAGTGGGTTACTAACTGAAGGTAAAGAAGACTCTGAAGAGAAACAAATAAAACGACTTACTTTTGAACTCGGACCAGACCAAGACAGGAAAGAATTGTTTGGTTTAAGGTTAAAAACTATTTTTCCTGGAAATTTATTGTTTGATATCGGGCTACATTTGAACACAACGCTATTATCAAGTTCCAGAAAAATTATCTTGTCAATTTTGGAAAAAGACTAATTAGGAAAATTTGGATAAGATCTCAACCCCCTTGAATAAATCTTCATGTTGATTAAAACAATTCAATCTAACAAATTCTTTTTGCTCTTCTATTGCGAAATTCATATTCGAGCCAATGATTACTGGAAGTTTATTTTTATGACAAAACTTTAAGAAAGTCTCTCTCGCTTTTAAATGCTTCATTTTTAAATGAGATAAATCAATTTGGACACTCCCAATATATCCATTAATTAACTTTGATGGAGTTACCAAGGTTCCCACGGATATTTTTTCGATAGTTTTGAAATTTCCGACAACTTGTTCATTTGCCACTTTCAGCATTAGCTCAAATCTGTCGACATCTGATGCTATCTTGAATAAAAAATTTAAACTAAAATAATCAATTGAACCCTGCATTTTTTCTATTTCAATCCTAAAAATATCCCGTAACTCTTTAGAATGAATAATAAAAGAAATTCGAGGTCCATTTATTCCCATTCCCTTAAAAAAGCTTCGAACTTTAATAACGTTTTTGTGTTTTTTGCAATTAAATTCGTTCAAAACACTTGGAAAAAACTGCTCTGTTGCCTCATCAATAACTAAAAAATCTTCTTTTCTTATGCTGTTCAAGATTTCTTCTATATCAGCCTTTTTTTGATTGCTCCCCAGTGCAAACTTGGGTTGAGTGATCCAAACTGCTTTTCTTCGACTTGAACTATTCTCAATAAGTTTCACATCCATCTTGAAATCATTGTGAGAATAAGTAGGGAGTAAAGTTGTTTTGAACCCTAATTTTTCGGCTTGCTCAATACTTGCAAAATAAGCTGGTGTTTCAAAAAAGATTTCTTCGACTCCTAATAATTTTAAACTTGAGAGGATTACCAATGATCCAGAAGTAACAGAATTGCATAATGTGATTGAATCATAACAAAAATCAAAATTATCCCATTTCTCAACTAATTTAATAATCCTATCTTTAAAAAAATTAAGCCCTGAGTTGAAGTCACTATTATATTTTTGGAGATACTCAATGCCTAAAATATGTGACACTGTAGATTCTGGATTAAACCAATAAGAAGGATCAGCATTGATTCGGTCGTCTTTACGTAGCTGATTAAAATATTTTTTATTGATACGTTCATAATCATCTTTTAAAAATGTTTTTGTTTGAGCCATAATCTTTAGTTATCCTTTACGCTATTATCGAAATAAACGCATATATTGGTTCTTATCCTTATAATTGTCAGCCTTCCAAATACGATAAAAGTTGCTTTAAATCAAGGTTCTTTTCCATTTTTATGTGGGTGAAACAACTATTGTATCGAAAATGACCTCGTCCCATTTTTGTGAAAATAGGCCAGGAGTAGGCTTTGATTCAAACATTGAAAATGACAAAAGACAATCATCGGATGAAATAGGGCCAATCAACACCAAGCTCTTCTGAGTACTGCTCCTGACAAAGTGTAAACTTTAACTTGTCAAGGTAAAGATCCGGTGACCCGAGGGAATACTTTCCGATTCTCAGGAGCTATAGGTGATATGTTTTACGGCCCATGATCCTGCACTGTACAAAGAAAATTCGGTTGCCTCTGTTGGATTTCCAAGGGAGGTGACACGGCAACCAGCTCTTAAGAAGCCTGGGAAACCGTTTACTTAGGCAGCAAAGGAGCTTGTGTGATGAATAACTTAAGTGGGTAATCGTGGTGGTTTTTTTCCAGGCTTCTGTCCTTGGTAATAAATATTTATCTTTGAGTTTGGAAATATAATGATCTTTTTAATAAAGACGTCGGCCTCGACTATGTTTAAACTGTATGTAGCAGGCCAAAGAAATCAATCCTGAAAGGTTTCATTAAACCGATTTATTTGAGGGGATATGGCAAAGGTCCATACTTGTTTCTATAAATGGGCTTGTCCTGAAGGGGGATTTATAGTCTTCGTCGGGGGGAAAGAAGACCGGCCCGGGGAGTCCGGGCCGGTCCGGGTTTGTTAGATGAACAGCTCTTTGTAGGTTTCCCTCATGTTCCTCTTGAGGATCTTGCCCGTGGGGGTCTTGGGCAGCTCGTCCACGATGATCACCTCCTTTGGGGTCTTGAATGCTGAGAGGTGCTCCTTGCAGTGGGCCATGAGCTCATCCTTGGAGACGGTTTTTCCGGCCTTGAGTTTGACCACGGCCGTGACCGCCTCCACCCATTTGGGATGGTAGACCCCGACAACGGCCACCTCCTCCACATCCGGATGGAGATAGATCGCCTCCTCAACCTCCCGGGAGGCAACATTTTCCCCGCCGGTCTTGATCATGTCCTTTTTTCGGTCCACCACGGTGATGTAGCGGTCGTGGTCCAGGACGCCGAGATCCCCTGAATGGAACCAGCCGCCTTCCATGGCCTTTTCGGTCTTGTCCGGGTCCTTGAAATACATGGTCATCACATGGGGGCCCCTTCCGCAGATTTCGCCGGGAAGATCGGTCCGGGTTATCTCTTTGCCGTCAAAATCTTCGATGCGGGTTTCCATGTGAAGCCCTGCCATGCCGGCGGACCCGATCTTCTCCAGGGCGTCCTCGGCCTTGAGGATGGTGTGGTAGGGGGCAAGCTCGGTCTGGCCGTAGTAGTTGTAAACCCCGGCTTTGGGAAAGCGTTCAAGCATTTCCCTCAGGATTTCCCTCGGCATGATGGAGGCGCCGTAGTAGCACTTGACCAGGCTTGACAGGTCGTGCTTGTCAAAGTCCGGGTGCCGGAGCAGGCCGATCCACACGGTGGGCGGGGCAAAAAAGGTGGTTGCCTTGTGGCTGGCGATGGTTGCAAGGATCTTGGGAATGTCCGGGCCCATGAGGATGTTGGTGCCGCCTATCCAGAAGATGGGGTTCAGGAACACGTCCCGCTGGGCGCAGTGGTAGATGGGAAGGGCGTTGATGTTGATGTCTGTGGCATCGTATCGGCCGTCGATGATGCATCCCATGTACTGGGCGATGAGGGCCTGGTTGGAGATGATCACCCCCTTGGGCAGGGATTCGGTGCCGCTGGTGTAGGTCATCTGGACCGGGTCTTCGATTCTTAAGGTGGCTTCGGGTTCGGTGTCGTCCTGGGCCGTGTACCAGTTGTTAAAGTCGATGAAATTCTCCGGGGCCGGGGCCCCTTCTCCCTGGTCGGACCAGATCAGGGTCTTGACCGTGGGCAGCTTGTCCAGGACGTCTTTGACCTGCGGGTAGAGACTGTCTTCCACGATGAATACCGTGCTCTCGGAGTGGTTGACGCAGTAGGCGATGTCGTCGCCCTTGAGCAGATAGTTGACGGCAAGATAGATGGCGCCGATCTTGGCGCAGCCCATCCAGGTGAGAACATGGTGATGGGTGTTGTGGGCAAGGATGGCAACCCTGTCATACTTTTTTACACCAAGGCTTGAGAGGGCGTTCGCCGTCTGGTTGCACTGCCGTTCAAGTTCGGTGTAGCTAAGGTTCATATCATTGAAAACCAGGGCGGTCTTCTCAGGAAAATGGTAGGCGGATCTTCTGATCATGTCCGCGATCACCCAGCGGTTGATCCGGTTGTTCCGGTTCATGATGAACTCGATGTTTTCCTGATTGATCGTGTTGTACCTCTCTTTATCCGTCGGGGAGAGGGGTGCGGCTGATTGAATCATGATACTTCCTCCTGTATGACAGGGTTATTGGAATTACATCATTTCAATGGCGCACGCCATGGAGACACCGCCGCCTCCGCAGAGGGTGGCCATGCCCAATGTTTTGTTTTGTCGCTTCAGGGCGTGCATGAGGGTGACAACGATCCTTGCGCCCGTGGAGCCCACGGGATGGCCAAGTCCAATGCCCGATCCGTTGACGTTGGTGATCTCCCGGTTGAGGCCCAGTTCTTTTTCACATCCCAGGTACTGGGCGGCAAAGGCTTCGTTCACCTCCATCAGTTCAAAGTCGTCGAGAGCAAGATTGCTGTTGTTGAGCAGGTTTTTCACGGCAGGCACAGGGGAGAGGCCCATGACCGACGGGTGGCAGCCTCCCCGGGAAACGGCCTTGATCCGGGCGATGGGTTTGATGTCCAGCTCCTTTGCCCGGTCAAGGGACATGAGCACCATGCCGGTGGAGCCGTCGTTGAGGCCCGAGGCGTTGCCCGCGGTGACCGTTCCGATCTTGGGCACAAAGGCCGGGGGCAGCTTGGCGAGTTTCTCCATGGTCATGCCCGGCCGGAAGTGTTCGTCCTTGTCAAATATGATGGGGTCCTTCCGCCGCTGGGGCACTTCCACCGGTACGATCTCCTCGGCAAAGGAGCCGTCGTTGGTGGCACGTTCCGCCTGGTTATGGCTTCTCAAGGCCACCTCGTCCGCCTCTTCCCGGGTGATGCCCAGGTGCTGGGCGATGAACTCGGCCGTGTGGCCCATGATATAGGGCTTGCCTACAAACATGCTCAGGGGCGCTTTGGTTTCGTCAACCGGGCCGTCCTCGGGATGGGGAATCACGTGGGAGCCGCAGTGGAGGGCGTGGATCATGGTGTCCACAAGGGCGCTGTCCTGGAGGCGGCAGCCCCAGCGGGCGCCGGGCGCGGCGTAGGGGGCGCTTGACATGTGCTCGGTTCCCCCGGCAAGGATGACGTCGGCCATGCCGGCCTGGATCATGGCCATGCCGGAGATCATCGCCTCCATGCCTGAGATGCAGACCCGGTTGATGGTGGCTGCCGTGACCGAGTCGGGAATTCCGGCCAGAAGGGCGCCGACCCTGGCCGTGTTCAGGGTGTCGCAGGACTCGATGCACGATCCGTAGCGGACATCGTCGATGATGGCCGGGTCAATGTTGGCCCGTTTAACAGCTTCTTTCATGGTGATACTGGCAAGGGCTGCGCCGCTCATACTTTTGAGGGTACCGCCAAAGCCGCCGATCGCGGTTCTGCATCCTGAAACGATTACTACGTCCTTCATTGATTTCTCTCCTTATGGGTTGTGATCTCCCCGCCTTTGGGACGGGGGTAAAGCTTAATCCGTACAAGCCGGATCCAATATGTTATTTATCCTCTTGTCCTAATGCACGAAAACCGGAGATAAGAACCTAAAATGAGTTTTCGTGGATGGTGACGCAGGGGTGCTTTCCAATCATGATGGCGTCGAGTTTTCCCATGGTAGCCGGCAGGAGGGTGTGGATGAAAAATTCCGCCGTGGTGATTTTGCCGTGGTAAAAGGCGGCGTTTTTGTTGGTTGAAAGGATCTTGTTCAGGGAATTCTCATTGGAGTTCTTCAGCAGCTTTTCCAGGGCCGGCTGGGCTGCAAGGGCACGCCACAGCAGCATCCATGCCATGATCACGTCCCCTGTGGCTTCCAGCAGGGGATGGCTGAAGGCAATGGCGGATTTGAAATCCGGGCTTTTGATGGCGCCGGCCGTGGCCTTGCAGGTGCTTTCCAGGAACTGGGCCGCGGTCAGCACCTTTTCCCCCAGTTCTTCGAGTCCGTCCGTCTCAATGGCCTTGTGGGCGGATGCTTTGATCTCACTGATCAGTGCGTCAAGGAAGGCGCCCTTTTTCATGGTGAGCTTCCTGCCGAGGAAATCCATGGCCTGGATGCCGTTGGCGCCCTCGTAGATGGAGCAGATCTTGCAATCCCTCATGATCTGTTCCACGGGATACTCCCGGGTGTAGCCGTAGCCCCCGAATACCTGCATGGCGTCCACGCAGACATCAAAGCCTTTTTCACTGCAATAGGCCTTGACAATGGGGGTGAGGATCTCGGTGAGGTCCGAATAGCGGGTCTTCTCCTCTTCCGTGGCGGCGCAGTGGGCCTTGTCGATACAGAAGGCGGTATAGTAGGCCAGGCTTCTCATCCCCTCCACATAGGATTTCATCTTGATGAGCATCCGGCGCACGTCCGGGTGCTGGACAATGGGCGCCTGGGGGGCGGCGGGGTCGTGGCCGGTCTCCAGGGATCGTCCCTGGCGGCGCTCCCGGGCATACTCCAGGGCGTGGAGATAGGCGCAGGAGGCGTGGGTATAGGCCTGGGTGCCCACCTCCAGCCGCACCCCGTTCATCATGTGGAACATGATCTCCATGCCCTGGTTCTCCCGGCCCAGAAGCCATCCCCTGCATTTACCCTTGCCTCCCAGGGCCAGGCTGCATGTGGGGCTGCCGTGGAGGCCCATCTTTTCTTCCACCCCGGTGCAGACCACGTCATTGGGCTCGCCAAAACTGCCGTCCTCGTTGACCCAAGTCTTGGGCACAAGGAAGATGGAGATGCCCCGGGTGCCGGCGGGGGCCCCTTCGATCCGTGCCAGCACCGGATGGACGATGTTTTCGGTCAGGTTCTGCTCGCCGTTGGTGATGAAGATCTTGTTGCCGGTGATGGAGTAGGTGCCGTCCTCGTTTTTTCTGGCCGAGGTGGTCAGCGCCCCCAGATCCGAGCCTGCCCCGGGTTCGGTCAACAGCATGGAACCGCCCCACTCAAGGGTGTAGAGCTTTTCAAGGAAGAGGTCTTTCTGGGTTTTGGTGCCGTAGAGGTCGATCATCTTTCCGGCGCCGTGGCCCAGGATCGCGTAGACCATCATTGTATAGTTGGCGCCGATGAGGTAATCCAGGGCTGCCTGGGCAACGGTGTGGGGAAGCCCCTGGCCGCCGAATTCCGGATCCGCGGTCAGGGCGCCCCATTCCCCTTCCCGGAGTAGCTCGAGGGCCTTTTTGAAGCATTGGGGAACGGTCACGGTGCCGTTCTCGAATTTCACGCCTTCCCGGTCGCACTCGGTGTAGGTGGGAAGAAGCTCTTTGATGGCAAGGGTTCTCGCCTCCTTGACCACCATGTCAGCCATGGTCTTGTTGATGTCGGTGAAATGATCCGAGGCAAGAATGTTTTCCGTGTCCAGCTGCTCATAGAGTACAAACTCGATGTCCCGTCGATCTGCAATCTGTTCCGCCATGCTTTCTCCCTATACCTCTTTGTATGTTATCGTTTAATACCGTTAAAAATGAGTTCCGTTATGTTTCTGGCCGTTTCGTCCGTGGATACGGTTTCGTTGAAGATGGCCCTGTTCATGCACGAATGTTCGATGGTGCCGAAGATGGCGTTCCTGATATAGCCCACGGGAATGCCGTCCCTGATCTCCTTGTTCTTGATTCCCTCCTCGATGATGTCGATGATGAGCCGGTTGAGGACCCGGACCAGGCGATAGGCCTCGCTCTGGAAGTACTCATCGGAGTTTCTTACCTCCAAAAGGATGATCCTGGCAAAGACCCGGTGGTTGGCATAGCGGTCGATGCAGGACCAGATAACCTTCTGGATCCGGTTGAGGGCCCCGTCGATCCCCTTGAGATCCCGCTCAATCTGGATCAGGAACAGTTCGTAGTGCTCCTTGAGCACCTGGTGGAGGATGTCCCGCTTGTCCTTGAAGTATTTGTAGATGAGCCCTTCGGTCACTCCGGCGGTGCCGGCTATCTCCGCGATGGTGATGGAGGCGAAGTTCCTGTTTTCCAGAAGCTGGCGCAGGGCGTTGATGATCTTCCGCTTTCCCGGTGGGGATGGATCTGGCTTCTTTGCCATGGCATGTTTCAGGTATGTAATATTTACCTGCCCTCTCCTTAAGTAATTATGCTTTATTACAACATATTTTCGATAGAGATACGTAGTGCTGCCAAGTTGTGTGTCGTGGTGAGTAAGAATTACTTATGCCCATGGCAGATGTCAAGAAAAAAAAATATTCCCCTTGGATAAGGCCGGTCCCAAGAATGTATTCTTGCCGGGAAAATCGTTTTCATATAGCATGGACGGCAGGTTAATACAGGGAATGGGGAAACGCAATGTCAACGATGAATATGGGAATACGCGCATGAAAGTCACCATGGTCATGGCAATGACCCTTGACGGGAAAATCGCAAGGGATGCCAATCACCCGGCCAACTGGACAGGGAAAGAGGATAAGAAGAAGTTCGTTGAGATCACCAGAAGGGCGGGGGCGATGATCATGGGCTCCAGAACCTTTGATACCATCGGCAGGGCCCTGCCGGGCAGGAAAAACATTGTCATGACCCGGAACAAGGCGCGGAAGAGCTGCGGGGATCTCATTTTTACGGACAAGCCGCCCCGGCTTATTCTGGAGGAGCTGTCCCGTCAGGGGTATGGGGAGGTTGCTCTCATCGGCGGCACCGTCATCAACTCCCTCTTTGCCAAGGCCAACCTCATTGATGAGGTCTGTGTCACCGTGGTTCCCATCCTGTTTGGCAGGGGACTTTCCCTGTTTGACCTGGAGATGGATACCCGGCTCGAGCTTGTGGATACCGAGGTCATTGGGGAGGGTTCTCTGGTATTGCGGTACCGGGTTAACAAAGATGTACGAGATGTGCGGGGGCAGGCTTAGCTTTCATGTGCGGGG
>JAAEMK010000371.1 GCA_024225635.1 Desulfobacteraceae bacterium | reverse complement strand
CATATTTGCGCCATTTTTGCATCGAGTCCTCAAACGATATTTTGTCGCGTTACTGCGTATTTTAGCGACTGACCGGCAAGAGGCTACGCGCAGTACATTACGAGCAATTCGCGCCAACGAAATCACGCAGCACCCGATCTGAACCATCGTTTGCCAGCGCTGTTCAAAGGTAAGGACTAAACCTATGTAAAATCTGAATTTGAGTTGAATCAGTGCCCGCTAGCCCAAGCTAGGAAGGATTCGCGCGATATGCTAAAATGGCCTGCGTTTAGCCTCACTAAAATACGCCGTGTAGTTCACGCTTTGGACGCGCTTCTAAGCTACGGTTGGATATTTTGCGCGTAAAGCGTAAAATACTTTTTGCGTCACGCGTAAAATATAGCACCGTAGGTTTAAAACGCGTCCAATGCGAAAACTTCACTGCGTATTTTAGCGGGGCTATATGAAGGTCGTGTATCATAGTGCGCCAATCTCTAAAGGCGACGGCTTTGATGAAGGCTGAACTATGGGCCTATCTTAGGCTTAGGCCTTGCTGCTGTTTACGCCTTGCGAATGACCGATTAGGCAAAGAAGTGCGTACTCGAGGTGGCACTAATTGCTCTAGATGCTCTGCGTTTAGCCCCTTGTCGGTTAGTCACTAAAATACGCAGTAACAAGGCAAGACATCGTTTGAGGACCCAATTGCAAAATCGGCGCAAATATGAACCTTTATTCGTGGCAAGCGCAAATGTCGTGGCGTATTTCGTCTCTACGGCGAAATACGCCACGACATTTCGAATAACGGTTCATATTTGCGCCATTTTTGCATCGAGTCCTTAAACGATATTTTGTCGCGTTACTGCGTATTTTAGCAACTGACCGACAAGAGGCTACGCGCAGTACATTACGAGCAATTCGCGCCAACGAAATCACGCAGCACCCGAGCTGAACCATCATTTGCCAACCCTATTCAAAGGTAAGGCCTAAATCTATGT
>JAAEMK010000370.1 GCA_024225635.1 Desulfobacteraceae bacterium | reverse complement strand
CTGGTGCTCACGCCCGTCATGATGCTGATGTGGCCCACGTTGCCGCTGGTGGCGCTGCCCGTGGACAGCGTCATGCTGCCGGACGTGCCGCTGGACGTCAAGCCGCTGCCCAGCGTCACAGCGCCCGTGTTGCCCTTGGCAGTGGACGGTCCAGTGGCCATGCTCAGCGCGCCGCTGCTGCCGGTGCTGGCGCCGCCAGACTGCAGCGTCACAGCGCCGCTGTTGCCCGTGGGCGACACGCCAGTGGCCATGCTCAGCGCACCAGACCCACCAGTGCTGCTCACGTCCGCCGTGCGCACAGTGATGCCGCCAGAGATGCTGCTGGTGCCGGCGCCACTCACCACAGACACGGCGCCGCCCACCTTGGCGCTCTGTGTGGTGCTGCCAGCAGACACGTACACCAGTCCGCCGTGGCCCTGGTCGGTGTTGCCCACATGCAGGGAGATGCTGCCGGCGGGGCCGCTGGTGCTCACGCCCGGTATGGTGCTGATGTGGCGACCTTCAGCATTAATTGCGCTGCCCGTGGACAGGGTCGTGCTGTCTGTCGTGCCGCTGGTCGTCACGCCGGTGCCCAGCGTCACAGCGCCCGTG
>JAAEMK010000369.1 GCA_024225635.1 Desulfobacteraceae bacterium | reverse complement strand
GTCCGTCAGCTTGTCGATTTGAGCTCGCGACATCTCGGCCATTCTTCTTTAGGCTTCACTTTCACGCTTTACAGTCTTACGTTGACCTACGTTTCTATTTTAGTGAAGTTCTAAAGGCCTGGGCCCATAACCTATTAGAGGTAAGATGTCGTTAAAGCACCGAGTGGTTTCTTACAACTCCAACAATGTACTAGGCAATGTGATCACTGTTTGTAGTAGATGAGATATGTTGATCATGTTAGGTATCTCATCATAGCTGATCACATTCCTCTTTCAATACTCCTCCTCGTCTGCTACCGGCAGCTGTCTTCTTGTTTCATAGGCAGGTCGTTCTGCATGCCCAGCTTGCCGCGCAGACGCTCGTAGGTGGGTCTCGCCAGCGCCTTCGTGAAGATGTCGGCCGCCATGTCGGTCGTGCCGATGTACTTGAGCGCCAGCGTCTTGTCTGCCACCTTCTCCCGTATGTAATGATGGCGGATCTCTATATGCTTGGTCTTCTTGTGCGCGATGGGATTCCTGGCCAGACAGATAGCGCCTTGATTGTCTTCGTAAACGGTCGTCGGCTGGTGCTGCTCACACCCCAGGTTCTTGAGCAACTGACGAAGCCAGACCGCTTGCTGTGCGGCACTGCTCAGTGCGACGTACTCTGCTTCAGTAGAGGACAAGGCGACAACTGGCTGACGCTGCGCGATCCAACTGACCACGCCGTTGGCCAACAGAAAGCAGTGTCCGGTCGTAGACCTTCTAGTGTCTCTGTCGCCAGCCCAATCTGCATCACAGTAGCCTTGCAGCAGTAGCTTGTCTTTCGTTGTCTTGCCTGCAGCGTAGTAGAGACCGTACTCCTTCGTTGCCTTGAGATACCGCAAGATCCGCTTCGCTGCTGTTAGATGTGCTGCTGTAGGACTACTGGTGAATCTGCAGACCATACTGACTGCTTG
>JAAEMK010000368.1 GCA_024225635.1 Desulfobacteraceae bacterium | reverse complement strand
TGGTACTTGAAGTGGTTGCTCCGGCAGACGGTTCACTGGCTGAAATACTGGCCGAAGAAGGCACCACGGTTACTGCTGAAGAAATCATTGCTAAGTTTGTTGAAGGCGCAGGTGCTGCGTCTCCGGCTGCTGCAGCGGCTGAAGAAAGCGATGACGACAACGACGCATTAAGCCCGTCAGTACGCCGTTTACTTGCTGAAAAAGGCGTTGATCCTGCGAAAGTAAAAGGCTCTGGTAAAAACGGTCGCATTACCAAAGAAGACGTTGAGCAATACCTGAAAGGCGGAAGTGCGCCAGCGGCACCTGCTAAAGCGGCTGCTGAAGAAGCGCCTGTCGTTGCCTCTGGTGAGCGCTCTGAAAAACGTGTTCCTATGACGCGTCTGCGTAAGACTATTGCAAACCGTTTGTTAGAAGCGAAAAATTCTACGGCGATGTTGACGACGTTCAACGAAGTAAACATGAAGCCTATTATGGATCTGCGTAAGCAGTATCAGGATAGCTTCGAGAAGCGCCA
>JAAEMK010000367.1 GCA_024225635.1 Desulfobacteraceae bacterium | reverse complement strand
TGAGAATATCTAATTTTTATTTTCTTGTGTATTCTATTTTTAATCTTTAATCAATAAAATATTTAATAAGAAGAGAGAAGGTGTGAAATAAAAATAAAATATGTTTGAATAAAAGTATTTGAAAATTCAATTTTGAATTAATTAAATTTTAATAAGACGTTGATGGGAAAGTAATTTAATTTTAATTAAAAATAAAACATGGTTGGATAAAAGTATTTGAATATTCAATTTTGAATTAATTAAAATGTGATAAGGTGTTGATTGAAAAGTATTTTAAATTGCATCTTTATTAAAATGCTTTCTAACAAAGTATTTGAAAAATGAATATTGAATTAATTGAAAATCCAAAATTGCTCAATCTGTGTTTTTATGATGTGACGAGAATGGTCATAAAAATATTTGAATGAAGAATAAATTTAAGACGATGAAACGAAAAAAACAAGAAATGATGCCGACATCAAGGGGGGGGTATGGAGAAGAATGCGAAAAATAAAAATAATGAGAAATGTGATGAGGAGAAGACGAGTGAAGATGACATGAGAAAAAAAGAAAGGTGTGAGTGTGGTGTGCCTGACTGACCATGTTTCAAAGATGAGAAAAGCGAAGACGAGGAGAAGACGTGAGATGAGAAATTGTGAAACGTAAAAAAAGGTCATGGTGTAAATTTTTGAAATGAGTTGAGATTGTGAGGGTGTGTGGTGTTTGGCGTAAATGTAAAAACTGAAATGGTGTGACTGACTGGTGTAAAAGAGAAAGACAGAAAAGAAATGGGACGGTGATTGGTGTGAAGATTGTGTGCGATTGGTGTGCGATTGGTGTGCGATGGTGTGAAGAAAATGTGTGAGATGGTGTGACACGGCGCGTGGTGTCTGGCGTGACTGTGAAAAAAAAATGATGGTGTGCCGTGGTGTGGTGAAAATTTATGGTGTCAATTCCGTGTCACAGGTGAGGGGGGGTTGAGACCATAGGTGGTCACAGGTTAAGGGGGGTTAAAATCCAAAAAAGGGGGGACTGAAACACGCCAAATTCAAGCCCTTATAAAAACATACATTATATAGGGTATGTTTTTATAAGGGCTTGAATTTGGCGTGTTTCACCACGCGCATGTCTCACTCCCTGCCAACCGCAAAACGAGACGATTTGCGCGGTTTGTTGCATGTGCTCCAGAAATTACACACAAAAGGAGAGCCGTGTGCTACCAGCGAGCTACGGAAACTGTGTGGAAAACTCTCACATGTCGCTACCGTCTTCACAGCTGGGCGAGCGTTCTTACGCGACCTGCACGACTGCTTGGCATCGGCACCCGGCCCACGTGTGCTGCTGACGCCTGAAGCAGCTAGTGAATTGCAATGGTGGGTGTATGCCATTGATGTGCTCCCAAGGTATGCGGTCATGAGGCGAGCCCCCTGCCCCCACTGCGATTGGGCCATAATCTCGGATGCCTCCCTCGAGGGACAGGGTGCCCTCCTCTTCGCCAGCCCAGCAGCTGCCAAGCAGGCAAAAGTTGCATCAGCGCAAAATGCCATTACAGGTAGGTTCTCCTCGAACCACCCCTCCGGCGACATGACGCTACTCGAGGCGTGGGCTCTGTGGACGGCCTTGAAGCAGTGGAAGCACAAGCTACAAGGCCAAGTCGTCTGGGCCATAGTGGACAACGAAAGCCTGAAGTGGGCCATCGCCAAAGGCCGCAGCAAAAGCCCCCGGGTGAACTCCATCATACGCGCCATACTGCTCCTATGCCTGCGACATGACATTCAACTCTTCCCCGACCGTGTGCAGACAGACGAGAACGTGCTAGCAGACGCCCTCAGCCGGTGGGACTACACAACAGAACCAAAACCAGTGTGGCTCGACGGCATTCCAAGCTGGAAAATCCTCCCGGACCACGCACCAAGACCGCTCAACACCGAAAGCCGAACCAGCGGACGTCCGAGGAACGATGGGCTGATGAGGCTCGCGCCTACACCAAGCCGAGGTTCGTGGACACGCACAAGACTGTGTTAAAACATTTCACAAAGTTCATAACATTGACCCGGCCTGGAACGTCATCGCCTAAGCTCCCTGCCATCGTGGACCTGACCGGCCAGCTGGCCTTCGCGGGTTACCTTCGGGACGTAGCACAAGTTGGCGGAACGACGATCAAAGACTACGTCCAACGACTGCCAACGGCACTAGCCCTGTACCATTCGAACTTCAAGTCAGGTTACCGACAGTTCACTTTGGAACCGGAAGTCAAGCAGGCCCTCCACAACATGGCAGTGGAGATCCCGCCGCGTACCCCAACTGTCCGTGACCCTGTCACCCTAGAAACAGTCCTGCGCATCAGCCAAGACCAGAACATCTCGGCAGACACGCGGTCAGCCATCGTCGCGGCCTTCTACCTGGGGTTCAGGCCCATCAACTTGGTATCAGTAAAGCGGTCTAGGGCGGTCCGCGGACATCGAGACCGGCCATTGCAGTGGAGGGACTTACGTCAAGTTACCTCCACGAGAGGGAAGATCGGCTTCGAGGTGACCGTACGGAAAGAGAAGACGGCGTCCGCCCACTCGGGAGACTTTGCGCCAAAGCTTCTCCTCCCAGCAGAGCAGGGCATGCCATGCCCAGTAGAAGCCATCCAAGTCATGGCCCGCAAACACGGAATGTTGCCAAGCCAGCCTGTCTTCCCAGACACGACAGACAAGGACCTGCAAAAAGCCCTGGACAAGCATGCTGAAGCAGGGCAACGCCTGACGCCATACAGCCTCCGAATCGGCAGCGCCACACAGCTCGCAGCAGCTGGCCTGCCCATGGAGTACCAACGCAGGGCAGGCAACTGGGCGACGGACAAAACAGCCGACAGGTATGTCCGTAATTCAGCGGCAAGCTGGTACAGAGCCCAGAAAGCTTTGAAGCACAACCTGGTCACGCCCAAGCCAAGTCCCGCCATGGACAGCCGTAAGCAAAAACCGCAGGAACCTGACCACAAAGGCTCTGAACAAGCGCGCCCAATGCAGGTGAGAACTTACCCGGATGGTCTCACTGATATACTCCTTGTCCAGAAAAAGAAAGGAAAGTGGAGAGGCTATTTCTACGAACCAGCCACAGGGGAGCGAGCTCAGCGACGCAGAGCGCGGCAGCAGCGAATGCTCAGTGAATATGAACCCTTCACTGTAACGGAATTGCGATACATGGTGAACAAAACAACCGTCAAAGAGGCTCCTGTCTTCGGACAATTGGAGCATGACATTGCATACATCCGACGCAGCATATTACCAGGGCAAAAGTTTCCAGACAGGCCAAACTCCCACGCTGGCCAGCGCGACAACAAGCCTGCAGCAGCAGGAGGGGGGGGGAATTAGAGGTGGTGGTGGTGAGGTTTGGGGTGGCAAGATTGCCCCCAAATTTGATTGCCATTACTTCGACCCCACCTGTGCAGCAGGGGGCTCTGTATCGCAGGGGCCCGAAGGGGCCCAGCGACGAGAGGCGACGCAAGCAGTTGAGGCTGAGAAGATGTGTAGCATGCCATTTCGGTATGCTTTGTGAGAGTAGAGACGAAATGTTTGTCTCATGTGGCAATCGACCCATCCCACCCGCCCGGGTTTGGGGTGGCAAGATTGCCCCCAAATTTGATTGCCATTACTTCGACCCCACCTGTGCAGCAGGGGGCTCTCACTGTTT
>JAAEMK010000366.1 GCA_024225635.1 Desulfobacteraceae bacterium | reverse complement strand
TTCAAACTTCAAACTTCAAACTTCAAACTTCAAACTTCAAACTTCAAACTTCAAACGTTTGAAGTTTGAAGTTTGAAGTTTGACGTTTGAAGTCTGATGCAGTGTTCAGACGACACCCTCCAACTGTAAACCCAGAACGGGCCTTTCGGGCGTGGGATTTCATCTCAAAGCACAACGCCACGCCTGCCAAGGGAGCCCCTACAAACGTGGAACTCGTGTGCACCCAACCTTGTTTCGTCATCGGGCCTTCGGTCAACGGAAGGCTGGCGGGAAGCATGGCTCTCATCAAACGGTGTCTCAATGGGGAGCTCCCATTGGTCCCCCGAATGCAGTGGACTTTTGTCGACGTAAGAGACGTCGCCAAGGCGCATGTGAGAATGCTCACTTGCGAGGAGTCGCCCGGAAAGAGGTACGCTTTGGCGGCGCAAAGCCTGTTTCATGCGGAGAAAACCGGGAGTTCCGGGAACATCTTTGCACGCCGTTGGTATCGGATTCAGTGACACCCCTCAGGCATCCCTCAAAGTGGCTCAAACCACTAATTACTAATGTCACTCACACGATACCAAGCGGAACAATCAAGACACTGCTTGACCATATCACTTCCTCTCATTTCCACAGGTCCTCAGCGAAGAGTTCGGGTCCCTCGGCTATGCCATCCCCACAAAAGAGGGATATGACTTCATTTTCAAGTTTTTGGCCCTTTTCGACTCGGCCATAGCAAATTATGTGCTGCCGACTTTGGGGAAACTCAAGTTTGTCGACTCTTCCGAGGCCTCGAGAGACCTGCGCATCGCATGGACTCCCGTGAATCAAAGCATAGTCGACGGCGGCAAAGACTTGATTGCAAACGGTTATATCGACGCCCCGCCGTCGAAAGGCTGGAGGTTTGTCAAAAAGGCGTTGTTTTGGGGAGTTGTGTTTGGAGGCGTGGCTTGGCTAATGCAGTCGCAAGGATACCTCGACTCCGCGGCTTTGAAAAGTTTGTTTGGCGAGTGAAAACAAGTTGAAAAAACAAGAGTGCACTTATAATGGATGTTAGCTCTCCTCTTTTGTTGCCTGCGCTTCGTCCGCCCAATGCAAACGAGGCACCATTTCAGTGGACTCTCCACACGGGAATCCCCACTCGTTTCATTTTTTCCTACTTGAGAATGACAGCGTGTTCTACGCACAACAATTACAAGCTTGTGCATCTTCTTTTTCCTTGTGCGGCGCAAGTTAGTGCCACGACGATTCCTGTGGCCACGACAAAGTCCCATGCGCTCAAAAGGTAGAGAGACCGCTCGGGAAGCTTCCTCGTGCAGAGCCCTGTCTTTGGAACGTTGAATGGCGTGGCAACCCAAGTGGCCGGCGGTGTGTTTTCCGGTGATGTGTTACTATGCATGTAAAATGCGCCGGCCACATTACAATTCCAGCGACAATTGCGGTGCCCACGGCATTGGCGGCTATAAACTCGAGGGAATGAACTCGCGTGAAAAGAGTGGGATAATTGGAGAAAAGCATGTGCGAGCGCCAGACGATAAAGGAATACATGAGAATGCGCCCGGTCCAAAGCAAAAGCATGATTAAATGGAACCACTCCACACAACCCATCCCCGGAGACGAGGCCGACCTCATGGCAGTATTGTAGGAATGGAAGAAGGCGTAAGTCGTGTAAAGAAACATCATTCCGACGTGAGAAAATCTCAGAAAAGCAAACCGCTTTGCCTGCGCTTTGTCCGCCAAAAGCTGGTACACTCGCACGGATAAAAGGCTGTAAGAAACGAGGAACCAAAAGGAAGTCCAAAAGAGCCACGCCGTGAAAAAGGAGTCGTCCACGGATATGGCTTTGTCAAGCGTCACCAGAGGCATGGTTGGGATGGCTGGAAGAAGTGATAATCCGACAATTGTGGGCCGCTGCGCAGATGCGCACCCAACCGAGTGGGTCAGTCTCGACAGTTTCCAACTGCCATCTTCCATCCCCGCATATATCCATGGCTGAGCAGCCCGAGGAGGTGAAACTGGCGGATGAGGGCGAGGAGACGCCCCTGGTGCTCGTCACCGGCGCCTCCGGCTTCATCGCATCGCACATCGTTTCGCAACTGGCCGATCCACTGTGCAACAAAAATCGAGCGCAAATCCACCCTTGAAAAATCTGTCATATCGCCGAAAAATCAAAATGTCCATGTTTTTGATCGACTTTTTGTGATGGCAAGGGGTGTCCCACCGAAACTCATGTTGAGAGGACCATGGCTTGGAGCAAATCACTATTAATAGACGTGGCCAAGGCGCATGTGAGAATGCTCACTTGCGAGGAGTCGCCCGGAAAGAGGTACGCTTTGGCGGCGCAAAGCCTGTGGACTAAAGATGTTTCGCAGGTGAGTTGGGATGTTTCATGCGGAGAAAACCGGGAGTTCCGGGAACATCTTTGCACGCCGTTGGTATCGGATTCAGTGACACCCCTCAGGCATCCCTCAAAGTGGCTCAAACCACTAATTACTAATGTCACTCACGCGATACCAAGCGGAACAATCAAGACACTGCTTGCCCATATCACTTCCTCTCATTTACCACAGGTCCTCAGCGAAGAGTTCGGGTCCCTCGGCTATGCCATCCCCACAAAATGGGGATATGACTTCATTTTCAAGTTTTTGGCTCTTTTCGACTCGGCCATAGCAAATTATGTGCTGCCGAC
>JAAEMK010000365.1 GCA_024225635.1 Desulfobacteraceae bacterium | reverse complement strand
ATCATCATCATCATCATCCACATCATCATCATCAACATTCATGATTCAGCATTGTCATCATCTACATCATCATCATCAACATCATCATCCACATCATCATCATCCACATCATCATCCACATCATCATCATCATCATCATCATCGTCCACATCATCATCCACATCATCATCATCATCCACATTGTCATCATCCACATCATCATCATCCACATCATCATCATCATTATCATCCACATCATCATCATCAACATTCATGATTCAGCATTGTCATCATCCACATCATCTATGTCCTATTTTACCCTTTTTTTATCTATCAAATACTTACCAGTACGTACTGCTTGATTTCAATGTGTTGCCATAACTTGTAGTCAGTCAGGCTAATACAGCAATATATGCGACGAATACTGCTAGTAAGCAAGATGGCGAATTACTATCATGATAATCTCGAGTACGTAACGAATACTAGCGATCAATACTACCTAGCGATCGTTCTAATATATAGTGGTACATGCTTGCGATCGTGATGATACTGCACGTGACAACAGCGATCGTATAATCAGGGAATAATAGAGCCAGCATCAATTTTCGAGGCGTCCACCCACTCGGCGTGCCTACCAGGTCCCTTCATAATCACTAGCGCTTCCGGTTGACGAGTCTGACGATTGAGATGGCGTCTGATGAT
>JAAEMK010000364.1 GCA_024225635.1 Desulfobacteraceae bacterium | reverse complement strand
GAATTGATCACTTCTACTCGATTGAATTCCAAAATTGCGGAATCAAAACGTGGAATTGAATAGCAAAACGAAAACAAACCGCTGAATGAACCTCAAAAAACTAAATTATAACTGCAACCAACAATGTATAAATTCAATTGCGGCTGAATTTCCTGCGGAAATTCATTGCAATTTTCTATCTTTCAGCTCAATCGGAAAATCGTACCGATTTTCCGCAACTGAAATTTATACGCTAACGTTGTAGGTAATTTGACAACCCAAGAAACTGAATGGAAAACTTAATTGGAGCAATTGTCTTTTTAATAATTGGAGGTGGATTTTTATACGCTGGATTTTACGTTTGGAATTCAAATCGTAGAATACAAAGAAGTGGAATTAAAACTAAAGGTAAAATAATTGACTTTATAGAGGAACGTAACAAAGACGCTGACGGAAATTCACATATCTATCACTTTCCAGTTGTTCGATTTAGAGAAAAAAACGGAATTGAAACAACCCAAAAGTTGGACTCAAGTGCGAATCCAAAACGGATAAATGAACCGATTGATATTATTTACTTGAAAAAGGATAACGAATACGAAATAATGATAAATAGCGAGTTCTGGAAAACCTATTTTCCGATGATTTTTATAGTCGGTGGATTTTTATTCTCTGGAATCGGAATTCTATGGTTGATTAACAAAATATGAATAAAAAACTACCTACAACAATGTATAAATTCAATTGCGGCTGAATTTCCTGCGGAAATTCATTGCAATTTTCTATCTTTTAGTCTCAATCGGAAAATCGTACCGATTTTCCGCAACTGAAATTTATACGCTAACGTTAGCAAACATATGAGAAACGAAAAGTTCAACATATTAATTTTAATTTTTACAATCTTAATTTTTGGTTGTAAACAAAAAGTTGAGCCGAAAAAATCGGAATTTAAAGTCGCGCAAGATTACTCCGAATTTAAAACGAAAATGGAAAATAACGATACTCTGAATATTGGAGTCGATTTATCTATGTGTATGTGGAGTGAATATGACCGATTACAAATCACAAAAACCAACGATAGTGTATTTCTTCAACTAAAAGAAAAAAGAGTAATGAACGATGAGCCTGTTCATTTTGATAAAGTTCTCTATGAATTAAAAAACGATACGCTGAATTTAGAAAAAATGATGGCTGATTTTGATATTGATTATCAAGAAGAAATAAGCAGTCCATTTTTTATAATAATTAACCCAAAAGAAAAAGAGACAATTCTATT
>JAAEMK010000363.1 GCA_024225635.1 Desulfobacteraceae bacterium | reverse complement strand
TGTTACAGCTAAAAACTAGCGGTAACACTAAATATGCTTCATTAAAATGATTATCTAATTGGTAGTTATCGGTGATTGTTAATGGGCAAGTTTGCTCATTTTGTAAAACCGATAGAGTATTTTTGGCATAGCGATTGATAGCTGATTTTTGTGATTTTAATTCGCCCCAGCTTATTTGTGTGTCTTGGTTAACATCAAGCGCAACTTGTTGTTCTAAATCGCTAATATTTATTTGCCAGGTGCCTGTGTATTGCTTTTCGTTATCGGTATTATCCAGCGAAATGTAGCTTGTGCTCAACTGATGTGCTTGCACGCTAAAGCTGGCAAATAGTGCAATTATAAATAAAACAAATAACGCGTTTATTTTACTCATAAAGAATCCCTAACCATCGTATTTGCTTGGCTTAGTAAGTGTTTATCTGTACTCATTTTTGCTTGCTGCCAATTTATATTTGCCCAGTATTGTGCCTTGGCTTGGTTTGCTTGTACATGAATATAGTAGTTAGCTAAGTCGTTGGCATGGAAGG
>JAAEMK010000362.1 GCA_024225635.1 Desulfobacteraceae bacterium | reverse complement strand
GTAGGTAGGTAGGTAGGTAGGTAGGTAGGTAGGTAGGTAGGTAGGTAGGTAGGTAGATAGGTAGGTAGGTAGGTAGGTAGGTAGGTAGGTAGGTAGGATAGGTTGGTGTAGTATGTACCTGCAGTCTCCTGTACTCGTCGAGTCCGCAAGGTCCATCTGCCAGTCCTGCTCTTCTCATCAGCTCCTCTGCTGCTCGTCTCTGTGCGGTGCAGCGGTATTTGTCGCCCATTCTCATTGCCACAAAGCGCCGTCTCGCTTGCTCGCTGTCGTCTCGGTGCAGTCGTGCGATGCCGGTTGCGATTGCACTGAAATTCAAGCATATCAAGATGAGACGCATTTCAAGATAAGAGATCAAGAGCAACTACAAGACGGACAAAGAAATGAATAGACTCACCGCGGCACGCAGAGCTGGTCGTTGTTCCTGATCTTGAGGAGACATCCATTCGCGCCTGTCTTCTTCTCCAAGAAGCGGTGCAGGTTTACAGGAGCCGGCGGACGGCCGGCTTTCTGCGGCGGCGAGAACCGAATTGCCTCAATGGTCCACTGCTCGTCGTACGACACGTCGTCGCCGCTCTGTATGAACTTCTCCACGATCGCGAGCACCTTCTCCGCCGTCAGCATTTCGCGTCGGCTCAAGGGGATCCCGATCTTCTTGCGCAGCCCCGGGTGGGTCAATACCATGCTGACTTTGTCGTCAGGGCCGCCGTCGGCAAAGGCTCGCTCGATCAGTTCCGAGAAAGCGGCTAGCATGGTCGCCTGCACGTCAGCGCACTCCTCTACGTTCTTGAGCCTCAGCGAATAAGCGGTGCCGACGGCGCGACACCGCGGGCCCTGTCTGGCGCCC
>JAAEMK010000361.1 GCA_024225635.1 Desulfobacteraceae bacterium | reverse complement strand
TGATTACTACAGCTATGAACACCTGTTTAACACCTGCTAAAAATAGTATAGACTAGTCATGGCTGTTGATTATCGGTTCTCACCAGACCATTAAAGTGAGATTAAATAATTTTTTCCAATTTTCAAAGAGCGAAATGTGAGTATGATCCGGGACGCTGCATTATTACCGTTGGCACTCCGGCTGGATTCATTGCTCCTTTTTCATGGTCAGCAAAGCCGAATTTGCCATACAGTTTCCTTGCGGCCTGTCCTTCGGCAACGGAATTGTCAAATGTCTGGACAACCATGGGAGCATGGGTATTTAGTTGATTAATAGCAAAATTTAGCAGTGCTTTGCCATAACCTTTTCCTCTGCTTGTGCCGGACACCACAAACCATGCAATTTCATTTGATTCCCTGGAAATGACAATGCCTCCTTTTAAAATCCAATCGTCTTCATTCTTTTCCGATCGAACGCAGAAGGCTGTTCCGTCTGAGATCGCCTGCTTTAAAGCCTCTTGGAACGAAATCTCATCTGCCATTGGGCCAAATAAATGCTCAACTTCCCTTGCCAGTGATATCCATGCATCGAAATCAGATGCCGTGGCATGACTTATCTTCATTGGTCTCTCTCTTATCGTGTTTTCTTTTTTTTCGGGTTACAATTCCGGTGCGCATTATTCGAATTCCAATGTGCCAAAATACTGGGGAAGATGGAAGTTGGGCCTTGGAAAATCAACCGGCGACCATGTCAACCAGTGGGGATGTGAGGTCTTGTCCGCGCATTTGTAGAAATTCCCCCGCCACTCAACCCGGGGGGCGGGCGTAATCACCTCACAGTATTTTTCCAGCAAGGCCAGGGGAATCCTGTATTCAACGGTCCATGTGACGGGTTCCTCGATTTCCGGATCAACAATTGCGGGTAACGAATGGGCCCGCTTTATTTTGCGGCATTCATCCTTCGGGACCACAATCCTCTCCTTGCCTGCCCCAGGCTGAAAATGGAACAGCATGGTGCCGCCGCAATTGATCTCAAGGTTGAAGTAGCCTTTGGACAGATCGGAATCCGGGGTAAAGAAGAATTCCACACAACTGTCCTCCCATACATTACCCTGATGCTCCGGGGCGACCGCCCGAACGTATCTGTCCTCGACCCGGAATATCAGGAAGATGGCCTTGTCATCATAGGCAATCTTTACCTCCGCCTTTGGGAAATGGTCGGGTTTCCGTCCCATGTAGTTCCCGATCAGCTCGGACGGTATCTCTTTCCATGGGGCCGAATTCCAGCCTGCATCACCCTTTGGAGGGTGTATTTGTCTTGTTACCTTGCAAATCATATTTTGTTATCATCTTTAATAGTAGACTTAATCCTGCCTTAATGCTTCCAGCGCTTCTCCAACGGTCGGCGCTAATTCAATGAATTCTTTTAACTTTTTGCATTTGTACTCGGAACATACGGCGCAGTTCGAGGTACCCTTTTCAATATTGCATTTTCTGATCTCACAGACGTTTTCGGTGAAAAAGAATTTAGTTCCGTCCGACCGGCAACCATGGCAATTTATCTGCTCGGGCTTTATGTCCGCACTATATTCAACAGACCATTTTTCCGCGACCTCCATGCGTTTCGTATCGTTATCCTCCATGGTAGCCTGATAGCCTTCACATTTTGAACAATCCATACCACAGTAAGCAATCATTTCATCTCCTTTATTTTGAATCATTTTGAATGAAGGGCGCTATCATAAAAAAGATTTCCTGTGATGTATTGGAAAAATGGAACATTCATGGCTTAATCACAAATTCGACAGGGGTTTGGCCTGTTATTCTCCTGAATTCGTTTATCATGTGGGACTGGTCGTAATAGCCGACGTCAACTGACAGCTGACTCCAATTCTGAAAAGAGTTTGTTCCATGCCGTTTGATTACGTGCCTGACACGTGTCACTTGAGCGAGGAATTTAGCGGTTATACCTGTATACGTTAAGGTTTTTCTTGCCAGATGTTGCCTGCTCCAGCCAATATCATCACAGGTTTGTTTGATCGAACATCTGCCTTGGGTTTTTCGTATAAGCGCCAGTGCCCTTGCCATCTTCGGATCAATGGGATTGATTGATGACAGCTTGTTGATAAATGTCTTGTTCAACAGCTCAATCTGCCGGTGTGTTGTATTCAGATCCATCAATTGATTCAAAAGATGCGTTGTTTCCCGGCCTGCAAATTCAAAATAGTCAACGAGACGGTCCGTGACTTCATGCATTGGAACATTGAAGAATGGGTACGCCATGCCAGGGTTGAATCTTACGCCAACAAGATTTGTCCTGTCGCTCTCCATGGGCTTTGTCATCGCTCCAACGACAAAGCTCTTCAATGCCGCAGACGGGCTTAAGTCGAAAATGATGTCAATACACCCATCTGGAATTATTCGATTCCGGTTTAATGAAATGGCGGCTGAATCCGTTGCATATGACCAGTAGCGGTCTATATATGGCTGCAGGCGGACCGGGGGGCCGTATTCATTGTAACCGTTAATCATTGAAGCCATCAAATCCCATGTTGAATCGTATCTGTTGATTAATCCAAAATTCAGGTTCCATTCCGAAATTTGCTCCAGATCCTGATGCCGTATCAGCGGTTTTTTTATTCAACATCGCGGTAGCCGGCGGATAGTTCTTCCGGTGGCTTTGGGGTTGAATTAAGCCAGGCCGAATTTCTTTTTAAGGATCTGGTCCAGGATTCTTGTCGGGAGCCATTTTTTCATCAGCGGCATTGTTGTGCTGATGTTGCCGATGCGGATGATTTCCGGCGGTGATTCCACCATGATGGCTTTGACAAGTTTTCCGGCAAACACCCCGGCGGGGGTGGCGCCGACCTGGGAGGCTTCGGCCCTGGCGTGTATGGCGCCTTCCATGGATTGAAACCAGGAATCGGGGGGCAAAATACGGGCAACGATCTTTTTTTGCCGATACGCCAAAATTTGACTCGATTTTTCCGGGCTGCACGGTAACCACCTTGATTCCAAAGATGCCAAGCTCCATGCGCAGGGCATCGGAGAGGGCATGGAGCGCCGCCTTGGAGGCGCAATAGGCCCCGGAAAAGGGGGTGGTGGCAATGCCGGATACGCTGCCGATGTTGACGATCATGCCGCTGTTCAGGTTTTTCATGATGGGGGCCACCTGCCGGGTCAGGAACAACGGTGCAAACACATTGGTCCGGAATTGGGCCATCAACTCATCCTCGGGCAGTTCCGTGGCAGGGCCCATGAGGGCATAGCCCGCATTGTTGACAAGGACATCAATGGTCTTTTCCTGTTCCAGTACTGTCTCGATGACCTGCTTCACCTGGCTTTTATCGTTCACGTCCAGGGCGTGGGTTGCCATGCCTTGTTCCTGAAGGGCGGAGAGGGCGTCAAGGTTGCGTGCCGTGGCAATGACCCGGTGGCCGGATTGATGGAATGCTTCGGCCAGGGCACGCCCGATGCCCGTGGAGCATCCGGTGATGAAAATGATTTTTTTCTTCATGGTGGGTCCTCGCTGAAATATGTTTGGTTTTGCCGGTTTTGGGCGGATGTCCCGGATTATTGGCAATAGTTGGCAAAGGGATGGATGGCCCGGATCACCACCTGGGAATTTTCCTTGATGACAAATTCGCTCAAGCCCTGTTCCGATTCGGGATTGCCCCAGTCGTAAGTGTAACCGAGCTGGGTCCAGGGATAGGCGTTGTGGCCGGTTGCCGTACATTGGTAATACTGTTTGGATCGCAGTTCGTTGAACCATTTACGGTACCAGGGCGGGGTATTGTCCGGCAGGATCAGGCCGGCGGTGGTATCGTCGATTTCGTTGTCGGGCGCCGGCCTGAACATATCCGACGGCTTTACCCAGAACTCCACAAATGCCAGCACCCCTGCGTCGGGAACAAGCCCCAGGAGTTCCCGGAGGCGCATTTTCAATTCGTCATCCGTTAAATCCAGTGAACCGCAGATATGCTTCATCTCGGGGGATGCGGTCACCCAGGAATAATAGTTGCCCGTGTTGTAGGGTTTTCCCACATTATTTTTATAGTAGTCTGTGTTGCCGGTAAGGGAAACCATGAGCACATGGGGAATGCCGTTGATCTCCTTCCATTGTAGGTCCGGGTTGTCCCGGGTGATGGCGATCAGGTTATGGGCGACTTCCCCGGGCTCCGGGTTGAGGGCATCGGCAATGGCGTCATCATAGGTTTGGGGCCAGGCGGAGGCGGAGGCGGAGGAAATTCCGTCCGGGGCGGGCCGTTTCCCGCAGGACGCAAGCAGTATTGTTACGCAGATCAACAGCGTAATGGCAAAGGCAGCTCTTTTTCCAAATGCAACTGGGCGGTACGATTTCATGAATTTTTCCTCCATTGGTGTGATTTTCGTAGGTGAATCCGGTTAACAGGGTTACCGTTAGCACAGGTGTTCGCCGAAAACAAGACGGAACATGCGAAGATTGAGACGGTGGGGACGTGATGGCCGGGGGGCCCGCCGTCACATCCCGGTTCACAAAAGTGATTGATCCCCCACCGGGAATCGGGTAGGCTTTCCGGGAAGGAGTCTAAGAACGTTAATATAGAAAAAGCTGAGGAGTCACCCATGTCTTTGTTCAAACGTATCCTGTCCAGCGTCGGTATCGGCGGTGCCAAGGTGGATACCATTTTACAGGGGGAGAGCTTTGTCCCCGGGGAAGAGATCGACGCCATCGTGAAAATCAAGGGAGGAAGCACCGACCAGGAGATCGGCGGGCTCTACTTCTCCATTCTCTCCACCTACGAGGCCACCGAAACCGATGATGAGGAAGGGGAGGAAGAAACCGTCACCCGTGTTGCGGAACTCTCCAAATTCAAGGTAAAGGATGATTTCACCCTTGGGCCTGGCCAGGAGGATGAGATCGAACTCTCCTTCGAGCTTCCCCCCCACACACCATTTACCCTGGGCAAGACCCGGGTGTGGGTCCGCACCGGACTCGATGTCAAAATGGCCATCGATCCGGGGGACGAGGATTATATCCGGGTGGTGCCGGATCATCTCCTGTCCGCCCTGTTCAGCTCCATGGAAGAGCTGGGCTTTGAACTGGTCGAGGCCGAGTGCGAGGAGGTTCCCTCAAGTTTTCCCACGCCTCTGCCCTTTGTCCAGGAGCTGGAGTTCAAACCCCGCTCCGGTCCCTATCGAGGACGCCTGGATGAGATAGAGCTGGTCTGCCTCCCCGGGGACAACGGGTGGGACGTCCATATGGAGATCGACCGCAAGGCCCGGAATATCGCAAGTTTCATCTCCGAGATGGTCGGCACCGATGAGAGCCGGGTCCGCTTTACCCTCACGGAGGAAGACCTTCCCGGTCTCACCGGAAGGCTCAACGAGTTCATCGACGGCTGGAGCTGACACGGGACAATCAACGCCCCGGTCCACAGCCTGCACCGGTACCGGGGGAAGAAAACAGGAAAGGCGGGGAAAAAATCCCCGCCTTTTTTTTCAGGATGCCTGTCTTTTAAAAGACTATTCGGTCATTTCGTAGGCATCGACCAGGGAGTATACATGGTCTTTCAATACCTTTTCAAAGCGCTCTTCATTGGCGAAAGGCCGCTTGATCATTTTCTGGCATGCCGCCTGCTGGGTCTCGGTGGTGGTGGGCATGCCGAGAAGATCCACGCCGTATGCGGAAAAATCCCTGACCATGAAATCAAATATCTGGTCCAGGAGATCGTCATCGATATTTTCCATTGCGGCGCTCTCGATGATGAGCTGGCCGTATGCGATCAGGGTGAAAATCTCGCCCACGCCAAGGAGGAAGGCAAAGTCGTTCATCATCTGGTCGGCAAGCTCCATGCCTGAGCCGATCAGGAACTCCTCATAGGCCGTGATCTGCTTCTTGAAGATCTCGATGTTGGGAAGGTCTTTGGTTGCATATGTCTTGCGGAAATCATGGAACTGGATTTTCGCGTATCCCCTTGTGGGGCCCTGCTCAAAGAGAAAGTCGTCATTCTCGTTGCCGGTGAGCCTGGGAATCTCGGGATACTCCTTGGGATTGAACATGTAGTTCGGGATCAGCTTGGCGATCAGGGCCATGTTTACATGTCTTGTTCCTTCCAGTTTCGGGAAGCCCTTGAGTTCGCAAACCGCCTGGCTGAAGTAGGTGTCTTTTTCAAATCCCTTGGCCGCGATGATGTCCCAGAGAAGCTCATGGACGACTTCGCCCTGGATGGCGACCTTCATCTTCATGATCGGGTTATAGAGGAGGTAGCGCTTGTCATCCTTTGATGCTCCCCTCATGTAGTCGGTGGCTCTTAGGCCGAAAAGCTTCATGGCGCCCAGGCGGCAGAAGGAATCAACGAACAGCTGTTTTACATGGGGGAATTCGGTGACGTATTTTCCGTACAGGTTCCGCTTGGCTGCATGGTTCAGGGCTTCGTAGAAGGAGTGGGTCACGATGCCGATGGCGCCGGAACCGATGTTGAATTTGCAGATGTTGATGGTGTTGAGCATGTCGTCCCATGCCTTGGGGCCCCGGGAGCTGATGTCGTCATCGGTGATGGGGTAGTCGTGGAGGTTGAATTCCGCCACGTAGTTCTGGGCATGGATGACGTTTTTGACGCACTCGAATTTCTCATGCTTTGAGTCAACCACGAAGAAAACATACTCGTCGGTGTCGGCTATCTTTCCGAAAACCGTGATGGTGCTGGCTTCATTGGCGTTGCCGATGTAATATTTCGACCCCTTTGCAAGGTAGGTCCCGTCCTCCTGGCGATACAGCTTCATGTCAGAGGAGTAGATGTCCGCGCCATGCTCCTTCTCCGACAGGCCGAAGGCGCAGAGGGGGTTGCCCTTGAGAACTTCCACGGCCCTGTGCTTGAGTCCTTCGTTGTCTCCCAGGAATACGGGATCAAGGCCCAGGGTGGAGACATGGTACATGTACCAGTAGGCGCTGCCGTAGAATCCGCAGATCTCCGAGAACTCGAACATCCTGTAGGTGCTGTAGTACTGGTCCTCGCTGCCGTATCCCTTGGGAAGAAAAAGAGTCTCGAAGATTCCTTCCTCTTTGATGAATTCGGCAAAATCATAGGTGAACTCCGGCGACATGAAATCTTCTTTCATTTTATTGTGACCCTTGTTCTCAAACCACTGGATGGTCTTGAGCATGACTTCCTTGGATCTTTCGTCGGGGTAGTTTCTGTCCTGGTAGTTTTTGGGATTCAACAGCAGCATCATCAACTCCTTAAGTCTATAAGCTATTAAGATTTAGACATTTCTAAACCATGAGCCGGGAGCATCCATGGGGACGCGCCCATCTGTACTAAATAGATTCATGATATCAACTAGAACCGCCATTCTATATAGCGTCTCGCGATTGAAAAGTCAAAACCGAAGCCCGTTTTTTTTATGGGTGCGCTGTTCCGCCGTTGCCGATATTGACGCTGTCAATTTGAATGAATAAGATTTTTATTCTGAACTTTTTTCATTATTCACATACCATTTTCGAAAGCTATTTGTCCGGATAGATAATAAACCCAAGTTCTTCCATCAAAGGTGGCATTTGCCATTCAAATATTTTAACGCCGGAAAGGTCCAGGGTTCTTATATCGATACCGCTGATGTCAGAATCCCTCAAATCTGCTTTAAAAATAGATAACCCCTCATACTGGCTCGGGGCAAAATCCGTATTGGAAAGGTTGGCCCCCTCCAGGTTTACCCTGGATAAAATAACAGAGATCAGCTTACTGCCGGATAAATCGCATTTTTCTAAATAGGCGCCCTCAAAATCGGAATATTTGAAATTGGTATTTGTCAACCGGGCTGAACTGAATAAAACCGTCCGGCTGACAACATTCACAAAATCCGCATTTTCAAAATTGCACCCCTGGGCCTGGCAATCATTTATTGTGATGTCAAATATCTCAGACCGGGCAAAATTACCCATGGAGATATCACAGCGTTGGAATTCAGTTCTCCTTAAATCCGCCCGGTAAAAATCACATCCTTTTTGATTCTCCTTTTCATAAAATATACACCTTTCAAAGAAACCGTCCTGAATGCTTGCATTGGAAAAATCACAATTATAAATGCTGCAATTTTCAAGGCGCAGGCTATCCAGGTTTGCATTGGAAAAGTCCGAAAGGGATATTGTACAATTTTTAAATGTAAGCCCTTGCTGATATTCATGCTGCCAGTCCAAATGAACAAATTTTCTATTCTGAATCAATTTTGAATCAGCCGTCAGCAGTATGTTTTCCCCAGGTATTGTCACAGGAATATGATCTCCGTCGATTGTTTGCGGGTGAATATCATGCATTGTTGATCTCATCCAGGAATGCGTTCCACAATGCGTCCAGGTCTTTATCATAGGCCGTTTGGAGAGCGGTGGAAAACCGTTCCCCATTTTCGATGTCCAGGAGAAGTTGCCGGTATCCGGCTTTGTTTGTTGCCGCAAGATAGCCCATGAACATCATGCTTTGACGATAAAACATATGGGGCCTCAGCCCCCAGTTGCTTGGGGTGTTTTGAATGATAAAACCGCCTGTTTCATTGGGAACAAAACTATTGCCGGATTTTATGAAATCCATGGCTTGTTGCTCTGTTGCCGTGTGTGCGCCGCCGCCATCTGAAACATAGGTGGCCAACCCTTCCTTGAACCAGAACGGCAACCGGCTCATTTTGTAGTTACCGATCTGGTCCCGGATATGGAGATGGGACAACTCATGGGTTAAATACCGCCTTGCAACATCATCTCCGTAGTCAAAGATCCGGGGGGAAAGGAACAGCTTGGTCAGCACTCCTGCCCGGACATCCGCCCCGTACATCCGGGTGAAGCTTGCCCTTGACGCGCAAATGTATACGCGAACCGGCTTGGCAAATGGGCGAAACTGCTCTTTCTCAATTTGTTCAACCGCGGAATGAAAAAACAGCGCAATCTTATTGGCATAGGCCTCGGCACCCGGCTCAAATAGAACCCTTGGGTCGTCCTTGTGGGTTATAAAATGGTCCGTTGACTTCAGAATGGCAATGGATTGTCTGGCAAATGTACATCCCCCAAGGGAGGACGCACTGACGGTGATAAGTACGATGCAGATGAGTCTCTTGAAAAAAACTGTCGGCATTTCATTTCCCCCGTGTTGGATTTTTAATCGCTGATGGTCTCAAACTTCCAGGGTTCTGAGCCATAGCTTTTTTGCACAGGACTTTATCCCAGGTGCCGGAAAAGCACAAGCAGATCTTCAGACGGGAACGGCACCCGGTTCTTTCCGGGGATAGAATGCCAGAAAACGGGTGTCGCTTTCCAGCGTATGATTCATAAATAGTTGGCTTTTATTGTGAGTTTGTGATCTCCTGTTTGGTTTGTGATTCAGGCACCCAAGGGGTGCGATTAAAAAAAATGAAGGGCCTTGCGGGCCCTATAACAAATAAAAAGAAGGTTTCCATGAGCGCTTTTACGACGTTGCCGTTAACCAAATCAATGACCGATAACCTTGGGACCATGGGGTACCACGAGATGACACCGGTCCAGGCGGGGAGTTTGCCCCATGTGCTGAAGGGGGAGGACCTGCTGGCCCAGGCCAAGACCGGGAGCGGCAAGACGGCGGCGTTCGGCATCGGCTTGCTGCATAACTTGAATGTGAAGCGTTTCAGGGTGCAGGCCCTGGTGATGTGCCCCACCCGGGAGCTTGCGGAGCAGGTGGCGGGGGAGCTCCGGCGCATTGCCCGGTTCAAGCACAACATCAAGATCGTGACCATCTGCGGCGGGGTGCCCTTCCTGCCCCAGCAGATCTCCCTGGAGCATCAGGCCCATATCGTGGTGGGGACCCCCGGCCGCATTGAGCAGCATTTGGCGCGGGGGACAATGAACCTTGATAACGTCACCACCCTTGTCCTGGACGAGGCGGACCGGATGCTGGACATTGGTTTTTCCGACAGCATCGAGGCGATCATGGGCTATGTGCCCAAGCGCCGCCAGACCCTTCTGTTTTCCGCCACGTTTCCAGAGTCGATCCTTGCGCTGAGCACCCGGTTTCAGAAAAACGCCCAGAAGGTGGTGGTGGATGTCGAGCATGAAGAAAACGTCATTCGCCAGCATTTTTACGAATCCCCATGGGAGGCCAAGGCCGATGTGGCGGCCCGGATTCTGGACCGGCACAGGCCCGCGTCGGCGCTGATCTTCTGCAACACCAAGCTCCATTGCAAGTCTCTTTCAACCTCCCTCAAGGAAAAGGGCTTTTCGTCCCTGGCCATCCACGGCGACCTTGACCAGAAGGCGCGAACCGAAGTGCTGGTGCGTTTTTCCAACGGCAGCTGCCCCATTCTGGTCGCCACGGACGTGGCGGCCCGGGGTCTTGATATCTCCGGGCTCAGCGCGGTGATCAACTATGATCTTCCCTTTGAGCCGGAGGTGTATGTCCACCGCATCGGCCGGACAGGCCGGGCCGGGAAAGAGGGGCTGGCCTTTTCTCTCATGACGCCCAAGGAGCGTTTCAGGCTGGAAGAGATCAACAGCATGATGGGCGCTTCTTTTGAGGTGTCCGATGTCGATGCCCTTGAGCCTTCACCCGAAGGGGAGGCCGTGACCCCCATGGTGACACTTTCCATCAACGGCGGCCGAAAGGGCAAGCTCAGGCCGGGGGATATCCTGGGGGCCCTGACCAAGGATGGGGGGATCAAAGGAAACAGGGTGGGCAAGATCAACTGTTTTGATTATTACTCCTACGTTGCCATTGAACGCTCCGTGGCCGATGCGGCTGAAAAAGCGCTCTCCACGAAGAAGATCAAGGGGCGCAGGTTCCTGATTCACAGGCATGAATAGGGAACCGGCTGAAGCCCGGTGGTGACAGAAAACAGGAGAAAAAGAAAAACGGTTGGATCAGTTTGTGATGAAAAGAAAAATTGAATTACTTGCGCCTGGTGGAGATGTCGATTCCATAAAAGCCGCAATTGTGGCCGGGGCGGATGCCGTATACTGCGGCCTGGTTAAATTTAACGCCAGAAACCGGGCGGTAAATATAACTCTTGAAGATTTGAACGGGATTTTAAGGCTTGCCCATAAGAACGATTGCAAGGTTTTTCTGACCCTGAATATCGTTATCCTGGATTGTGAAATCCCGGCGCTTTTCGGGTGCCTCAATGAAATAATCAATACGGGGATCGATGGTGTCATTGTTCAGGATATAGGATTGTTTTATCTGCTGTCCGAATATTTCACGGATATTGAAGTTCATGCCTCCACCCAATGCACCACCCACAACAAAGGCCAGATCGAGTTTTTAAATAAACTTGCCGTTACCAGGGTTAATCTGTCCAGGGAATTGAATATTGATGAAATAAAAGAGCTGACCCTGGCGGCCCATGAAAACGACATCATGACGGAAGTGTTTGTCCATGGCTCCTATTGTCTCGCCTTTTCAGGGCTTTGCTATATCAGTTCCATCCTGGGAGGAAACTCCGGAAACCGGGGCAGGTGCAGTCAACCATGCAGGGACCGGTACGTGACCACTCCTGCGGGTAAGGACTTTCCCCTTAACCTTAAGGATAATTCAGCCTATTTCGACTTGAAGGAATTGGCTGACGCAGGGGTTGACTCCCTGAAGGTTGAAGGCCGGATAAAAAAGTTCCATTACGTATATACCGTGGTCCGTTGCTGGAAAAAACGGCTCCTGGGTTTTCCGGATCATGATGGGCAATCTGATGATAGTATTGATCTTTATAAGGTTTTTAACCGGGATTTCTCAAACGCCTATTTAAAGGGTGATATCAATAAAGACATGTTCATTGACAATCCCCGGGACAATTCAGCCAAACATCTTTTTGAGATAAAAGGCTGTTCTCCCTCGGATGATATACAGGCGGTCAAGAAGGAACTTTATGATGAGAAAACAGAAATCATAAATATCGTCAGAGACAAGATCAAAGATTTGAGTGTGGCAAAACACTCTTTGGAATTAAGCTTTTCAGGGAAACTCGGCAGCCCTTTGAGCGTGTCCGTGAAAACGCCGGACACATCGTTTGTGGTGCGTTCGGAAAGCAACCTCATCAATGCCGACAGATACACCCTTGATTATGAAAGTGTCGAAAAAAGATTCAGGTGCCTGAATACAGCCGCACATTATATCAAGCAGATTGACCTGGATAATCTTCAAAAAGATCTTTTTATCGCTTTTCATGAGCTTGCCTCCATGAAGAATAGGATTTCATTCCTCCTGAATGGCTCAAAGGGTATTATTCCCCCGGTTGAAGTTCCCCGCTTAAGGAAACAGGGCCGGTTAAAAACCCGACCCGCTCTTTCCGTATTGATCTCCTCTCCAAAGGATCTGGAGCTTTGCAATACACCCCCGGCAGACATGGATATCTATTATAAGCTCCCCGATTGCCTTGAATCTCAAAAAGACGAGCTTACGGATCTCTTTTTGAAAAACAAGAAACTGCTTCCCTGGTTTCCAGCTGTTCTAATAGGAGAAAATTATACCGCAGCGGTGGAATTCCTTGAACGGGTGCGGCCAAGGCGTATTGTAACAAACAATACCGGAATCGCGTATACGGCCTGTGAAAAGAAAATTCCCTGGATTGCGGGACCCTACCTTAACATTACGAACTCCTTCAGCCTTTTGTGCATGAAGGAGAAGTTCAACTGTTCCGGCGCGTTTATTTCAAATGAGATCAACAGGAAACAGATAAAAAAGATGGTTCCCCCCGGGGATTTCAACCTGTACTACAGCATCTATCATCCGATCCTGCTCATGACCAGCAGGCAATGCCTGTTTCATCAGACCATCGGGTGCGACAAAGAGAGGGTGGATGATCAATGTCTGCAAGGCTGCGGTAAATCCGCCTCCGTTACAAATCTGAAAGGGGTGTCCTCGATCATTGATAAACAAAAGGGGGACTATCACTGCATGTACAATAACGCCAATTTCCTGAACACGGATATTGTTACGGATCTGCCGGATACGTTTTCAGGTTTTTTCATCGATTTAAGGGATATCAAGACCGAAACAAAAACCGGGACGGATAAACCCGGACTGATACGGGCTTTTGAAAATCTTCTCAATGGAAATCCCGATTCAGCAACGGAACTCGAACAAATGATTCATCCCTCAACCAATGCCCAATATAAAAAAGGACTGTAGCAAATACCGCTTCCGGGTACGGCAACAGCCTGCAATATGGGGCTTTGGCATTAAAAAATGATAAAAAAAACAGGTTATGGATTATTGACGGTTAAAATGATAAAAAGACTTGAATTAAAAAGAGGATGCTGTTGCCGGAAAAAGGGTTCAGTATCAAAAATATAATTTAATAAACTGAGACGGTAAAATGGAAAGATTTTTGGTTATCAGTGCTTCCGCCGCTATTGTAACGGTTTTTTTCGTATGGTTTTCCCAGGCGGTTAAAAAACAATACATGCAGGATTATATCCTGTCACACCAGTGGCTGCTACATCCCAACTCAATTTGTTACTGGCGGTCCGCCATGGCTGTCGCGGCATTTATCCTCTATTTTTTCACCCCCTGTCAATCCGTCGCCATCTTTCTGTTCAGCTTTGCGGCCATCCTCGATGGTATTGACGGTGTTGTGGCAAGGGCCTGCAACCTTGGGTCCCGGTGGGGAGAATGGCTGGATCCCATGTGTGACAAATTGACCTATCTGCCGCCGTTGATCGGGTTTGCCCATACGGGAATTCTATCCATAAAACTTGTGTGGATTCTTGTGGTCATTGAATTCATGGGCCAGTTTTTTGCCCGTCGGGTCCTGACCTGGATGAAATCCTCCGGGGCCGCCAATAATTTTGGTAAAATCAAGGCCATCATCTGTTTCGGCCTTGTTATTCTATGCGTATTGATGGATAAAAATCCGGATATCATCGGCATGGCCGATGGTATGCTCATGACCGACGGTGTGCTCTTGGCCGATGGTGTGCTCATGGCCTGCATTGTCCTTGCATCCGCATCCATACTCTTTAAATTCATCCCCAACCGGCTCTATGCGGATATTCTTTCTTCGCTTAATTTCTGCTGTGGTGTCACAAGCCTTGTCCTGACCCATCACCATTATTTTGCCTGGGCCATTTGCATCATCATCATCGGACAATTGTTTGACCTGTTCGACGGGCGTATGGCCCTGAAGCACGGGGGAACCAAATACGGCCCCTTGATGGATGATATTGCCGATTTTGTCAGCTTTGGACTGGCGCCCGCCTATGTGGTCGTGCAAACGGGCGGTTCCCTGGCGTGGGCTGTGGGGGGGCTGTTTATCATCGGGGTGGCGTTCCGTCTCATCCGGTTTATCATGAAGGATAAAAACCGGACCGACCTGCCCGAGGGGATATTCAACGGACTTCCCAGTCCCGCAGGCGCGTTGATCGTTCTTGGGGCCTCGCTTGTTTCAACGCCGGTCATATTGTGGGGGCTGACCTGCGTCTCCGTGGGCCTGATGGTGAGTCACATCCGTTTTGCCCATTTCGGGCGGGTGATCCTCAAGCAGATCCCGAAACCCGTATTCTTTGTGATCAGCGCATCGATTATTGTTACGCTTTCCTATGTGATTAAAACAAAAAGCGCCCTGATGTTCGGTTACCTGATTCTCTGCTCCGTCATTGTCTATATCATTGCGGGCAGGAAGTGGGTACACCAATAGCCGGTCTTACGGCACTTTTCCCGGTGAAATTTTTTGGTTCTAAATGCTCTCATCATTCAGCATTACACTGTTTGATTCAATTACCAGATCAAGGGTTTTGTTGTCCGTACTGAATAAAATCGTCTGATGGCTTTGGGTCGCGGGAAGAACGAGCATTGTCCGGTCACTGCCTTCAAATGTCACGGTTGCGCCGGATCGTGATACGCTGAACAGGCTTGAATCGGATTCAATGGTAATATGGTTGGCGCCCGGAAAATTAAGCAGTTTTGCCCATGCCTCCTTTTGAACCGTTACATGGTTGGCGCCGGATGTGCCGAAAATATGCGTGACAACCCCTGACGCAGCGGTAACGTCGGGGCTTGTGTCCGTAAGGATGGCGTGTGTGTCCGGTTTGTCGATGTCAAGCTCCGATGGCGGCGGTTCCATGGTGTCTTTGGCTTCTATGTGAAGGTAGTTGAGCATGGTGTATTCATCCATGCCGGTAAGCCCTGTTTCAAGTGTGAGGGAATTATCCGATACCGAGACTGTTTTTGACCGCTCGATAAAATAGTCGTTCCGTTCGTCATCCACAAACAGGATGCCTTCAATTTTGACATTGTTGTGGGTATAATTTTTTCTGGGAGTCCCCACACACAGAAGCACATCGTACTCACCGTTGGGCAGGGCGAATTCAAAGGTGTTGACCCTGCCGTAATCGTCATAAATATAGGTTCTCTTCCGCTCATCCGTTTCAGTCCCCCAGGGATCGCGGGTTTGTCCGGGCTGGTTGATTATGTTTCCGAACCAGCCATACCCTTTGTCATCATCATAAGCCTGGGCCCCTGCGGCATAATAGGTTTTGCCGTCATAATCAAGCATCCTGAAGGTCACGTTATCCATGACCTCATCTTTCATTGTCGGATTTCCGTATGGTTGTGTCGAGAAGGTCTCATCGGGATTCTGGAAATTTATATAATAGTTTCCGGGAGTCCCGGCTGACCGGGGATGTGAGGCCGATGGCTCAATATCCGGAATATCAGCAATCTCCCCGCCGTTTTTAAGCCCGATGAGCCGCCGGAGGTTATACATGAAATTGGAATCCCGGGTATAACTTGCCAAACCGGTGATGATTTTACCGGCCTGGGTATCGGACGGGTTCGCACTGTTCACCACAGGCTGCTTTTTTTCATTTAACACATACAGATATTCATAATCCTCGAGGCTGTCCCTCATCAGTTCAAAACGTATGGACGAAACAAATTCGTGGCCGTTCGCGCCGTAGGCAATGGGACTGTTGGATTGAGAGGGCGGGTAAAGCATGAAAAGATCGCCGTTATGCCCATCATTCAAAGGGTCGGTCCAGGGATTTTTGCTCCAGCTGTTTAATGAATAATAAGCAATGCCGCGAACGCGGTATTTCCATAAAAACCACCCTGTGAATTTACTTTCAATCCCCGGGTGATCCAGGGTGACGGGGTTGAAATAGGGGGGGCGGGTGCCATGGAGCCAGTAGATCCAGGTCTCTTCGTTGAACTGTGATTCTCTTGCATGGGCTGTTTCAGGATCATAGTTGTTGAGCACGGGCAGCCAGATATCGATTTTGGCACCGGGGAAGGAGGCATGGTCGTATATCTCGGGTTTCGCCTCTTCGGAAACCATGAGTTTCAGGTTGGGAGCCGCTTTTTTCAGCTCCTGGGAATACCATGCCACCGCATCATAGTCCGCCTGGTCCTGGGGCTCGTTGGCCATGTAATAGTAGGCTTTGCCAAGATAATCGTTATCCGACAGATATTTTTCCATGGCAGCCATGTAATCGAACCACTTTGTGTTATACGGGGAATCGGGATCATCGGCGGTGTACCAGTCGGAGGCTGTTTTTGTCTCCCCGCAAAATGCGGATGGCCGCTGATCCTTTGATGCGTCGTTATTCTGAAAGGTTGCGGCCATAAAGGAGGGAAATCCGGTACCGTTATTGAAGCTCTGCCCGAATGTGCCGTTCATCAGGCCCGAACCATCGAGGTATCGCTGTGCGGGCTCTTCAAATCCCCATATACCGTCATTGTCCGTAAAAGTCCCGGCTGTACAGTCATAATCAATGTAGGGGCCTCCCCCATTGGAAGTAAGTCCTCCTGACCAGAGAACACCTTTCGGAGTCAGCCGGTGATCGATAAAAAACTGCTTTATCTTGTCCACATACATCCAGTATTCATCTCCGCAGCACGGCACCCCGTATTTATCAAGGATGGCGTTATGGGAAACATTCATCATGGATTTTGTATGGATTTCATCGGGAATGGTAAAATTGAAAACATGAAGAGACACCGGAACCGTAACCGGGGAGAGGGGCGCGGTGGCGGAATTTATCTGAAAATCAGCGGTGTATTCCCCACCGGCAACGGTTGCGGGAATATACACCGTGATCCAAAAGGCCGTGTTTTCATTGGCCGTAAGAGATACGGAAGACCCATTTTTCACAGGCCACAATGGATCGGGGTAATCTCCTGTTTTTCCCAAAATGTCCGTGGCCTCGGCGATGTTGACGTATTTAACCCGGTGGATTTCAGCCTTGATTCCTGACCCGAACTCCCCCATGGTCACCGTCACATTCCCGGAAACCCCGGGTTTCACCACAACCTGGAACGGCTCGAATTCATTTTTGGCGGCATATAGAAGCACCCGGGACGAGGCCGTTTCAGGCACGGAGTCATTTTTGAAAACCCGCTCCGACGGCGGAGTTGTCCAGACCGCAAAATCTTCATTGGACCGGGTCAGTTGATACGTATACGTTTCCTGGTTTTCCGTATTTGATGCCCATGCCTGGCTGATACAACAAAATACCAGCCAGATAAGGGTTGTAATGCTGTAAATTGCCTGGCTCATTTATCCGGGTACCTCTGTCTTTTTAAAATACTTTGGTTGCGGCCGTTTTCTTTTGCTTCATACAATCCTTTATCCGCAAGGCCAACCAGTGCATCCGCGGAATCATTCCCTCCGGGCAGCATTGTCGCGACACCTGAGCTTAGGGTAACATAATCACAGACAGCTGATTTATCATGTTCCAAACGAAGATTTTCAATCGCGGTCCGCACCCGTTCTGAAACAACCATCGCGCCTTTGGCATCCGTATTGGGTAAAATAACGGCAAATTCTTCACCACCATATCTTGCCGCAAGATCGGCTGGACGATGTATGCAGTCGTTAATGGTGCGGGCGACTTTTTGCAGGCAGGCATCTCCTGCCTGGTGACCATAATTATCATTGTACAGCTTGAAAAAATCAATATCACACAGAATAACCGACATGCGGGCGTCGCTTCGGTTGTGTCGTTTCCATTCCGACGCAAGATATTCATCAAATTTCCTGCGGTTAGGGATTTGTGTTAACCCGTCCATAACCGAAAGCATTTTCAAGCGTTCATTTGCTTCTTTTTGCCCTTGCTCGGCACGAACCGTCTCGCTGATATCAATTGAAAAGCCGTTAAAACCATTGATGCGGCCGGAATCGTTCCAGGTTATTTTTGCATAGCACAATGCCCAGACAAAAGAACCGTCTTTTTTTTTCAGCCTGCATCGGAACCGGCTCACTTCCTCGGCTTCGTATATGGCGAATATGAATTCCTCGGCTTTTTCCGGATCATAAAATACCTGGGTGGCGAAATCGGTAATAGCTTCCGTCACTGCATCGGCGGTTTCATATCCCATCATCCATGCAAATTCCGGATTGGCCGATGTAACATTGCCTTCCATATTGACATGGTAAATACCGATGGGGGCGAAATCGACAATATCACTGAGACTCCGCTCCTGCCGCATCAAGCTTTTCTTGTCGTTTAATCTTCCGGTTATATCCTTGGCAAGGACCGCCACGCCCAGTCTTTCACCGTTGAAATTCATGATCGGCGTAAAGAATATATCGCATTGGATTTTTTCCCCCCTGTTGTTCATATGGGAGCAGGTTACCAATTGTGTCTTTTTGCAATTTAAAAGCTGTCGCTTGTTAATGGGAATGAGCCCGTTCAGCATCCTGCCCATTGTATCATCCTCGGAATAGCCGAAAAGATTTTGGGCTCCCTGATTCCAGGATGCGACGCACAATTGTGAATCTGCCTCGACATACGCCAGTTTGGCATGTCCGACCAGGTTGCTCAGCGCTAATATTCTATCGATTAATTTATATTCCATATTGTATATTGTATGCTTTCAATTATTAATTGAGATTCGATACTATGCTATGAAAAAATATCCCCTTTAACAAGTGAAATAAAAATCGAGATGGATTTTTCTTGATGCGCTGTCATATCCCATGGGCGTACCTGGGTTGCCTTCATCGGCGTGACTGGGGACGTCAAATCCCCTGCTACCCTGTTTGATTTATTTTTCAGGAAGAACCCCTTGTGAATCAACTATTTCTTTAATGTATGATTTTTCCTTAAGAGGATAATCTTTGTAGTACTCAATCTCTTTTACTTTTGTGTCCCAGCTTTTTCCTTCTGTTAAACCCTCTGCTATTTTTCGATTTATCAGAGCGGGTTCATAGGAAGGGTCCAATTCTATTGCTTTGTCAAAGGCATCAAGCGCATCTTGTTTTTTTCCAGTGCTCATATAACAAATTCCCATATTACCATAGGATTGAGGATGATTAGGGGTTAGCTTGATTGCGCTTTTAAATTCGGTAATAGCCGCCTCCCAATCTTGAGACTGCATATATTTAAAACCCTGCTCGAAAAATTGAGATCCTTTTATATATTCGTCTAAACTTATACCCTCGTCATCTCGCATCCGTTGTTCCAGCTTACTCAGCATATCCTGTGCGTGATGCACGGTGTAACTGCCGGATTCTCCATATTTTATCACTTGCCTGTATGCCGTTATCATCTCAGGGATTATAAATTGCTTTTGATAGGCTACTCCCATATTGTAGTGCGCCTCAACAAGATCAGGCGCTATTTCTATGGCCTTGTTAAATGATTGAATTGCTAGGTCATATTCTTTGGTGAATGCGGCAAGAACTCCAATCCCGTATAGGACATGAGGATGAAGCCGATGCTTTTTCTTTAACTTGGTAAGAAGCTTTTTGCCTTCTTTTAAATCTCCTCTTTCCACAAATCCTAAAGCATGATCCACCTTATCCTCAATATCCGGGTGAGCCACCCTTTTTGCTGATAGAACCTGCTTTTTGATTCTTTCTTGTCGTTTTTTTTGTTTTTGTGCCTTTTTAGCGTTTTGTTTCTTTGGGTTCTTTGTCTTTCTTGCCATTTCAGTTGTCTACCTATAATGTGGTGTTTTTTTATCAAGAACTGCGACAACCCTGGCGGGAGCCGCCGAAGCCCCCACGATTTTCAAGGGGAAAACCATTACGGTGAATCCGGTGACGGGGAGGCTGTCCAGGTTGGTCAGCTGTTCCATGTGGCAGTACTCCCTGTCCCGGCCCACCAGGTGGCCCTGCCAGAAGAGTTCCGGGTCGTTGCTCTCCTTTGCCTTTTTGATCATGTGCTTGAGGGGGAGGTCCCATCCCCACTGGTCGATTCCCATCACCTTGACCCCCTGGTCGATGAGATACTCCGTGGCCCGTGCGCCCATGCCGGTTCCTTTGCTGAAGAATTCCGGTGTTCCCATGTGACGGTCCCTGCCGGTTTTTATCAGCACGATCATGCCGGGTTCAATGGTGAGGCTGTGGGTATCAAGAAAGGCCTTGATGTCTTCCTCGGTGATCTCCCGGTTGTCGGGTTTGTGGGTCATGTCAATGACCATGCCCGGCCCCATGCACCATTCCAGGGGGATCTGGTCCACGGTTTTGGCTGCTTTGCCTCCGCATTCGGGGGCATAGTGCCAGGGGGCGTCAATATGGGTTGTGGAGTGAACGCCCATGCTGATGTGATCGTCGGCCCAGCCTGAAAACCCTTTGGGAAAAAGCCGGAAGGGAAGGCCGAGCAAGCGTATCAGCCACTTTGCCCCGCTGTGGGCTTTATGCTTGACCTTGACCCGCATGAAAAAAGGATCGCCCGGATTATATTGAATCGGTTTTGACAGATCGATTATCTGGTTCATGGATTAATTCCCTGTTAAATCATCTTTTTCAGATCACGCTGTTTTTTATTTAAAGGACTTTACTCAAGTCCATGGACCACAAAAAATCCGTTGGCTTTTTTCGCTTGTCATGGGTTTTCAACCATAAGGTTTTGTTTTGCATGCCCCAGGCATGCACATTGCCGTCATCAATGCCAAGTTTAAGGATCTCCAGGCCATCGGGGTACCGGGGTGAAAATAACCAGATATGATAATATTGGTAGATATAATCATCCGCTTTCAGTCGTATGATATCAGTATAGAACTGCACCAGTACGGCCTCCGGTGCAGCGAACAGGGTTTCAAAATAGGTAAAGGGCAGAACCGACATCACAGGCTCGATCAAGCCGATGCGACGGAACCGGTTATTTGCAGGGGTGTAGACAAGGAGCAAATTTTTCGGGCGGGGATCGTGGTAACCCACCGCCAGCAATACCCGGCCGCCGGGCAGGCATGAAACTGCCAACGGATAGGCGCCTGACCAGGAATCCTGACCGGCATCTAACGCCACGGGCCTTTGTTTTAGAAAACGAGAAATGTTATCGTCTGAAAGCTCCCATAGTTCCACCTGTGTCAGATCCCCGCCACTGCTCAGAATCGCGAGGGGAGGCTGCACGTAATCGCCAGGTATACGAAAAACACGCCTGGTTTCCCCTGATACCTCTTCAGGAACCCATTGTGCGTCAGGCGGATTGCCGCGAATATGGCCAAGCTGGCATTGCGGGAATCCGGGCGCTATTGGAGGAGGCATTGTTTCAGGCTCCGAGGGCCGGGCTTCCAGGACGCCGCCCACCTCCGACGCCACGATAGTAACGGTCTTCTTGTCCTTTTTTCCGAAAAGTCCAATGATACCATCATTGCCTTTCTGTTCAGATTGTCCATTGCCGCATGCAGCCGCAAGAACAAATAACAATGTCAGGCTGCACAGCCGAAACCAATTGCATTGTTTTCGAACCATAATAATAACACGCTCCATTAGCAATGTTTTTTTAGACCACCCTGTTTTCCAGGACCCCCACCCCTTTGATCTCCAGGCGGATGGAATCGCCGCTGCCCAAAAGAGATCCGTTTTCCATGCCCGAGCATCCGGGAACCGTCCCGGAACCGAAAAACTCACCCGGATGGAGCTGCTCTTCCCAGGACGCATAGGCAATGGCTTCCGCCAGGGAATAGTGCATGCCCGCCGGTAACCGTTTCATAAGCGCCTATGACCAGCATCAGCCGGGGCAGGTACTTTTTGACAAAGCCCCGTGACGCATCGATGCAATGCTTTTCATAGAGCATGAAATCCCGGTAGGCTTTGGGCTGGAAGGGCAGCATCCGGTAAGCCTTGTCCATGTCAACCGGGTCGGAGAGGGTTTGGGCAAGCTTGCCGGGGTTGTTTTTTTCATATGCCAGGATATCAACGATATCCGTCCCAACGGTGTCCGGCGCCCGGTACCAGGCATCACCGTTGGCTGAGATCGCGGGGAACTGCTCGGAATTTCCATTCTTCACCAATGAAATTTTCATACATAGCTCGGCATCCTTCATATGACCCCAGAAGTGCCTTACAGTGTTTTTAATCAGGATTTTGCTCGCAACTATTGCATAACGGCAGACTCCTGTGTCTCCCGTGTAGCTATACCAAAATTTAATTTGTGATTATCTCGACAATTTT
>JAAEMK010000360.1 GCA_024225635.1 Desulfobacteraceae bacterium | reverse complement strand
TATCCTGATGCACCAGACTGAAAATACCAGACATGTTAATCATAATCTTAGTTGATTTGATAACACTTACCAGAGATAAACAAACAGCAGTAGAAAGCGAAGAGATGTAGAATGAGGAAGCAATTCCAGATTTTCCGAGAGAATGATGGTTGCTCCACCTCATTGTCGGCGACACTTTCGTCATCGGACTCAGATTCAGTCAAGTCCTCGACAGAATAGTCAAAGACAAGCTTGTCTTTCTTCATTTTGGGAGATCGTCTAGAGTAAGTGTGTCTCGTCTTCTTTCTCTTCTTCTTCTTTTTACAGTTCCTGGAGGACTTGTTCCGTTTCTCAAGGATAGTGAGCCAGTCCACCCAGCTGGATAGGAAGGGCGGGATTGCGGAGAGACCTACTATGTCAGCTGTTAGAGCAAAACTGCCGACTCAGCAAACAAGAGCTGACCGAGTCAACAGCGTACATTACCTGGCACCAGCCCGGACAGTACAGCCAGCATTTGTCCCGCTGAGTCCTGGGACTCCGACATACTAGCAGAATTCTCTA
>JAAEMK010000359.1 GCA_024225635.1 Desulfobacteraceae bacterium | reverse complement strand
TAAGTGAGTTCTTTTCATTCAGCACAAACGTACAGAGTAAGTAGGCTGTCACGGAATGTTAGGTGTGAATGAGTGTCGTGTGTCACATGTCATTCGTGCCGATATATCACAATGAATGCGCACAAATTTGTTCGGAGAGTCAGCAGAAGTCGCTTAAGCCATCGCCGACCCGAATCGGACAAGTATCTTGCGCAACAGCCACTATACGAATGCCATACTAAATTCACCTTCAGTCCTCGCCAATGGCGCACTTTTCAAAAAATCGCCGCTGGCGGAGATTTGCAGTTGCGACCAAAAATGCACGTTTCCTAGGTAACGATGACCCAGCGGATCCGATTCTGATAGTTTCAGAGCGTTCCGACAAAGATTGTAGGTACAAATTGGCCATCGAAATTGGCGGGTACGCAATTCTACCCGATTTTGGTCAAAATCGGCCGTCTTTGGTCACGGCTACAGGTAGCTAGTCTCAACCGATTTGAAAGCGGTCGGTCTCATTCGGTAGAACAGACATTGGCGCAGGTGGGATAGGGCCTTAAAATCGTCTCACCGTTATCGGGTGAAAATTTCGATTTTTTTCCGACGAAAAAAAAAATTTCGAAATTTTCGGCCGCCACCGCCGGCGCTACGTGCGACCGCCGGCGGCGAGAATAGGCACGCGGTG
>JAAEMK010000358.1 GCA_024225635.1 Desulfobacteraceae bacterium | reverse complement strand
GCTCAACCGATTTTGACGCGGTCGGTCTCATTCGGTAGAACAGACATTGGCGCAGGTGGGATAAGGCCTTAAAATCGTCTCACCATTATCGGGTGAAAATTTCGATTTTTTTTCGACGAATAAAAAAAATTTCGAAATTTTCGGGCGCCGCCGCCGGCGCTACGTGCGACCGCCGGCGGCGAGACTAGGCACGCAGCCTTAAGGTAGTCTAGGACTATAACGTATCCAAAAATTATTAAAATCGGTTCACTAATGCGAAATTCCTGGCTTGATATTTTATTTTTATAAGGCGCATTACGGTATTTTCGTGATTTTCTCGAAAAAATGATTCCATCGAAAAATTTTAAGCTTTCGTCCACGCAGCGCATTTACGAGGCCTATAGAACGAGCCACCACTCGTCAAAATCGGTTAAGGTTCGAAGGCCAGTATCCTGGTGCAAAAGTTTTTCCGGATTTGCCATCACTATAGCAGTACCCCTTTTTTTCGGGCCGCCCCAGTCAAAATTTTGGTAAAAATCGGCGGTCGTTGATTAACGCTGATGGTCGCTAGGCTCAACCGATTTTGACGCGGTCGGTCTCATTCGATAGGAAATCGATAGCTCCGTGT
>JAAEMK010000357.1 GCA_024225635.1 Desulfobacteraceae bacterium | reverse complement strand
TATAAATTCTCGCAGGTAACAACACTCTGCAGCTTGGTGGAAGTGAGTTGAATTTTTATCTCTTGGTGGATTTTCAGGGTCCTCAGAAAATTTCCATTAGTGAGTTGTAGACAGTTACCATTTTGAACTGAAATGTGCTCCTCAGCAAACGCCAGACACAGGTCAACATACCCAGCTCCAGGGAAAATTGCATCTCCACTGATCCTGTTATCATTCATTAACTGAATGGTTGAATCACACCAAAGAACCTCTGACAAGTAAACCACTGATGAGGTTTCCCCATGAAAAATTTCAAGTGGACTTGTCAACAATGGGTGGCCAGATATTCTGGTTTGCTTCTCAATTTGGTTAGACACGTGTCTAGTCATATCATGTGTATGACAGTCAAACCAGCAATGCTGAACATCAAAGTGATATGTCATCATGGCCTTTGATGGCCAAGGTTGTTTTCTTTGCACTTCTGGGATGTTCCAGCTGATGTCTACACCAAGACAGTACAAATTTGATATCGCTCTGTT
>JAAEMK010000356.1 GCA_024225635.1 Desulfobacteraceae bacterium | reverse complement strand
TTTATGGCTGACTTAACGCAAACCGATTTTGATGCGTTGCTTAGTGAGTTAGGTGAACCGGATGAGTTAAATTTAGAAGATAGCAGCGAATTTGATGTCGACTTTGATAGCCTATTAAACGAAGACTTAGACACTGAAGTTGAAGCGAAAGCGGTGCAACAAGAGCCTTCGCAAAATGCTCAGCAGGCTACAACCGATGATTTTGTTGATATTGACGCGCTACTTGAACAAAGCAATGACTCAGTACTTGAGCACGAACCCTATGACGAGGTTAATATGGATGTAGGGTTAAGTGACTTTGATTCGTTACTTGCAGGCGATAACCCAACAGATGTTGACTTAGAAAGCGGTGGTTATTCTGCCAAGCTTGATTTGGCAAGAGCATACATTGAAATTGACGACTTTGACTCAGCCCTTAAAGTGATTGAAGATGTTATTGAAAGTGGCCCTGAAGATGTACAAGAAGAAGCGCAAAGTTTAAAAGCTAAACTTAACTAGAGCATTCATGATTA
>JAAEMK010000355.1 GCA_024225635.1 Desulfobacteraceae bacterium | reverse complement strand
GCGGAGGAGTACGGAGCGAAAAACCTCATTTTACAGCCGAATGTGGAGGCTTGCTGCTGCTTGCTGCTTGCTGCTTGCTGCTGCTTGCTGGCTGCTTACAGAGCCCGGGTTTTGAAAACGACCATTTTCCAGATCTCGTACGTTCGCCGCCGCCCAACCACGGCCGACCCCACTGGTACCCAGGTGCCACCACCATACGTACACCCATACCGGCCGTGGTGTGGGCGCGGCGTGGGAGCTGTGCAGAAAAAAGTCGGTCATTTTTTTCGGAAAGTAAGAATAAATAAGCCTAGATAGACAGGGCGACCGATAGCAATTCGATTGGTTCCTTGGAGACCGAGGGTTCAGTTTTCCATAACGGAAATCCGGAATTCCTGAGGGCGCACTGGGAAATTTTTATGCTCATTTTCGTAAAAGTCAGTCTAAAACTGAGGTTTTTTGATCCGTACTCAACAGCCAGGGGAGACCTACGGGCCCCTACTATGGGTATGGGTCGGGTGTGCACACCCTACCCATACCCATATGCGCCGCCGGTCTCGGTTGGCGGAGGAGTACGGAGCGAAAAACCTCATTTTTCAGCAAAAATGGGCACCCTTGCTGCTGCTGCTTGCTTGCTGCTGCTGCTGGCTGCCTGCAGAGACCGGGAAAATTTGACAACCCATTTTCGGATCTCGTACACCCACGCCGCTCCACGGCCGGCCACCTTCGGGTATGTGTAAGTGGGTCACACCTGTGTGCGTACCCATGTGGGACCGGACCCTGGTCCGCTGCGTGCGTGCACTGGAGCCCGGAGT
>JAAEMK010000354.1 GCA_024225635.1 Desulfobacteraceae bacterium | reverse complement strand
ATTTCTTTTCATTTTCATTTTTATATTCATAATAATTTGGTGATATTGATGCTGCATTTGCAGCACCAAATTTCTTTTCATTTTCATTTTTATATTCATAATAATTTGGTGATATTGATGCTGCATTTGCAGCACCAAATTTCTTTTCATTTTCATTTTTATATTGATAATAATTTGGTGATATTGATGCTGCATTTGCAGCACCAAATTTCTTTTCATTTTCATTTTTATATTCATAATAATTTGGTTCTAAATGAACCATTAAACCAACCATTAAAAATGATGTATCTTCTGCTTTTGGTTTTTTACCTGATGTATTGTATTTGAATAGTATTGTATTTGTGCAAGGCTAAAATAAAATATAAAATAAAGTACCAAACTATTTATGACTGGATCAGGTTGATTGATTGGTCCATGTGTTAATGGTCTTCTGGATTGTGTTGAGTGGTTGATTGATGTGACTTCCATTTGACATTTGTATGATTGTATTGGTGACGATGGTAATGCAGAGTTTAAAGAAAGGAGGAGTTGGCATTGTTCTCCAATATTATTATGGAGTAGTTTGCTTTTAAAGTACAAAAACATAAACATATTATTTAAATAAATTAAATGTCAAATGCATGCATGTCAATGTCAAACAACTAACT
>JAAEMK010000353.1 GCA_024225635.1 Desulfobacteraceae bacterium | reverse complement strand
CTGTTTACTATTTTACTCACCTACATGTTTTGCCTCTTTACCTCATACTTCTTACTTCTCCCTTCAAAAAATTCCTTTTTGGGGCTCATAAACCGCTAAGTCCCCCCAGAGTCCCGCCTACTGGGCCCTAAGGGCCTGGTGCAAAATTTAAAAACTCATTTTCTCTATCAAATACTGCGATTCAGGACCTCGGAATAGTGCCTATGTTCACTAGGCACCACCGGGAGAAAATCATATTTTCGGTTCAAAAAGTCAAAATTTTCACTCCAAAAAAGTACATTTTTGGGCGCCCCCCAGCTGAAAATTTGCTAAGTCCCCCCAAAGTCCCGCCCACTTGGGCCAATTCCTGGTGCAAAAAAAAAAAAGTCATTTTCTCTATCAAATACTGCTATTCACGACCTCGGAATAGTGCCAATGTCCACTATGCACCACCGGGAGAAAGTCATATTTTCAGTAAAAAAAATCAAAAATTTCACACCAAAAAAGTTCATTTCTCATCTTTCAACTTTTATCATTTTCTTCCACTGCCGGATCCTGCTTCGCACAGCGAAGCAGGATCCGGTTTGGGCGGTCCTGACGCCTCCATTGTGTCGAAACACCACTTGCTTCACCTTATTTGCAGCCAAAATGCATGCTTTTTGCATCAAATTTGCTCAAAACTTTGCTAAAAAACACTAACGGCCTCGCCAAAACCAACTAAAATCACTTTCCACCCACCCACACTATGTCTGCTGTTGATTTTGTATGGTTTCTTGCGAAAAATCATTCATTTTCATTGATTTTCAATGGTTTTTCATTGATTTTCATTGATTTTCCATCAAAATTTCGCTAAGTCTTTTTCCCAGTGCCTGTAGGGCCCCTTGGGCCTAAGGTGGAAAAAATGAAAAAATCAAAAATTTTCAAAAAACACCCTTTTTCTGCTCCAACTTTGACGAAAAACAATTTTTTTTGAAAAAAAAAATTTTCGATCCGGGCGCAACTTTACCCCCCCCCTGGTAAAGTGATCACCACGTCACCACTTTACCACCCCCCCCCTGGTAAAGTTGCCCCCGAGTCTGCCTGCCAATCAATCACAATGTCCGGGTGGGGGCCGAAAAACTCGAAAAAATCGAGAAAAAAAAATTTTTTTTCGGACTCAAATTTTCGAAAAAATTTTTATTTCGGATATCGATTCTACGTCAAAATTCCGTGCGAAATTCACTTTTCGATGGCCAACTTACAAAGAAAAGTTTTGAGATATGATCGATTTTCTTGCTCGGACTCGTCCGAACGGGATCGGCCGAAAATCATCGAAATTTCTGAAATTTTCGAGATTTTGGGGGCAACTTTACCAGGGGGGGGGTGGTAAAGTCGTCACGAGCCATTCCCTTTGTAACGGGACTCCGTTTGGGGACATGCCCCCAGCATATAGAGAAGATTTCCATCTATACTATACTGGGAGCGACTTTACCACCCCCCCCGTGGTGAAGGGATCCCCCTGTCACCACTGTCCCACCCCCCACGTGGAATTGCTCCCCCCCCTTCCTTTTCTGTGGCATCACGGGCTGTCCTGGCAGCTGTGAAACCATTACATCCTGGTCAACTGGCAGTTGTGCATCCCCTGGATAACTTTATTTAGCCATTTTTGACAGACAGGGGAGACAGCAGTGTCTCTCCAATGCTAGCCTGAGGAATGACGGTTTTTATATGGGTGAAATCATGACAGGGGCTATCCTTACTCCAT
>JAAEMK010000352.1 GCA_024225635.1 Desulfobacteraceae bacterium | reverse complement strand
CCAAGGGAGCTCCCGAAGATCTTGTCAACGTCATGAGCCTTCCCTCCATCGGCGGCACCAACGAGCTGATGAAGCAGGCGGACCTGATCCTTGCCACCGGCGGTCCCGGCATGGTCAAGGCGGCTTACAGCTCAGGCACACCAGCCCTTGGGGTTGGCGCAGGCAATGTTCCCGCCTTTATCGAGAGAAGCGCCGACATCGAGTCCGCCCTGGATAAGATCCTCCTCAGCAAGACCTTTGACAATGGTACTGTTTGCGCGTCAGAGCAGGCCATCGTTACCGAGAACGTCATTGCCGACAAGGTCAAGGAATGCCTCATTGCCAAGGGCGGTTACTTCCTTGAGGGAGACGACCTCCTCAAGGTCCGGGCGGTCATGGAGCGCGCAGGCGGAAGCATGAACCCCGCCGTTGTTGGACGGGACGCGGCCTACATCGCCTCTCTCGCCGGAATCTCCATTCCTGCCGGCACCAAGGTAATGGTCTGCGAGGAAGAGGGAATCGGTCCCAAGCACCACTTCTCCAAGGAGAAGCTCACCGCCCTTCTCGGTTTCTACCGGGTAGAGACCTGGCAGGATGCCTGCGAGACCTGCGACAAGCTTCTGAAGAACGGCGGCCTGGGTCACTCCCTGGCAATCCACTCCAACAACGATGCCATCGTCCGTGAGTTTGCCATGAAAAAGCCGGTTTCCCGGCTCCTGGTCAACACCCCGTCCACCCATGGCGCGGTGGGCCTGACCACCAACCTGTTCCCCTCCTTCACCCTTGGATGCGGACCGGTGGGCGGCAGCGCCACTTCAGACAATGTAACCCCTGAGAACCTTTTCAGCATCCGCAGGGTGGCCTATGAGACCAATGCGATGCCCATGGAGGCTCCCCAGGCAACCACAGCGGCCCCGGCGGCGGCAGCGGCAGGTACTGCTGACATCAAGCTCATCACCGAGATGATCCTCAAACAATTTAAAGAGTTAAACTAAACAATAAGGAGAACCAACCATGGCTACAATGAATGCACTGGGAATGATCGAGACTAAAGGACTTGTCGGCGCTGTTGAGGCAGCCGATGCAATGGTAAAAGCAGCTAACGTACAGCTCATCGGAAAGAGCCAGATCGGCGCAGGTCTTGTGACTGTCATGGTCCGGGGCGATGTTGGCGCTGTCAAGGCCGCCACAGACGCCGGCGCTGCCGCGGCAGAGCGTGTAGGCGAGCTCGTGAGCATCCATGTGATCCCCAGACCCCATGGCGACGTTGAGATGATTCTTCCCAAGCTCGAGGGATAGTAATCCATGAAGGTCATAACGGAATCCTTACTGAGACAGAGTTTCAGAAAAAAGGCCTTTAAGACTTTCAATGTGGAGGAGGGTCAGATTCTGACCCCCTCCGCCAAACAGTTCTTAAACGAGAAGTCCGTTGCCGTCATAAGAAACAAAAAAGGGGAACAGGAGCCCAGGGAACCGGTGGCAGCACCGGCTGAACAGGCCCCTGCGCCCCAGCCAAAGGCGAAATACTTCTCTGCCGTTGACGGCGGCAGGTTTGAGACAAAACCCGAACACATGACCCAGCTCCACGGCAACGCCCTGGTGGTGAAGAACGATCCCAGGATCGTATTCCGGGGAAAGCTGGACAGCTTCCAGTCCGCAGTCCTCATGGAACAGCTCAGGAGCATCGAGCTGAAAAAAAAGGGCCTCGGCCAGGATCTTGCGGAGCTTCTCTCCTGGGCGCGGGAGATCATGAAGTGCGACGTGATGGAACAGCCCCTGCCTGAAACCATGATACTGGGGCTCACCGATCCTGAACTAAGGGAGCGGTCCCACCATCCGAAGCGCTACTTCAAGATCGGGCATATCATGCCCTCGGTGGATATGGGCCCTTCCCTTCTGGGACTGAACACCCTGAGGAGCAGTGTGCGGGAAATTGAGATTGCGGCCGTGGCCGCATTCATGAACAACGTTGAAAAACGAGATATGATCCAGGCCCTCAACCGCATGAGCAGCGTGATCTACATCATGATGCTCAAGGAGAAGGCTGGAATCTATAAGTGACAGGACCCAAGTGATGGATGATAAAATAGTTGAATTGATAATGGGTGAGTTGAAGAAACGGCTTGGGGAAGGCGAAGTGGAAGAGGTCAAAACCACCATCCCGGTTGAGCTTTCAGCCAAGCATGTCCACCTTTCGGAAGAGGACAGCATTGCCCTGTTTGGCGGACCTTTGACCTACAAGCGGGAGCTCTCCCAGCCCGGTCAGTACCTTTGTGACCAGCGGGTCCGCCTCATTGGCCCCAAAGGGGTGGTCGACAACGTGGCCGTTCTCGGCCCCGCCCGAAGCGAATCCCAGGTGGAGATCTCCATCTCCGATTCCAGGGCCCTTGGGCTCAAGACGCCCATACGCCAGTCCGGTGACATCGACGGCACCCCGGGAATCGTTCTTGCTTCAAGCACGGGCATTGTGGGACTTGAGCAGGGCGTGATCGTGGCAAGCCGCCACATTCACATGTCCCCCGCGGATGCCGAGCGCCTTAACGTCAAGGACAAGGATATGGTCTGCGTAAGCATGACCGGAACCCGTCCCGTGGTCTTCAGGGATGTCCTGGTCCGGGTATCAAGCGATTTCAACCTTGCCATGCACATCGATTTTGATGAGGGCAACGGCAGCGGCTGGACCCCGGCCTCCGAGTGCACCATTGTCAAGCAGCCCCGGGAGGAATTCCGTGGGGCTTGATTCGACACTGGTGGAGCAACTCGTCAAGAAGGTTCTCCTGGAGCTCACCGCAACTGAACCAAAGACCCGGATCGGCATCCTCGCCCTTCGCGAGGACACGGATCTTACAGCGCTTTCCGGGATTTTGCCCCAGGGGGCTGAGCTCGTCTGCCTTGACGACGGGTGCTCCCTTGAGGATGCGGACCGCTTGATCCTGCCGACCCTTTCCTGTAATGCCATGGCCGACCTTGCAATCGGCAGGGCATCGGGCAAGGTCATGGAGAGCGTGCTGGCGCATCTGCTTGCCGGCCGGAGCGTGGAAGTGGTGACCTTTGAATACCAGGGGTATGAAAAAACCGCTGCCCACGCCCTCTACGACCTGTACGAGTCCCATGAAAAAACCCTCTCAGGGTTTGGAATCCGGCGGTTCGAGCCCAAGACCGAAGATACCCTTGTGTCCCGGAAACGCCTGATTACGGAAAAGGATGTTGCCGAGGCCCTCGCCAAGGGCGCAAAGCAGATAAAAGCCGGTGCGAAAGCAGTGGTAACGCCCCTTGGGGCGGATTTTGCCAGAAATCACAATATTGATATTACCAAAGAGTAATGAAGATATTCCGATTGTGGATGCCACGGCCGTTGGCAGCATCGACGGGATGTAAACATCCGGCAATCCGTGATGGAAGAGCTTGGCCTGGTAGAGACTCGAACTGTTATTAGGAGATGATATGAAAAAAACACTGATCGGAAGTTCCAGGATTGATGAGTTCATCAAGGAGGGCGAGAAAACCCTCTATATGGACAAAACCATGATCCTGACTCCCGGAGCCAAGGATATACTGCGCGACAGGGGCGTGGTCATCGAATACGGACCGCGGCCTGTGGCTGAGACAGAGACAGAGGAGACTGCCCCTGTTTCCTGTACCAAAGAGGTCGAAGAGCCCAAGGATGAATCCATCGAATCCCTGATGGACACATTTACAGCGCTCTTGAAAAATGATCCCGAAGCGATCCGGGAAATCAGCCGGATCGTTTTAGAAAAAATAAAAGAAGATTAAAAAAAAGCACTAAGGAGTAACAGATATGAACGCATTGGGAATGATCGAGACAAAAGGACTTGTTGGCGCAATTGAAGCAGCAGATGCCATGGTTAAGGCTGCAAACGTATCCCTGGTCGGAAAAGAGCAGGTTGGAAGCGGTCTTGTCACTGTCATGGTCCGTGGTGATGTTGGTGCGGTAAAGGCTGCCACCGACGCCGGCGCAGCCGCAGCAGAGCGGGTTGGCGAACTCGTCAGCATCCACGTAATCCCCCGTCCCCACATGGATGTAGAAGGTATTCTTCCCTCAACTGCCGCCGCTGCAAAGTAAGTCCCTTTTAAGGAGGTCTAAAAATGAACATTGATGAAAAAGTACTTGAAAATCTGATCAGAAAGGTAATCTCCGAGAACCTCGGCAAGGCGTCCGGGGGTTTTACCAAAGACGTGGATGAGAAGAGCGGAGTTCTCTCCGTCAAGGCCGCCACGGTCACTCCCGAGAAGTTCGACACCGGCAAGGAAGGGGATCAGGTCTACCTCAAGGATATCGTTTCCCTTGACGAGAGCCCCCGGCTCGGCTGCGGCATCATGGAGATGAAAGAGACCACCTTTGACTGGACCCTCAAGTACGACGAGGTGGACTACATCATCGACGGCACCCTTGAGATCATCATCGACGGACGTAAGGTCGTCGGCAACAAGGGCGACATTATCTTTATTCCCAAAGACACCTCCATCCAGTTCAGCGTACCCGAAACCGCACGTTTCATGTACGTCACCTACCCGGCCAACTGGGAAGAACTCTAAGCAAAGGGAAGATCAAAGCTCATGGACAGCGTCACTCAAATAAAAGAGCATGGGATCGTCGGCTCCGGCGGGGCCGGTTTTCCCACCCATGTCAAGCTTGGCAGCCAGGCGGAGATCGTCATTGTCAACGCAGCCGAGTGCGAACCGATGCTCCACAAGGACAAGGAGATCCTCAAACAGAGGACCGACACCTTCTTCAGGGGACTTACCACCTTGATGACAGCTGCGGGCGCCAAGACCGGCATCATCGGCATCAAGGAGAAACACCACGCCCTGATCGAGATGCTCAACCAAAAAGCCGGGGACAATATCAAGGTGGCGCCCATCCGGGATTTTTATCCGGCCGGGGACGAAATCACCCTGATTTACGAAACCACGGGACGGGTCATCGAGGCGGGAAAGCTTCCCATCACCAAGGGTGTCATCGTCAACAATGTTGAGACCATCTACAACATCGGCGCCGGAAAACCCGTGACCACCAAGTTCCTCAATTTTGCGGGCGAGGTCAAAAACCGGGTTACGGTCCAGGTTCCCCTGGGCATATCGTTCCGGGAGCTCATCGATTTTGCAGAGCCCCTGATTGACGATTACGTGCTTCTGGTGGGTGGCCCCATGATGGGCAAGATTGTCGACGACCTTGACGGGGTTGTCACAAAGACCACCGCAGCTTTGATCCTTCTCCCCCCGGACCATCACCTGGTACAGCGGTACAAAGTGATGGCTTCGGAATCCACGGTCAACAAGATCGGCAAGTCGGCCTGCGACCAGTGCACCCAGTGCACCGAGCTGTGTCCCAGGTATCTCCTGGGACATCCGGTCCAGCCCCACAAGGCCATGCGGTCCCTGGTGTTTGTTGATGAAACCGGGGAGACCACCGAGCCCGGCACCCACGCCCTCTCCTGCTGCGAGTGCAACCTTTGCAGCTTTGTCTCCTGTCCCGAGGGGCTCTATCCCTCGGCCGTCACCATCAACGCCAAGCGCAAGGCCATGCTCAAAAAGCTCTCCTATGAAGGGGAACCGCTGAACCGGGCCCATCCCCTGGCGGATTACCGCCGGACCCCTTCCAAGCGGCTCAAAGCGAGGCTCGATCTCAACCGCTACCCGGACGAAGGCCCCCTGGTCGGGTTTGACCGCAAGCCTTCAACCCTCAGGATTCTCCTGCACCAGCATATCGGTGCGCCGGCAACCCCGCTTGTCAAAGAGGGGGACCTTGTGAACTTTGAGCAGAAGATCGCCACCCCCGGGAAAAACCTGGGCGCGGAGATCCACTCCCCTGTCAACGGCAGGGTTGAACGTGTAACAGACACCTTCATACAGATCTGCTGTGTGGAGCAGAACAAGATGGAGGATCAGTAATGTCAAACGCCGTCGGAATCGTAGAATTATCCAGCATTGCCGCAGGCTATCTTGCCGAGGACGCCATGCTCAAGGCAGCGGATGTCGAGGTGCTCATCGCAAGGACCATCTGCCCGGGCAAATTCCTTGTCATCGTGGGCGGGTCCGTCTCCGCCGTGGGCGCTTCCCTGGACGCGGCCAAAAAAGAGGCTTCAGGCCATCTGATCGAATCCCTGAACATTCCCAACATCGACCGCCAGGTGTTTCCCGCCCTGTCCGGCAGTGTTGAGCTGCCCAAAAATTTCAACCGGGCCCTGGGAATCGTGGAGACCTTTTCAGCCACACCCATTATCGAGGCGGCGGACGCAGCGGTAAAGGCGGCCGACGTGACCCTGTTCCGGGTCCATATCTCCATGGCCGTGGGCGGCAAGGGGTATTTCCTGGTAAACGGCGACACCAGTGCCGTTAACGCGGCCGTAGACGCCGCTGTTGAGCAGATCAGGGATACGGGCATGCTGGTCAACAAAGTTATCATTCCATCAGCTTCAAAGGAGCTGTTTCAGGAATATATTTAACGTAACGGGAAGCTGCCGCTTTCCAACCGTTGAAAGATGCATCAAGTCCGGCACGGACACAACATACCGTGTCCGTGCCGGCGAATCATGATTTAGAATATTCCCCCTGATTCCAGGCCTGCCTGTTCATCCGGAACTCACATTCTGCCTGGGAATTCGCCTCCCCGCTGTTACGGGATTTCGTCGAGAAAAAAGTATTCTCCGACTAAATCCCGGATTTTTTTGATTTTTATTCATTTTTAACTTGACCTTCCCCTTAGGGGAAAAGTTATGCTCCCCCGAAAATAAAAACCTGGAATTATTATGCATAAGTCTGTATAAACAGACTTGTATAAACAGGATGTTTGGTTAATGGGGCTTAACGCGATTCACAAAAACGTTAGTGAAAAAAAGGAACTTGCATTTATGAGTACAGTATCAGGTTCGGCAAACATGGCTGCAGTCAGGGCGAAAAACAAACTGGCTGCCGACTTTAAGAAGAAGGGTATTATTATCGCCCTGCTCTCAGGTCTTCTGTATGGTTTCTATACCGCATTTATGACCTTGGGAATGTCTAAAGGAATCTGGGCAGACTGGTATGGCGCAAACACAGCTGGCTTGTCTGCTTTTACAGTAACTTTTCTGTTAGGCGCCCTTGGAGCCGCAACCACCGATTCGTGCAGTGCCGTCTGGGCATTGGGAATCGCTACAGCAAGAGGACGGCTTGGGGACTTTTTCAGGTGCCTTAAAACAAAACCAGGGCTTATGATGGTTATTGGTGCGATTATCGGTGGCCCCCTTGCAAGTACAGCTTATGTTGTTGGACTTATGAAGGCAGGTTCCATCGTTGTTCCTATTAGTGCGCTTTGTCCTGCTATCGGTGCAATCCTGGCCAGGTTCTGGTTCAAGCAGGAATTGAACGCCCGTATGATGCTTGGTATCTCCATCTGCTTCCTTGCCAGCTTCATGATTGCATACCCGACCCTTGGTGGTGATGCTCCGGATGGAATGGCAGTGGGCATCTTTTTTGGTTTTCTTGCTGCAGTAGGTTGGGGTTTTGAAGGCTGTGTATGCGGTTACGGCACATCCATGATCGACTCGGAAGTTGGCATTACAATTCGCCAGGTAACATCCGGCCTTTCAAACTTGATTATTCTGGTTCCCCTATTTGGCATAATAGCCGGCAACGTTGACACATTCGGACTTGTGGTTCAGTCCTTTACGGACAGTGACGCTATGATTTACTTTGTCCTGGCCGGACTCAGTGCATATCTTACATTCATGTTCTGGTACAAAGGCACCAGCATGAGCGGTGCCGCCCTTGGTATGTCTTGCAACGGCACCTTCTCCTTCTGGGGTCCCTTTGTCTGCTGGATCGTACTCGGTGTCATCTGTGGCATTGAGGGCTGGACAATCGCACCTATTGCCTGGATTGCAGCTGTAGTAATGGTAATTGGTATCTTTATAATTGCTTTGAATCCACTGGACTTGTTGAAAAAAAAGGAGCAGATGTAATATGAAGCCACTTAACTATGCAATACTGAAATTCGTCACAACAGTTAAAGAAGCTTGCGCGGATGATGTTATGGAAGCTCTGAAAGGTGACTACAGCGACTTTAAAGCTTTCAAAAAGGATGCTGTGGTCTCTGCCCTGATGACTGCCGAGGCAAACGGCCTTCTCGAGGAATCACGCTTTGATATGGACTCCAACAATGAATTGAGGGTCTACTATCACGCACACGAAGAAGGTGCCGCGACCATTAATCACTACATCAAGGACTGATGTAAGCGGTTAAATATATAAAAAAGGCTCCGTCCCGGATATTGTTGGGGCGGAGCCTTTTTTAAAAGAGGACGACATTTCTCTATCAGATGATCCCAGGATCGTCCATCTCCCTCGAACATTTCACGACCCCGGATATTTCGTGACAAAAAAGAAAAACCTCCCATATTTCAAAACCCCAGGTTCAAGAAAGACGGAAGATTTATTTAGCATGCAATAACAACCATTTAAATTATTCATGGTCGTTTTTTCGAAATATCTGAAATAATAAATCCATTGGTGAAAAAATATATTGACTTTCCCCTATAGGGAAAGGCTTATGCTCCCACGGCAAAGGGCAGAATTTAAAGAATAGCAAGGAGAAATTTTAATGCGTTATCATGGTGAAGAAGCATTAGGACTCATTGAAACATTGGGGATGGTTCCTGCACTTTATGCAGCAGACACAATGTTAAAAGCGGCGGATGTTGAGTTGATATCATACGAGAACATCGGATCTACGCTTGTTACGATTATGATCAAGGGCGATGTAGGTGCGGTTCAGGCCGCAGTGGAAGCAGGCGCCAGGGCAGCATCCGAGATAGGTGAACTGACAGCACAGAATGTCATGCCTCGCCCGATCAAAGGCGTTGGTGACATTGTATCCGTACATGATGTCGATTTCGAGTAAGCTGAAAAAAAGGAAATGCAAATGACCAGGGGAAAAACATTAGGTGTAATAGAAACATTTGGTATCGTGTTTGTATTAGAGGCTGCGGACGCCATGATGAAGGCGGCGGATGTTAAATTGATCGGTTATGAAAATACAGCTTCCGGATACATTTCCGTACTGGTTGAAGGCGATGTCGCCGCATGCCAGTCAGCGGTGGAAGCCGGAATAGCCGCTGTTGAAGCCATGGGCGCAAAAGTCCACAGCTCAATCGTTATCCCGTCACCGCACCCGGATCTTGCGAAGATCACAGGCCGCTATGCCCTCGAGAAACTGTTGCCCCAGGCCCAGTAAGCCTTGATGGCTTGATAGGCAGGGTAATGATGAAGACGACTACAAACACATTGATTTGCAAAAGAGAAGGGAGAGAGACAAATGAGTATTATTGACAATGATTTGCTCTCCATCCAGGAAGCCCGAATTCTTGCGGAAAATGCTTTTGAAGCACAGAAAAAGCTGTCGGCTTTTCCCCAGGAAAAGCTTGATAAGATTGTCGAGTGCGTGGCGGAAGCTGTAGAAAAGCATTCCCAGGCACTTGCCGTCATGTCACATGAAGAAACGGATTATGGCAGATGGCAGGACAAATGCGTCAAGAACAAATTTGTCTGCGGGTATGCGCGCAGGCGCTTGAGAGGTATGCGTTGCGTCGGCGTCATCGATGAAGACCGGCATAACCGAATGATGGATATCGGAGTGCCTGTCGGTGTTATAGTCGCATTGTGCCCGGCAACCAGTCCCGTTTCAACCACCATATATAATACCCTGATTGCAATTAAATCAGGAAATGCCGTCATCTTTTCACCCCATCCCCGGGCCCAAAAAGCAATCAGCAAAGCACTCGATATCATGATAGAGGCGGCTGAGGCGAACGGGTTGCCGGAAGGGACTCTCACCTATCTTCATACGGTGACCCCCAGCGGAACCATTGAACTGATGCAGCATAAGACAACCGCCCTGATCATGAATACAGGCGTTCCGGGGATGCTTCAGGCCGCCTATGGAGCGGGAAAGCCCGTGATCTACGGAGGAACGGGAAACGGTCCGGCATTTATCGAGCGGACTGCGGATATTCCCCAGGCGGTAAAAGATATTATCATCAGTAAAACGTTTGACAACGGGGTCGTGGCCTCGGCGGAACAATCAGTTGTTGTTGACGGCTGTATTGCCGATGACGTCAAACGCGAGTTGCTGAACAACGGTGCATATTTCATGTCGGAAGAAGAGTCGCAGAAGCTTGCCTCACTCTTTTTCTGCCCGGATGGAACGCTGAACTCCAATATGATCGGGATCTCAGCCCAAACCTTGTCCCAACGGGCGGGTTTTTCCGTACCGGATGATGTAACCGTATTGATCGCGGAACGAAAATATGTATCTGAGACAGATCCTTATTCAAAGGAGAAACTCTGTCCCGTCTTGACCTACTATGTCGAAGACGACTGGATGCATGCTTGTGAGAAATGTATCGAGTTGCTGCTCAGTGAAAGAAACGGGCATACGCTTGTCATACACTCAAAAGATGAAGATGTCATTCGACAGTTTGCATTGAAGAAGCCCGTGGGCAGACTCCTTGTGAACACGCCCGCCACATTCGGCGGCATGGGCGCGACCACCAATCTGTTTCCCTCCATGACCCTGGGAAGCGGATCGGCCGGATATGGCATCACATCTGATAATGTATCTCCGCTGAACCTGATTTACACCCGGAAGGTTGGGTATGGTGTCAGGAACGTGGATGCAATCGACAACGAAATTTCAAAAAGAGTGACGCCTTCCAAGAAAAATACCATTCAGAAGGATGATCTTAATTTAGACAACATGCAGATATTACACCGCATCGTAAAAGAAGTTCTTGAAGGGGTGAATAGCTCTGCAGATATCATTGAAAGCATTTCAGTGAAAGGGAGGTAGTAAGTTTGGATATTCAAGATTTTTCAAATAAACTTGCAGACGCGATAAAACACATGCCCGAAGGGGATCGTGAGTCTTTAAGGAAAATGTTTGAGGGTGTTTCTGCTGAAATGGCGAATAATGCACCTGCCGGTAATGCGGCTGCCTCAACAAACGGCCCCGGAATTCCTGACGGACCGACCGATCGTCACCTGAAGCTCAAAGAAACTTTCCTGAAGCATAAGCCCAGTATTACAACCCACCGGGCCCGTGCAATCACCAAGATTGCCAAGGAAAACCCAGGGCTCCCCAAGGCCGTATTGCGCGGAAAGAGTTTCCGTTACTGCTGTGAGACAGCCCCCCTGGTCATTCAGGACAATGAGCTCATCGTAGGTTCACCCACCGGCGCCCCCCGCGGCGGCTCCTGCTCGCCTGATCTTGCATGGCGCTGGATGCTTGACGAGCTTGACACCATCGGAACACGTGCCCAGGATCCCTTCTATATTTCCGAAGAAGACAAGAAAATCATGAAGGAAGAGCTGTTTCCCTTCTGGGAAGGCAAATCCGTTGATGAGTATTGCGAGCAGCAGTATCGCGAAGCGGGTATGTGGGAGCTTTCCGGCGAGTCCTATGTGACCGATTGCTCTTACCACGCAGTGAACGGCGGCGGCGACTCCAACCCTGGATATGATGTCATCCTGATGAAAAAGGGTATGCTCGATATTCAGAAGGAAGCAAAAGAGCACCTGGAAAAGCTGGATTATGAAAACCCCGAGGACTTCGATAAGATTTATTACTATAAATCCCTGATCGATACCACCGAAGGCGTCATGATCTATGCCAAGAGATTGTCTGATTATGCGTGCGAGCTGGCTGCAAAGGAAACAGATCCCAAGCGTAAGGCTGAGCTTGAGAAAATCTCCGCAATAAACGCACGGGTTCCCGCCCACAAGCCCGAGACCTTCTGGGAAGCCATCCAGGCTGTCTGGACCATTGAATCACTTCTCGTGGTTGAAGAGAACCAGACCGGCATGTCCATCGGCCGTGTTGACCAGTACATGTACCCCTACTTCAAGGCTGATCTGGAAGCCGGCCGCATGACCGAGTATGAGGCATTTGACCTGGCCGGTTGTATGCTGGTCAAGATGTCCGAGATGATGTGGATCACCAGTGAGGAAGGCGCTAAATACTTCGCCGGATACCAGCCCTTCGTAAACATGTGTGTCGGTGGTGTGACCCGTGATGGCCTTGACGCTGTCAACGACCTGACTTACCTGCTCATGGACGCGGTACGGCACGTCAAGATTTACCAGCCCTCCCTGGCGACACGTGTACACAACAAATCCTCACAGAAATACCTGAAAAAGATTGTTGATGTTATCCGGTCCGGCATGGGATTCCCCGCCATTCACTTTGACGATACCCATATCAAAATGATGCTGGCAAAGGGCGTCACCATTGAAGATGCCCGGGACTACTGCCTCATGGGATGCGTTGAGCCCCAGAAATCAGGCCGTCTTTACCAGTGGACCTCCACCGCTTACACCCAGTGGCCCATCTGTATTGAGCTGGTTCTCAACCAGGGTGTACCTCTCTGGTATGAGAAGCAGGTTTGCCCCAACCTGGGCGAAATCGACTCCTTTGATACCTATGAGAAGTTCGAAGACGCGGTTAAAGAGCAGATCAAGTACATCACAAAGTGGTCAAGCATTGGTACGGTTATTTCCCAGCGGATTCACAAGGAACTTGCTCCCAAGCCCCTTATGTCCATGATGTACGAAGGCTGCATGGAATCCGGTAAGGATGTTTCCGCCGGCGGCGCCATGTACAACTTCGGCCCCGGTGTTATCTGGAGCGGACTTGCGACATACACCGACTCCATGGCTGCCATTAAAAAGCTTGTGTTTGAAGACAAGAAATACACCCTGGCCCAGATGAACGAAGCCCTGAAGGCCGAGTTCAAGGGTTATGACCAGATCAAGGCTGACTGCCTGGCCGCACCCAAGTACGGCAACGATGACGACTATGCCGATCTGATCGCGGCAGACCTGGTCAACTTTACTGAGATGGAGCACCGTAAGTACAAGACCCTCTATTCAGTATTGAGCCACGGCACGCTGTCCATCTCCAACAACACTCCCTTTGGTATGCTTCTCGGAGCATCCGCCAACGGCCGTGACGCATGGATGCCCCTTTCCGACGGTATCAGCCCCACCCAGGGCGCCGACTACAAGGGACCGACAGCCATCATCAAGTCCATTTCCAAGATGTCCAACGACAACATGAACATAGGTATGGTTCATAACTTCAAGCTGATGTCCGGTCTCCTGGACACGCCTGAAGGTGAAAACGGCATCATCACCCTGATCCGAACCGCATGCATGCTTGGTAACGGCGAGATGCAGTTCAACTACCTTGATAACGAGACCCTGCTTGACGCTCAGAAACACCCTGAGAACTATCGAAGCCTCGTTGTTCGCGTAGCTGGTTACAGCGCATTCTTTGTCGAGTTGTGCGAGGATGTTCAGAACGAAATCATCAGCAGAACCATGCTGACTGAAATATAGGTAAAACAGGAGTTTGAGCGCTATGAGCAACACAGGAGTCGCCATGATTGAAAGAAAAGCAATGATTTTCAACATACAAAAGTACAATATGTATGATGGGCCGGGCGTAAGAACCATAGTGTTCTTCAAGGGCTGCCCGCTGCGTTGCAAGTGGTGCTCAAACCCTGAAAGCCAGAAGAAAAAGTACCAGGTGATGTTCAAGAAAGACCTGTGCGTCAATTGCGGAGCCTGCGTTTCGGTGTGCCCGGCTGAAGTCCACAGGATTTCACCGGAAACCCAGACCCATGAATTCGTAAAGGGAAGTAAATGCATCGGCTGCCGCCAATGCGAGGAAGCCTGTACTTCATCCGCACTGTCCGTGGTCGGGGAAATGAAAACCATTTCCGAACTCCTGGAGGTCATAGAAGAGGACCGACCCTTCTACGAAGTCTCCGGCGGCGGCGTCACTTTGGGCGGCGGTGAGGTCTTGATGCAGCCGGAAGCCGCGTCTAGCCTGCTCATGGCTTGCAAACAGAGGGGAATCAACACGGCCATAGAAACGTGTGGCTATGCAAAACCTGAAGCGTTGCTGAAAGTTGCGGAATTCACGGATTTGTTCCTCTTTGACATGAAGCATATGGATTCCGACCGTCATTTTGAACTGACCGGAGTGCGTAATGAGTCGATTCTGAGCAATCTGACAACGCTCCTTAACGGCCGGTACAATGTACAGGTCAGGATGCCCCTGTTAAAAGGGGTCAATGACCGTGAGGATGACATTCAGAAGCTCATCGAGTTTCTGACGCCCTTCCGGGATTACAAGAACTTCAAAGGCATAGATCTGCTGCCCTATCACAAAATGGGAGTAAACAAATACAACCAGATGGGCTGGAACTATAACATTGAAGGAGATCCGAGCCTGAGCAATGATGACCTGGACAGGATTGAAAACTGGATCAAGAAATATGACTTTCCGGTTGCGGTCATCAGGCATTAACAGGAACCGGTTTCCCTGCCCCGTACTTTTCTGACTTAAGTTCGTTAGCAAAACAAGAGCCCAATGGAATTTTCCATTGGGCTCTTGTTTTATTCCACCCGCCGCATATTTTCCCTAAAAATCAAACAGGCTCAGTTGCCGCCCGCCGACTATTTCATCGAAAGACAGGTCAAAAAAGGCCATGACCGCGTCGAAAATGGGTTTGAGCTGCTTTTCGACATAGTGCCGGTAATCGAGATCCGTGTGGGGCAGCTCCACCGGTATCGGTCCCCTCAGGGTCATGACATACCGGCTCTCCCGTAGGTTGGCCCCCTCTTCTCCCAGCAGAAGTGCGGCTTTCACATGGGGCGGAACCACTTTGGTATATTCCCGGAGAGGTTTAGTAAGGCGTTTCCGGTAAACCAGGTCACGGTCATGGACATGATTCTTGAGATCTGAAACAACTTGTTTTGTCCACGCCACCACCTCTTGGTCATGGAAAATCCGCTGGAACAACTGGTACTGAAAATTCCTGGCAAACCGGGTCCAGTCGGAACGGACAAACTCAAGACCGGTAAGGACGAGCTCCTTTTTTCCATCCTTTTCCATCATCCCGGCGTACCGTTTCTTGGCGGCACTCCCTCCGCCCCGGAGGGCTGGAAGAAAAAACCGGATGAAATGTTTTTCATATTCAATTTCCAGCCGGGATTCCAGGCCGAATTCCTCCAGTATCTTCCGGGTTATAAAGCGGTTTGTCCGTGATACAAGTTTTTTTGCAGCCCCGTCACAATCGGACAGGTCCGTTTCTTTCAAACAGATAAAGACCGAGTCCGTATCCCCGTAAATGACCTCGTATCCATCCTGTTCCAGATAATCCCTGGTGGTTTTCAATACCCATTGGCCGGTGCCGGTAATGGCGGAGGGAAGATCCCTGTGATAGAAACGGCATCCGGCGGTTCCCATCACTCCGTAAAAGCTGTTCATCAAGATTTTTATTGCCTGGGAAAGATGGGGATCATTGTCCTTTTTGGCCTGTTCCCGTTTATCCATCAATGATTTGATATATCCGGGCAACACATGGGCCGACCGGGAAAAGCCAATCCCCATGGGCGTATCAAGGGGGTCCCGGTCCCCCCGGAGCCGTGACAGGGGATCGATGTTAAAGGTTCGGATAATCGATGGATACAGGCTTTTAAAATCCAGCACCACCACGTGTTCATAAAAGCCCGCCTCCTTGGTAAAGACCCATCCGCCCTGTGCATGCCCCCCGGGAACAACATCCCTGATATTGGGGGCCACAAATCCATTTCTGTGAATATGGGGCAGCATGAAATAATCGAAGGCCGCCACCGACATGCCGACCCGGTCCATGGAAAGCCCGCTTATGGTTGCCCGCTTATAAATAAGGTCGATCAAACCGGTTTTCTCAAAAATATCCGCCACCAGTTTACAATCCAGGAGATTGTAACGGGCCAATCCCTTTTTATCTTCCCGGAACCGGCGTTCAATTTCCGCAACCTTATCTTTTTCCTCACCAATGTCCTTACCAACTCCCAGCAATTCCGAAGCCACGGTTTCCAGCCGGAAATTATCAAATGAGTAAAATGCCGCCCTCAGGGCCGGGGGACCATCAATGACGATCCTGCCGCACATATCCGCCCTGAAAAGCCCTTTCCGGACCTCCCGTATCCTTGGAGGCCCATGCTCCCGCCCGATTGAAAACGGCACCCTGCAATCCCTGAATTTTCTTTCAAGGAAAAGAAGGTCAAAGCCAATCACATGCCAGCCAATGATAATGTCGGGGTCAAAAGCATCCATGACGTTCAGAAACGCTTTTAGCAGGGCTTTTTCATCGGGCATCCGGTATAAATGCCCCCCTTGGGATAAAATTTCAAACGGATACCCTGGAAGAACATCATCGATTCCCTTCCTCATTCCGGATACATCAGCGGGCCCACGGGGACCCGGGGAGCCCAAGGAACCGGCAGTTTGGTGTGCATTTTCATCCAGCATCAGGACAACACCATTGATATGTCCTGTGGGACTTTTATAATGACATGCGATGGAGTAAAGCTTTCCTTCCCGCCCTGTTTCAATGTCCAGGGACAGAACTGAAAACAAAGGAGAATAATCACCTTTACGAATTTGGGGATCTACAAATTGAAGCACCCCTTCCCTGGAGTGACAAGCGCCTTCAAATTCAATCCCCCCATGGATAAACCGCTCCATCAGATATCGCTCTTCCGGATGGATATCTGCTTCAAAGGTTTGAATCCCCTGCTCTTCATAATATCGGCGGGCCTTGTACAAAAGACGCTGGGTTTTAAAATACAACCCATCCACCGGACGGCCGTCAAAGGCCGTCAGATCGACTTGTCGCCGTTCACAATGGAAGATTCGTTTGGGGAGGTTTTTATCCCTATAGATAAAAAAAAGGGGGCGATTATTGGTGATGATGATTTCAAAGGGACCATGATCGCTGATCCCGGAATACCGAAGCCGATGGCTATGGCCAACCTCTATCCGTTCCCGTGTAAGTATATATCCCTTATAAATGCCCATGCCCCTACCAATAACAGCCCCCGGCTGAAAAGGCAAAAGATGAAAAGCATTATCATAATTCAGGGAGCAAGATTATGACGAGCTTCTAACTTCCAACCAAAATCAATTTTTTAGAATTGAGAGAGTGAGTGAACTCGCCTGAAGGGCTCACTCACGGGTGTAATTCAATAATTTAGATTTTTAAAAATAAAAATTGGCTTCCATTTTTATCCTTATTTAAGTAAGTTACAGTTCTCCAAAACCAGTAACACTAAAGAAGAAAGGGTAGAATG
>JAAEMK010000351.1 GCA_024225635.1 Desulfobacteraceae bacterium | reverse complement strand
GGTGCCGTCGCCGGTGGCCAGGGGAATGTCGGTTCCGTCACCCTTTGTGATTTTCAGTTTCATGTAGATGTAGTTACGGCTCAGGTCGATGTAGAGAGGGTCTCTAGTTATATTAAACTCGTAAGGCCCGGCCGTCGTCAAAGTATTCTTTGGGTGAACCTCGAACGAAAAGCCAGAATCGATCGCCACTTGAGTAGGAGGAACAGAGAACAATTCCAGTTCCGCCTTGCCACTTGGAACACTACGTTCATCAAGCAGTTGTGCAGCCATCACGCCAAGTACTCGCCAAGAACGTCCTTGTTCTTTCTTCTTGGTTTTCTTTTCTGTTTAGCTTTTCCAACTTTCCTTGTCGTATTTATACGCTTTGCCGCCTTACCGATCCCTCCGCCCTTTTGTCGCTTCCGTTTTAAGGCTTTCTTTCCTTTCTTCACTAGCCTGGCGGCGCCGGTTTTAGCATTATTAATTGCTGCTTCTTTAACGTTCACGCCTTCCAAAACGTCGCCGGCAAACCCCAGACCACTTCTCAGCGCTTGCTTCCCAATGGCTTTCCCTGCTGTTTTTGCGATGGGCATGACGGCCCTCAAGAGACTACTGAAAATGCTCCCCAGCCCCGCCCCTCTCTGATAAGGAATCCCCTGAAAGGGCGTTATCGTGCCGCCTCGCTGTGCAAAGTGACCACGCCAATAGGTGCCCGACTGTGGGTTGAATTGAACTCTCATTTTCAGAACAATCGTTTCTTTCTCAGATGCAGTTTCACAATAATGTTACCGTAGTTAAAGTGAATCGGTTCACCGCTACTAGCTTTTATAGATACTTCAATTGTGGAGAATCTGTTTAGAACCAATTCTCCGTAATGTATGTTCGGGAAATCAATCGAGATCACATCCCCTTGCCGGCCTTGTAGGGGGACAACCTTGAGAAGATTAGTTCTCGTTCCGCCAACTAGTTGAGGTGCGATCAGGTTGCAGTAGACAAAGAGGTTGCTCATTCCAGCTTTCAGGTCCGGCGGGAACTTGGCTAGCATCTCCCCAACTTGCAGTTCAGCGCTTTCCATGCCAAGAAT
>JAAEMK010000350.1 GCA_024225635.1 Desulfobacteraceae bacterium | reverse complement strand
GACGGTGAGCGCGACCGAGACCGATCCGTCATCGGGGGACAACAGCGACTCGGAGACGACCGACGTGACCGCCATCGCCGATCTGTCGGTGACCAAGAGCGACTCGGCTGATCCGGTGGGTGCGGGAGCGAGCTACAGCTACACCTTGAGCGTCAGTAACGCCGGTCCATCGGCGGCGACATCGGTGAGCGTGAGCGACACTCTGCCGGCTGGCGTCGTCTTCGTTAGTGCTTCTGGCAGCGGCTGGTCGTGCAGTGAATCTGGCGGTGTGGTGACCTGTACGCGGGCTAGTCTGGCGGTGGGTGCAGCTCCGGCGATCACGATCAGCGTGACCGCGCCAGCGGGCGCTGGCTCGGTCACCAACACTGTGACGGTGAGCGCGACCGAGACCGATCCGTCATCGGGGGACAACAGCGACTCGGAGACGACCGACGTGACCGCCATCGCCGATCTGTCGGTGACCAAGACCGACTCGGCCGATCCGGTGAATGCGGGAGCGAGCTACAGCTACACGGTGAACGTCAGCAATGCCGGTCCATCGGTGGCGACGTCGGTGAGCGTCAGCGACACTCTGCCGGCTGGCGTCGTCTTCGTGAGTGCCTCCGGCAGCGGCTGGTCGTGCAGTGAATCGGGCGG
>JAAEMK010000349.1 GCA_024225635.1 Desulfobacteraceae bacterium | reverse complement strand
GGTGAGAAACAACATTCGAAAGGGAGGTCTGGTGCGCCCAGGACGAATATGTCGCCACATAACACAAAACATAGGACGACATTTATATGGTTTGTGTATGTGTGGCGACATACTCGTCCTGGGGGGGGGGTAGGACCCTGCATCCCTACAGCCCTTTCCATTTTTGCCTCTTTGTTGAGAATGAGGACGAAATCTGCACAGGGGTCCAGGGCTAGAGGGATCATTGTTTAGCCCTGGAGGCCTGTGACCCTTTCTTGATTTCTGCGCGACGCCATTTCTTTCGACAGTGATTTTCTGATACATTATTTTTCTACAACTTGTTGTTTATGAAAAGGGTTGCAGGCTCTGCAGGGTTCCTTTTTAGAGTTGCGGACGAATACAGCATGAACCCTGGAGACCTGCAGCCCTTTGTCGACTTTTGTTGGAGATGGATATTGATGCCGAGTGTGGGCCTCAGCACCTGAAACCCTTTCTCCAATTATACGTTTGCTTTCTTACTGTATGTGGGAAATATTTTTGTCTTTGTGACCCTGCTGCCCTACGGCCCTTCTCAGAGTTTGTGCTCGTCTCAGAAATGTGGTGTGCCATTCCAAAGGTCGAATTCTTTTGTATGGTTACCCAAATTGCATCTTTAAAATCTCCACCAAGTCTTCCGGTACAAACAACAATGCAAGAAATATGCAAGTCAAACGCAACAAAAAGAATACCGAACAGTGATAGGACGCCTATCGACTTGGCGAATAGAGAAAGAATACGGTACGCCCCCCCCACCCACCACTACTCTCCCTCCCCCCCAATTGATCAATCATGATCAAAATGATCACAGGTGCACTCACAGAGTACATTCACAAAAGAAATAAATTCAGTATTTTCTACAAAGAAATTATTGTTGCCCTAGAAGCTTTTCGCTCTCTTCATTTGGGGGCATCTCCCCGGCCAAAATCCGCCAGCCGGCCACTTTCTCTTTCGGTACCAGAGGTGGCTGGGGACGGGGTAGTTGAGCCCGTAGAGACTCTTGTCTTCTTCGTCCATCATCGCGTCGATAGATGGGCAGCCGTCTTCCTGAGCACAGATATCTACATAGAATTTCTGGAATTATTTGTATCGTACTCGCCATCACCGTCAACATCATCGCCGTCATTGGTGTGTTGTTATAAAGATGAACAGTGGAGATGGAACAGAGAGTACAGACCAGCCAGTCGGACCAATGCGCCGCGAAGGCGCCCCAGATGTCCCGTTGGTCGGTCTCGTAGAGTCGCCTGTAGGAGAAGGCGTGCAGAAACGCCATAGTCGACGTTCCAGATGCCAAGCCGTGCATGGCGCCGATCAACTGCTTCGTCCGGCCCCAGTTCCCTTCGATGTTGTTCTGACAAGAAAGTGGTGTTGAAAGAAAGTGCTGTACATAATCGAAAAGAAATTGAATCTAACCGTGTGGTTGCCCGTCTCCTTGTCCACCAACGTCTCGCTGTGATTGACGACGACGTGTTTGTTTCCTGGAGAATGATACACTTTTAGATTGATTAGTGAAAGTGAATATTGTTTAGTGGGGTGGGGTGGGATGGACCCTGGGACCTGGTGACCCTTTCTCTAGTTCCGCCCTCTGTCTCACCACGTACCGAAGGAACCTACTCTGGCCATGCTGATTGGTACGTCTGTTAGCTGAGAAGGGGGAGAGGGCTCGGTGTGCCATCTCTCTGTCACACTGCAGAGTCGGTATATGTTTTGGGTGGGCGCAATCACGCAACTAACTGGTAATATGATGGTGAATATTGGTTAATCAGGGGGTGGGCTAAGTGGGGCGGAGGACCCTGGGACCTGGTGACCCTTTCTGTGGTTCCGCCCTCTGTCTCACCACGTACCGAAGGAACCTACTCTGGCCATGCTGATTGGTACATCTGTTAGCTGAGAAGGGGGAGAGGG
>JAAEMK010000348.1 GCA_024225635.1 Desulfobacteraceae bacterium | reverse complement strand
TAACTCTGATAGTGTAGAACTGGTATTCCTGTTGGATGGGGGGGGGGCTTATCGGAGGCGGGAGCTTATTTCAACCTACCTCTAGGAGGGGGTATTATTGGAAGGGGGTTGAAAAAATAAGCCCTCGGGGGTTTATTGGAGGATTTACGGTACTCACACTGTCTTTAGGGCCGGGAAGACGCTGGAGGCTCCAAGCAGAAGCAGCGAGGCGGACATCAAGGCCATTCCGACGAGACTGACGGCCGTCCGGCGCCACACGGTGGCGCAGCGTTCCGAATCGACCCAGTGGCCGACCAGTGGTGACGTCACGGCGCCAACGAGGTGCAGCCAAGCGAATACCATGCCGATTCCAACTGGGCCCAGGCCGATCTGTATGCCGCCGTAATCGAGCTGTATTGCTTTTGAAGACTTTATTCTAGGGCTCAAGTCAAGGGTAGACTCGTGTCTAACTTCCTTCGAGGTGACGCTGAAGTGTAATACACTTCTACAGGGTTTTTTTTAATTTATCACATTTAAAACTCTAATAACTTTAGCATTATATACCCGATTTCGCTGAAATTTGGCTCGAAGGTAGGCCCATGTATGCCATTTTGTATGTTAAAATTTCAAACGGATCGGTTGGCACATGACCGAGCAACGGCCGATCGCGCGAGGCCTACTCAAAATCGCCGGTCGGCGAAACCGTCGGTGAGCAAAATCTGGTGTTGCGCAGGGAATCTTGCACTAATCGCGCAATCTTCGACCGATTGGGGTGAAATTTGGAACAGAGATACCCTGATAT
>JAAEMK010000347.1 GCA_024225635.1 Desulfobacteraceae bacterium | reverse complement strand
GATAAGGAAAATTAAAATATAATACAGAAGCATTATGGTATATCATAAGGTTCTTGTTAGAGGACAAACTCGGCACATATTTAGTTATAAAGAGCTTTAAATTAACAAAACAATAAACAATATTGATAAGATCAAAATAAAACATTTATTACAATTAGAATTTTAATTAAATAAATTGACTATACTCGTGTTGATAGAAAATACTTCGTTGGTCCGGGAATTATTTAAATATTTTCTTCCTTCTGGTGCGGCTACTAGGTACACTTTTCTTATAGAGGGAAACCTGAAATATTATAAAAATTATTGAGGAAAAACGAATTTTAAACTCCTAAAGGAAAGTACAATGAAATATATGGTTTTACAATTAAGTCAATTTGATCATTTTAATGAATAAATATATTTAGGTTCTTTTAAATCAGAAATTCGTAGGTATAACATAAACGAAAAAGAAATGAAATTTTTACTAATATTACAATTATTTTAAGGCATGCACAGAATTTTGCTTGAGTGAAATAATCTTTTAGAATATATTCAACAAAAAAAAGATTAATATCTGCTGAATTTGAACAGTTTCTCGACCATTAAGTATAATAATCGAATTAAAAAAATTTTCTAAAAATATCCAAATTAAAAACCAGTTTTTTTTCTACAGAAAGCTTTTTATAATAAGATGTGATAGATAACCATTTCTAAATTAAAATAAAAATAACTATTTTACCTCGCAACTAATGAGAAGATTTAACTTTGTCCTGATTCCTGGGCGTCCGTGATTAATTAAAACAATACGGCTATTATTCTTCGTATGTTTTC
>JAAEMK010000346.1 GCA_024225635.1 Desulfobacteraceae bacterium | reverse complement strand
TGAATCCCCCCTTCCAGCAGCGAGTGCTCGCCGCGGTGGTCGACTCCATCATCTCGTGGGGCGTCAGGGGAGTGCTCTGCGTGCCGCGTTGGCTCCGCAGTGCTATCCTGCCGCTGCTGCACCGCTTTGCAACGCACCTAGTGGTGGTCTCCCGTCAGTGCCCACTTTACGTCCCCTCGCTTCAGTGGCGAGCCCAGGGTCGACGTGTCTCCAAACCACGTTTCGACTCCATTCTTTGCATTTTCGACCGTAAGTCGTCAAATCAAGAGACCAGGTATTTCCACACACTTGACATGCGCCACTTCACGCCGTTGCCTTTCGACCTTTACGACTAGGCCGACTTCACCTGTGTGTGTTTGTTTTGCGTTGCTTTTTTGCACTTTTTCGTTGCACTCCTTCCTTCTGTTTTGGTTTCCCCTTTTTTTCCTCGGCTTTGCCGACCGACCATGGTTTGGGAGGAGAAGGAAGGAGGCTTACGCCATAAAATATGAGCTGAGTCTCTTTTCTCACTCGAGATCCCGCGAGAAAACGCAGTAAAATATCGGATTTATGGCATAAATGCTCTATTTTACGGCCCGGCGTGATTGACTATGGCTGGACTGGGGAAATCCCCCAACATATCTCTCTCTCTTCTTTTTGACGGCCCACCCTTTGTTTCCCTCCCTTTTGCTTCCTTACGTCTTGGTTTCTTCTGACATCGAGTGATTTTGACTTTTTTCTGTGCCTTCGGTCCTTTTTCGCCCTG
>JAAEMK010000345.1 GCA_024225635.1 Desulfobacteraceae bacterium | reverse complement strand
CGAAACGTGATAAACGATACGGGTCCAAAACATCCACTAGGTACTTTTCTGCAACATATCCGCGTACTCTACTCTATTCCGAATTTCACATCGATTAGTCAGAGATTGCGCGATTAATGCAAGTATTCCTGCGCTGCACCAAATCTGCTTGCCGGCGACTTTTCCCTTCGTCGACCGACGATTTTGAACAGACCTTGCGCGATTGGTCGTTAGTCGGTCGCGTGTCGACCGATCCACTTGAAATTCTAGCACACTAAATGTCATACATGAGCACACCTTTGAGCCGAATTTCAGCGAAATCGGTCGCAAAACGCCGAAGTTATTGTAGTTTCAAATGTGATAACCCAAACACCCTGTCGATAGGGTGACTGGTAGCGAGATAGACAGGTATTCTGGGTACGGTAAGCACGCACGCATGCAGGCAATCAAGCGTCAAATGATAATTTAATCTCGAAAACATCATAAATGACGGGACGCAGTGTACTTTTCGCTAATTGGCGGTCAAAACTTACGATTTCATCGAAGAATATTGCGAATTTCTGACCTCACAGGATTTCCGTAAAGACGGAAAAATTTCATTTCCGTATTTCCGTCGACGGAAAACGGAAGTCCATTTCCGTTTTTTCCGTTTTTTCCGTTTCCGTACGATTTCTGTGCCCTCCCTAACGATGAT
>JAAEMK010000344.1 GCA_024225635.1 Desulfobacteraceae bacterium | reverse complement strand
ATAGGTCCTGGGCGTCTACCTCCGGAGAGACGTGCACCCGTCCGCGACGGTCTCTGATTGGCTGACGCGAAACTGTCTGCCGGATAACGAGGATTTCGTTCTCTGTTACCCGGTACGTTCCTATTGCGTCCTCTCGCCTGTGCATCGTCTGTCTGGGAATTCGCCTGCCTCCCTATCTCGTTCGCGATTGGCCTTGCGAACCTAACCTTTGGTTTTGTATTCTCTTTTTCGAAAGTATCTATTTGTTCTTCTAACACTTTTGACGGTTTCGCTTTTCCAGTTAGCGGATCTGTCAGCAACTGGTTTTTTCCTTTCACGTCTGTCACCGGCGGCAAGTGTTGCGTCACTCGCCAAGCTCGCTCTTGTTGCCACTTCGCGGCATTGTCGTCGACGAGTTGTTGAGCTACGTACAAGTAGTTGTCTATCGTCTCGACCAAAGCTGCCTCTCGGATATGCCTCACCCATTTGAGTGGAAGCAGTCTCAGAAAGCGCTTCGCTGCCTGCGAAATCAACGTGAGCGATTGGTCTCTACCTGGATACTGTAGTCGGTACAGGTCGGTAATTTCTGCTGCCAAATCGTCTAAGTGTTCTTTTCTTCCGTTCCATCGCAGCGCTTCTAAACGGAGCTCGATGGTAATTTCGTTCGGCGGCGGACACAAGCGGTTTCCTAGTTCGATCGCGACGTCTTGGAAAGTGATGAGGTGATGCGTTGTTTGTATTTGTTGGTAAAGGCGACGCGCTTTGCCTTCTAGCAGCGTTTCGAACGTCACCATCCACATTGGTGGTTCACAATTGAATCCCAGCAAAAACAACATCACTTCCATCAGAAACGTCGTGTACGGATGGTCTCGAGTGTCTTTCGCAAATGGTTTTGGTCTCGGAAAGCTATCGCTCAGCCGCACTTGCTCTGGCAGAGCTGTTGCCGACGCGAAGTCTTCCTTCGGTTTCTTACCTGCCATTTGCCTTTCTCTCGTGAAAAGCGTTGGAATATACGTATTGTAGGGGTTCCAGTGGCGATTTTGGGTTTCGACAATTTTTCTCGCGGCCGTCTGCGCTAACAGGGCTCTCGACTGTCCGTCTGGTCTCTGTCCT
>JAAEMK010000343.1 GCA_024225635.1 Desulfobacteraceae bacterium | reverse complement strand
TAAAATTTCTCATTTGGGCCAGAACTCTACCCTTTGACTGGGGTAGGTCGGGACTTTTCGGGGGGGGGGGTCGCTACCCCCCCGACCCCCCCCCCCCCGGGGCCGGGCCCGGCGAAGGCCCCCGGAGGGGGGAGCGGCAGCCGGGGAGGGGCGTGTCCCACCAAAAGGGCACCTTCGATGGGGGAGAGGGGGGAGACAAAAACGAAGAGGAAGACAGGGGCGAGGGGGGGGGGGGGGGGGGGGGGGGGGGTTAGCGACCCCCCCCGAAAGGTCCCGACCTACCCGAGTCGTAGGGTAGATTTCTGCCCAAAATGAGAAATTTTAGCCTATAATAGCAAATTTGCTGCATTCTTCTTCATCTTTAGTGCTGAATTTGTCAAAATTTTCGCCTGCGGCGCTACTATTGTACAATAAATACATTTTGGAAGTATCTGGAGGAAAAATGTTGGGCTGTAATGGCATTTACAATGTGCCAATAGCCACAAATTGTTTCTAATAAACCGTTTTCT
>JAAEMK010000342.1 GCA_024225635.1 Desulfobacteraceae bacterium | reverse complement strand
TAGTAGTAGTTGTTGTTGTTGTAGTAGTAGTAGTAGTAGTAGTAGTAGTAGTAGTAGTAGTAGTAGTAGTAGTCGTTGTTGTCGTTGTCGTCGTTTTCGTCGTCGTTGTTGTTGTTGTCGTCAAGCGTTTCGGACAGACAGACAGACAGACAGACTGACAGACACAAGACACCGATCGTCGGTAGTAATATAGATACACGACATGACATCGGAGAATTCGGCTGATGGGTGAGAAGAGAGCGTTCTTCACTTCAGGGGACCACAGTCCCAGATGCTCAATGTATGGATGTAAAACATGGGTAATACCGTTGTAACACTCATGAGGCGGCAATAATTGCTTGCCTGAAGCCGTCGCCGGCTGGATTTCAGTTTTCCACCGATGCAGATGTATACCAAGGATATTGTTGCAATACTTACCGCCCGGTACGTGTATTTGCGAAGTGAGGTACGTATGATGAACACCTTCTGCGCAGAACCAATTATTTGAGGGACTACCGCCGTTTGTTTTGCTTCACTCCTATCAACTATGTACATACTGTACGTAGTACACGTTCGTGTAAATCCTCCAATAAGCCCCCCTCCTTTTGCTACTCTTCGAGAAGACGGGCCGGAAGTCGAGCAACAGGAGGGGGCTTATTGGAGGATTTACGGTATGTACGCCGCGCCGCTTGCGTTCGCAATGTGTACGTAACGTACGTAGCTGCGTACATTGTAGGTAGGTAGGCGCTGCCTTTGGATTGGAAGTCAGAGCTCATCATAGGAGTACGTAATTGTGGCACGATACTAGTGCAGTAGCGGATCCAGGGGGGGGGGCGACTGGGCGGCCGCCCCCCCCATTCGTCCCAGACCTACCCCCCCCCTACTTCATAGTTGAAGGAGAAATTTTCGCAATTTTTACTCCGCGCAAGGCAAATTTTCGTTAAAAATTTCGCCTGCGGCGCTGTTTTGTACAATATTAACGCATGTAAAGGTCAAAATCGTCAAAAATTTTCGCCTGCGGCGCTGATTTACTCAATTCGTTGCCCATATTTGCAGGAAAACGACGATTTTAGAGTGAAATTTGCCCCACCAAGACAAAATTTTGACCCAAAATTTTGTTCCACAGGGGGGTCCCTGAGGGTGAAATGGGTCCGCCCCCCCCCATTCCAAAATCC
>JAAEMK010000341.1 GCA_024225635.1 Desulfobacteraceae bacterium | reverse complement strand
TCAGATATGTACATACTTGAACACTATAAGAGATATTTTCGACCTAATATCCTGACCCGATTGTTCTGAAACTAGCAGAAACGAATCCGCAAGGTCCGTTTTACCTATGAAACATGTAATTTTCATCGAAACTGTGCCAGAGGCGATATTTTGTAAAGTGCACTGGTAGGGATTTGTTTTTATGTAAAGGGGTGTACGTTAATGTGAAGTGCACACTGCACCCTACATCAGATATGTACATACTTGAACACTATAAGAGATATTTTCGACCTAATATCCTGACCCGATTGTTCTGAAACTAGCAGAAACGAATCCGCAAGGTCCGTTTTACCTATGAAACATGTACTGTGCCAGCGGCGATATTTTGTAAAGTGCGCTGGTAGGTATTTGCTTTTATGTAAAAGGGGTGTACGTAAAAGTGAAGTGCACCCTACACCAACAAGACAACTTTGCAAAACCACTACACCAAGATTTTGCTACCGCACCAGATCTTGACGAGCGATGGTTCGATGGCTCAGGAGACGCTATGTGGACAAACTGAAATCCTAGCAAGAGCATTTTTGGCGCAATTTTTTAAAATTTCGGATGTTTTAAATTTGAATCACCTTTAACTTTCGCAAAAGTTGACCGATTTCGTTGCCCTTTGGATATGTTATAGCCCTCGACTAAACTTAGGTTGGAAGGTAGTCTCACCGCCGACAGTCATACATAGCGCTGGTGGCGTCGGCGGATAATTTTCGAAAGCTCGTAATTTCGTTTCTATAAAAGTCCGAATCCTAATGCAATTTTTCCCGCCTATACCAATCATTTTCCTATCGAACGAGACTGAAAACAGCAAAATCGGTTGAGGATAGCGACCTGCAGCCTCGAACAAAGACCGACGGTTTTGACCGAAATTGAGTACTCGAGCACTTTGCGAGAAACTTTCGACCTAACATCTTTGTCCGATCGTTCTGAAACTAGCAGAAACGAAACCGCAGGGTCCGTTTTAC
>JAAEMK010000340.1 GCA_024225635.1 Desulfobacteraceae bacterium | reverse complement strand
TGTAACACCCCCTTAGGGGCAACTCGTCAACAAGGGGTTAATAGAAATAGCTTTTGCCAGCTTCGCCTGTCAAAATTAGAACCAGCCTTAGACTGATCGGCAGCTGCCTATTTGGCTTAGCAGCAGCTCCGAAAAATCGAACTTTCGAAGAAAAAGGCATTGTTTTGCAAAAAACCGAACGGAAATGTCAACTCCGAACGAAAACCGAACAGAAAATGTTCGGAAACGGCAATTAGTTCGAGCGAAAAAGTGGATTTTCTTCGAAAACTGGAATTCGAAGTAATTTTGACTCTCTCTTTGGAAATTCTCGAAACCAACGGCCGCCTAGGTCGATCTTGGCCGTCGGTGGAGCAGCAAACGCTACTACGAGCTTGCGCATCGGCTCGAAAAATTCGAAGATGAAAACTGCGTCGTCGCTTTTGGTTCCTGATGGATTGGCTTCAAGAAATTGGCAACTTTCGCGCCGATTTTCATCCGGTTTCGGCCGAAGGTAACGACTCTTGTTTGTTTTGGGCGACAATCTCGGCTTGGGAATCGTGTGAAGGCCTGTCGCCATCGTTTGCTTCTTGTTTGGCCGAAATTGACCGAATTCGCCGGATGGAGCAAATTTTTGCAGTTTTCGCAAGCATATAGATAGGGTTCATTTGAAAGCTAAATTTACCGTTGAAGTAAACTTTTTGTAGCGGTACTACGAATTTCAGATGGCGCCGTGACGTGACTGTGTGCTGCTGCGTGTCCACGACGTGACCGTGGATTGAACCAATGGACTACTGACAGGCACTCCCTCCTTCATGCTCTGACAGACAAGACAAGTGACACGGCCGTTTTACGTACATGACGAAATTGGAAAGAGACAAGAAGCAGACAAGTACAATGTAATCCAGTTCAGTTCCTGTGTGTATGCAACAGGGACGATGCCGATCATGGAATTGGGGGGGGGG
>JAAEMK010000339.1 GCA_024225635.1 Desulfobacteraceae bacterium | reverse complement strand
TTCTGGGCGTCATCAACGACGATGTCTTCCGGAAGATGGCGCAGGAAGGCGAGAAAGCATTCAGATTAAGGAGCCTGGAGGACACCACGATGTTGGCACAACGAGTCGAACGGATCCGGGACGGCCTTATCGAGAAGGGCGAGCGTCGGGGCCTGAAGAAGGGCGAGCGCCGGGGCCTGAAGAAGGGCGAGCGTCGGGGCCTGAAGAAAGGCAAGCGCGCGGGCCTGCGCGCGGGCCTGCGCGCGGGAAAGCGCGCGGAAGCCGAGCGACTCTTCCTGAAGCTCTACACGGCGAAAAGCGGACGCTCCCCGGCGGATGTGCGCCGGCGGGCGGGCGAGGCCACCCTCGAGCAGTTGGAGACCTGGGCCGCAAGCTTCCTGATGGTCGGACGCGCCGAAGACGTCGTCGACGTCTGAAGATCCGCAGGTTGACCTCGGACGGAGCGCGCGCGAGGGCGAAAGTCGCCATTCTCCGAGCGCGCGCGGTGCCACCCGACCCGGCCAGTCGGGACCCGGCCAGTCGCCGCCACCT
>JAAEMK010000338.1 GCA_024225635.1 Desulfobacteraceae bacterium | reverse complement strand
GATAAGGATGTCATCAGCATAGCGCACTATGCGGTGCCCACGTTGTTTCATTTCCTCATCGAACGCATCCAGATAGATGTTCGCTATGAGCGGGCTTATTACCCCGCCTTGCGGACTGCCTGTCTCTGTCTGCTGCCAATGCCCATCAACCATTACCCCACTTTGTAAGAACTGAGCAATGAGACTCAGCACGCTACCATCACGCACCCGTCTTTTAATGCTCTTAATGATAAGCGTATGGTCCAGCTTATCGAAGCACTTCGACAGGTCCATGTCCACTACATGCTGACGCCTATATCGACGGATAAACATGGTGGCTTTGTTGATGGCATCGTGACAGCTCCGCTTCGGTCTATAACCAAAGCTGGATGGATGGAACTGTTCTTCGAAGATGGGGGTTAGGAGGTCTTTCAAGCATTGTTGAACGACTCTATCCCTGACTGTTGGGATACCCAACAGACGCTCACCACCACCGTCTTTCGGGATAATGACCCGCCTTACCGGTTGCGGTTGATAGCGTTTGGTTTTGAGTTCAAGAAGAAGCTGCGATAGTTCATTATCCAGATTTGAGGCAAACGCGCTCAGGCTCTGCCCATCTATTCCGGCCGCACCT
>JAAEMK010000337.1 GCA_024225635.1 Desulfobacteraceae bacterium | reverse complement strand
TTTTTTGATGACAGGACGGACAAAACTGTCTCCGTTTACAGGAAAAGGCTAAAAGATACTCATGTCCGCAATCTTCACATCGGACTCGTGCAAACCCAAAATGCAAATCACCACAGTCAAGGTATTTGAATATTGTTGTCAGAATGTACCGACGGCAAAGATCTTGAAACATGGAAACCCGGGGCAGAGCCATAAGGCTTTACCCCGGGTTTTTAAGGTTGTTTATGGATTAAAGAAGATTGCTGTAGAAATCGTTACCCTTGTCATCCACGATGATAAAGGCGGGGAAATCCTCCACCGTCATCATGAAGACCGCTTCCATGCCGAGCTCCTCGTACTCCACGAGCTCGACCTTTTTAATGAAGTCCCGGCCAAGCCGCGCGGCAGGCCCGCCCGGAGACCCCAGGTAGAAGCCGCCGTATTTTTGGCAGGCATCGGTCACCTGTTTGGAGCGGTTGCCCTTGGCCAGCATGATCATGGACGCCCCCTGCTCCTGGAATATGGGGACATAGGGATCCATCCGTCCGGCGGTGGTGGGGCCGAAGGAGCCGGATGCCTGGCCTTCCGGGGTCTTGGCGGGTCCTGCGTAGTAGATGATGTGATCCTTGATATAGTCGGGCAAGCCCTCTCCCCTGTCCAGGCGCTCCTGGAACTTTGAATGGGCGATATCCCTGGCAACGATGATCTTGCCGGAGAGCAGCAGCCTTGTGGCGACGGGATATTCGCTCAGCTGGACCCGGATCTCGTCCATGGGCCTGTTGAGGTCCACCTTGACCGGCTCTGCCATCTCAGGCTCCATCAGGGGCAGGAACTTTGACGGGTTCTCCTCGAGCTTCTCGATGAAGATGCCCTCCCGGGTGATCTTTGCCTTGATCTGCCGGTCGGCGGAGCAGCTCACCCCGATGCCCACGGGGCAGGAGGCGCCATGGCGGGGCAGCCTTACCACCCGGACATCCAGGGCAAAGTGCTTGCCCCCGAACTGGGCGCCAAGCCCTAACTTATGGGCCCGGTCCAGCACCTTTTTCTCAAGATCAACATCCCTGAAGGCGTGGCCCGTGTCGTCCCCGACCGTGGGAAGCGCATCCAGATACCGGGCCGAGGCAAGCTTCACCGTCTTGAGGTTGGCTTCGGCCGAGGTGCCGCCGATGACAAAGGCGAGGTAATAGGGAGGACAGGCCGCCGTGCCGAGGCTCTTCATCTTTTCGGTCATGAAATCCAGCAGGATCTCCTCGGAGTTGAGCACGGCCTTGGTCATCTGGTAGAGGAAGGTCTTGTTGGCGGAGCCTCCCCCCTTGGCCATGAACAGGAACCGGTACTCGTCGCCCTGGGTGGCGAACAGGTCTATCTGGGCGGGGAGGTTGCACTTGGTGTTCTTCTCATCGTACATGGTGATGGGGGCGTTCTGGGAGTACCGCAGATAGTTCTCGGTATAGGCCTCGTACACGCCCTTTGAGAGTTCCTCCTCATCATCGGACCAGGTCCAGACCTGCTGTCCCTTCTTGCCCATGACAATGGCGGTGCCCGTATCCTGGCACATGGGATAGACCTTTTCCGCGGAGATCACCGCGTTCTTCAACAGCTCGAGGGCGATGTACCTGTCGTTGTCGCTGCTTTCCGGATCATCGATGATGGCCCTGAGCTTTTTCAGGTGCCCGGAACGGTACAGGTGGGCCACCTCCTTAAAGGCGGTTTTCGCCAACAGGGTCATGGCCTGGGGTTCCACGGTGAGCACATCCTTTCCGCCGAACTCCTTGATGTTGACATACTCGCGGGAGACCAGTTTATACTCGGTGTCGTCCTCTCCCAGGGGAAACATGGGCTTATAATTGAACTGTGTCATTCATTCTCCTTGTCAGTTGATCATTGCCATCTTACGCCTCAGGTAGGCAATCTGGGTCTGGTGGGGCAGATCCTTGGGACAATAGTCCTGGCAGCCGAGCAGGGTCATGCAGCCGAACACCCCGTCGTCATCGCCCATGATCTCGTAGAACTCCTCGTCGGAACGCTTGTCCCTGGGGTCCAGGGCGTACCGGGCAAGGCGCATGAAGCCCACGGCGCTTAAGAATCCCTCCCGCATGCGCTTGGTGGCGCAGGCGGAGACGCAGCAGCCGCACTCCACACAGCGCTCGAGTTCGTAAATCTCGTCGGCGGTGTCCGGGTCCATGCGCTCCTCCAGCTTGCACAGGTCCACGTTTTCCGCGTATTTGTCATGAATCCAGCTCTCCACCCGCTCGCTCATCGCGCGCATGAATTTGCCCGTGTTCACGGACAGATCCCCGATGAGCTCAAAGCCGGGCAACGGCAGAAGCTTGATCTCGCCCTCGGGAAACTTGGAGGTAAGGGTCCGGCAGGCAAGGTCGGGCTCGCCGTTGATGATCATGCCGCAGCTGCCGCAGATCCCGGCCCGGCAGATGAAATCAAACTGCAGGGAGGGGTCCTGCTTCTCCCGGATCTCGTTCAGGGCGATGAAGATTGTCATGCCCGGCGCTTCCTTCACCTCGTAGGTCTTCATGGTGGGCGTGTCCCCCTTGATCTGGGGGTTGTATCGCAGAATATGAAATTTTAAGATTCTCTCCTGGTCATTCATTAGTTAAAACCCCTCCCTATGCGCTCGTTCTTTCCTTTGAATTTCTCCGGTATCTCAATGGGATTGAGGAGTTCCTGGATCTCAAAGCGGTCTGCATCCGGATTGGCAGCCTTGATCTCCTCGATCTCGGCCATCCTCTTTTCCGTGTCCGGGTGATGAACGGTGTTGTCCACGCCGTAGCCCCTGGAACCGGGGGGCATCTCCATCTTCATGATGTCGAGATCCTCGTAGATGACATCGGGTAGATCGGCCTCCTTGGAAGGCCATGTGGTAAGGGTCCGCTTGAGCCAGTTCTTGTCGTTCCGCTCGGGGTAATCCTCCCTGGCGTGGGCGCCCCGGCTCTCGGTCCTGAGCATGGCGCCGTAGGCCACGCACTGGGCAAGCTTGATCATCTTGGGCACACGGATCGCCTCCACAAGCTCCGGGTTGGAGGTGGAGATCCGGTTCCGAAGAGCGATATTCCTGGCCCGCTGGTTGAGCACCTTGAGTTCATCCACGGCCTTCTCGAGGTCGGCCCCGTTCCTGAAGATGCCCACCTTGTCCATCATGATCTCCTGCATCTCCTTCTTGAGCTCAAAGGGGTTTTCCCCGGTGTCCCGGCCCATGAGCTGGATGATCTTGCTCTCCTCCCGCCGGATGAACTTTTCAATGAGTTTTGTGTTGATGTTGAGGCTGTTTTCATCACAATAGTCGGCCACGTACTCGCCCACGATCATACCGGCCACAACGGTCTCGGCAACGGAATTTCCCCCCAGCCGGTTGAATCCGTGCATGTCCCAGCAGGCGGCTTCCCCTGCCGAGAAGAGTCCCTTGAGGGTGGGGCTCTCACCCGTGGCCTTGGTCCTGATACCGCCCATGGAGTAATGCTGGGTGGGTCTCACCGGGATGTACTCCTTGACCGGGTCGATGCCGAGGAAATATTCGCAGATCTCCTTGACCTCCCTCAGGTTTTTATTGATATGCTCTTTTCCAAGGAGGGTGATGTCCAGCCAGAGGTGGTCCCCGTACCTGGACGGGACGCCCTTGCCCTTTCTCATGTGCTCGGTCATGCGCCGGGAGACCACGTCCCTGGAGGCAAGCTCTTTCTTGCCCGGCTCATAGTCGGGCATGAACCGGTAGCCGTCCTTGTCAAGAAGCAAGCCTCCGTCCCCCCGGCACCCTTCGGTGGTGAGGATGCCCACGGGCACGATGGCCGTGGGATGGAACTGGACAGCCTCCATGTTGCCGAGGCTTGCCACCCCGGTCTCAAGGGCAATGGCCGTGCCGATGCCCTCGGAGATGACCGCGTTGGTGGACACGGCGTAGAGACGGCCGTAACCGCCGGTGGCGATGGTGGTGGCCTTGGCCACGTAGGCGATGAGTTCTCCCGTGACAAGATCCCTGACAACGGCGCCGTGGCAGACCCCGTCCTCGTGGATAAGGGCGATGGCTTCCTTTCTCTCATGAACGGGAATGCCAAGCTGGATGGCCTTGTTGTCCATGGCATAGAGCATGGTGTGGCCGGTGCCGTCACTGGTGAAGCAGGTGCGCCACTTCTTGGTGCCCCCGAAATCCCTGGAGGTGATGAGACCGTGGGCCTCGGTCTTCTCGGTGATGGTCACCTTCTGGCCGTTGATGATCACCTCCCGGTCGCCCTTTCTGACCCGGCTCCAGGGAACGCCCCAGGCAGTGAGCTGGCGGATCGCCTTGGGGGCCGTGTTCACGAACATCCTGGCGACATCCTGGTCGCACCCCCAGTCGCTGCCCTTGACCGTGTCTCCGAAGTGGACCTCCTCGTTGTCTCCCTCGCCCTTGATGCTGGCGCCAAGGCTTGCCTGCATGCCGCCCTGGGCCGCTGCCGAATGGGAACGCTTTGCAGGCATGAGGGAGAGGACAATGGTCTCACAGCCCCGCTGCATGGATGCGATGGCGACCCTCAATCCCGCAAGACCGCCACCAATGACAAGTGAATCCGTATATATGACTTTCATGGCTTACTCCTCGTCCGGTGTCGTGTGATGGTTGGCTTCAGGTTCCCCATGGGCGTCGGAATGGGCCGGGGTCTCTTCGGATGCCTCTGCTGCTGCCGCTTCCGCTGTCTCAAGCGGAGCCGCCTCGGTCTCAGTTGCCTCCACCGCCTCTACAGGGGATTCCTCAGAAGCCTCAACTTCAGCTGCCTCCTCTGTCTCCCCAGGGGCTTCCTCACTAGCCTCGGCTTCGGCGGCCTCTTCCGGTTCCGCTGCAACAGGCTCGGCCTCGGTGATCACCGCCGCTTCAACCCTTTCTACGAGCCGGTGGTTGTAGGGCTCTCCTGCCCGGTCGCTGTGGCGCCATCCGATGATGAAGAACACCAGGAGGGCGAGGGAACCAATGGCGAGAAAGAAGATGGTGGCGCGGTTTTTGATCATCTTTAGCTTTTCCCGGGACTTTACCGGGTCCTTGCCCCCGAACCAGCCCCACTTCATGCAGAGCCTGTAAAGTCCGATGGTGCCGTGGACTTCCACACAAACCAGGAGTATCAGGTAGAGGGGCCACATGCTGGCAGAAAAAACCCGGTCCGAAGAAAGATAGGGATCGATCCGGCCGGGATTGGTGAGCATGATAAAGAGGTGAACTGATCCCAGGAAAAACATGATGAATCCCGTGACCACCTGCCAGTACCAGAGGTTGGTGTCACTGTGTTTCATCATGCCCATCTGGGAACGGATGATGGTGTGCTGCTTCCAGGAGATGGGAAACTTCCTCACCCCCAGGGCGGCATGGATGATAAAAAGGGAGAACACGCAAAACACCGCCATAAAAACGGCTGACGGGTATCCGTGTCCCGTGTCCGAGAGAAACGAGAGCTCCATGGTTCTTGCCACAAAGTTGAAAGAGCCTTTTCCCAGCAGAATACTTGCCACCAGGAGCATGTGAACCCACATGAACAGCCCGAGCACAAGGCCGGTGCCGCTCTGGGCAAGGTCAAGCCTTGCCGGGGTTCTGCTCTTCTTGATTCGGTCGTCGACTATCAAGCGTTCCATCTATCCTCCTTGACGGCAGAGGTGCAGTCTTATGGCTTCCCGCATATGAATAGAGCCCATTTGCATCAATTCGAATGTGAACATCCATAAGGGTGATCCGCCGTCATACGTTAATGTTGATCAATGAACCTCCATAAAAAAAAACGTTGAACTTTGAAACGACGCACTACTCACTACTCACTACTGACTACTGAAAACTAAATATCAAAAAAACTCTTTACATACCTCGCCGATGATGCCGAGGTTCCTGCACACGCGAATACCGTTCTTCTCCATGGCCTCGATCTTGGCCTGGCCCGTGCCGCTGCTGCCGCTGATAATGGCTCCGGCATGGCCCATTCGCCTTCCCGGAGGAGCGGTGAGCCCCGCGATGAATCCCACCACGGGCTTGGTCACATGGGCCTTGATGTAGGCGGCGGCCTCCTCTTCCGCGCTGCCGCCGATCTCGCCGACCATGACGATGCCCTTGGTGTCGGGATCGTTCTCAAAGGCCTCGAGCACATCGATGAAGTTGGTGCCGTTCACGGGATCGCCGCCGATGCCGATGCAGGTGGTCTGGCCGATGCCGAGCTTGGTGAGCTGGTCCACCACCTCGTAGGTGAGGGTTCCGGACCGCGAGATCACCCCCACGGGTCCCCCGGCCATATGAATCTTGCCCGGCATGATGCCGATCTTGCACTCCCCGGGGGTGATGATGCCCGGACAGTTGGGACCGATGAGCCGGCAGGTCTTGGTGGCGAGGAAATTCTTCACCTTTACCATGTCGAGCACGGGAATCCCCTCGGTGATGGCCACGATGAGCTCAACCCCGCTGTCCGCCGCCTCCATGATGGCGTCTGCGCAGAACGGCGGGGGCACAAAGATCATGCTGGCGTTGGCCCCGGTCGCCTTGACCGCCGACCGCACCGTGTTGAACACCGGTACGTCGTCCATGGTCTGGCCGCCCTTGCCCGGGGTGACCCCGGCAACCACGTTGGTGCCGTACTCTATACACTGTCTTGTATGGAACTGGCCCTCCTTGCCCGTGATTCCCTGGACAACGAGCCTTGTATCTTTATTTACAAATATACTCACAACATTCTCCCCATGGCTTAAACGGGCTTTTGCTTAAATTTAAGTTTAAGCTAAAAGCTAAAATCCGCCCGATATGGTTTATATGGCTGCCGCGATCTTTTCGGCTGCATCCTTGAGATCCAAGGCATTGATCAGGTTGAGACCGGAAGCTGCAAGGATCTCCTTGCCCTTTTCCACATTGGTTCCTTCCATGCGGACAACGACGGGAATGCTGATGCCGGTTTTTTGGGCGGCTGCGACAACGCCCTGGGCAAAAACATCACAACGCAGGATGCCGCCGAAGATGTTGATGAGCACCGCCTTGACCTTCTCGTCCATGAGGATGATCCTCAAGGCGTTCTCCACCTGCTCCGCCGTGGCCCCGCCGCCCACATCCATGAAGTTGGCCGGTTCCGCCCCTGCGTTCTTGATGATATCCATGGTGGCCATGGCAAGGCCCGCGCCGTTGACGATGTTGCCCACGTTCCCGTCCAGGTTGATGTAGTTGAGGTTGAACTTGGAAGCCTCCACCTCCAGGGGGTCCTCCTCGTCAAGGTCCCTGTAATCCAGGAGGGACCTGTGACGATAAAGGGAGTTGGAATCGATATCCACCTTGGCGTCCAAAGCCATGACCCGGTCGTCCTTAGTTAGAATCAGGGGATTGATCTCCAGAAGAGAGCAATCGTTTTTAATAAACAGGGTGTAGAGATTCTTGAGCAGGGTTGAAAATCCCCTGAGGGCGGCCGTGGGAAGTTCAAGGCCGTATCCCACCTCCCTTAAATGGTAGCCCTGGATGCCCGTGAGGGGATCGACCCTCACCTTGATGATCTTTTCAGGGGTTTCGGCCGCAACCTCTTCGATGTCCATGCCGCCTTCCCGGCTTGCCATGATCACAATGCCGGCCGTGGCCCTGTCCACCAGGATACTTAAATACAGCTCCTTTGCGATCTCCTGGCCCGCTTCCACCAGGAGCTTTTTCACTAATCTTCCTTCAGGGCCGGTCTGGTGGGTCACAAGGGTCATGTCCAGAATTTCGTCGGCATATTCCCTTGCCTCGGCTTCGGAGGCGGCGAGTTTCACGCCCCCGCCCTTTCCCCTGCCCCCGGCATGGATCTGGGCCTTGACTACGACCGGATAGGCTCCAAGTCCCTTGGCGAGATCAACGGCCTCTTCCACGGAAAAGGCCACGCCACCGTCCGGGACAGGAACACCAAAGGTCCTGAACAACTCCTTTGCCTGGTATTCGTGTATCTTCATAATCAATCCTCATTTAATTTGATTGGATATAATCAGGATCACTTCATCAGGGGACAGGCTTAGCTTATTGATACTTTATACTCGATAATCTAAAGCTTTCGACAATAAGCTAACCCTGACCCCGGTTATCATCTTCAGGGGACAGGCTTAGCTTATTGATACTTTATACTCGATAATCCAAAGCTTTCGACAATAAGCTAAGCCTGTCCCCGACTACGGGAAACTAAGCCTGACCCCGGTTACATATTATTATAGGTATGACAACAACTCCTCGGCAGCGGCCGAAGGTGATATAAGCTCCTGTTCCACCGACCCGGAAATTTCCGGAATTCTCCGGGCAATGCGGGTGTTGTGCCGGAACCGCGCCTTAAGGCCCTCGTCCACCAGGGTCCACATCCAGGAGAGGGACTGACGCTTTCTTCGTAAAGCAAACTCCCCTGACCCGGTCATGATTTTGCGATGCTCAAGAACGGTGTCCCACACATTCCGGGTGCCGTTTTCCATGATCGAGCTGCAGGTGAGGACCGGGGGACGCCAGGAAGGCGATTCCGGTGTGACGATGTGCATGGCGATCTCAAACTCCAGCCGCGCCTTTTCCGCACGGTCGATGTTGTCGCCGTCGCACTTGTTGATGGCAATGGCGTCGGCCACCTCGAGCACCCCTTTTTTGATTCCCTGGAGTTCGTCACCGGCACCGGTGATCATGAGGGCAAGGAAGAAATCGACCATGGTGGCCACGCTGGTTTCGGACTGGCCGACCCCCACGGTCTCCACAAGGACCACGTCATACCCTGCGGCCTCGCACACGAGAAGGGTCTCCCTGGTCTTGGCCGCCACGCCCCCCAGGGTCTCCCCCGAGGGAGAGGGACGGATAAAGGTGGCGGGATGGGCCGCAAGCTTTTCCATGCGGGTCTTGTCCCCCAGGATACTGCCGCCGCTCCTGCTGCTGGAGGGATCCACGGCAAGCACGGCGACCTTGTGCCCCTGCTCCACAAGGTGGAGCCCCAGGTTTTCCACAAAGGTGGATTTCCCCACCCCAGGCACCCCGGTAATGCCGAGACGCACGGATTTCCCCGTAAAGGGAAGCAGGGCCTCCATCATCTTTGCGGCAAGCTTGCGGTGCTCGGGAAGCGAACTTTCCACCAGGGTGATGGCCTTGGCAATGCTTCTCCGATTACCTGCGAGCACCCCCTCGACAAACACTTTCGGATCAAATCGATTGTCTTGAATCATCGGCACACTCACGCGCCAATGGCATTTAGGGTCCGGTTGGCCGAATCGGTCACCACGGTGCCGGGCCCGAAGATCTCCACGGCTCCGGCGTCGGTCAGGGTGTCGTAGTCACAGGGCGGAATGATGCCCCCCACGACCACCTGGATATCCTCGGCCCCTTCCTGTTTCAACGCCCCGATCAGGGCGGGAACCAGGGTCTTGTGACCGGCGGCGAGGCTGGACACGCCCACCACGTGGACATCGTTCTCAACCGCCATGCGGGCCGCCTCTTCAGGGGTCTGGAACATGGGGCTGATATCAACGTCAAACCCGAAATCCGCATAGGCCGTGGCAATCACCTTGACACCCCGGTCATGGCCGTCCTGGCCCATCTTGGTCAGGAGAATCCTGGGCCGCCTGCCCGTCTTTTTCTCGAAATCCTGTGTCCGTTTTCGAAGAGAAGCAAGAATCTCGGAATCGCCGCACTCGGAGGCGTAGACACCGGAGATGCACTGGGTGGTGGCCACAAACCTGCCAAACACCTTTTCCATGGCATCCGACACCTCGCCCACGGTGGCACGGGCCCGGACCGCCTCGATGGATGCTGCCAGCAGATTGGAGCCATCCTCCGCAGCCTTGGTAAGGGCCTCAAGGGCGGCGTTCACCTTGTCATTATCCCTGTTGGCCTTGATCTCCTTGAGCCGGTCGATCTGCTCCACGCGAACCTCATCGGAGATTTCGAGCACCTCGATGGGAGGTTCGTCTTCCAGCGTGTATTTGTTCACGCCCACGATCACGTCCTTGCCCTGGTCGATCCGGGCCTGGCGCCGGGCCGCCACCTCTTCGATGCGCATCTTTGGCATGCCGGTCTCAATGGCCTTTGCCATGCCGCCAAGGTCCTCGATCTCCTTCAGGATCTTCCGTACCTCGTCAATGATATTCTGGGTCAGGGATTCCACATAGTAAGAGCCGCCAAGGGGATCGACCACGCTTGTTACCTTGGACTCCTCCTGGACGATGATCTGGGTGTTTCTTGCGATCCGGGCCGAGGTCTCGGTGGGCAGGCCCACGGCCTCGTCGAAACTGTTGGTATGAAGGCTCTGGGTGCCGCCAAGCACGGCGGACATGCACTCAAGGGTGGTGCGGATGATATTGTTGTAGGGGTCCTGCTGGGTCAGGCTCCAGCCCGAAGTCTGGCAATGGGTCCTGAGCATCTTGGATTTGGGATTCTTGGGATTGAATTGGCCCATGAGTTCGGCCCAGAGGAACCGGGCCGCCCTGAGCATGGCAATATCCATGAAAAAGTTCATGCCGATACCGAAGAAGAAAGAAAGCCTGGGGGCAAAGGCATCAATGTCAAGCCCTGCGTCAATGGCCGCCTTGGCATATTCGAGGCCGTCGGCCAGGGTAAAGGCTGTCTGGAGCACGCTGTCCGCACCAGCCTCCATCATGTGGTAGCCGCTGATGCTCACCGTGTTGAACTTGGGCATGTTCCGGGAGCAGAATGCGATGATGTCGGAAATGATCCGCATGGAGGGGGACGGGGGATAGATATAGGTGTTCCGGGTCAGGTACTCCTTGAGGATATCGTTCTGGATGGTTCCCATGAGCTGTTCGGGTTTGACGCCCTGCTCTTCCGCCGCCACGATGTAGCCGGCAAGTATGGGCAGCACGGCCCCGTTCATGGTCATGGATACCGACATCTTGTCCAGGGGAATCTGGTCAAAGAGGATCTTCATGTCCTCCACCGAATCCACGGCCACACCGGCCTTTCCAACATCCCCTGAAACCCTGGGATGATCCGAGTCGTATCCCCTGTGGGTGGCAAGGTCAAAGGCCACGGAAAGGCCCTTCTGACCGGCGGCAAGGTTTTTGCGGTAAAAGGCGTTGGACTCCCTGGCCGTTGAGAATCCGGCATATTGGCGGATGGTCCAGGGCCTTCCCGCATACATGGTGGCCTTTGGGCCCCTTACAAAGGGTTCAAAACCGGGGAGATTATCCATGAATTCGACCTTGTCCAGGTCTTTGGCTGAGTACAGGGGGTTGATCGTGATTCCCTCGGGGGTCGGAGTCTCCAGGGACTCCAGGGGTTTTCCCCTCAGTTCTTTTGTTGCAAGCTCTTTCCAGGCATTTAGATCAGGACTTTGTGACATTGAAAATTCCTTATTCATCCTGGATGGCAAACCACCATCCGTTCGATTAACGGCAAATTTCTTATGACAACAAGTGTTACAGGTCAAACCGATTGTATTAAGCTAATCCCTCTGGCAGAGCTCCACCAGCACCCCGGATGTCGCCTTGGGATGAAGGAATGCGATCTTTGCGCCCCCTGCTCCCTTTCGCGGCGTCTCGTCGATGAGGCGAATGCCCTTGGCCTTGAGTTCCTCAAGGGCCTCTTCAATGTTTTCCACCCGGAAGGCAACATGCTGGATGCCTTCACCTTTTTTGTCGATGTACTTTGCGACAGGGCCGTCGTCGGAGGTGGACTCGAGGAGTTCCACCTCACTCTCTCCCACGGGTAGAAATGCCGTCGTCACCTTCTGGGCCTCCACGGTTTCAGTTCCCGCGAATTCCATGCCCAGAACGTCCGACCAGAAATTTTTTCCGTTTTCAATGCTCTTTACCGCAATTCCCAGGTGATCAATTTTCAATATTTTCATTTATCCTCCTGTTACATGTGCGTAAAATAGTTATTAATAGATGATCCAATGAACAAACAAAGTCAACCCAAAACACTGTTCACACCACAAAATGTTTTAAAAATTCCAGATGAATTCGGCAGCCAGACGGCTTGCGAGCTTATCAGCCTTGCTGCCGCTCAGGGCGGTTGTAACATCTTCCACCCCATCCCCTGGAAATAAAAAGGAAAACTGACCTTTTATGAACGTGCTTTTACTCAGGGCAAGGGTAATTTCATTGTCCCACTCGGTGCCGGCATACCCCGAGTCCACCTTGGTCCTGGTCTGGCCGTCCATAAAACTTGTCACCACGAAGTCTTCGTTCCAGATTAAATAGTTTATGTTGGTTCTATAAATAAGAAACCGCTTGGGCGCGGCCTTGAGCCCGAGGGAGACCATGGTCAGTCCGGGATTGTCCCCCCGGCCTCCTCCCATGCCGGCGGTGTTCTGCACCCCGCCGGTCAGAACCGGAGTGCCGTTGCCGTGGATTTCAGGCAGAAAACTGTAGAGCATCGTACCCATGGTGAAATTGGTGTCGCCAAGTATGGTATTTTCCCCGCCCCACCTGGGGGAGAACCTCTGGGGATTGGATACCCCCTGGTATCCGCCCAGGGTGTCGTCATCCGGGTCATCATCACCGGATGTGTAGAGAAGTCCCAAATGGGGCTTGAAACCGAACCCCACCGCCTCCTTCAATTCATAGGTAAGATCGCAGGTAAAGGCATAGGCATCTATGTCAAAATCATCCTGGGCAAGTCCCGTATCATCGGCATCGCCAAATTGATAAGCGCCTTGCACCAGGAGCTCCAATGGCCCGAAGTTACCAATGTAGTACGCACTCACATGGTGGGAATCAACCTTGGGCTCGGGAGAACCGTTAATGCCCATCTGGCCGCCGGTGACAGCACCTAAAAAATCATTGACCCCTATTTTTCGAATCCTGTCGTAGGCATACATGAACCTCACCGTATTGGTTTCATTGAAATCATAATCAACAAAACCGGCAAACAGGCTCCTGTCATTATTTTCATCATCATCGAGCACTGCCACGCTGTTCTGGAAATCGTTCTCCATGAGTTTGAAATAACCAAGATTGAATTTGAAATCACCGCTGCCGCCGGTGAGCCAGAACCCCGGGTTGTCGTCCGCATATACAAGAGATCCGCCCTTGTAGACATCCATCTCCCATATATCCCATCCCGCATGGAACCGCAGGTTCTTGCCAAGGGCCATGGTGCCGTGGAGGCGCTCGAGACCGAAATTGCTGGATTCGGCGGCTTTTCCGCCACGATTGTCAACGGTGGCGTTTTCAATGGGCCGGTCAAACTCAAGTGCTGCATAAAACGTCCATTTCCTGTCCTTGGGCATGGCATTGAAATAGAGTTTGGTTTCAGTACGAATATATGAATTGGTTACGTTTCCGGATTCGTTGAAATGGTTATTGAAAAATGAATCCTTCAGCATTCCCCCCAGGAAGGACGGTACTTCCTTGGACATGCCGAAATCCCAGTTGTCTTCAGAGGTGGGAATGATTCGTACCAGCCCGCCGAAGCTCATCCGGATATCCTTGTTGGTTGCGATGCTGACGCTTCCGGGCCCCACAAGGACCTCTTCGGTAATGTCCTGAACTTCATCCTTGGCAGATCCGATGCCGGCCATGGGAAACAGGCCTATGACGATAACCAGACAAAATACAGATAACCCCTTTTTCATGATTCTTCTCCCGTTTATTTTCGTCAGAGATTAATAAAACCGGTGACGATAAAAGAGATTGCTCAAACTACTCAGCCCAGGGATTCTTTTATTCGCGCAACTTGAATTTCAATACTTTTCCCGCCGCATTTCCCGGCAGGGCATCAACCATGTTCAACCATGTTGATGATTCCAGGTTTCCTGGCCTTTGCCCTGTTTACCACACAAAGGCCATCATTCTTCATACACTCTCCTTTCCTGTCTGGCGGTTTAAAATGCGTTCTCCGGTATATCCACAGCCGCGGAACAGCCTGCCAGCAACGAATCCATCCTGCCCTGGCTCACGGGCAGCACAGACTCTATGAAGAAACGGGCTGACTGGATCTGTCCCTGGTAATAGGCGGCATCGGCGTTCTTTTTGCAGATCTCGTTGACGGCTGCCCCATCCTTATTGTCCTTGACAATCTTTTCAAGTTTGGTTGCCGCGATCATGGCCCGCCACAGGAGCATCCAGGCGCAGACCGAATCCCCCACCACCTCCAGGAACGGGGTTGCATGGGCAAACCCTGTCTTGAACCGTTCCGACATGGCGGTTTTTCCCATGCTCAGGGCAACCTCCCCAAGCTTGTTGTTGTTTATTTCCAGCAGATCCGCAAGGGAAGCCACCCGTGGCACCTCCTTTGCCCCGGCGATGGTTTCGTTCATCTCGGCAAGGAGATTCATGAACACGGCGCCCTTTTTCATGCCAAGCTTTCTGCCGAGCAGATCCATGGCCTGGATACCGTTGGTGCCCTCGTAAATGGGGGCGATCCTTGCGTCCCTGTATAGCTGCTCCACGGGAAAGTCGCTGGTGTAGCCGTAGCCGCCAAACACCTGGATCGCCTGGGAGCACACCTCGGTGCCCTTGTCCGTGCACCAGGACTTGATCACCGGGGTCAAAAGGTCCAGCAGGGCCTTGGCATACTCCCGCTCCTTTTCAGACCCGGAGGCGGCTTCGGTCTCTATCAGGCTCATCCCGTAATACAGGAGACTGCGCATGCCCTCCACATGGGACTTCATCCACAACAGCATCCGTCTCACATCCGGGTGTTGGATGATGGGCACCTGGGGGGCCGTGGGGTCCATGATGCTCTCCAGCGCCCTTCCCTGGAGCCGCTCCCCGGCATAGTTCAAGGCATGGAGGTATGCGGCCGAGGCGCAGTTGAGGCCGATGGCCCCCACCATGACCCTTGCCTCGTTCATCATCTGGAACATCACCTGCATGCCCTGGTTCTCCTGCCCCAGAAGCAGCCCCCGACACCCGCCGTTGCCGCCGTAGGTGAGGCTGCACGTGGCGCTGGCATGGATTCCCATCTTCTCCTCGATGCCCGTGCACACAACATCGTTGAATTCCCCAAGGCTTCCGTGCTCGTTCACCCAAAACTTCGGCACGATAAAGAGCGAGATGCCCTTGGTGCCGGCAGGTGCTCCCTCGATCCTCGCGAGCACCGGGTGGATGATGTTATCGGTCAGGTCATGCTCCCCGGATGTGATGAAAATCTTGTTGCCGGTAATGGAGTAGGTCCCGTCCTCATTCTTCCGGGCGGTGGTGGTCAACGCCCCCACATCGGAACCTGCTCCGGGTTCGGTAAGATCCATGGTGCCGCCCCACTCCCCTGTGTACATCTTCTTCAGGAACAGCTTTTTCTGAAGCCCGGTGCCGAACACCTCGATCATCCTGCCTGCGGCATGGCTTTCAAACCCGTGGAATCCAAAGGCGTAGTTTGCACCGGAAAGGTACTCCGATGCGGCCTGGGCAATCAAAAAGGGCAGTCCCTGTCCCCCAAGCTCGGGATCGGCGGTCATGGCGGTCCACTCTCCTTCCACAAAGAGCTTGTAGGGCCGCCGGAAGCATTCGGGCACAAAAACCTTGCCGTTCTCAAATCTCGCCCCGTTTTTGTCCCCCTCGGCCAGGGTGGGCAGGATCTCCTTGATGGCGAACTTCCTTGCCTCGGCAATGATCATCTTGAATGTCTTTTTGTCAAAATCAGAGTACTTCTCGATCTCACACAGTGTTTCCGCCTCAAACTGCTCAAATAAAACAAAATCTATATCCCGCTGGTCAGCAATAACCTGTGCCATTAAAAACACTCCTTTTTATTTTTGTAATTAACAGGGGTCAGGCTTAGCTTATTGCGACATCCCTGATCAAACGAACAAATAAGCCAATAAGCTAAGCCTGACCCCAACTTTTTATGGTGATTTATTTTTGTAATAAACAGAAGCCCTGCCCCGCCCCATCACACGGGGTCAGGCTTAGCTTATTGCAACATCCCCGATCAAACGAACAAATAAGCCAATAAGCTAAGCCTGACCCCTGTCATAATAAGCTACTGTCCCCAACTGTAATCGGTGGTTTCCCCGAACTGCTCGGGAGGGGTGCGGATGGCCCCGGGAGTGCGGCTGAGCTTCACGGGAATACCGATGGTGCGGAGCATGCTCCCGTCATTCTGGCAAAGGTCCACCACCATGTCCCGCTCCTTGAACAGGGAATCATCCATCACCTCGGAAAGGCTCTGAATCCTGGCGTAACAGACATCCACGTCCCTGAACACCTGGTCCCACTCGTCAACGGTCCGCTTCTTGAAAATCTCTGTCAGGGTGTCGATGATCTCCTTCCGCCTCTCCTCGTCGTACTGGAGGGGCACATAACCGGGAAGGTCCAGGCATTCGCACAGCCGCTTCCAGAACCGGTGCTCCACGGCTCCAATGGTGATGTAACGGTGGTCCTTGGTCTCATAGGTGTTGTAGCAGGCGTAGCGGTGGGAAAGGATGGAGTTGGACCGCTGGGGCATCCGGCCGGTCAGGCCGGAAAAGAAAAGGGGCAGATGCAAAAATCCCAGCATGCCGTCGGTCATGGAGATGTCGATATACTGGCCCTTGCCGGATTGAGTCCGCTCAAACAGGGCCATGAGGATGCCCATGGCGGCGTTCATGGCGCCGCCCGCGATGTCGGCGAACTGAACCCCGGGAATGGAAGGGGGGGCGTCCTGCCTGCCGATGAGATCCAGGATACCCGAGGTGGCAAGGTAATTGGCGTCGTGGCCCGCCCGGTCCCTGAGGGGACCTGTCTGGCCGTACCCTGTTATGGAGCAGTAGATGATTCCGGGGTTCAGCTTTTGAATGGTGTCGTAATCGACCCCGAGCCGTTTGACCACCCCTGGCCGGAACCCCTCCAGGATCACGTCCGCGTCCTTTGCAAGTTTCATAAACCGCCCAAGCCCCTGCTCCGATTTCAGGTCCAGGGACATGTGCCGCTTGTTCCGGTTGATGGCGTTGAAAAAAAATCCGTCCGCCTTGAATTTCTCATCCTCCACTGAAATGACCTCGGCTCCGTGATCGGCCAGGATCATGGAACAAAAGGGACCCGGAAGAAGCCGTGACAGGTCAAGGACCTTGATGCCCGAAAGCGCGCCTGCGTTCAACATGGTTGTATCCCCCGTTTGGCGGTCCTGCCGCCCGCCTGTTATTTTTTTTGATCAATCCGTCGAATCCGGTAGAGGCTGGTGGTTGCGGCAACCACCTCGCCCCTGGTGTTTCCGGCCCCTGCCTTCATTTGTCCATCCCCTATAAAAAATTTCCGTTCCAGGCACAGTTTCCAGGTACATGTTTCAGGAGAGAAATCATTTTGTTGGTAAACAATTGTACCTGAAACGGAAAACCCATAATTAAAGTTCCATCATCTTGGCGATGATCCCCTTCATGATCTCATTTGTACCGGCAAAGATAGATGTCACCCGGTTATCACGGAACTGCCTCACCAGGGGTGAGGACTCCAGGGAACCGGCACTGCCCTCGAGATCCATGCACCTCCTTGCGATCCGGTTGACCATGTCCGTGGTCCAGTACTTGGCCATGGAGGTCTCGGAAATGATCTGCCTTGCGTTCATGTGGTCAATGACCAGGGTTTCCATGAAGGTCCTGACGATCTTTATCTCGGAAGCCATCTCCGCAAGGGCGAACTGGACCGCCTGGGAACGGGACAGGGCCCGTCCGTCCACCAGGGTGTTCCTGCACATCTCCCTGGTATACTTCAGCATGTTCTCCGCCGAGAAAAGGGCCCCCAGGGAACAGACCAGGCGCTCCTGCTGGAGTTTTCCCATGAGCATGAGGAACCCGTCCCCCGGATTGCCAAGCCGGTTGGCCTTGGGAATCCGGCAGTCGGAGAAGAATAGTTCCGCCGTATCCTGGCTGTTCCAGCCCATCTTCTCAAAGGGCTCTCCCTTGGTGAACCCGGGGGTGCCCGCCTCCACGATATAGAGGGAGACGGCCTGGTGCTTGTTCTCGACGGCGGGATCCTTGGCCGCGAGGATCACGATATCGCAGTTCACGCCGTTGGATATAAAGGTCTTGGACCCGTTGATCACGATGTCGTTCCCATCCTCAACCGCCGTGGTGGCCATGGAGGCGACATCGCTACCCGCGTCCGGCTCGGTCATGGCCACGGCCGCGATGATATCGCCGGAGACGCATTCCGGAAGATAGTACTTTTTCTGGCGTTCATTGCCGTAAGCGGAGATGTAGGGAACCACGATGTCGCTGTGAAGCCCGGCGGCAAGCCCGGTGAAACAGATCCTGGCCATCTCCTCGTTGACGATCACGGAGTAAAGGAAATCAAGGCCCGGCCCCCCGTACTCAACCGGTATCGTGGGACACAGGAAACCGTTACTCCCCATCTTCTTCCACATGCTTTTGGGAGTGATGTGCTCTTTTTCGCACTGGGGAATCAGGGGCACCACCTCCGTATCCAAAAATAAGCGGAGCCGCTCCCTGAAAGCCTCATGTTCCTCGGTGAATTTCAATATCTCCATAATTACCCCTTTAATTTTCCTATCACGTGGTTTGCAATGGTACCGAGCCTCAGCCCCTGGTTGCTGTCATGGATTCCGATGAATTTCGCATCCCTGAAGAAATGCTCCACCCCGGTCTCCGTGATGTAGCCGGAACCGCCGTGCAGCTGGATGGACTCGTCTGCAACGGCCTCGGCAGCCGACGCAGCAGCCTCCAGGGCCATGCTGGTCTCTGCCGGGTTTGTCCGGCCATTGTCGTAACCGGAGGCGGCCTTGTAGGTGGCCAAGCGGGCCAGCTCAACCTTTGTCGCCATGATGGCGATCTTGTGCTGCAGGGCTTCAAACCGCGCGATCTTCCTTCCAAACTGCTCCCGCTCCCGGACATAGGCAACGGCCCTGTCAAGGGCGCCCTGGGCCGTACCAAGGGCAATGCCGGCCGCCACGATCCGCTGCCCGTTCCAAAAACCCTCCACTTGAGCAAGGCCCGCGCCCTTTTTTCCCACGAGGTTTGAGAGGGGCACGGCAACATTGTCGAATTTGATACCGGCGGTCCTGACCATGCAGCAGCCGAGCTTTCTGCCGGAATCGGTGATGGTGATGCCGGGGCAATCCTTTTCCACGAGAAAGAGGCCCATGGCCTTTTCGGGCGCGGAATCGGGATCGGTGACACAGAGCACGAGATAAAACCCGGCCTCACCGCCGTTGGTCACCCAGGCCTTTTCCCCGTTGATGATCCATTGATCGTTCTCCCGTATTGCCGTGGTTGCGATGGCGGCGACCCCGTAACCGGTCCCGGCCTCCCTCAGGGCGGCTGAGGAAATCATCTCGCCTTCGGCCACCCTGGGCAGGAAGGTCTCCTTCTGCTCTTTGGAACCGGCCCTGAGAAGCATCTCCGATCCGTGGGAGGCGAGCATCAGGGCCGCCCCCGCACTGGAATCCCTTGCGCAGAACGCTTCGGCCAGAAGCACGTTCTCAAAGAGCCCAAGGCCCGCGCCGGAAAACTCGTCGTCAAAATGAATCCCGACAAACCCAAGGTCGCTGGCCTTTTCCCAGATGGCCCGGGGGAAGCGGTTCTCTTTTTCCAGTTCAAGAAGCGTGTCCTTGTCAAACTCGCCCTTTGCAAAATCCTTTGCAGCCTTTTGAATCTGTTTCTGGGACTTGGTCAGTTCAAAATCCATATTTGCCTACTCCGTCATTAATTTTTCTTTGATGTCCTGCCTCAATTCCTTCTTGAGCACCTTGCCCACGGGATTTCTCGGGATGGTGTCGATGATCTCCAGCCGTTCCGGGTGCTTGTAGCGGGCCACGCCTTTTTTATTTAAAAACTCCCCAAGGGCTTCAAGGGTCAGGGTCTGTCCCGGAGCCGCTACCACATAGACGCACATGCGCTCCCCAAGGATTTCGTCGGCCATGCCCACCACGGCGGCATCCAGGATATTGGGATGGCCCAGGATATAATTCTCGATCTCCTGGGAGCTTATGTTGAAACCGCCCCGGATGATGATATCCTTGGCCCGCTCGAAAAAGGAGATCATGTTGTTCTCTTCGATGCGGAACAAGTCGCCGGTCCTGAAGAACCCGTCTTCGGTAAAGCTTCGTTCCGTGGCTTCGGGATTCCTGAAATAGCAGGCCAGCACCCCGGGTCCCTTGTAGACAAGCTCCCCCACCTCCCCCACTTCGGTCAGTTCCCGGTCGTCGGGTCCCAGGATCTTCACCTGGACATGGCGGCCGGCTGCGGATTTCCACACCACCCCGGACTTGCCGTAATGGGGAAACGAGGTGGCCCGGGTGGCCATGTCCGGGATATCCGCCGTGCCTGCGATGAACCCCGTGCCCTCGTTCTGGCCCCAGATATTTCCGATATCGATATCCCAGCGTTTCTTAAACTCCTCCATGGTCCACAGGGAGGGAGGGGCCGATCCCATGGTGATGGACCGGAAGGAAGTCAGATCAAAGGAATCCACGTTGGGATGCTTTGCTATCATGTTGGCAAGGGCCGGCACCATGAGGGTGTAGTTAGGCCTCTCGGTCATGATCTGGGTCATGAATCCCACGGGATCAAAGGGATGGTGGAGCACCAGGGTGCCGCCCAGCACCATCCAGGGGATCAGCACCGTACCCACGGCCCCCATATTCACCAGGGGACCCGCCGTCATCATCACGTCCCCCGGCCCGAAGCTTGCGGCATCCTGAACCATTGCCATGCCCGCCCAGTTGTTGTGGCTCAGGGGACACCCCTTTGACCGGGCCTCGGTTCCCGAGGTCCAGCAGATGGTGAAGATATCGTTGACATCCACCCGGATTTCGTCGAGGATGCCCGTGACAGGCCCCTCGGCCATGGCCCGGATCTCGTCCAGGGTGAGCACCCGGTCCATTCCCGGGTTGTTGGACCGGATCGATTCGCCCATGGCCCTGTGGTTGAAGTTGTTGAACTCCTCCATCGTTATGAATAACTTTGCCTCCGTTATGTGGGCGATATGTCCCATCTCCGCCTCCCGCCACAGCACAGGGGCGGGTGAAATGATTGCCCCGCTCCTCGAGACGGCAAGATAGAGCATGGCAAGCTCCCAGGTGTTGGGCAGCTGGACCATGATGATGTCGTCCTTTTTCACCCCAAGGTTGACCAGCCCCTCGGCCACGGCATCCACGGCCCTGGAAAACTCCCTGTAGGTAAGGCGTTCGGGCTCGCTACCTGTGAGATCCTTCCGGTTGGGGGGATCCGTCACACAGATCCTGTCCGGCTCCTTTTCAAGGTTCTTCAGAAAATGGTCATGGAGGGTGTCATGGGAGTAAACGCCGGTATCGGTATACTGCTTTATGGTATCCATCGATGCTAAAATCATGGTTGCCTTCCTTTGATTGCGGTTGAATCACATGTAAAAGTCCTGATAGGCTGCCCGGATATCCTTTTTGGAAAATTTTCCCACACTGGTCTTGGGAATCTCCTGCACAAAAACGATCTCATCCGGGAACTGCCAGCGGGCGAACTTTTCGGTCAGCAACCCGTAGATTTCCTCTTTCAACGACTCCTCTTCCCAGTCCCCCCCTTGCCGGACCACAAGAGCAAGGGGCCGCTCCTCCCACTTTGGATGGGGAATGCCCACCACCGAGGCCTCCAGCACCCCGGGATGGCCCATGACGGCATTTTCAAGATCAATGGAGGAGATCCACTCCCCCCCGCTCTTGATCATATCCTTGAACCGGTCCGCAATCTTGAAGAACCCGTTTTCGTCCATGGTTCCCCCGTCCCCGCTCTTCCAGTATCCGTCCACAAAGGAATCCTTTGTCCTCTCGTCGTTATAGTAGGAGCTGGTGATCCAGGGCCCCCGCACCAGGACCTCGCCCACGGTGGCGCCGTCGTGGGGCACCTCCTTTCCCTCGAAATCCACGATCCTGAAATCAAGGCCCGCCACGGGCAGCCCCTGCTTCTTTTTCAGCTCCCACTTTTCCTCCCCGGAAAGCGTGTCAAGAGAAGGCTTTCGCAGGTTTGCCGTGACAAAGGGGGCGGTCTCGGTTGCGCCGTAGGCATGGACGATCTCGGCCCCGCCCAGCTCCCAGAAGCCCTTCATCAGAGCGAGCGAGGGCTCGGTCGCCCCGGAGGCCATGCGAAGGCCCGTGAAATCCGGACGAACATCCAGGGTCTTGATATACTCGAGCATGGGCAGGAAAATGGCGGGAGCACCGTTGTTCACCGTGACCTTTTCAGACACCATGAGATCCACCAGCACATTGGTGGTTTCGGCCGTGTAGAGCCCCGGGAACACAAGCTTTGACCCCACCATGGCTGCGGCAAGGAAAAATCCCCATCCATGGCAGTGGAACATGGGAACGGTCTGCATCACCACGTCCCTGGAATCAATCTTGAGACAGGCGGCAGCGGTCAGGGTGTGAAGATAGATGGCCCGGTGGGAGTAGAACACCCCCTTGGGCAGGCCCGTGGTGCCGGAGGTGTAGCAGGCGCTGAAGGCGGAATTCTCGTCGATCATCTCCCACCGGCAGTCGTCGGATTCCCCTGCCAGGATCTCCTCATAGCCCACCCTGGGAGAAAGGGCCGTGGTGACCTGGTCAAGGGGCTTGTCCGTGATGACGGCATATCCTTTTATCTGTTCCAGCTTGTGGGCGAATGGTTCCACCAGGGAAACAAGGAGTTCGTTTACAAAGAGAAAGCTCACCCCTGCGTGGTTAATCACATAGGCCCTGTCGTGGTCGGAGATCCTGGGATTGATCTGGACCAGCACGGCTCCCAGGCCCGAAATGGCGAAATAGAGTTCGAAAAACCGGTGGGTGTTGATCTCCATCACTCCCACCCGGTCCCCGGGTTTTATCCCCAGGCGTTTCAGGGCATTGGCAAGCCGCTTTACCCTGGTGTAGGCATCTTTGTATGTGTAGCGAAACATGGAACCGTCCAGGTTCCGGTCGACGATCTCAACTTCGGGATAGATAGCATCAGCATGCTTGAGCAGGGTAATGGTGTTCAACTGGAAATCGTCCCCGGATGTTGACGGAAAACCTTTGATCAATTGTCCTGCCATATCTCCTCCTTGCCTGGTGCAAACACCCAAGCCGGATTGTTGCTTCGCATGGGAATGGAACCCGTTTCCCGTTGCAACGGGTAAACCCGGTTTCAATTCCAATGGGAAGATTCATAAGAAGGACCGGCAAGCTGCCCCGGCCCTTCTTCAGTTGTGAGCCGGTTAACCGTCGTATTTACCGACGATGGAAATGCTGCACACGTTCATGCTGGGGAAGCCGCCCAGGTTATGGGTCAGCCCGTACCCGGGGTCGGCAAGCTGGCGCTCCCCCGCCCGTCCGTTGAGCTGGAGGTACATCTCGTAGAGCATCCTCAGGCCCGACGCGCCGATGGGATGGCCAAAGCACTTGAGGCCGCCGTCGATCTGGCAGGGCACCTCACCGTCCGCGTCGTAGACACCGGCAAGAACGTCCTTGACCGCCTGTCCCCGCTCGGAGATGTGAAGGTCCTCCATGGTGACAAGCTCGGTGATGGAGAAGCAGTCGTGGACCTCCATCATGCTGATCTCCTTTCTGGGATCGGTGATACCGGCCTCTTCATAGGCCATGGTGCTGCACCGGGTGGTGGTCATGAAATGGTCGCCGTCCCATTCGTTGAACCCCATCTCCTCGCCGGAGCTCAGGGCAAGCTGGAGTGCCTTGACCGTGACAAAATCGGTTTTACCGAGTTTCTTTGCGATCTCGGGGGTGGTGACGATGGCGCAGGCAGATCCGTCGCTCACGCCGCAGCAGTCAAACAGGCCCAGGGGATGGGCAATGATGGGCGATCCCATCACCTGCTCCATGGTCACCTCTTTTCTCAGGTGGGCCTTGGGATTTTTTACGCCATTGGCGTGGCTCTTGGTGGAGATGTGGGCCATGGCCCGCTTGATATCCTTGTCCGATATCTTGTACTTTGCACCGTAGGCGCTTGCCAGCTGGGCGAATGAGCCCGGCGCCGTCATGTTTGGGAACCACTGCCAGTTGAGGCTGCCCGCATTGGAGCCGGTGAAGCTTGGCAGCCCGCCGAAGCCCGTGTCCTTGAGCTTTTCCACACCAAGGGCCAGACAGATATCGTAGGCCCCGGAGGCCACGGCATAGCATGCTCCCCTGAAGGCTTCGCTGCCCGTGGCGCAGTAGTTTTCCACCCGGGTGACCGGGATGAACGGCAGGCGGAGGGTGACGGCCAGGGGCACGCCGCTCTTTCCCACGCTGCCCTCGTCAAAGCAGGTGCCGAACCAGGCGGCCCCGATATCTTTTTTCTCGATGCCCGCATCCTTTATACACTCCTGGAAAGCTTCCACCATCAGCTCTTCGGCCCCCACATCCCAGCGCTCTCCGAATTGGGTGCATCCCATACCGATGATTGCAACTTTATCCTTGATTCCTTTGGCCATTGCTGTTCCTCCTGTTAACTTAATGTAAACAGCTTTTCAATAAGCTGGGATTTCATGATATCGCCTTCAATGGCAAGCTTGCCGGATGTGTAGGCCTGCATGGGAGAAAGGCTCCCGGTCATCATGGCAACAAAATTATCGTCCGCGATCTTGAGGGTGCAGGCAGGGCTGTCGTGCCTGCCGGGCTCGATAACGCAGGCCTTGTCCTTGATGGCGCAGATCCAGTCGCCGCCTTTATCCCCTGAAACGATGTACTGAAACACCACGTCAACCCCTTCCGCCGCGTCCGGGTTGAATGCCCCTGCCATTTTCTCGAAGATCCCGGCCACCCCGGCCGTTGTCCCGGAGGCAGATGCCTCCCCTGCTTCCTTTGGCGCGGGCGGAGTCATCAACGCGCCCAGGGCGGCATTGAGGTCATAGCTCTCAACCGCCCCCTCCATGGAGTTGATGGCGTCCCAGTTATCCTTGATAGTCTCGATTGTGGGCGGGTTCTCAAGGGTGCCAAGCTGAACCGCAGGCCCTGTCAATACGGCGGCCTTGTTGTAGTAGCCCATGCCGGCGTTGAAAATTGCGCCCGTATCCTCGCACTGCTCGCTTGCGAGATAGCAGACCAGGGGCGCCACGAATTCGGGTTTGAGTTTTGCCAGCATGTCCGGCGGCAGGATATCCTCGGTGAGGCGGGAGGCTGCGATGGGCGCAATGGTATTGACTTTTATGTCGTATTTCGCCCCTTCCAGCTTCAGGGTGTTCATCATGCCCACAAGGCCCATCTTGGCGGCCGCATAGTTGGTCTGGCCGAAATTGCCGTAGAGGCCCGCAGCCGAGGTGGTCATGATGATCCGGCCGTACCCGTTCTCCTTCATCACCTTGAAGGCGGGACGGGTCACGTTGTAAGCGCCTGTGAGATGGACGTCCAGCACGG
>JAAEMK010000336.1 GCA_024225635.1 Desulfobacteraceae bacterium | reverse complement strand
TGGATCTCAATTTCCATTGTTATTATACTTGAAACAACAATATAGCAATAACATTGGTACAATAAATGTAAATATTATATCCACATCTTTTGATGATAGAACAACATTAATACAAAAATATCCAAACTCAGAATCCATTTTAAAAAAATTAAATTTGCTGAATAATCCCAGCAATAAACAGATAAAAAAACAGAAAAAATTAAAATTTAAATCCAAAGATGTATTAATACATTTAAAATTAATTATAAAACATCAAATTGGTCAACAGATTTATCAATATTTTATAACAATACAAAAACAATATTTGATTTAATAATATTTAATCATCCACATCTTGGATTTGAACATATCCATCGCAATGCTTCATTATTAATGCATGTCTTATTTGAATGCAATAAAATAATAAATAAACAATCGTTTATTTGGATTACATTAATTGAAAATCAATTTGAACATTGGAATATTTCTGAAAGAATTAAACAAAATAATTTAAATAAAAACTTAACTGTTTTATGTTCATTTTTATTTTTTGATCAATATTATCCAGGATATATAACTAAAAGACATCAATCAAATAAATCATTTCGAAGGAACAGACCATCAAAAAGACAACAAAATGATAATCAAAAACAAGAAACACAAAGTATTAATTTTATATTTGTTTCTATAAAATGTAAACAACATCCGTTTCAAAAATATGTGTGTTTGATGAAAGATTCTATTAATAAATGTATAAAATTAACACAAATGAATAATAATTGTGATAAAAATAATGATATTTGTTGTGAAAAATGTGGGAAAATATTTATGGAAAAACGAAGTTTGATATCACATATGAAATCAAAGCAATGTCAAAGTGTGGTGATTATAATTCATCAGATTGTGATAATTGTTCCGGTGCTATTGATAATATGTATTATAACAATACACTAGACTGAGAGACTAACGACTAATTGTGTAATTGACTTTGTTTTAATTAATAGAACGAGAGACTAACGATCTGTTGTTATTTGTTTTTGTTTTAATTTTTGTTGTTTTAATAGATTTAATATACAATAATACAGTTAGAGACTAACAAACTGTGTATCTATTGTTTTTGTTTTAGTTTTATACACTCACGCCAACACTCACGCCAACACTCACGCCAACACTCCAGCCAACACTCCAGCCAACACTCCAGCCAACACTCACGCCAACACTCACGCCAACACTCACGTCAACACTCACGCCAACACTCACGCCAACACTCACGATCCCATTGTTCAGGTACAACGAACGCCTCTGC
>JAAEMK010000335.1 GCA_024225635.1 Desulfobacteraceae bacterium | reverse complement strand
CTGTAAAGAACCGGAGTAGAAAACAAAAAAGCAACACCGCTAATTACTGTTTTCAATTCAGTTAAATATGATTTCTCGTTTAAAAAGATCATGCAATTGTTGTGTGCTTTATTTTATTAATTATTTTTGTTAACACAAATTATTTCTGCAATTGTCCCATAAGCAAAAATACAGAGTACAGCATTGTATTGCTCGCATCTCAATCGCTTCTGTCAATTTTTGTGAAGACATATGTATTTTATTTTTGAATGGTTTCTAGCACTGCTTGTGAAGACGGGAAGTGGTAGGTCTCTCACTGCACCCATCACAGCGGAGTACTTCTTTGCGTGACAAGGACGGACTTTTATTTTCACAGTGTGCATGGCATGTTGATTCGGACAGTTTGAAACTTTGCATTACATAAACATCTGACTTCAAATCTTTCGCATTACATAAACATCTGACTATTTCGCAATCTATCTGACTATTTTGTAATCTGTTTATGTTGTTCAATGCCAAAGAGTTACAGACAATGTTGTTCAATGCCTGAATTTGACAGACAATGTTATTCAATGCCTAGCATGAGCATTGAACAACATCATCTTAACTGTAGATGCATCTATCTTTAAGATGATGTTATTCAATGCCCAACTGGCATTGAACAACATTAACTGTAACTTATCTCACGGAGGAATAGCAGCATATTTCAACTTTTTCCTTTCTTTAAT
>JAAEMK010000334.1 GCA_024225635.1 Desulfobacteraceae bacterium | reverse complement strand
GTAACTTTGTCGTAGCAACTGGCGTATTTTACTGGCCAGTCTAGGTAGTTCCTCTTTCGAACAATCCCATCTTAGCGTATTGAGAGACAGTTCAATCGCCATAGGGTTGGGTTGTGGGCACAATAGTTCACCTAGTTGTATGGCGGCATCTTGAAAGGTAATAAACTCGTAGCCTTCCAGAATGCCGTACAGCATTTCAACTGCATCGCCTTCGAGGTACGCTTTGAATGTTGACAGCCACAAATTTGCAATGGTATTTTGGGCTACCATATAGAGTCGTAATTCGTCCAGAAAGCGAGCATACGACCGATTTTCCATCGGTTTACTGAAATGTCGTGGTTTTTGAAATAAATTAAAAATGTTTTCCTCCTCGGATAACCCACGCTGTAGTTTGAAGGTATCTCGAGGGCGCTCGTTGTTCATCTGTCGTTCTGACGTGAATAAACTAGCTACGAAATCGTTGTGAGGATTCCAGTGTCTGTTTCCGCCGTCAACCAAGTTCAACGCCACGTTGTGATCGAGGACCGCCGGAACCGGTCTCGAAAACCCTTGATTCTCGAATTGTATGGTGCCATGAGGTCCCAACGCTCCTGGTAGTTGAACGTTACTCGATAGCACATTATACTGCGGAATTCCAGAATGTACTGACAAAGGCGGAGCGGATTGTTGCCGCTCTAAAGATTCTCGTACTTCCGATCGGCGTTGATCATGGTTGGCGACTCCATTTACACGAATAGAATGTGTAGTAGAAGAAGTTTCGGACTCACCCGATTGTCCTCGTCGTCGCTGTCGACGTTGACGCAGGCGTCTGCGGAGCTCTTCCGAATCGGTCGAGTCGCCTTCGTCGTCCTCTTCTTCATCGTCGGAACTTGAAGGTGACGACGGCGGTCCTCCAGATGCGTCGTCTCGTCTAGGAGGTCGTCGTGGTGGATCGCCTCCGTCGTCTCCGCCATTGCCGCCTTCTTCGCG
>JAAEMK010000333.1 GCA_024225635.1 Desulfobacteraceae bacterium | reverse complement strand
TTATCAGTTTGTTTTTTGTTAATAAAACCCTTATATTTTGGCCCGGTTCCGTCGTCATAATCTGCATAAGTGCCATAATCTAACATATCCCCGGTATTGTCTCTTAGTTGGTGTATAATGCCGTCTTTTGTTGAAAATGTTGTTGAGTTGTGTATAATTTCATTTTCAATGGTGACAGTTCCTGTAAAGCTTTTATTGCCCGCGATAGTTTGATCACCATAAATTTTGACTGTGCTTGGATTATCAACAATTGCTGTTTCTATAGGGTCATTATCAAATATTGATACTCCATTAATTATATAACTTTGATTATCCATTTTATTTATATAAATAGAATAGATATTTTTTTATATTAAAATTAAACTTCACGGATAAATAAAGACATTAAAACACCACCACCGTTTAAATTTACGGGTCTTAATTGGTCGTCTAATATTCTAAAAGATAAATTATTTAAACTTGCTGAAACATTCAGATCGTGATAATATAAAGAATTATTTGTTTGATAATTGACGTAAGAGCCAAAACCAACATTAACATTAACTGAATGGAAAATACTCCAATTATTATATCTTTTACCTGAAAAACTATTATTAACAATTTCCTCACAAACAACATAAAAACGCGCAGTTCCTAAAAGTGAAGGGTAATAGCTGGAAATA
>JAAEMK010000332.1 GCA_024225635.1 Desulfobacteraceae bacterium | reverse complement strand
TAGAGAGGCCAGGTTATGAAAACAACCATTTTCCAGACCTCGCACGTGCCGCGGCAGCCAACCGGGGCCGACCCCAGTGGTACGTATGTGGGTGCCACCACTGTACAAACACCCATGGCAGCTATGGTGCTGGGGCCCCGTGGGAGCTGTGGAGCTGGATGTTGGCTATTTTTTGCCGAGAGCAAGAATAAATAATCCTAGATAAGGCCATAGCCAGCCGCAAGCAGCCACAGCTAGCAGACCACAGCTCTCTATCCCTGTTACACAGGCGCTGTGCTTCAGCCACTCCTGCCAGAGCCGTGCTCAAAATGTTGATTTTGCGTGTTTTTCAGACAAAGAAGGCCCCGCCATGCGCAGCCACGGCGGACCTGGAAGCCCTCCGGTCACCTGTGTGCTGGGTGTGCACACCCTGTCCATACCCAGAGTATGGAGCCCCAGGTCGTTTCCAACAAGGAACTACACACCGAAAAGCTTGATTTTTGGGATTTGGCGGGGGCTTGCTGCTTGCTGCTGCTTGCTTGCTACTTAGGCCAGGTTTTGACGCACGTACGGCGGGAGCCAACCGAGGCCGCCCCAGTGGTGGGGCGCCGTGGGAGCTGTGGAGCTGGATGTTTGCTATTTTTGGCCGAGAGTAAGCATAAATAATCCTCGATAGTGCAATAGCCAGCCACCACCAGCCACAG
>JAAEMK010000331.1 GCA_024225635.1 Desulfobacteraceae bacterium | reverse complement strand
GATTCAAAGGTAGATTATCCACGTGTTACTCACCCGTGCGCCACTCTACTCGGGATTGCAAGCAATCCCTTTCTCGTTCGACTTGCATGTGTTAAGCACGCCGCCAGCGTTCATTCTGAGCCAGAATCAAACTCTCCAGTTAAATTCTTTAAATATCTTTTACGTGCTTTTAAGCACCCAAAAGACACGCTTCATCTATTGTGTCACTAACCAGTTTTCAAAGATCAAAATAAATTTTTGTAAAAAATTGTCCGTACAGAAAGAGTATCTGTTTCACGAGGACTTAACTAAGATATCTATTATCCTGACAAATGTCAAACACTTTTTTAACATAATTCTATTTTTTTTGAAAGGCCCGTAAATACAGCCTCTCCTTATAGCACTTATGGGTCTACACCTTCAAAACAAGCCCCTGGGGCAGGCTCTCACCAAAAATAGCCGTTGTCTCGGTGGGGGCAATGGATACCTTTTCCCTGACGATGGCGGAACAATGGGGGGCATTATTGGCGTCAAACCACTCGAGAAGATCGGATGTGGTCCCGGAATCGAAGTCCCGGGTTCTGTCTCCCGTCTTTCTGGCGATCTGGGCCAGGGCGGTTGTCAAGGTACCGTTCGCCTTCTGCTGCTTGTTGATCATCTTCCGTATCCATACGGCCGCTTCCTTCGGGGGAACGACCCTGTCCACGGACCCGTAGAGAAGCTCCCTTGCGCCGATGCGTGAAATGGCCCAATAAAGCTGAGTCGAAAATTTCCCTGGCTTCAGTTGGTTGCCCAGGGCCCTGCCCAGGGAAACCTTGTCCTTCACAAGGAGGCGCTCCATGTTAGCCGCAGCCATCCAGATTTCGGTCAACTCCTGGGGGGAGACCCGTTTTTTGGAACTGTTGGTGGCAAGCAGATAGGGAGTGATATCCTGGAAGAACTGCCGCTGCTGACCGGCTTTCATCCCCCCTGCAATCCTGCGGCAGAAGATCCACCACTCACTGATATTCTGCTTTGCCTTTGGAAAAGCAAGGCCTGTGAGGTAGATTTTCCAGAGTTTGCGCATGCGCTCTTCATCAAAGGCATCTCCGAACCCGGGACGAGCGCAGAATCCCGTCATGTTGAGCCAGCGCACCTCATGTTCCGGGCTCAGATTTCTGGCATCGGCCTTTTCAAGGAGACGGTCCGCCATGGCCCGCAAGAGAGACAGGGGCCAGCGGTTTTTCGGTCTTTCCACCAGCCGTTCAAGCTGCTTGGCAAGACCCGCCACCTCCTTTGCACCGGTCTTATCCGAAAAGGCCTTGTCGATCAAGAGGCAGGCCTCTTCAACCACCGAGGATTCAAACACCTCGGTTTCCGATCCGTTCACCGGCACGGTCTCATCCCTGAGCTGGAACTCAAGTTTCCACCTGTGGTTTGACACACTGGAACGGCACCAGATGGCAAGGGAACCCATCTCGGTATATTCGGGTTCGAGGGTCACGGGCACGCTCCGCTGTTCGCCTTTTTTGCCGAACTTGACAACGGTATGCATGGGCGTCATTGGCGACAAGGTGTCATCAATGGGGATGACATCACCGCTTCTGTCCCCCGACCGGAAACTTGAGCTGAACATGTCAAAGGAAACCGGCTGGTTAGTCAGCACCTCAAACTCCATCCCGGGAAGTTCAATGGCCGATCCTTCATCCAGCCCCCGCTCCACGACGCAGAGCGCCTTTGCATCTCCGTTCTTGCGGCCCTCCTGGGTTGCGACCCCCACATAGTAGCTCCTGGGGCTGCCGCTGCCAACCCTGACGCCGGTCCCCTGTTTCACAAGACCATAGTAGGAAGCGCCGACGGCAACGGAGAGATCGGGGCTCCGGTTTTCAAGGAGGGTGGGAAGCTTCTCCCTTTCCGAACCAAACCAGTGCCGGATGGAACTGCGGATTCTCTCCTGGAGAAGGGAAGGTTTCAGGGACCCCCCGTTAAACAGGATGTGATCGGGCATGGGCTCTTTCCCAAGGAGTTGTTTCACCTCGTCCCGGTGTTTTTCCAGAAACCAGCCGATATGCCGTGTAATGGCGGGCTCCAGCTCATAGGGAAGTCCGAACTCCGCAATGGCCTTGCCGGAGGGTTTTCGAGAATTCTCTTCCGCCTCGACATCGGGGAAAAAGCCATTACAGAGGATTGTTTCAAGATCCTCCCTTGTAAGGTCCGCGGCAAGGGTACCTGCGATAACGGACCGGCCCTGGCCCTTGAGGGTTATCCGCACGGAGTCTTTGCCCTGTTGAAGGATCTGCTCCTTGGCATCCCGGCACTTGTGGCACAGGGTCTTCCAGCGATCCTGGGAGAGTGGCTCCCGCTTCTTGAACTTTGATTCCACGTGGTTGGCCAGGGCAAGGTCAATATTATCTCCGCCCAGGATCAGATGATCCCCGACTGCCAGCCGTTCAAACCTGGGACTCCCCTCGGATTCTTTCAGGGTGATCAGGGTGAAATCGGTGGTGCCGCCGCCCACATCACACACCAGGATGAGGTCGTCGGGCCGTACATGGTTCCGCCAGTCCTTTTCATGGAGAACAAGCCATGCATAGAAGGCGGCCAGCGGCTCTTCAAGGAGGGTGACGTTTGCCCCGAGTCCCGCATTTTTGGCGGCTTTCAGGGTAAACTCCCTGGCAGCCTCGTCAAATGAGGCGGGCACCGTGATAACGACAAACTGGTTTTCGAGGAAAAGATCCTCGTCCCGCTTGTTGTGGTTCCAGGCCTTTCGAATGTGCCTGAGATAGAGGGAGGTGGCGGCAACCGGCGAGACTTTTTCGACACCTTCGGCGCCCCAGGGAAGAATTTTCGCTTCCCTGTCGGCCCGGGCGTGGCAAAGCCAGCTTTTGGCGGACGATACAAGCCGGGCCGGAACCTTTGAGCCGTGGTCCCTGGCAAAGGCGCCGACAAACCGGTCATCCTCGGTTTTCCAGGGATGTTTCAACGCGGTCCCCGAGACATCGTACTCCCCTGGAATGTAGAGAAACGAGGGCAGTACCGGACTTCCGGAGAACTCTCCGGCTCCGGTCAGCTGGGGCACGTTAAACGTTTTGATAGGGCTCTTACCGCCCTGATCGTTCATAGTGGTGAGGTCGACGTAGGAAACGGCACAATTAGTGGTGCCAAGATCGATGCCAACTACAAAATGTTTATCCTGGAAATCCAATTTCTTTTTTACCCTTTTTTATTCTGATTTCGGCCGTACATTAAACTCGAGCTTCCACCGGCGGTCATCGTCCCGTGAACAGGCCCAGAATTCAAGTGTACCGATTTCGGTGAGTCTCACTTCAAAGGTCACCGGGAGAACCGTATTCGCCTCTCCCTCGAGAATGGTCTCGATGCTTGACAGTTCCCGGATCTCCTCCTGGGCCCAGTTGTCGACAATGTCACCCACCATATCCTGGTGGCGCATGGTTGAGGTCATGATATCAAAACGAACCACATCACCGACAACCAGGTTGAAGAGCCGGCCTTCGTTAACCGCTCCGGTCCCCTCTTCCATGCCGAATGGGGCGATGCACAGGGCCCGGGTCGGCATTACGATGCCGGGGACTGCCGGCATGGAAGCCTCAACGGCCAGATAATAGGAACAGCCGAGACCGCCCCGGATTCGAATGCCGTCACCCTTTGCGGCCCGGCCATAATAGGCCGCGCCCCTTGCGACGCTCAAATCGAAATCGCCGGTGTCGATCTCCCGGATCGCTCCCTGGCCCGCACCTTCACTCCAGGCGGCGAGGGTTTCCATGACACGCTCCCGCAGGGCCGGGGACTTCATCACGCCACCGTTGAACACAACGGCGGTTGGAAGACGAACCCGCCCCTCACCGTCCCTGTGGGCCGAAACAAACTTGGCCAGGTGACGGGTGATGCCGGGATCCGCCTCATAGCTGAGGCCGAATTCCCGGATGCCGGCCACATTGGTCTGAACAGGTTTCTCGGCAATACCCGTTTCAGGAAAAAAACCGTCCAGGACGATCTTCTCCACATCAGCGTACTCGAGCTTTGACTTGATGGTTCCTTTAATAAGTCCGGAGCCCCTTCCCAGGATCGTCACGGGATAGGAACCCTTGTTCTCCTCCATGAAAAGGGATTCCTTTGCTTTTCTGCAGGAGTGAACAAGCCCCCGCATCTGCCAGGCATCCAGTTTTTTCCCCTTTTCCTGCAGCTTTGATGCAAGAAAATAACTCAGGGCAAGATCGATATTGTCGCCTCCCACCAGGAGATGGTCTCCCACGGCGAGCCGCTCAAGGGAAAGTGCGCCCCCCTCCCCTTCCTGGACCTCGATGAGGCTGAAATCACTGGTTCCGCCCCCGATGTCGCAGACAAGAACCAGGTCGCCTTTTTCGACCTTGTCCCGCCAGTCGTCCCCGGACCGGTCGATCCAGGAATAGAAAGCCGCCTGGGGCTCTTCAATAAGGGTGATATCGGCCAGGCCCGCCATGTGTGCGGCCTCTACGGTGAGTTCCCTTGCCACGGCATCAAAGGATGCCGGAACCGTCAGATAGATTTCCTGGTTCTCAAGGAGAAGGCCATCATCGTTTCCGGCCATCTCGAAATTCCATGCCTTTCTGATATGGGAAAGGATGCTGCTTGAAGCCCTCACAGGAGAGATCTTCTCAATATCATCCGGACTTCCCCAGGGAAGGACGGCGGCCTCTCTATCGACCTGGGCATTGCAGAGCCAGGACTTTGATGAGCTGATCAGCTTATGGGGGACTTCGGCTCCCCGTTCCCGTGCAAACTCTCCCGCCGTCATGGAATTACTGTCACTCCACGGCAGGGCAAGCGAGGTGTCCGAAACCTCAACCCCCTCCAGCAAATAAAGAAAGGAAGGAAGGGACTCCCGCGCCTCAAGGACACCGGCCCCTGTGAGCTGGGGAACTTTAAAAACCTTTATCTCGGACTCATCGGTTGTTACGGCATCGGTGTAGGCCACAACGCTGTTGGTTGTTCCAAGGTCGATACCGACAATGTAGCGGGCATTTTTCACGAAAGCACTCCGTATGTTCTGTAATAAAAAAACAATCCAGGGGTCAGGCTTAGCTTATTGACACTATACTCAAAGAGACAAGAAAGTTACACCAATAAGCTAAGCCTGACCCCGATATATAATATCAAAGGGATAAGCAGTTTACATCAATAAGCCAAGCCTGACCCCGATATATTTAATCTCAAAGGGATAGGCAGCTTTAATCGGTAAGCAAGCCTGACCCCAATTTATCCGATTAATTATTCCATCTCAACTTCCGCGGGAACGATAATGGAAGAATCAAGCACGTCGGAAAGTTTTGGGATCTCCCTTTTACCGGCCTTCCACCCACGGTGCCTCAACACACCCTTGAAGGGCGGATTTCCGGTCACATTGCCGGTGAGCTTGATGGAATCAGGATCAAATCCCGGCTCAACCATCACCTCGTCCCCCTCTTCCCTGTCGATCACGGGCTTGAGGGCAAGATACTTGCCAACGGTCTTTTTGCAATCCTCCTGGATGCTTCTGACGGCAGCCCCGATCTGGTCATCATCATAGAGAGAAAGATCCTCGTCAAAAAAGTCGAGGAGCCGGCCTTCACGCTGGAGAACCGAAAGCACATGTAAAAAGATCCTCCGTCTCCTCTCCTGCTCGATTCTGTGGTCGGCAGCATCCTTTTTCCCTTTTCTCTCAAGGGGCGGTTCAACCACCCGGGCCCTGAAAAGCGATCCGACCCCCACCTTGATAACAAGCCACAGGATAATACCCCACAGGAGAAAAACTCCGGCGGAAACAGGCAGGAACCAGTTAAAAAAGTTCGCTGACACAAGTTTCAGTATATTAACGGCGGTCCAGGTATCGGAGGCGAGAAGCTGTAACAGCCTTTCCATCCCAAAATAGACGCCTGCATCCAAGCACAACAACAAAATCACCATAAAACCGGTGATAACAAGAAACGATCTTTTTGCAAAAGCCTTTGATATATCCAAATTTTCTACTCTCCTATCATCTATTCAGCCCCGTTAAAAAACAAAAAACCACACCGACAAGCCGGCATGGTTTTAAATAATAATACAAAACCAACGATTTTCAAGTGAAGGTTGCACCTTTTGGAAAATCGGAGCCTGAACCTCCTGGTGTTAATTGCCATCCTTGACAACAATGATCGCCTTATTTACCTCGAAGGTCTTGCGTCCTATTCCCTTCACCTTGATAATATCCCCGGGGGTATTGAACGCCCCCTCCCTGTTGCGATACTCAATAATTGCTTTTGCGTACTTCGGCCCCACCCGTTTCAGGGTGCACAGCTCTTTTTCGGTTGCCGTGTTGATGTTGACCTTTCCTTCAGATGCGATTGCAGGCAACGTAAAGATAAAAAGAGCGATTACTGCAATAAACAGCGCCTGACATTTCTTTCTTTGCTTCATCTTATCCTCCTGTATTGTTGGAATGCTATTGCTTCGATTTCCCAAAAGGAAAATGGTTATCAATGGACTATTCCATAGGAGCAGGCGGCCGAAGGGTTCCAAAAATCCGCACCAAAATTGTAAATCCGCAGGGTTGCCGGAATGGGAATCGGCATTCAAAAAGAACTGCCCTGTATTTTGACAACCCCACGAAAAATGTCAAGACAAAAAAAGTCAGCGGCCGATACCAAAATAATCAAACCCCGACTCCCTGACTTCTTCAGGATCGTACTGGTTTCTGCCGTCAAAGATCACCCACTTTGCCATGCGCTCTTTCATCCCGTTGAAGTCGGGCTGTCGGAAAGTTTTCCATTCGGTGACAAGCACCAGGGCATGGGCATTGTCCAGGGCATCATAGGGCTGTTCGGCCAGGACGATCCGCTTGTCGTCAAACCACTGCCGTGGGAACTCATGGCGCGCCTCGTTCATGGCAACCGGATCATAGGCCCGCACCGTTGCCCCGGCCTTCACAAGGTCGTTTATCAACACAACGGAGGGCGCCTCCCTCATATCATCGGTACCCGGTTTAAAGGCAAGCCCCCACACCGCAAACAAACGCCCGGAAAGATCGTTTCCAAACCGGTCCACGATCTTCTGGAACAGCCGTTGTTTCTGGAGCTGGTTCCGGGTTTCCACGGCAGAGAGAAGCCGGGGATCAAAGCCATTCTCCTTGCTTGTCCGGATCAGCGCCTTGACATCCTTTGGAAAACAGGAGCCGCCGTAACCGCACCCGGGATAGATAAAGGAGTAACCGATCCTTGAATCGGATCCGATCCCCTTTCTCACATTTTCCACATCCACGCCAAGGCGCTCACAGATGCTGGCCACCTCGTTCATGAAGGATATCTTGGTTGCCAGCATGGAATTTGCCGCGTACTTGGTCATCTCGGCGTCCCTGACGCTCATGAAGATGATCTTGTCCCGGTTCCTTGAAAACGGAGCGTAAAGCCGCGTCATCACCTTTCGGGCCCTGTCCGTGTCCGCCCCGACAATGATCCTGTCCGGCTTCATGAAATCGCTTATGGCGGCTCCCTCCTTGAGGAACTCCGGGTTGCTCACCACATCGAACTCCACGTCAACCCCGCGAAGGTCAAGCTCCTTTTGGATGGCGGCCCTGACCTTGTCCGCCGTTCCCACCGGGACAGTTGATTTATTAACAATCACGGCATAATCTTCGAGATTTTTTCCGATTTCGGCGGCAACACCGAGAACATAGCTGAGATCGGCAGACCCGTCCTCTCCCGGAGGCGTGCCAACGGCAATGAAATAGATGCGGGACTGCTCCATGGCATTGGCAAGGGAGGTGGAAAACCGCAAAAGCCCCTCCCCATAATTCTGCACGACCATGGCCTCGAGACCCGGCTCATAGATGGGTAAAATGCCCTTTTCCAGATTCCCGATCTTTTTTTCATCCACATCCACACAGGTCACGCGGCTTCCCATTTCAGAAAAACATGCCCCTGAAACAAGCCCCACATATCCGGTTCCAATCATTGTGATATTCATAGGAGAATCCTTTCGTCAGAAATCAGCCCGCCCTTACAAGCGTGCCCATTGTTTATACCAGCGAACAAAATTACCAAGGCCCTCGTCGATGGAGGTCTCGGGCTTGAACCCGGTATCCCGGGTAAGACTGTCGATATCGGCATAGGTTGCCGCAACATCTCCCGGCTGCATGGGTAGCATATTTTTTACAGCCTTTTTACCAAGATGCTTTTCCAGCACTTCGATAAAATAGCCCAGTTCAACGGGCTCGTTGTTCCCTATGTTGTACAGCCGATAGGGGGCGGTAACGGAGTTGTCCCCCTGGCCGCCCCCGGTACCGGGCGCAAGATCCATCACCTTGACCACCCCTTTGACAATATCATCAATATAGGTAAAATCCCTGCGCATGTCACCATGGTTGTAGACATCAATGGGTTTGCCGGCCAGAATGGCCTTGGTGAACTTGAAGTAGGCCATGTCCGGACGGCCCCAGGGGCCGTACACCGTAAAAAACCGCAACCCGGTCACAGGGATCGAATAGAGATGGGCATAGGCGTGGGCCATGAGTTCATTGGACTTTTTGGTGGCGGCATAAAGGGATACCGGGTGATCCACGGTGTCGGCGACTGAAAACGGCATTTTCCTGTTTTCACCATACACGGAACTGGAAGAGGCATACACAAGATGGGCCGGCCGGCTCTGCCTGCACCCCTCGAGAATATTGACAAACCCAACGAGATTGGAATCCACATAGGCGTGGGGGTTGTCAATACTGTAACGGACCCCCGCCTGGGCGGCAAGGTTGACCACCACATCGAACCGGTTGGCCGCAAATAGCTTTTCAACCCCCTCCCTGTCGGAAATATCCAGAAGTTCAAACGAAAAGCCCTTGTAACCCTTCAGGATCTCCAGCCGCCCCTTTTTCAAAGCGACATCATAATAATCGTTGAGATTATCAACCCCAACCACACCATGGCCATTTTCCAGAAGCTGTTTACTTAAAAAGAAACCTATAAAACCGGCTGCTCCAGTCACAAGAACATTCATATTCATTTCTCCGTTTAGTTTGGCGGATAACCCGAATCTACCATATTTGAAGGCGTATAGCCGGGAACTATCTTTCGAAACTCTTCCATGATTTTTGAAGCATCCTGATTCAAGGCATGCCCGTTCAGGGCAAGAAAGCTGCCGTTAATTCCGTCCAGGGAACGCTCCCTGCCTTTCAGGACCATGATACTTTTATGGGATGTGGAAACAACAGCCTCACCGTCCGACACAAGCTCCTCAAACAGCTTTTCCCCCTTTCGGAGACCGATGTACTCAATTTTTATGTCAACATCGGGTTGATAGCCGTAAAGCCTGATCAGCTCCTTTGCCATGTTCAGAATCTTGACAGGCCTTCCCATCTCAAGAATGAAAATCTCGTTCCCCTTTCCCATGGCTCCGGCCTGGAGAATCAGCTGGGAAGCTTCGGGAATTGTCATAAAAAACCGGGAGACCTCCGGATGGGTAACGGTAACGGGTCCGCCTTCCTGTATCTGCTTTTTAAACAGGGGCACAACGCTTCCGGCACTGCCGGCAACATTCCCGAATCTGACGGTCATGAATTTTGTACCGCCGTCACTGTCCCGCCGGTTCTGATTCTGAACATAGATTTCGGCAATTCGTTTGGAAGCTCCCATGACGCTGCTGGGGGTAACGGCCTTGTCCGTGGACACAAGGACAAAACGCCCCACGCCGAATTTTTTGGCAACCTCGGAAACGTTCACCGTTCCGAATATATTGTTCACCACAGCCTTCCAGGGCTGTCTTTCCAACATTGCAACATGCTTGTAAGCGGCGGCATGGAACACCACATGGGGGGTATGATCCCTGAAAATTCTTTCCAGCTGTTTCTCATCCTGAATATCCGCAAGCACGGGAATGGTGTGAATATCCGGGAAATGGCGTTTAAGCTCGTAGTCTATCTCAAACAGCGGGGTTTCCGCCCAATCGACCACGATGACCGACTCGGGGTTGAACCGGCAGATCTGCCGGCAAAGCTCGGACCCAATGGAACCGCCCGCGCCGGTCACAAGGATTCGTTTATGGTCCAGGCACCCCGCCACCCGCTGCTGGTCAAGCTCAACAGGCTTGCGGCCCAGAAGGTCCCTGAATGACACCTCCCTGATAGCACCGACAGTGACCGTGCCGTTGATCAGCTCGCCCATGGTGGGAATGGTTTTAAATTTAAGCCCGCTTTTCTCGCACAGCCCCACAATCCGTTTCATCTCCTCGGCAGTTGACGAAGGGGCCGCTATAAGCAGCTCATCCGCGTCAACGCGCCGGGCGACCGACTCAAGATGTTCAACGGAATTAAGCACAAGCACCCCGTGAATCTTCTTGCCGACTTTCAAAGGATTGTCATCGAGAAAGCCCACGACCTGGAATTTTACCGCGGGATTGTTCTGAATTTCACGGAGAATCTTCTCACCGCAATCCCCTGCCCCGATGATCAGCATTTTTTTGCAGGCGTTATTGCGGGAAACAAGACCGGCCCAGAGGTTTGACAGGGAGAACTCCTCAAAACCGGACTCATTGTTCAGCCGCTCGTAATAGAACCTCACACAAAGCCGGAAAATGGAAACAAGGCACACTGTCATCACGCAATCGACCATGAAAACCGACCGTGGGAAGCCTTCAAACCCGTGGAGGAACAACACGGCGGAAATGATCAGAAGGGTGGAAAGAAACGAGGCCTTGAAAATATTCAAAAGATCCGAAACAGAGGTATACCGCCACATGCCCCTGTAAAGGTCACAGTAGGAGAATACGGAGAGCTTGATAATCACGATCAGGGGAAGGCTGTTTTTCAGATTATCTGCAATGAAAAGCGGTATGGCACTGTCAAACCGGATGATACACGACACCCATAGTGAAAACATCAACAGTACCAGGTCCACCATCAGCACCAGGGGAATATTTCTGGAAAAAATCCGGCGCTTGACGTTTCGGGAAGCAAACTTTTGGGATTCGATCCGCTTTCTCAAGTGCCAGGAAACGATAAAGAACAATGCAAAGAGAAGCCCCAGCAACAGGAATACGGCCCAGGCACCGGCCCGGCTTGCCTGGATTGCGCTGATTCCGGCAGCTGTCTGAACAGCCCCGTAAAACAAGGCGACCTTCCAATGGGCCATGGAAAGTTCATTTGCAAGGAGTTGATACAGATGCCTTCTGTGGGGGACGAGGATGTTTTCCCCATCCTTGATCCTGACAACAAGGGTTGATAACGCATCTGCATAAAAGGGAAACAGAAAAGAGACCATCACCCCGAAATCCGTTAAAGATCCGGATGCCGTACACACCAGGCTCCCGAAAAGAAACCCGAGAAAAAGACTTGCCGTATCCCCCATGAACACCCTGGCAACGGGAAGATTAAAGGGAAGGAAACCCAGACAGGCCATGGCAACACATCCCGCCACCATTCCAATGGGGGGCATGGGCTGCCCTCGCGAGATAAACCAGCAGGAGAACCCAAGCGCGATTACGGCGGATATTCCCGCAATACCGTTAATCCCATCCATGAAATTAAAAAAGTTGGCGGTTCCGGAGATAAAAAGGCTCCAGAAAAATGCGGCGACCAGATAATGGAGCAACGAAGCGCCAAAATCTTCCAATACCGCAAAGAGAATCAGGCCGAGGCAAAGCTCAACCCCCAGCCGCAGCAAAGGGGAAAGCTCCATTCGATCGTTTACCAGACCAAGCACCCCCACCAGGGCCACCGGAATCCATACAAAGGCATTCACCCCATATATAATGGATGCAAGGACAAAGGCGGCCAGTATACCGATTCCGCCGCCCTTGGGCACGGTCACCGAGTGGGAACTTCGCTGATTCGGTTCATCGGCAAAACCCAATGAATTACCATGGGCAACAAATACTCTCGCGCCACAGGCACCGAGAAAAAACGCAATCAACAGAGAACAGATATTTAGCAGAATCATCATCATCTTAATTATACTTCAGACAGGTTTTTAAAGGTTCAGGACTATTCCATCAAAACTGCTCTCTTATATCCGAAAGGAATTTAAAACTCAACGCTCATTTATGCCGAGTGTCTCTCTCCAGCCGCGACTCAATCCATATCCCGGCACAAAACCCAGTTCCCTTTGCACTTTTTCACCGGAAACGGCCAGGCTCTCCATCTGCTTTCCGGCCATTCTGAAGAACCGGGACAGTCCCGGAAGTTTTCCCAGGCAGGAAATGGATCTCATAAAACTTGCGGGTACTTTAAGAAACCGGTTTTTTCGCCCAAAAACACGGCAGAGGGACGAGACAATCTCATTAAAGGAATGAATGGCCCCATCGGTTACATTATATATATTCCCACGGGCCCGGGGATGCTCAAGGGCAAGCAGGGCCGCTTCCGCCAGATCCCTGTCATAAACCAGGGTCCGCTTGTTGCCCCCGTCACCGAATAGCAGAAACCCGCCTTTTTTCAAATAAAACGCCAGGGTTTTGTAATTGCCCTTCATCTGTTTCCCATAAACAGCGGCGACCCTGAGCACGACAACGGAAAAGCCGCCCTCCCCTCCCCGCCGGCCCGCACAAAGCACCATCCGCTCCGCCTCAAGCTTTGACCGGGAATACGGATCCCGGGGAGCCACGGGAGAAGTTTCATCAAACCGTTGATTTCCCAGCGATAAACCATAGACGTTGATGGTGCTGAAAAAAACAAACCGCGTTACCCCGGCTGCACGGGCTTCGTTAACAAGAATCTCAGTTCCTTCGACATTGGTGCGCCGGTATTCATCATCTTGGGACCGGCCGCTGGTATCATGGAGCTTTGCGGCAAGGTGAAATACGAAGTCAACCCCCTCCAAGGCCGTTGAAACGGCCCGGCGGTCAAGGAGGTCCCCCTGGAACCGTTCGACCCGGCCTGTAAACCGGTCGGAACCCAAACAATGCCGGGAGAAGATCCTGACATCGTATCCTTTTTCAAGCAATAAATCCACAAGGGCCGGGCCTGCGGCGCCGGTGGCGCCGGTTACAAGCACACGGCGCTCCCCTGGTTCCTGTTTTAAAGTACCCAAATATGTTCGCTTTCGCCTGTTTCATGGCAGGTTATTATAGCTCCTCGCAGATGAATAAATCCCATTTTTTCACAGCAGGGAATCAGGTATCAATTCGAATGCGAACACCTATATATAGGTTTCAATCGTTAAAAAACTATGCTATACGACCCTTCATGACAAAAATAACACATATTTTCAAGACATATTTTCCCGAAACAAACGGCGGCCTGGAGGAGGCCATACGGCAGATCGGACGCCTTGCGATAAAAGAAGAGTTCGAAGTCGAGGTTGTAACCGTTGGGAAAAGATCCTACGAAATGACAACCCCGGACGGGATCACCGCCAGGTTCCATAAATGCAGCCTGGATCTCTATTCGAATCCCGTCAGCCGCACCCTTGCAAAAGAGTTCAAGGCCATCTGCCGAAACACGGATATTCTCCACTTCCACTTCACCTGGCCCACGGCCGAGCTGCTGACCCTGCTTCACCGGGTCACAACCCCGATGGTGGTGACCTTTCACTGTGACATCCACAAGAACAAGCTTTTAAAGGCCCTTTACCTGCCGGTGGCAAAGCAATTCCTGAACCGGGCCGACCGGATCTGTGTCACCAGCAAAAACCTCCTTGAGGCCACGCCCTGGCTCCATGAATTCAAACACAAGACAGAGGAGATCCCCCTCTGGTTTGATGAAAACCGGTTCGCGGGCCTGCCCGCCCCCCAGGCCCGGATAACGGATTTCACAAAGGCGATAAAACCCTATGGGCTGTTTGTCGGTGTCCTGCGCTGGTACAAGGGGCTTGACACCCTTCTGGACGCATCCCGAAACTTCCGGGGAGATATTGTCATTGTAGGGAAAGGCCCCCTTTACAATCATTTGAGAAAACGGATAGAAGAAGAGAGACTGACCAACGTTCACCTGATGGGATTTCAGTCGGACAGCAACCTCAAGTTTCTCATTCAGCAATCACGGTTTATTGTTCTTCCCTCCCTGTCTCCGGCCGAGGCGTTCGGGCAGATTCTGCTCGAGGGGCTCTATTTCTCAAAACCGCTCATATCCACCGAACTTGGCACCGGCACCAGCCTGGTGAACCGGCACGGCCATACGGGCCTGGTTGTTCCGCCTAATTCGAGCCGCTCACTTGCAGGGGCCATGAACCGAATACTCAACGATCAATGCCTTTATGAAAAATTCGCAGCCAATTCATTCAGGCATTACAAAGCGAATTTCACGGAAACGGCCCAGGGAAGCAAATACACCCGTATCTATCGTTCTCTTGAAAAAAAACGGTCCTGACAGTTGCGTTTTCAATATTCAGCCTTAGCTTTGTTCATTCTTAAATAACTCGAAACAAACAAAGAGGAACAAATGTTTAAAAAAATCGAAGCGCTCAGCGCAGACGCCCATCAGGATCTAAGGTTCACCCCCGACAATTCATATGGTTTTGCAACGGAAATTTTAAACGCGCCCATTGGTGCATCTGAGTTCCAACTGGCAGCACAATATTACCCCATTATTTTTCCGGTTGAAGGATCGTCTCCACTGGCGTTATTGACGTTGAACACCAAAACAAATCTTTTTATAAATAATGACGGTTCGTGGAAGGTTCCCTACGTACCGGCACACATCCGACGCTATCCCTTTATCCTTGCCAACAATGAGAAAGAAACTTCAAAAGAAAACTTTGTTGTCTGCATCGATATTGAGGCCCCGCACTTCAGTGACGACCAGGGAGACCCCATGTTCACGGCGGATGGCACCCCTGCCGATATCACACAGAACGCCATTAATTTCCTAAAACAGTTCCAGAACGAGATGCAGGCAACCCAAGCCGCCTGCCGGGAACTGGAAGAGCAGAATGTACTTGTGGAAAGAAGAATCACCCTTGAAAAAGACGGAAATAAATCCAGCGTCGGCGGGTTCAGATGCGTTGACATGGAAAAACTCAACAAGCTTGATGACGCCGTGCTTGCCAAATGGGTACGCAACGGCCTCATGGGCCTCATCTACACCCACGTTCGATCCCTTGCCAATGTAAAATCCATGGCTTAAAGAAAAAAGGGGGAGGAAGAGGAAGTCCCCCTCCCCTTTTTTAACCTTGACCTTGCCGGCAAAGTTCACTATTAATGATAGTTTTTTGATTTAACCGATAGAAAAGGTATGTTTCATGTTGAGCCCTAGCGCGTTAATCGCAATAGATGTTACGCTTTTGTACCTGGTCATGGGGCCTCTGGTTTTATATGCGCTGTATGTGCTGTTTGATTCCCTGGGCCAAAACCAAGAGGGACCGTTAAATCCAGCGGGCAGAACTGTCAAAAGAGACCCTGACTTATGGTCTGATGAAGATATTGCTTTATGAACAGGTTTATAGACGAATGGAAAAAGCATTTCACGTTTGCCGCTCTTTTAAGCTGTTTTGTTAATATACTCCAGCTGACATTTCCCTTTTATATGTTTGTCATTTATGGGAATGTCTGCGTGAGCAACAGCATGAATTCCCTTGAGACCTTCACCGTGGCGGCTGTTTATGCGTTAATCATCCTTGGATTTTTCAATTATATCCGATCCCGGCTTCTGGCAGCGGCGGGAAATGACCTGAACTTGAAATTTCGCAACAAGGTGTATGCCGGCATGCTCAGCAACCATGCGGGGATTCAAAAGCAGGCCTCCATGCAGGTGCTGAACGACCTTGAAACGGTTAAAAGCTTTTTCACGAACCCCGGTATTTACGCGCTGTTTGACGCCCCGTGGGCCCCCCTTTACCTGGCACTGATATTTCTTTTTCATCCGATTCTCGGGGCCATTGCAACGGCGGGCGCGCTATCGATGATCGGTCTCAACATTCTCCAGGAAGTTCTTGTGCGGGACAGCATGAAGAACGCCAACATCAAGAACGGCCAAAACCAGCGATTCATAGATTCTTTTTTGCGCAATGCCGAAGTTGTCAATGGCATGGGCATGATCACCGCGATCACGGACCGATGGGAAAAAGGCAACCGGGAGGTGATCGAGAACCAGACCCGGAGCAGTCAATATGCAGGCTTGATACAATCCATAATGAAACCCCTGCAAACGCTTCTCCAGGTTGTGATCTATTTTTTTGGCGCTTATTATGCATTGACCCAGGGGTTTGATGTGGGGCTCATGGTGGCGGGTTCCATTATCATGGGCAGGGCTTTGGCGCCGCTCATGCAGGTCATGTCCACATGGAAATTCATTCTCCAGGCAAGGGTGGCGTATAAACGGTTAAACGCATTCGTAAGCTTTCTTGATAAGCAACAGGACCAGATGAGCCTTCCGGCTCCCCGGGGAAACCTTGACGTGAACCATGCGACCCTTAGAATAGGCGAACGTTTTCTCCTCCAGGACGTTACCTTCCGGCTTGAATCAGGTGAGTTCATGGGCATCATCGGCCCCAACGGGGCGGGCAAATCAACCCTGTGCCGTGTGCTCCTGGGACTCTGGCCGACCATGGCGGGCAATGTCTACCTGGACGGCATGGACCTTTTCCTGTGGGATCAGGAGTATGCCGGCAAACACATTGGTTACCTGCCCCAGGAAGTGGAGCTGTTTCCTGCGTCAATTGCGGAAAATATCGCACGGCTTGGAACGGTGGACATGGAAAAAGTTGAACAGGCGGCGACCATCTGCGGATTAAACAGCATGGTTGAATCCCTGGAAGACGGATACGAAACCCTGCTTGACAGCCAGGACGGCATTCAACTTTCAGGCGGGCAGAAACAGCGGCTCGGGCTGGCCCGGGCCATCTACGGAGATCCTTGCATGCTGGTTCTGGACGAGCCCACCTCAAACCTGGACGAGCAGGGAGAGCAGGAGCTCTTAAACACCCTGGAGACCATCAAAAAAACAAAATCGTGTACCTGTATCATGGTGACGCACAAGCCGAACCTGCTTCAGTCCATGGACAAGCTCCTTGTGCTGCAAAACGGCATGATCGCTCTTTTCGGTCCCAAGGATCAGGTATTTGCCAAGCTGGCAGGCGCACAGCAGTCCAAGCCTTCGGCGGCAACAACAGGAGCAACAGGAGCGGTCAGGTCGATATAAGCTATGGCACATTTTTTACTCAAATGTTTGAATTATTTTGTTTTTGCAGGCATATTCAGCCTGTTCATCAATACACTTTACCTCACTTTTCCCATTTACATGGAGGCGATCTATGTCAGGGTTCTTGCAAGCTCCAGTTTTTCCACCCTATACGCCGTAACAACGGGAGCCGTGCTGGCCCTGCTCGTTCTGGGGGTTCTTGATTTTCTCCGCTCCAGAATTCTTGTCAAAGCCGGTATAAAGATGGACGACCTTCTTGGACGCAGGGTCTTGAAGGATATGCTGAAGGACGCCTCCAGGGTGGACACTCCCCGATACAATGAAGGCCTTGCGGATATAAACGTCCTGAGGAACTATTTTGCGGGCAACGCCATTTTTGCTTTTTTTGATGTTCCCTGGATTCCCGTATACCTGGGGGTTATATTCCTGATGCATCCCGTTCTTGGTTTGACGGCCACGGGCGGTGCGGTGGTCATTTTAATCCTGGGATTATTGCAAGGGGCCCTCACCCAGAAGGACCATGAAAAGGGCAATGACCTGAGAAGCCGGGCCAGGCAATTGATTCTCAAATGCCTGCGCAATGCTGAAATGCTGAAAAGCATGGCCATGCTCGGCAATACGGCGCGCTTCTGGAACAGATTGAACAACCAGGATATGGAAATCCAGGAGAGGGCCGGGAAAAAAGGACAAATGCTTAATTCCATAAGCACAAGTTTCCGGTCATTTATGCAGGTTCTTATCTATTGCGTAGGTGCATGGCTCGTCATAAAGAATGAAGTCAACATGGGGTCGATCATTGCGGCATCCATCATCATGGGACGGGCCCTTGCGCCTGTGCAGCAGGGAATCGGGGCATGGAAACAGACAACAACGGCCAAGGCTTCCTATAAGCGCCTCAACAGGCTTCTCACCGCTTCCAAGGAAGGCGAGCTGATTGCCTTTGACACCCTGAAAGGCGAGCTTGAGGTGAGGAACGCGGGACTTGATCTCGGGGATAAAACAATCCTCCAGGACGTTTCCTTTACCCTGAAACCGGGTGAAAGCATGGGTTTGATCGGCCATAACGGAGCGGGCAAGACCTCGCTTTGCAGAATGCTCCTGGGGATCTGGGAACCCAGCTCCGGTGAAGTACTTCTTGACGGCAAGGAGGCTGCCAGGCTTGCCCCCGAGTCCCTGGGTCCTTTTGTGGGATATCTGCCCCAGGATGTGGAACTTTTCACAGGGACCGTCAGTGAAAATATCGCCCGCATGGGGCCTGTTGATTCAAACGGGGTGGTCAAGGCCGCGGAAATGGCCGGCGCCCACGAATTGATCCTCAGATTCCTTAACGGGTATGAAACGGATATCGGAGAAGCGGGACTGAGCCTTTCAGGCGGCCAGCGGCAGCGGGTGGGGCTTGCGAGGGCCATGTACGGAGATCCCTCCCTGGTGATACTGGACGAACCCAATTCCAACCTGGATGAAGCAGGAGAGATCGCCCTGGTCAATGCCCTGGAACGATTAAAGAACCAAGGAACAACGGTTATAATGATTACCCATAAACCAAGCCTTTTGTCCAATGTAGACAAAATTCTCGTCCTGAAACAGGGATGTGCACCCGACTTTGGCAACAGGGATGAGGTGTTTGGCAGGGCTTTAACAGGAGAGAGATAATATACGATGGAGAAAAGGAATGCGTGACAACTTAAAATCATGGTTTAAATATTTTGCTTTCATCTCATTTTTCGGGATGTGCATCAACCTCATCTACCTCATTGTCCCCATATACATGATGGTCATTTACGACCGTGTACTATACAGTTTCAGTACGGCCACGCTGGTGACCCTGAGCCTGGTGACGCTTTTTTCACTTACCGTCATGGGGATACTGGACTATGTTCGATCAAAAATGCTGGTGCAGGCAGGCCTTGACATGGAACAACGGATGTTGCCCCATGTTGTCGCCACCATGCACGACAATGCAATAGCGGTCGACAAACCCGGCTACAGCAATGCCTTGCAGGACCTCATGTGTTTCAGGGATGCCATTTCAAGCTTCAGCATATTCAAATTTCTGGACCTGCCCTGGATGCTGGCATACCTTGTGGTGCTCTATTTAATACATCCTCTCATGGGTATTGTGGCAACCGTCGGCTTTGGCATGGTCTCGCTTTTCCAGTTCCTGCTGCGGCTTCTCAACAAAAAGCGATATACGGCTTCCCAGGCCGCGATATCAACCGGCGCCGGTTTCCTGTCCGCTACAATCCGTAATGCGGAACTTATCACGGGATTGGGCATGCTTGCCGATGTAAGTGACCGATACGGCAAGACAGACAAGCAGATCCAGAGAAACAGGTATGAAGCGGAAAATAACAAATGCACCATAGGAGCCGTCAAGAAAACGCTGCAGGGAGTGTTTACCGCAGGCGTTTTCGGGACCGGCGCCTATCTGTTTTTCAACCATGAAATCACCGTGGGAACCATGTTTGCGTGTGTGATCATCATCGCACGGCTGTTTCACCCCCTTGATTTGAGTTTTGAATCCGTCAAGTCGTCCATTGAAGCCCTTGCGGCCTACAAGCGGTTGAAACATTTCCTTAACACGAAAGAGAAAGCCAGCACTCTCTCCCTGCCGAAGCCCGAAGGACGGCTCCAGGCGGAAGGGATTACCCTTGGCGTACAAAACCGAACGCTTCTTCGCAACATCTCCTTTCAGGTTGAGCCGGGTGAAACCCTGGGTGTTTTCGGCCCTGCAGCCTCCGGAAAAACATCCCTTATGAGGACGATCCTCGGAATATGGCCCTGTATGGCAGGCAAAATGCGCCTCGATGGCGCGGAGATTTCCCAGTGGAAACGCCAGGACCTGGGAGAACACCTCGGGTATCTGCCCCAGGAAACGGAATTTTTTCCGGGAACCATAGCTGAAAATATTTCAAGGCTGAAAGATGTCGATTCCGAAAAGGTGATCCTGGCAGCCCAGAAGGCCAATTGCCACAATATGATCCTGAGGCTTCCCCAGGGATACGATTTCATGATTGACAGAACAGGAAAAAACCTTTCCTGCAGCCAGCGCCAGCAGATTGCTCTTGCCCGGGCCCTGTATAACGATCCCCAGGTGGTTGTCCTGGATGAGCCCCATCTGACCCTGGATGACACGGGATTCAAAGGGCTGCTCATGGCCTTGCAGATATTGAGGAATGAGAAGAAAACCGTGGTCGTCGCCACGGACAGGCCCAATATCCTGGTCAACACGGACAAGCTCTTAATGCTTAAAGAAGGGCAGGTGGCCATGTTCGGTCCCAGCAAGGACGTGCTTGCAAAACTGACGAATCAGCAGCCCCAGCCGACCCAACAACAACCCCAGCAAAAGCAGGCGCAGGCAGCTCCGGCCCTGGACCAAACCAAGCAGAACTAATCGGGAGAGAACAATGAAAGAGAACAACCAGCTTTTAAATACCAATCCAACCAAATTCATCATTGCCGGACTTTTGGTTATATTCTGCTTTTTTGGCGGTCTTGCCGCATGGTCCGTGTATTTTCCATTTCAAGGGGCGGTCATTGCTCCGGGTACGGTCAAGGTTTCCGGAGAGCGAAAAACCGTACAGCACCTGGAGGGGGGTATCATTGATAAAATCCTTGTCAAACCGGGCGACAAGGTTGAAAAAGGCGATATCCTGATCCGGCTAAAGAGCATCCGGGTCGAGGCAAACGTAGACCTTCTCGAGGGAAGGCTCGATGCCAAGCTTGCAGAATATGACCGTCTCACTGCCGAAGTTGAGATGGCCCCCAAAATAACCTGGTCAAAGGAACTTCGCAATCAGAAGCAAGACAATAACACCCTCAAGATCATGAATGCGGAAAAGGATATTTTCCTCTCACGCCGTTCCGACATGGAAGGAAAGATATCCCTGTACCATTCCCAGATAAAACAGCTTGGGAACCGGATTGACGGCGCCAACGAAGAATTTTCCACCCAGACGGAAATCATTACAAACCTGGAGGAAGAGGTCGAGGTCAAGAAAGGGCTGTTCCAGGAAAACTACATGGGCAAGCCCGAGGTCATGGAACTCCAGCGGCAACTATCCCAGCACAAGGGCCGCCGGGGTAAACTAAAGCAGGACATGGCCGAATACAGGCAGATGATCGAGGAGTACAAGCTCAGGATCGTTGACATCAAAAACCAGTACCGTGAAAAGGCGATCACACAGCTTGGCGAGACAAAGGATCTTATATTTGAGATCAAAGAGCAGATCAAGCCGGCCCAGGATACTCAAACACGTCTTACCGTAAGAGCCCCCATATCCGGAGAGGTGATCAACATGAGCGTTCATTCGGAAGACAGCGGGGTCATCACCCCGGGAATGCCCCTGCTTGATATTGTTCCTTCCGAGTCAAAGCTGATCATCAGCGCCCGGGTCAATCCCCAGGATATCACCCGGGTTCACAAGGGACAGGACACCAAGGTTCAGCTGAGCGCATTCGACCGAAACTCAACCCCGCCCGTACCCGGTATCGTGACCTACATCGCACCGGATCTCGTCACCGAACAGACCCCAAGGGGAATGATGAGCTACTACATTGCCCATGTTGAAGTCACCAAAAAGGACCTTGAGGAGAACAACGCCTATCTCTCACCTGGAATGCCGGCCGCCTGCTACATCACAACGGACAAGCGCAGCGTAATAAGCTATCTCCTGGAACCGCTTCTGATCAATGCGGACCGAGCCATGCGGGAAGGATGATCCCAAAGGGATCCAAAAGGGGACAGATTTATTTAATCTGTCCCCTTTTTTACGGATTAAATCTGTCCCCGTTTCTCTAAAATAAATCTGTCCCCTTTTTTTTATCTGTCCCCTATTCTATGCGAATCGTTTCAGCGCCCGCAGTCATGGAAACGGCATCCACCCCGGTAAGCCCAGCCAGCTTAATCACATTATCGATAACAGCATCCCCGGACGCACCGCCGGTATCATCATGGACCATGACATAGGTATTGGCGTTGAATTCAAACCCCACCACATCATAATCGGCTTCAGTTCCGTCAGCCTTGTCAAGGGCCAGACTTGCCGCCTTTACCCATTCGTCAAGGGTATCCATGTGGGCCACATCAGCCTCGCTTCCGCTGATTGTGAAAATACCGTTCGTAACCAGCCCATGCAAAGGATCGCTTTCGGTTTCGGCCTCGGTTGTAACGTCTGCCAGGTAAAGGGCATCCGCAACGGTAATATTACCAAGGACACTCAACTCCCCGGACAGATCCAGGGTGTCGTTATCTTCCTCAACCGCGGCCGCTGCATAATCGGTTATGCTCACCATGTCATCCTCATCCCAAAGGTCCTTGCCGGATACGCCCGACCCCAGATGATCGATCAGAATGGTGTCGTCCCCGCCTCCCGTTGTGATTATGGCTTCGGCAGCCGAATTGGCATTGCCCGTGTCGATGATATCGCCAACGCCGGTACCCTTGATAACAGTCCCGTCCTCCCCCCTGCCCTTGATGAACACGGTGTCGATATTGGTAAAGGTCAGACGGGAGAGATCAACGGACAAGCTATCCGTATAAATCCCCAGCTCCGCCGTGTCACCGTCATCTGTCGTAAAAAATTCGATGGACTTTCCGGAAAGATCGCTGCCGTTAACCGTGACCTGGACCGTTTCATCCTCCGAAGAAAGGTTCTCAAGCTCAATCTTCTCAAGGTTGGACCAGGAATGGGTGGATGCGGTGCCGGCGGCAAGATTGCCCACATCCGCTCCGGAGAGTTCGGTCTTGTTCCCCAGGCGCAATGTATCGGTACCGGCGCCAAAATCAACCGCCACCGTTGCCTTGACAAGGGTATCATCCATGAGCAAGGTATCGGCGCCATCCCCAAGGGCGGTGATGAGGGTGGACGTTTCAACGGAACGGGCATCAAACGTATCTTCTCCGGCGCCTCCCTGGTATATGAGATCAAAGGTTGACGCATCAATGCTGTTCTCCCCGGTTGCCGACCCTGTGACATAGGCCCCGGCCCCGGCGGTAAACGTAAAGCCGCCCTCAAGACCGGAGGCATCCACATAGGCAAAATCAGAAACGCCGATGGTGACGCTGTTCTTTCCGGTCAAAACCAGCTTCCCGGCTGTGCCGCTATCGGTTACCGTGCCAAGTATGATGTCCGACGTTACGTTCAAATTAACAACGGTTTCCGAAGCGGTCCCTTTTGTTGACCCGAATACGAGCAGAGTGTGATTTTCACCCGTGGAGACATTGATGGATGCAGCGGTGGTGTCGTCCTCATTTTCCAGGATAGTGGTTGCCGTCTGGGTTTTATCCAGGAAAACCGGCTGACTGTTTTTAACGCTCAATGTGGCGGCCCCGGCCCCACTCTGGTCCGAGGACAGGAAAATCCGGTCAAAGGACCAGCCGGTTGCATCCACGGCAGCCCCGCCGTCAATATAGGCTATAAGATCACCCTTCCCCGTCTGATCGGTTGTCGTCAATCCGTCCATCAGCTGGGCGCCCTTGACCGTTACATTGAAATCACCGCCAAAGAAAAGGGTTGTTTTGTCAACAAAGGAAGAACTCCCCGTACCAACGGCATCAATATCCACGACCGCATCCGCCAGGGCATTGACGGTCACCCGGCTTGAAGAAGCGGTTGTCGCGCCAAGATCAAGATCCCCGTTTACGGTGATGGTGATCCGGTTTGCATCCGCTTCCGCATCATCAAAAATAACAGAGGGTGCGCCACCCGGATCGATGGCTCCATTGGAGATATTGGTGACAACCAGGGTCTCAACCCCGGTGCCCGCGGTCACGCTGTTTATTCCGGCATCCACAACGGTGGCGGTTGCATCAATGGCTTTGCCGATCAGCATGGTGATGTCGGCCCCCACAACATTGGTTGCATCAAAGGCTGTTACCGCACCGGAGAGGTGATCATAGGTCACATTGATAGCTTCTATTTTCTGAATCACCGGCTCATTGACACCGTCCATGTTCTTTGCCAGGGAGACATTGAGCACATCCCTGTCATTGCTGTTCGTGTCGATCAGCGTGTCAGTTCCCCCCAGGGTTCCGGAAGCCGCGGTAAAGGTATCATTTCCGCTTGTGCCGTCAAAAGAATCCGTCTCCCCGGTCAGGATGAACTTTTCCCCCATGCCCAGGGCATCCACGGCCGCCTTGGCCAGGACAACACTTGCATCTGTTTCGTTCACACTGGCGATAAGATCGGTAAAGGTAGCGATATCGGTAAATTCGAAAAGGACCTCCGCGGCATAATCGGAGACGAGCACCTTGTTGTTGAACCTGTCCTGGGCAATGCCGACATTGATATCATCCTGTGCCGCCGTTATCAATGCCGCGACCACCTCGCCCTTTGTCTTGCCGGCATCCAGTTCTTCGGCCCAGTATGCGATACCGACCGGGTCTTCCTTGCTGGTCTTGCCCAGGGTATTTTTATAAATATGCTGTATAAACGCCCTGTTGTTGTCCAGACTGTCCCCAAAATAATCCTTTGCAGCATCGGTTGCAAGCATGACATCCGCAGAAGCCACCATGTTGTCCCGGTCCGTCTGCCAATAGCTGTTCCCCTCGCCTTCCGACGCACGGCCAAAAACAGCCACATACAGCTGCGAGACCTCAGTTCTAGTTAAAGTCATTTCATTATCCTGATGATTAAAAGCGTATTGTTACTCTGCCCACACGTAACGGTTTCGGAATATCCGACGTATACCACATATCGGCCAAACACCACCTTTATTAAAGAAATAAAAGGGGACTGATCTATTTATCTTTGAAAAAATAAATCTGTCCCCTTTTTTACCTGTCCCCTTTTTTACCAATTGACACATGCCTACAAAGCAATATACAACCAATTATGTTAATTTTTAGAATGTTGTGAAGCACCGGCTGTTTTTTTATGCGGAAGCAAGCCTTCCGCATATGTTGTTTATATCACCCCGTTTAAACAAAAAAGGAGATTTGATCGATGCCCCAAAATACTTTCATTAGAAAAAAACTGAAAATTGTTCTATGCACCCTGACCCTCATAACCCTTTATTCCGTCACGGCATGGGCGGGTTTAACCAAAACCGAAGTATCACAACTCTATGTATCCCTTTTTGGCCGGGCATCGGAAGGTGAGGGCAATAGCTACTGGGGGTCTGAACAGAATGATATGGCGGGAGCTGCAAACGCCATGTTAGCGACGGGAGCTGCAAAAGACTATTTCGGATCAAGCATGGATTCAAACCAGGCGTTTATTGAGTTCATCTATCAAAACACCCTCAACAAAACCTCTTCGGACGATGCTGAAGGTATTGCCTATTGGGTCGGGGAACTGAACTCAAAAACCCGCGGAGAAGTCGCTGCGTCCCTCGTAGGGGTAATCAAGAATTATGCACCCGGCGGCGCATATTATGACGCGAATGACGCAAAAACCGTGGCGGCGTACAGTCAGTTCACAAACCGTGTCACGGTTTCCAACTACATGGCTGACAATGTGCAAACCCCACCGGCCGACTGGGCCACGTCAACATCATTCAACGCCTCCCTGACGGTCACGGATGATATGACAACCATCACAACGGCACAACAGGCAGTGGACGTCTTTGCCGGCACCGTGAGTGGCCTGGAAAACGATATAAAATCTTACATGGGCATGGTTTCTTCCGCGGGAGAACTGTCCCCCATGATGTCCGAACTCGGCACGGTGTTTGAAGAGATCATGGATGGCAACTCCCCCGTTGTTACCGTCACCCCGGCCCTGGATACCCTGAATATCGCCAATCCGCCCTCGTCCATCAACATCACGGCCAATTTCGGTTCCGGATATACCCCGGAAGGCACCACCGCCGTTTACACGGGCCAGGCGGTGATGAACCTCACCAATATTTCCTTTTCTGAAAACGCCATTGGTGCAAATGCGACACTGACGGCCACCAATATCAAACGGGACGGTCAGCTGGTCCTTAACGGCGGCATGAGCCTTTCCCTCACGGGCAACATGTCCGGCAACAGCGTATCCGCAACGGTGGGCATTAACTTTTCAAACCTTCAGTCCCTGGATTCCCGGGTCAACGGCGGAATTTCAATGACCATTCCGTCCATCAGCACCGACGGCCAGTTCTCCCAGCCCATTTCAGCCACGTTCAACCAGTTGACGACCCAGGATTACACAATCTCAGGCACGGTTGACGTCACCCCCAAGGGCAGCAATGTCTACGACGCACTTTTCAACCTGACCACCAACGAGGGACCCATTGCAGGTACCGTACGCATGGCGATGACCGGGACTCAAACCGTATTTTCCACACCTTCCGGCGACTTGACGGCGGGAGAGTACACCCTGGATATCAACGATGTTACCCTGGATACGACTGTCTGCCCCGAAGACCCCTATGACGGCAACATTGAAGTCAAAAAAGGCTCTGAAACCAGTACCGTCGTTTATAACAATTGCGCGTATACCATCAATTAGAGTAAAAAGGGGACAGATCTATTTAAAAAATAAATCCGTCCCCTTTTCTACTTTTCTACTTTTATAATAAACAACAGGAGCATTATCAATGACTATTTCTTACTCCAAAGGCAATGATTTTATCATCCCAAGCGTTAATGACGAAACCTATATGGGCGGTGCGGGCGATGACACCTATGTATTTTCGAATGCCACCATTGGGACCGCAGCTACAATTACCATTATGGATACGGAAGGCGCCAATAAGATCCAACTGATCGACGGACTGGAAATCAGCAGCAGCATCGTATACAACAACGCGGCCCAGCTGACCTTGAACAATGGCGCCGTCTTGCAGATTCTGGGCGCTTCCGAATTCGGGTATACCGTGGGCGGCAATATATTGACCGGCGCCCAAGGAACGGGCAAAACATATGATACGTTTGTGCAAGAAAATCTCGGCACCACAGTTCCGGAAGGCTCTACCTCCTCCCAGGGAGGAGAAGCGGTTATCGGTGAGGAAGGAGGAGGAGGTACAGTTGAGCCTCAATACACCAGTGTCTCAGCAGATATTGGCGAAATAGAGAATCATGGAACCCTTGATGCATTAGGCAAAGGATTTAAATTCACAGACGATCCCAACGTGGCAAACTTTGTGGACATCCGCAATTTTTCAACAGATGATCGTAT
>JAAEMK010000330.1 GCA_024225635.1 Desulfobacteraceae bacterium | reverse complement strand
ACTTTTGAACTAATGGGAACTGTTCACACTGACCTGGGATTCCAGGAAAAACTATTGCTCAACCATATGGACATCAAACTGACCCTCTACCGGAACTCGGACAGCTTTTGCCTCATTACTGGTGATGGAGGAAACCTCGACTACAAGATTCAGGTGGTGAACATGTCCTGGTTTGTTCGAAAGGTTCAGTTACTGAGCACCCTGGCCCTGGGTCTGGAGGCACAACTTCAAAGGGAGGTTGCCCGGTATGCAGTTCGCCGTCTAGTAATGAAGACTGTGCACGTGGACAGCGGCCGTATGGAACTTTCCGACACTCTCATCTTCTCAGGTCAAATTCCAAGACGTCTACTACTTGCCTGTGTGGGTTCTGAGGCCTACCATGGAAGCATGACAACAAACCCATTCAACTTTGAGCCCCACGCAATCACCCAGATCCAGATCACTGCTGGAGGTGTTACTTACCCTAGGAATCCCATGAGACTAGATTTTGTAAATGACCGTTATACTAGGGCATACATCTCTCTCTTTGAAACTTTGAATATTGTTGGAGATGACAAGTCAAACTCCATTGACTATGAGGCCTACAAAAAGGGGTTTACAGTATTTGGTATTGATCTGTCTCCAGACATGTCAGATGGTGGACACTGGGAGTTGATCCATGAAGGGTCTACCTATCTGAAAATCAACTTTGGTGCTCCAACTCCAGCTT
>JAAEMK010000329.1 GCA_024225635.1 Desulfobacteraceae bacterium | reverse complement strand
TGTTCTATAACCGTCATACTAGCTACACCTGTACCGCCTTGTGCGCCGCCTTCTGTCGCAGGCGAAGGCGCTGTGGGAACAACCGTCGTCGGCGGCGGCGCGTTGCTCCTTTCCACTTCGTCGCCGTTCGTCGCCACGTAGACTTGGGCGGAGTCGTCGACTGCGTCTCTGAAATGCTCTTCCTCCCTCGAACGATTGGACCCTCCCCCTTCAGACAACCCGTCTTCATCTGCCGAAATTGTGCAGTGTTGACAGACCCAATGTGTAAGAGTAGACCCCGCCTTTTTACCGACATGCCACACGTGGCCTTTGTGCGGACATCGAGAGCAAGAAACAAAACGAAACACGCCCTGTCTTCTTTGCAAAGCAGTTCCACAGTCACAACAAGTGGGCTTATCTGGTGAAAGGAGCTCTTGGCTGTCGTCCGATGAAGTGGATTCGCTGCGCGATCGCGATGATTGCTCCTTGCCGTCCATCCTTGATGAAACTTGAAGAACACAAAAACACGTTTTTCTGCCGAACAAATGCAAGTAAATATCCACCGAAATCTCAAAAAATTTCGACAATTCGTGTTATCCCTTTCAGTTCCGCCTATCTACCCTCGTTGGAAGGCGCACGTACGATATTCATCATACAGATAGCGAACACGAATACACA
>JAAEMK010000328.1 GCA_024225635.1 Desulfobacteraceae bacterium | reverse complement strand
GTCGACGCCCACCCAGTCATGTGGACGACAATGTTCATTCAATATTTGGAAGGGTTGGTCCGAGACCACGCCAAGGCCCTGTACCAAAACCACAAGTTTATCACCTTCGAGAAACTGGCAAGACTGCTCGGACAAATCATCTGTCCCATCCCGGACTTGATGACAGTCGAGCTGGAACTCGCCAACCTCGAATGGGACGGAAAAACCGAATCTCTAGACACACTAGTACAAACGATTCGGAGACTGTTCAGAGCAATGTCGCCAGGACAACTGAATCACCATATGGTAGTGCATCAGCAGGCGACTAAATTCCTTGCCTTGATGCCGTCAGAATGGCGACAAGACATAATAGGGTCGTCACAGTTCGCCAATATTGAACACTACTTAATGATGGCGAAAAAGAAGTGTACTGAACAACAAGCTGCCCTTACAAAAAGAGTTGCTTTTCCTTACAGCAAGCAGTTATCAGCTTTGATTGTTATTAGAGAGCAGTTTTTCTGAGCCCTTTGTTGGAGCTTCCCTTTCAGGTTCCCTGTCTCCAGCATCACTCTTAAGCTACCATTCAGTTCCCTACTTTG
>JAAEMK010000327.1 GCA_024225635.1 Desulfobacteraceae bacterium | reverse complement strand
TTGCCGCCTGTGGAGGAATGGTAGGATAGAAGAAGTATGAAGGAATGATGATGACTTATAACGATGATATCAAGATATGATGATACCCGATCCGAATCGCTCCGGATAGAACGTCCCACTGAGATCGCCGCAAGTCACCTCGAAATAACCCTTTTGGTGAGCCGCTTGCGCCCTGAACACCATGGAAGAATTTCACTACATTTATAGAGTATCAGATGAAAATAAACAACAGAATATATCTTTATTTAAATTTTGCTAATTAAAAAAAAATTTTTAATTAAAAGAAATATCAGCATCTCTACTACCACACTATAACTAGAGATGCTGAAAAAAAATTTTAAATTAAAAGAATTTTTTTTTTAAAATAAAAATTTCTTTTTTTAATTAAAAAATTTTTTCTATTAATTTAAAAATTTTCCGGAAAAATTTGTCCAGGACGGTAATTCAATCGTTTTTCAGCTACAGTATGTCTGAAAACAGTCAGAAATACTAATTTCGTTATCAAATAATCATAAATAGAATATAAAAGGCGAAATTACTGACTTTTGGCGAATCACAGTATGTTACC
>JAAEMK010000326.1 GCA_024225635.1 Desulfobacteraceae bacterium | reverse complement strand
TGTAACATAGGCAGCTTCTTCACTTAAAACATCTCTAGTTTCTGGTACAAATTGGTATAAAACAGTATCATTTTTATCTACAATAGTAGTAACCATTACTGGTTTTGTATAAACACCTTGATTTGCAAATGCAGAATATGCACCTACCATTTCATATAAACTAATATCTGGTGTTCCTAATGCGATAGATGGTACTGCTGGTATTTCTGACTCGACACCTAAATCTCTGGCTAGTTTAGATACTGGTTCTGGACCTACTTTATCCATTAATCTTGCTGTTATAGTATTAACCGAGTTAGCTAATGCTGCTTTTAATGTCATCTCGCCACTGTAATCTCCATCAGAATTTTTTGGTGCCCAAGCTTTTTGATTTCCAAATTTACCAGCTTCGATAGTATATGGTGCTTTTGGTAATTTATCACACGGTGACATATGTAACTGGTTAATTGCAGTTGCATAAACAAATGGCTTAAATGTGGATCCAACTTGACGCTTACCTTGTTTTACGTGATCGTATTTAAAGTGTTTATAATTCATACCACCAACCCAAGCTTTTACATGTCCGGTTTGTGGATCCATACTCATTAAACCTGGTTGTAAAAAGTGTTTGTAGTAACGCATAGAATCCATT
>JAAEMK010000325.1 GCA_024225635.1 Desulfobacteraceae bacterium | reverse complement strand
TTGAATATGCGATGAGAGACTTTCTGACTTCAGTCAGACAACTGAGGACGGATCGCCGAAATGAAGAGCAAATGTCGAGTCGACGTCAACAGTTGGTCGAAGAGGAAGAAACGGAACTTATGTCCCGAAAAGAAGCTCAACGACAAGTCTCAAGTGAGTAACTCGCCACCCCTCACTTTCGTCCACTATTCCTTGGTTGATTTGTCAGTGATTTGTCCCTATTTGCCAATCGCGAATTCCTTTGATGATGTTTGACACGTCCCGAACGACTTCGTCCTGTGCTTTTGCAGAGACATCAATGACGAACACGCGTCCTTCGTCTGACAAGGGACGGAACGACGTCGTTGCTGCCGCCTCGTGTGCCTCGTGCAGAAGTTGCAGATACTCGGCAGTAACAGCTTCCTCACCCTGCCTCCCACGCGACAGACACCGCTGCAATGCCACCTGCGGATCACAACGCAGATAAATCACGTGAGTGTCGGACGGATAGACTTGTCGAGTGAAAGTGTGAGCTGTGC
>JAAEMK010000324.1 GCA_024225635.1 Desulfobacteraceae bacterium | reverse complement strand
CGACATCCGTCGGTTCAACCCAACCCAAATACTCACCGGAATCATCCGGGGAGTCACATGCTGGCGGTGAAACCAGCCGTGTGGCACAATAATTGTTGACATAATTTAATTTAAATGGTGCGGAATATTTTTCCAATCTGTCATCTAGATTTGACAACGCACATTTTGGTAGCCCTCGGCGAAAAGGGTATCAGAATCAACGGATCTGAGAACGCAGTGGGATTCGAACCCACGACACTTGGCTGGGAAGCCAATGCTCTATCCACTGAGCTATGCGTCCTCGATCTGATGACCGGGTATCCTTCTCGACTCCAGACATTTATGACACCCCCTTGGCACAAGGCCGCGGGAGCACCAACTCTCGACCAACCCCTACGGGATGGGATGCCAACGGGCCGGTGAAACAAGGGCGTAACTGGGTGTGCGACATCCGTCGCTTCAACCCAACCCAAATACTCACCGGAATCATCCGGGGAGTCACATGCTGGCGGTGAAACCAGCCGTGTGGCACAATAATTGTTGACATAATTTAATTT
>JAAEMK010000323.1 GCA_024225635.1 Desulfobacteraceae bacterium | reverse complement strand
TAGATACTTGTCCGATTCGGGTCGGCGATGGCTTAAACGATTTCTGGCGACTCTCCGAACAAATTTCTGGACATTTTTTGGAAATCCGCCGGCGGCCGGCGGCGCCGCCGGCGGCGAGGACCGGAACGGAAGTAGGGTATCCTAATGGTGTAAGTTGCATAATACTCGTCCGATTCGGGTCGGCGATGACTTAAACGACTTCTGGTGTCTCTCCGAACAAATTTCTGCGCATTAAGTATTTGGAAATCCGCCGGCGGCGCCGGCGGCCGGCGGCGCCGCCGGCGGCTAGGGCCGGAACTGAAGTAGGAAATCCAAATTGTGTAATTTGCATAACACGCGTCCAATTCGGGTCGGCGATGGTTTAAACGACTTCTGGTGACTCTGCGAACAAATTTCTGGACATTTTTTGGAAATCCGCCGGCGGCGGCGAGGACTAATGGTTGTGAATGTTGTTGCGAACGAGATACTCGTCGAATTCGGCTCGGCGATGGCTTAACCGACTTCTGGCGACAAATCCGCCAGCGCCGCCGGCGGCCGGCGGCGCCGCCGGCGGCTAGGGC
>JAAEMK010000322.1 GCA_024225635.1 Desulfobacteraceae bacterium | reverse complement strand
GCGATTATTCCTTTGTTGTTGGCTTCATCTTTGGATTCGTTCGCCGCCGGACTGTCCAAATCGATGGCTTCCATCTTGAATTTCGGATTACAAGGCGGTAGTTGTTCTCTGCTACAACATATGATGCTGGTCCATAAGGTCAACTTTGAGGACGCCGTTGTGCTCACCAAAAAGAGCGCTTCTGATTCAGGTCAAAAAGTCCATTTTGATCCGTCAGAACTGCTGTACGCGCCTTGTCTACTACCCACCAGCGCACAGCTGACTTCGTTGTGACAACCTACAGTACGTAGTACGGTGCGCAGTATACAGTCATTACGGTACGTACTCAGTCTAGGTAACGTTTCTTCGCCTCGTCTGAGGAGGAAGATACCAGACGGTAGCGAAACGTCGCGAATTCGCAAATAGCACCTACCTGTACGACAGCCGTCTCATACGACAGCCAACACGACAGTCGTCTCAGAGAGATGTAGCAGTGACGACTCCCCGTGGTATGCACAGTG
>JAAEMK010000321.1 GCA_024225635.1 Desulfobacteraceae bacterium | reverse complement strand
TATGAAATGTTGCCTATTATAAAAGAAAAATTACAATATTTGATTTATATCTATTGGTTTGCAATTATTGTGTGTTTTGATGAGTTTTATAGTTCTAAATATCACACTAAATGACAAAAGGAATAAATATACCAGTCCACACCAGAATAGAATATCATTTGTATTGATTTACATTTAATTGCAATCAACACGGTTGTAAAAATCAATTAATTGATATAATAAAACAATCTATAATAGTGTTTTTATAGAAACATCGGAATCGGACAGGAAGTGGGTATGAAATGTTGCCTATTATAAAAGAAAAATTACAATATTTGATTTATATCTATTGGTTTGCAATTATTGTGTGTTTTGATGTGTTTTATAGTTCTAAATATCACACTAAATGACAAAAGGAATAAATATACCAGTCCACACCAGAATACAATATCATTTGTATTGATTTACATTTAATTGCAATCAACACAGTTGTAAAAATCAATTAATTGATATAATAAAACAATCTATAATAGTGTTTTTATAGAAACATCGGAATCGGACAGG
>JAAEMK010000320.1 GCA_024225635.1 Desulfobacteraceae bacterium | reverse complement strand
CTCACCCGTGCGCCACTCTACTCGGGATTGCAAGCAATCCCTTTCTCGTTCGACTTGCATGTGTTAAGCACGCCGCCAGCGTTCATTCTGAGCCAGAATCAAACTCTCCAGTTAAATTCTTTGAATATCTTTTACGTGCTTCCAAAAGCACCCAAAAGACACGCTTCATCTTTATATGTCACTAACCAGTTTTCAAAGATCAAAATCAAAAAATCTCCGTGAGAGAGAAGCTCCCGTCTCACAAAGACTCAGCGAAACTACATGACTTCCTGACTTCTGTCAAACGTTTTCTTCAGTAGTCTGCATTTTTTTATTTCTCCCTTCTCCCCAAGGGCCGGTTCAAAAGCACGCAAGCCTTATTCTACGGGCATTGTTGGTTCGTTGGATCATTTTTGCGTTTTCCCTCAAAACTTAAACGAGAAAAGGGGGGACACCCGTGAAAATAGATCGGCGCCAACATTTCCAATTGAGAATGTTATAATTTCATGGGCGTCCCCAACATTTTCCGCTATACTTCTCCAAACTTTTTTCAACTTTTTATGGGAGACCTTGCCCATGGACGTGAATCTGGCCCCAAACGGCACCCGGTATAAGAGCCCCTCCTTCTTAAAGGGGATGGAACTCTTATCCTGCACCAGCGGTTTCGGTTTTCCCGCCCATCTCCATGACCGGTACGTGATCTGGATGAACACGGGATGCGGTGAATCCTTTGCAGTCAAAGGCGAGACCGAAATCCTTGACACGGGCAGCATCAGCATCATCGCGCCGGGGGTGATCCATTCCAACACCCCCTGTTCCCCAAACACCCGTCACCTGAAGAGCTTCTATATTGACGACTCCCTGCTATCGGTCATTGCAAGGGGAGCGGGAAAACGATCTCCGTCCCCCCATTTTATTGCCGACCGGACCCTATGTGACCCCGGACTGTTTGAGCGGTTATCAACACTGCACTCCCTCATCTTTGCCAGCAAGGACCTGCTTGAACTCCAATGCCTTGCCACTGAAGCCCTGACCGAACTTGTGGTAAAATACGGGGAAGGACGCGCAGCATGGGTATCCAATGCCTCCTGCGATCACCGGGTGGCCACCATCATCGATTATATGCGGGCCAACCTCTCAGCCCCGGTGAGCCTGGATGCGTTAAAAAGCCTTGTCAACCTCACCGAGTTTCACATCATCCGGATTTTCAAGAAAGAAACCGGCCTATCCCCCCATGCCTTCCTGATCCAGCTGCGGCTGGAACATGCCAGGACACTTTTAAGCCAGGGCGAATCCATTTCCCAGGCCGCCCTTGCCGCCGGGTTTTCCGACCAGAGCCATTTGACCCGGAAGTTTTGCACGCGCTTTGGCATTTCCCCCGGCAATTACGTGAAACAGAGTGTTGGCTATAAACGTTTGTACTCGAATTGACACCTCTAAAATAAGCGCCATTCATATGCGAAGAGCTATAATTGCCTCTAATGTCAATTTTGTTCAAGAACGCCCTCCTTTTTTCATCTAATCTTCCTGTCACCAAGGATATCAACCATTAAAAGAACAGAGGAGAACATGATGAAATACTATCTTTACGCCATGGGCGCCATCTTCTGCTGGGCCAGCCTTCCCGCGGCAACAGGCTCGGGTCTCAAGGATCTTTCCACCCCGGAGCTGATGTTTTACAGCTTCACCAGCGCCGCCCTTTTTCTCTATCTCAAGGAGGTTGGCGCCAGCCGGTCCTTTAAGATCCATCTCCCTTCAAAGGGCGGGATATTGCTTGGTATCTGGGGAATTTTTCTCTACCACCTTGTCTATTACCACGCCCTGGACCGCGCCCCCCTGGCCGAGGGCGCTATCCTTGCCACCACCTGGTCCTTCTGGATTGTTGTATTCGGATCTATCATCAAATCAAGGCGGCTCAAACCCATGGTGCTGCTCACCGCCCTTGCCGGCCTTGGGGGTGCGGCACTGGTCATCGGCTCGGGCAAAACCCTTGAGTTCAACCCCTCCCATCTCAAAGGCTACTGCCTTGCCCTCTGCTGCGGCCTGATCTGGAGCAGCTTTTCCGTGGGCATCCCCTTGATGAAGTTCAAGCGGGATCCCATGACACCCTTTACCATTATGGCCGCCCTTCTCTCCGCCCTTCTATTTGCCTGGACCCGGCCCCATGCCATGCCCACCCCCCAGGCCCTGTTGTCAGCCGTCTATCTTGGCACGGTTCCTTTGGGACTCTCCTTTTTCCTCTGGAACAGGGCAGTATCAAAGGGAAACCTTGCCGTGATCGGATTCTTGAGCTACCTCACTCCGCCCCTTGCCGTGCTCCTGGTGGCCCTGATCCATCACCAGCAGGTGGCCCCCCAGGTGGTTGGGGGCATGGTGGTGATCATCGGGGCCGCCATTGTTGGAAACCGGTACCAATAACAAGACCTATAGTTCCGGTCAGACCAATTGATACCGCTACTTATCAATAGGGTAAGGGTGGCATCACGTCATTTGACCGGCACTATAACACAGTTGTTTGAATTTGGGATGGCCCCACGAACCGCCCGCGCCCCGGTCATTAGCAGGACCGGGCGCCATGGTCACGCATTTTCCTTGACCGATCATGCCCCCTGTATTAACAACAAAGGAACTCCCCCTATTAATAAGGAGGCGATCCATGACCACAAAAGAACTTACCCCTGGAAGGCTTCTTAAGCTGTCAGGCGCCTACTGGCAGACATTTGCCCTCCATGCCGGCGTAAAGCTCGATCTTTTCACCGCCATTGATAAAGGCGCGACAAAGGCGCGACAAAGGCCGCAACGGCAGCCGCGCGCCTCGGCCTTGACCAGCGTGCCCTTGCCATGCTCCTTGACGCCCTCAGCGCCATGGATCTGGCGGCTGGCCCGGCACCTATGCCATCCACTTCTGCAAGCACAACCCGGGGCTCAAGGCGACCATCTTCGACCTTCCCACCACCCGGCCCTTTGCGGAAAAAACCGTTGCCAGGTTCGATCTTGCCCATGCCATTGGATTTGAGGCAGGCGACTTTCTTGGGGACTCCATCCCGGGCAGCTACGACGTGGTGTGGCTCTCCCACATTCTCCACAGCGACTCGCCACGGGATTGCGACCGAATCATCCAAAAGGCGGTGTCGGTACTTCAGCCCGGCGGCACCATCATCATCCACGACTTTATCCTGGACGACACAAAGGACGGCCCCCTGTTCCCGGCCCTGTTCTCCCTGAACATGCTGGTCAGGACCGAGCATGGCAAGACCTACTCCGAGGCCGAGATCACGGAGATGCTCACAAAGGCCGGGATCAAGGACATAGACCGCACCCCCTACAAGGGCCCCACAGACTCGGGCATCATCCTTGGCCGGAAACCTTGACCTTTCGCCCGCAACTATGATCGTTCCCACCGAGCCGGCCCGGCATTGCCGTGGAAAGGTCTTGCTCAATGCAACCGGTTAAAACCGGACCATTTCCACCATCTCCTTGAGCTGCTCTGCCAGGTTTTTCAAATCCGCCGCATTGACCCGCACCTGGGAACTGCTGGTGGACATCTCGCTGGCTTCCCGGTCAACCTGGCTGATATCCGTGGCGATTTCACCTGAAACGGTTGCCCCCTGGGCGATGTTTCCGGTGATTTCCTGGGTCCCAAGGGAGGCCTGGGCAATATTGTCCGCGATCTCCTGGCTTGTCACAGACTGTTCCTCAACAGAAGCGGCAATGGTGGTAACAAGTTCGTTCAAATCGTTGATCACCTTGGAAATTCCCTGGATCTCTTTTATGGCACCGGTGGTGGAGCCCTGGATACCGTCGATCCGGGTTTTGATCTCCTGGGTGGCTTGGGAGGTCTGGATGGCCAGATCCTTTATCTCGCCTGCCACCACGGCAAACCCCTTACCGGCCTCTCCGGCCCGGGCCGCCTCTATGGTCGCGTTCAGTGCAAGAAGATTGGTCTGTTCGGAAATCTCCCGGATGGCCTCTGTTACCCGGCCGATCTCATTGGCGGCCTTTCCAAGCGCATCCACCTTGGCAGAGGCCTGTCCGGACAGGGTGACAGCGTCATCGGTGATGGCGCTTGCCGTTGAGGTATTCAGGCCGATCTCCCCGATGGTCGCTGTCATCTCCTCCATTGCCGCGGCAACCATATTGATATTGCTTGAGGCCTGTTCCGTGGCTGCGGACACGGAATTCATATTGGCGCTCATCTCCTCCGCCGCGGCCGCAACCGTATTTGATTTACCGGAAGTGTGCTCGGCCCCGGCAACCATCTGATCTGAAATGGCGGCAAGCTCCGAGGAGGAAGCGGTCAGGGTCTGAACACCCGAACTGAGGTCCGTGAAGGTTTTCCTGAGACTTGCGGCCATGATCTCCATGTCCCGGTAGACCCCCTGGAGTTTTTTATTTTTACCGGCATTGAATTCCACCAGAAAATCCCCCCGGGCAATACTCCGGGCCACGCCTGCAAGCTTACCCGGGTCGCACCCCAGCTGTTTCAATACACTTCGGGTAAGGAAAAAGACGATCAGGATGCCCACCAGCAGCGCCGTCAGGCTGATCAATATGATAAGGCCCACGGCCTTGCTGTTGGAAGCCTGGAGACGGGGCCCCAGCTCATCCTGAACACCCTTGATATCCAGCTTGATCTCCTCGATAAGATTGGCCACCCTGGGACCGATGCGATCCAGGGTTGTGGTAATGATGGCATTGCGGTTCTCAATTATTCGGACCAGCTCGCTGAAACCGTCCATGTATATTTTCTTACTCTCCCGGACCTTGTCGAGGAGTTCCCGGCGGGCCGGGTCGACCTCTTCGCCGTCCAGGAAGACCAGCCGCTCCTGCATGAGTTTGAATTCCGACATCACCCGGTCGGCATGGGTGCGGGTGTTGGAAACAAGGAATTTAACCGCGTAAACCCTGGCAAGCAGCATGTGTTTCAACGCCATGCCTGCGTGAAATGCGAGGCTTGCCTCTTCATCGCTTTCAGCCGAGTCCATGATGTCGGTGAGCAGACCTTCCATGAGGGGACCGTTGGTATTCAGCACCTCATTCACCTGGAAATTCTGTTTCGCCATGAGATCCACCACCTGATGGAAACCATCCTTGTACCGGCCAACGGCATTTTTCATCTCCCGGATACTTTCGGCTCGATGGGGTTCATGGATCTGCTCTTCCGCAGTCCCAAGAAAGGAAATCATCATATCATAGTGTTCTTTGAACTGGTTTTGATCTTTTTCACTGCCGGTGATGATGAAATCCTTGACGTTCATGCGCGCCATTAACATATGGGCCTGAACGCGACCGGCCAGGTTGGCGTCCCGGGCCATCTCCCGGTAATCCATGAAGCCGTCCGAAGAGGCGTTCAACTCAATCCCCCCAAGCAGGGCGACCGCCGCCAAAAGCAGCAGTATCATAGTAAATCCACTGATAAGTTTCGTTCCAAGGGTCATGTTTTTTAAACTGCTCATTTCTTCTGATTTTCCTTTACTGTTCTAAAACCCTGAAATGCCATGAAGGGCTTCATCCCAGTGGGGAACCGCAGACATCACAAGTAATTTTTCGTTCATTTTTAGCCCTTGGCCGGATAGGTATCAATCTCCCTGACAAAAAGCAACCCTGATCCTTGGCCAGCCTGGAAGGCCAATTGCAATCTGCATGCCATTGCTAAAAAAACATCCCGGGCCCGTCAAAGGCCCTGGGAACGGCAGTTACGATCATTTTCAAAGATATTTATCTGGCCGGACGGGGATAAGATGTCTCAAGTGAGACACCAGAGATGATACACTGGGACGGTTTATACTGGGGAATGATACACTTCCGAACTAAAAAAACTCCATCCCCGTTTTTTTCCGGTTGAACAGGCTGGGGCCGGACCGGGGAAGGAGAGGCTGGGACCTTACAAGGCCGGAATTTGAACCGGCGGGGATACCATGGTTTCCGCCGTCCTTTCATGATCGGCCTGAAACGATTGACCTTCCTCCCCATACCATTGGAAAAAAAGGGCGACACAGTCGGGACAAAGCTGGCTGCCTTTCGCCTCCTCGATGATTTGAAGCGCCTTTTCCCGGGCCATCCCTTTTCTGTACGGCCTGGAGCTTGTCAGGGCATCATAGGTGTCGGCCACGGCGGCCATACGGGCCCACAAGGGGATCTGACTTCCCTTGAGTCCCCGGGGATAGCCTTTTCCGTCCATGCGTTCATGATGGGATTCAACAATGGGGATGAGATCGGAGATGCGGGGGATGGATTTAAGAATGTTCGCGCCCATGCCAGGGTGCTGCTTAATGTACTCAAACTCCTCATTAGTAAGGCTTCCCGGCTTGAGCAGGACATGGTCCCGGATACCGATCTTGCCGATATCATGGAGCTTGCCCCCGATGCCCGCCCGGGCCATCTCCTCCCTGGTGCCCCCGGATAATCTCACCAGTCCCGAGATAATGGCCCCCACCCTTTCCGAGTGGCCGAGGGTATATTGGTCCCTGGCTTCCAAAGCGTTTGCCAGGCTGGCAAGTCCGGATACCAGCAGATGGTGTTCCGTATCCAGCCGCTCCTTCTCCCGGGCCTGGATTTGAAACTGGTAGGCGAAGATCTTTTCCAGGCGCAGGATGAGCTGCTCAAGATCGAAGGGCTTTAATATATAGGATACCGCGCCGTACTGCATCATGCGCTTGACATTACCCATGTCGCTCTTTGTGGACATGACCATAATGGGAATGGTTGAAAATACGGAATCGGCGTTCAGTCTTTCGCATAATTCAACGCCGTTCATCTCCGGCATGCAGATGTCCAATAGAATCAGATCCGGAGCTTCCCGGTTGAACAGCTCCAGGGCCGCTTTACCGTTTTCCGCCCCAATAACCCTGAACCCCTCATCCTGCAATCCATGCATCAGCATCCTGCGAACCGAGGTGGAATCATCCACCACCAGGATCAACTTTTCACGGCGAAACGCATGTTTTGCCAGCAGGTCCCTTGCGATCTCAACCAATTGAAACTTGGCCTCTTTTTTCTCCACATAGGCTGCGGCCCCGGCTTCAAATCCCCTGGCAACGGCCCGGTCTGTTTCAGAAGCACCCAGCAGCACCACCGGCGGCGCCTGGGTGGCAAGGGTTGACTTCAGCTGCCGGCACAGGTCAATCCCATCCATATCCGGAAGCGTCATATTCGAAAAGATCAAATCCACCCGCCCCTGCCCTGCGATTGCAATGCCTTCATCCCCGCTCAAGGCATGGACGATTCCGGCGTTCAACGGTAAAATATAATTTTTCAACATCAATAACTGACTCTTGTTGAACCCAAGAATCAACACAGAAAGTTTCCCCATATTTTTTCCTGTTCACAATCTAAATTTTAAAAGCGTGGTACAAGCATTAGAAGATGGTCACATCCATGGGCGCCTTGACCGTTTCCCTGATCTGGCTGAACTTTTTCTGCTCCTCGAGCACCAGCCTTGAAGTCTTCAGGGAATGGCTCTGTTTCAAATAGGCATCCCCTGTCCGGGTGTGAAATTTTACGTTCCTGACACAGGTTCCCCCCAAAGCCCTGCTGATGATTCCGATCCCTTCCTTTTCCAGAAAGGAGAGCACAAAGGAGGCAAGCTTTTGGCCCACGGCCTGCTTTTCAATGAGTCCCGGAATCACGCAGGCGCCGCCAAACACCTTGGCCCTGAGGCGGCAGCGGTCGGCGCCGAGTGCCATCACGGCATTGATCAAAAGCTCCATGGCATTGATACCAAAACGCGCCGGCAAATTATAATTGTTCAGGTCGGCCCGGCCCGGCAGGAGGATATGGTTCATCCCCCCGATCCCACTTTTCGGATCAAACAGGCAGACGGCGACACAGGAGCCGAGCAAGGTTGAGATGACCGCAGGCTCCCGGCTTGCATAGTACTCACCAATGGAGATGGTCACTTTTTTGGGGCTGGGCGCCCTGCCGGCGAAACCATTACCCGGAATTGCAAATTGATTCACCTATCTTTTATTACACTCCATGAGGACCATGCCCGAAATCTGTTCCAGGGAAAGCACCCTGTCCGCCGCCCCCAGCTTGATCGCCTCGTTGGGCATGCCGAACACCACGCAGGAAGCCTCATCCTGGGCAATGGTAAAGGCGCCGGCCTGTTTCATCTCCATCATCCCCTTTGCCCCGTCGTCGCCCATGCCGGTCATGATGACGCCCACGGCGTTTTTACCGGCGTACCGGGCGGCGGACCGAAACAGCACATCCACGGAAGGGCGATGCCGGGAGACAAGGGGCCCGGTTTTAACTTCAACATAGTACCGCGCCCCGCTTCTTTTGAGCAGCAGGTGATCGTTGCCGGGGGCGATCAGCACCTGCCCCCGCAATACGGGATCGTTATTTTCCGCCTCTTTGACGGATACCCGGCATATGTCGTTAAGGCGTATTGCAAATGCCCGTGTAAAATTCTCCGGCATATGCTGAACGATCACCATCCCCGGAGCGTCCATGGGCAATTGCTGCAAAAAGACCCTGAGGGCTTCGGTCCCTCCGGTTGAGGCGCCCAGGACAACGACCTTTTCCGTGGTTTCCAGCATGGCCCGCGTGGGCCCCGCCAGCACTGCGTCCGCATTGAGCTTGGGTTCGACCTTCCTCAAGGCTAAAATCTTCTTTATCCGGGAGAGGGCCGCCGACTTGACACAGTCGCAAATCCGTATGCTTGACTCCTCAAGGAATTTCTTTGTTCCCACAACCGGTTTTTGAATGATCTCCACGGCACCGTATTCAAGGGCCTTTAAGGCGGTGGCCGACTGTTCCCCGGCAAGGCTTGAACAGATGACAACGGGAATGGGATGCTGGGCCATCAGCTTCTGCAAAAAAGTTATGCCGTCCATCCTGGGCATTTCAACGTCCAGGGTGATCACGTCCGGGACTTCATCCCGCATCTTCCTGGCAGCCGCAAAGGGATCACCGGCCGTGGCCATCACCTCGATATCAGGATCAGAGGCAAGTATCCCTGAAATGGTTTGACGCACCAGGGCGGAATCATCCACAACCAGAACCCGTATCTTCTTTTTCATCCTATTTCACCTTTTGATAAACCGTGGGCGCCACCGCGACAAGGGGCAGCCGTTTACAATCAAGGAACTCGGAATGGCCCATGAAGATGAATCCGCCGGGCTCAAGCTGGTTGCACAGCTTAAACAACAGCTGTTCCGTGGTCCTGTTGTCAAAATAGATGGTGACATTCCGGCAGAAGATGATATCCATCTTCTGCCGGATGCAAAAATCCTTGTTCATGAGATTGAGCCGCCGGAAGGCCACCTTTTTTCTCAGCTCCGGCACGATCCGGACAAGGGGCCGGCTTTTGTCCCGGCTCTTCAAAAGATACTTTTTCCTCAGCCCCATGGGAACCGGCTCGATCTCGCCTGCATCGTAGATCCCCGTCTTTGCGGTTTCAAGCACCCTGTTTGAAATATCGGTGGCAAAGATGGAAAAATCAAATCCCGGCGAGACCCTGGCATATTCGCTCAGCACCATTGCCAGGGTATAGGGTTCGTCCCCCTGGGAGCAGGCGCAGCTCCAGACCATCAGCTTTTTTCTCTTCCCCGGCCCCCGGAGGGCTGTCATGCCGGGAAGAATCCTGTCCACAAGACAGGTGAAATGCTTGGGTTCCCTGAAGAAATCGGTCTTATTGGTTGTCACCTCATCGATGAAATGCGGCAGCTCTTTCTCCACCCCCTCCGGGCTGAATAGATAATCGCAATAGTGGGAATAGAATTCCATGTTCAGGCTTTTCAGGCGTTTACGAAGACGGGATTCGATCATCCCCTTCTTGACCACCGGCATCTTGATGCCGAGGCGGGCCTGGATAAAGCTTGACAACTTGTTGAAATCGCCTGCCGAGAGGTTGGGGTGGGGAGGTGCGCTGCACCAGGGGTCGGCCATTCTATCTTCCTCGTTCCGGGAACTGGCCCGGGAAAACATCAATGGCCGGCCCCACCACTTTACGAAAAGGGTGGGGCCGGCTCGGTTTTTAAGAACTTATCCGTGTAAAATAATCAAGCGTCCAGGGAAGCGCCGGTCTCATCCATGCCTGCGGTTTCCTGGTCAGACTGGGCTTCGGCGTCGGCCACCCCGGAGAGTTCATCCGCGGAAAAAACCTTGTCAATGTCCAAAAGGATGATGAACTCATCGTTTTTCTTCCCCATCCCTTTGATAAACCCGGTCTTGAGGCGGGTGCCCAGTTTCGGCGCCGGCTCGATCTGATCCGGTTCCAGCTCAAGCACCTCCCTGACCGAATCCGCAAGGGCGCCGATCAGGGTGGTTTCACCGTCAATGGTGTTCTCCATGATGATAATGCAGGTGTTGACGCTCTTTTCCGTTGCCGGCATCCCGAATTTGAACCGAAGATCCACAACCGGTACGACACCGCCCCTCAGGTTGATCACGCCCCGCATGAAATCCGGCATCCTGGGCACCTTGGTGATTTCCGTATAATCCAGCACCTCACGCACCTGCATGATGTCAATGGCATAGACCTCCTCATCAAGCATAAAGGCGAGATACTGGCCTGTCCGGGTGATCCCTTCAATGGTCATATATAGATCCTCCCACTGGAATTGAAAACTTCTTTTTTAAAATAATCTCTGTTCACCATGATTTCGCCTCTAATACTTCTCAAACTCGGCATCCATGGCATCCCCGTCACCGAGTTCCTCACCCAGATCCAGGGAGATTCCGGCCGGGGCCGCTGATTTTTTCCGCTTGCCCGATACTGCCACGGGCCGCATGCCGGCGGCGGTATCATCCCCTTTGGCCACCCTCTCAACCTGCTTGACCGGGACAGACGGTTTGACCGGTTTGGCTTCCCGGCTTGTCTCAACCTTGAAAAAACCGATGGACCCCTGGAGCTGCTCTGCCTGGGCCGACAATTCCTCGGCCGTTGCGGACATCTCCTCGGCGGCGGAGGCATTCTGCTGAATCACCTGGTCAAGCTGCAAAAGGGCCTGGTTGATCTGCTCGGAACCGGAGTTCTGCTCATTGGAAGCCGCATTTATCTCCTGCACAAGCTCAGCCGTCCGTTTGATATCCGGTACGATCTTCTGGAGCATCTCCCCTGCATTCTCCGCGATATCGACACTGGAGACCGAAAGATTGGAGATCTCAGCAGCTGCGGCCTGGCTCCGCTCGGCAAGCTTTCTTACGGCATCGGCCACCACGGCAAACCCCTTGCCGTGTTCGCCGGCCCGGGCCGCCTCGATGGCGGCGTTCAGTGCCAGCATGTTTGTCTGGCGGGAGATCTCCTCGATGATGGAGATCTTTTCCGCGATCTCCCTCATGGCATTGACGGTTTTACCCACGGCTTTACCGCCGGTTTCAGCATCGTCGGCCGCCTGGATGGCCAGCCGTTCCGTCTGCTGGGCATTTTCCGCGTTCTGGCGGATGTTGGATGCCATCTGCTCCATGGAGGATGAGGCCTCTTCCGCGGCGGCCGCCTGTTCCGTGGCCCCCTGGGAGAGCTGCTCGGATGCCGAGCTCAAGGCCACACTGCCGGAAGCCACATTGTCCGATCCTGTTTTCACCTCGGAAACCGTGGCGCCCAGGTTGGTCACCATCTTATCCAGTGAATGGCCCAGGAGATCTTTTTCCGACAGGATGTTCACGCTGACGTTGAGATCCCCGTTGGAGATCTGCTCCGCCACCTGGGCGGTCTCCTTGAGATTGGCCACCATGCGGTTCATGGCGTCGGACAGGATACCGATTTCATCCTTTTGATCCACATCGGAGAACACACTGAGATCACCCTCTGACACGGATTTGGCAACGGCAACGCTCTTGAGGATCGGCTTGACAATACCGCTGGCAACCACCAGGGCGATGAACGCCACAATACCCGCCATGACAATGCCCATCATCAATATGGAAAACAGCAGTTTATTGATGGGCTCGACAATCTCGTCCTTTTCCACTTCCCCCACAATACACCAGGTGGTATCCCCCACCTTGATGGGGGCAAATACGGAAAGCACCCATTTGTCACGGTAGTCCAGCCGGTAATCCTTGCCGGTTTCCCCTGCAAAGGCTTTTTTGGTGGAGGTGGTATCCACCTTTCCCTTGGCGGGATTCATAAAGGATGACTTGACCGTAAAATCAGAATCCAGCATGGAATCGTTACGCATGAGATTATCGCTGCCCACAAGGTAGATCTCCCCTGAATCCCCCATTCCCGTGCGCTCGTTCATGATGGCGTTGATCCAGCCGATCTGCACCTGGAGGGCAACGATCAGCTCAACATTGCCGCTGCTGTCCAGCACGGGCCGGGCAATAAATCCATAGGGATCGTTGTTCCGGGGCTCGTAGAGCTCAAAATCCGCAAATCCGTACTCCTTGGTTTTCAGCACCTTTTTGACGAGCTTGCCAAGTCCGGACCCTGCATATTTCCCGGAGATCATGTTTGAATCGTAGTCGGCCCCGCGGGTAACCGTGTAGAACACATTCCCCTTGGGATGGATCAAATAAAGGTCTGCATACCCGAACTTACTGATATAACGGGTGTAATAGTCTTCGCTGGCCCCGTCAAGCCTGGGCGCTATGGCCTCTTCAAGGTCGATTTTCGAGATCATGGCCCAGTTCAGCCCCTTGATATGAAGAGACTCATAATTCACCATGACCAGTTTGCCGGTGGAGTCGGTATAGACACCCCTGCCTTCCCTGCCGGAAAACGCCTCTTCCATATACGCCGTTACATTTTTGCTGGTATCATACCCGACCACCAGCTTGCCGTCCCCCATGCTCACAAGATTGCTTCGAAAAAGGGTTTGCTCCCCGGTCCTGCCGACCAGATAGGTTTCACCGGTCTTGCCCATGCCGAACCGCCGCTGCACAATGGTGTTTATGGGCTTGACCGGGATCTCCAGGGCAATGACCCCGATGATGGTGCCGTTGGCATCCTCCACAGGGGCGCCGATAAAGGCGGCCTGCCGTCCGTTGCTGGGGGTATAGGCGGAGAAATCCTCGATCACCACGCCCCTGGTTTCAACCACCCGGGCCCACAGCCGGGCCAGCCCCTCATTCTTATAGGGCCCATGTTTCAGATTGGTTCCCAGATCCGGCTCCTGGGTACTGTTATACATCACATGGCCATGGGCGGCACACATGAGGAACATGTCATTGTACCCGTATTTCTCAACATAATTGTTCAGGTAGGCTGAATCATCCTTATAGATCTTCTTATACGCCGGGGTTGAGACATCGTAGGCATCGGCAGCGCCGGTGCGCATATCATCGTGGTATTGCTTGAGCTGCCCGTACATCCGCAGCACATCATCGCTTTTGGACAGTGTCACCACATCGGTATTCACCTTGGCAAAGAACTCTCTTACCTGGGCGGCCTTGAGCTCCTGGACCGCTTCAAGGCTGTTGAACGCCTCCTGCTTCAAGATATTCACGGTCTCAACAACGCCATTCATATCCTCTTTCCGGTCCGCAAAAAAGGAGTCCACCTGCTTATTCTTGATCACCCGAACCGCTTCAAGCTTCTCAAACGCCTGTCCGGTAAGGGCGTTGCTTGCCAGGTGGCCGGCCCACCATCCGCCGACGGCCATGGGCACAAGCCCGATGATCAGGAACAGTCCAATGAGCTTCGGCTTCACCTTAATATTTTTTATCTTTAACATCCATTCCTCCTCTAATCCGGCATCACCCGGTTCAAAATCTTAAATCCAGGATTTTATTCACATCCACAATCAAGGCCACGGAGCCGTTACCAAGAATGGTGGCCCCGGATATATCAGGGGCATTCTTAAACGCGTTGCCCATCTTTTTTATGACCGCCTGCTGGCTTCCCACCACATTGTCCACCACAAACCCGACCCGCTTTTCGTTTGTCTCCATGATCACCACATGCTCGAGGTCCGGCCGCTCGTCTTCGATTCCGTACTCTTCCCGCAGCCGGATATAGGGGACCATCTCCCCCCGGATATTCAGAAGGCCCGATTTTTTTCCGGCTTCATCCCGGGGCAGCTCCACGCACTCTTCAACAGAGATGAGGGGAAATATGAAATATCCTTTCCCCAGGGTCACCAGCAGCCCTTCGATAATGGCCAGGGTGAGGGGAAGCTTGAGGGTGATGGTTGTGCCGTCCCCTTTTTGGCTATCCAGATCGATGCTGCCGCCCAGATCCTCGATGGCCCGCTTGACCACATCCATGCCCACGCCCCGGCCGGACAGATCGGTTACCTCCCCTGCCGTTGAAAACCCGGGGGCAAAGATCAGGTTGTTGATCTCCTTTTCCGTAAGATCGGCATCCGGGGATATAAGCCCTTTTTCCACGGCCTTGGCCCGGATCACCTCCGGGTCCAGCCCCTTGCCGTTGTCCGAAATCCGGATCAACACATTCCCGCCGGCATGCTCGGCCGCAAGATGGATGGTGCCGGTCTCCTCTTTTCCCGCCGCCTTTCTTACTTCCGGCATCTCTATGCCGTGGTCGATGCTGTTGCGAATGATATGCACCAGGGGATCTTTGAGTTTCTCGATCACGGTTTTGTCAAGCTCGGTTTCCTCGCCCGAAGTGGTCAGCTCCATCAGTTTTCCCAGATCGTTGGACAGGTCCCGAACCAGGCGCTTAAAGGTGGAAAACGTGGTGCCGATCTGAAGCATGCGCATGCCCATGGCATTGTCCCGAAGGCCGCTTGCCAGCATCTCCACATCCTCGGCAATGGAGACAAGATCAGGGTCGCACCCCATGGAGGCCTTCTGACTCAGGCGCGCCTGCACCGTCACAAGCTCCCCCACAAGATCCACCAGATGATCCAGTTTTTCCGCCGCCACCCGGATGCTGGTGTGGTGGGCCGCCTCCTTTCGCCGGGCAATCTGCTTTTTAACCGCCGCCTGTTCCGCCAGGGCCGAGGAGACCGATGCCTGGCTGACCGCCTGCTCCCGTACCAGGATCTCCCCGATGCGATGCTGCTCTTCAAGGGCCTTTTCAAGGAGCTCACCGGACAGGTCCCCCCGCTTGACCAGGATCTCGCCAAGCTTGTCACAGTTGCCCTCATCCACGTTGCATTCCCGGTCATTGTCAATGATATCGATGGAAAGATCGCACTCATCCTCCACAAAGATGAAGACATCCCGGATGGCGTTCTCTCCCTGGTCCGTGGTCAGGATAATGTCCCAGAAAATGTAACAGGATTCCGGGTCCATCTCCTCGAGAAAAGGCAAATTCTCGGTATGGGGGGTGACGCTGCACTCCCCCATCTCCCTGAGTTCATCCAGAAGGGGGATGGGGTTGGTGCCGTTGGAAAAGAGCTCCCGGGCCGGACAGAACCGGATCATATAGGTCAACAGGGGAGAATCGGCGACCGGCGCCTCCTTCCGGCTGTCCTGGCAGGCCGCGCCGGGGACCGGCTCGTCCCGGGGGACGGGCGCCGGCAGCAACGCCTGGAGCGAGGTGATGATCTCGGTTTCAAGGAGTTCATCCCCCTTGCCGCCGCCATCCAAAAGATCCTTGATATGATCCCTGGCAGACAGGGTCAGATTGACAAGATCCTTTGAAACCTGGATCTCTCCGCCCCGCACCAGGTCAAACACGGTTTCAACGTTGTGGGTAAAATCCGCAATGGCATCAAAACCAAACATGGCCCCGGAACCCTTGATGGTATGCATGGCCCTGAAGACCCGGCCCACCTGCTCCATGTCATGGGGATTCTCCTCCAGCTCCAGCAACGAGGTTTCAAGCTCTGTGAGCAGTTCGTATGCTTCTTCCTTAAAGGCTTCTTCTTGCCCGTTCATAGGGAACTCCTGTTAGAGAAAGGGAATGCCCCTATCTATTTTAAGACCTTCTTTACCACCGCAAGCAGCTGCTCGGGCTTAAACGGCTTGATGATCCATCCGGTGGCACCCGCCTTTTTTCCCTCTTTTTTCTTGTCATTCTGGGATTCGGTTGTCAGCAGGATGATGGGGATAAATTTGTATTGGGCCATGGCCCTGGCATTGCGGATCATCTCGATGCCGTCCATATTGGGCATGTTCAGGTCGGTGATGATCATATTGACCTTTGTGCCGGCAAGTTTGGCCAACGCGTCCTTGCCGTCCACGGCCTCCACAACCTCATAACCGGCGTTCTTCAGGGTGAAAGCCACCATCTGCCGAACACTTGCCGAATCATCCACAGTCATGATCGTCTTTGCCATTATTATACGTCTCCTTTCCAAAAGCATTTTTCACAAAAATTTTCAGGACACCCTCCGCTGCTGCTGAATCCGGCTTCGAGCAAGGCCGATTCAATCTCATCGCTGTTGCAGCTTTCGGGTGTCAACCGTTTTTCATTTTTCTCAAAGGACCGGTTGGCCGCACAGAAAAGCTGGATGCATGAAAGATCCATGCTGCCTACGCTATCAAGGCAAACAACCGTTTTGGCGGATTCAAAAAGAACAGAGGAAAGTATGTTTTTCAGTTCTGCCGCATGCTCGATGGTCAAATCACCATCCAGTGTCAGTGTCGTCACCGTGCCGTTCTTTTCAATTTTATGCTCCATTGTGTTTCTCCATATCAAAACAGCTCGATATTTTCGCCAAGCTCATCTGTTTCAGAGTCATCCTCCGGGAAGTCGTCATCAAAGAGTTCCACCCCACCGGTCTCTTCTTCCGACCGGGCCGTTCCGGAAACACCCGCCACGCTCTCCTCATGGACCATGCGCTCTTTCTCCATGGTATACCGTTCCGCCATGTAGGCATCTTTGAGTTGAGCGGACGCCTTTTCATCGATCAGGGGCTTCAACAGCTCTGCCACCCCATCGAGCCGGTTCTTCCGGGAAGTCAGCGCATCAGAGATGCGGGGAAAAAACTTCAGTCCCTCTCTTGCCTCTGAAACCGCGGTTATCAACGCTTCCGTGACCTCCCGCAACCCCCCGGCCTTCTCCCCTGTCTGTTCATACAACCCAAGGACCCCGGCAAGGATGATGTCCAGGGTGTTTTCAGGCTGACCGGCGCCGGATTCAAATGTTGTTTCAAGCTCAACCCCCTCGATGGCGGCAACAATGGATGCGATGATCTCCTCCACACCGGCAATGGCATCATCCGCCTGGGTTGAAAGGGATCTCATCTCCTTACCAAGCACGGCAAGGGGTTTTCCACCATCCCCCAGGCGGTTTGCGGCGATCATGGCATTGAGGGCCTTATTCTGTGATTCCTGGCTGATATTCTGCAGGTCTTTTGCCAGGGATGACAGGGTTGAGGCGGTTTCAAACGCTTTTTCATAAATGGCAACCAGGCGATTTTCCAGATCCGTACCCTGGCCTTCAATGGATCGAATGGTTGTCAGATCCGATGACAGCAGCGTAAACGGGTCCTCTCCCTTTTGCCGGCCATGGTGAGGGCTTGTGCCGGAATCGACGATTGTTGAAATATTCTGCGCCATGAGGGAGATGTCCTCTATGATATTCCCAAAGGCGATCCGGTTTTGCCTGTAGACCCCGTCGATCTCGCTGATGATCTGATCCAGCTGGGCGCACTGGAGAACAATGACGGCATGGGCCGTGGTAAAAGCGTCGGTGTCGCCGGGCTCAACTATGGTTTCACCCCCGGCGCAAAGGGATTCCACATCTTTCAATCCCGAAACAATATGTTCGATCCGCTGGCGCATGGAATCATGGAGCTGAACGCCCACCACGATCTGTTCCACCTCCTGGGAGATACCCCTTGACATGATCCCGGCATTTTCGACCATGTCAAGGGAAACGCCCATCAGTTTTTCGGTCTTTTCAATGGAATTGCCGGCAGAGCGTTCCGCCTCGTCCACAAGGCGGCCCATGGTGGCGATACCGCCGGATATCTCCCCATACATCGAGGAGAAGCGCCTTTTTGATTCCAGGATAAAGTCATGGATCTCTTTGGAGGTCTGGAGGATCTTTTCCGAGAGAGCCTTTATCTCTTCGGCAATGACGGTGAAGTTTTCATCGGAGATTTCGGAACGGGAGGTTTCAATGTAAATATTCAAGGCAACCGCCCTCAGGTACCTGGCAATGGTCTCGATTTCACCCCGCCTGGTATTGAGCTGTTCAAGATGGTCCTGGACCGCTTTGACCGGGGTTGATTTTGAAACCGCATTATCACGGCATTTTCTCAGCATGCCGATGGACTGGTTCACGGACGCTTCAATCTGCGCCAGGGTATTCGCGTTTGAATCCCCCTTGATAAGCTCTGCAATTTCAATGGTGTCCCGGGTCAATGCCGTCACAAACCCATATCCCTGCTGGAGCCTTTCACCCAACGCCATGAAGTCCGGTTCAGCATTTGAACTGATCTCCATGAGATCCGCTCCAATGGATGCAAGACGCCCCGCAAGATCTGGGCCGATCCCATCCTGAGGGGTGGCGCCTTGCGCCATGGGCGCCGCTTTATCTAAAAAATCCAACCGATTCTCCATAAAAACAACTTCTCTATGTTCCCGGTCTTGAACTCCCGGTTTTTGGTTTAATCTCAACTGACATCCTTCTTTTAAAGGATGCCAGTTTCTTTAGCAATATAGGGGCCAAACCTCTACTCTTTTTCCAACCCTTTGATATTTAAGGAGATCCGCAAATAAATTTGACCGCTTCCGAACATCACCGGGCCCTGCAATTCTCATAAAAGAGACTCCCGCCGCATCGGGAACGCACCCACACCATAACTCCCGCAGCCATCAGGGAATTTTCGCTCTTTCACGCATGGATTCCTCGATTGGAGACAATTCTCGAATATGAGAACCATGTCAAAAAACGAAAACGTTCTAACCTACGGCATGCTCTTTGAGGAGTTTGTACAGGTATGATTTGGAAAGACCGGAAATCCGGCAGGCCCTGTCCTTGTTTCCGCCTGAAGCAAGCAGAAGTTTTTCCAGGTAGTTTTTTGCGCTGGCCGCCTGATGCAGTTTAAAAGTCTGCAAGTCCCCGGGTTGGGATGTAAGCGACTGCCGGGTTCGGGAAATCCTTACAAAAGGCGGGAGATGAAAAGAGTAGACGGTGGCGTCATGCCATGCCGATGCCATCACTTTTTCCATGACGGTAAAGAGTTCCCGGATATTGCCCGGCCAGTCATACAACACAAGGGCCTCCATGAAACAGGAACAGACCACCTTGTTTTTGATCTTTCTTTTGTCACAGAAGGCGTTGGCATAATCCAGGACCAACGCCTTGATATCCTCCCGTCTATCCCTCAAGGGAGGCAGGTCAATGTCAATCCCCTGGAGACGAAACAGCAGATCCCGGCGAAAGTCGCCCTGGTCCGCCATCTTACCGAGATCGCGGTTGGTGGCTGCAATCAGCTTGAAATCGGATTTGATAATGATGTCCGAGCCCACCGGCCGGAATTCATGCTCCTGGAGCAAACGGAGTAATTTTTTCTGGACGGAAGGGGAGAGTTCGCCCACCTCGTCAAGGAACAAGGTGCCACCGTCCGCCTGGCGAACCAGTCCCTGGCGGTTCTTGTCAGCGCCGGTAAAGGAGCCCTTGTCATGGCCAAAGAGCACGCTTTCCGCCAGGGACTCCGTGATTGCGGCACAATCCACCACCACAAGGGGATTGTCGGCCCGGGGGCTGTTGGCGTGGATCGCCCTTGCAAACAGCTCCTTGCCCGTACCCGACTCCCCGGTGATGAGGACATTGGCATCACACGCGGCTGCCTGGGAGGCCTGGTCAAAGGTTTTCCGGATAATCCTGGAGGTGCCGATGATCCCGCTTCTGTCAAAAAAGGCCGATAAACGCCTATTTTTCTTCTGTTTCCGGTATTCCATGGCCCGGCCCATGACCAGCATGAGCTCATCACTGGAGGAGGGCTTCTGTATGTAATCCCAGGCCCCGCTTTCCAGTGCGGCCTCGGCCCTGGTCATATCGGCATATCCGGTCAGGACGATCACCTCCGGCGCCGACGGCAGCTCATGGATAGCCGGCATGGCGTCAATCCCGTCTCCGTCCGGCAGATTCACGTCCATCAGGATAAGATCGACCCCCTGCTGTCCGGCCATCTTCAGGCCATCCCCAATGGTTGTGGCGCAGATGGGGGACATCCCGATATCCTCCGCAATATTTGCCAGCGCAGTGTTCATTGAAATGTCATCGTCAATTATAAGAACTTTTACCATAGGTTACCGTTTTTGTGCCCCTGTTCATAGATTCCCGAGCCCATCGCCCTGTTTTCTCCTTGAATCAAGGGATGGCTTACTGATAATAAGAACAATTGTTTTTATATTAAACAGGACGCAAAATCAAGCAAAACAGAATCATTCTAACGGTTAACCGGCCACTAACACCCAGGAGAAGTTCACCATGGACCATGAAAAAGATATGTTTGACCGAAAAATATACCAGGATCGAAGGGATGCACTGAAAAAAAAGATCGGCAAGGGAGTGATCCTGCTTCCGGGCCATGGGGAGAGCCCCATGAATTTTGCTGACAACTGCTACCGCTTCCGCCAGGACAGCACCTTTCTCTACTATGCCGGCATCAGCCATCCCGACCTGAGCCTCCTGATCGACTGCGACTCAGGCCATGAGATCCTGTTCGGAGACGACTACACCATCGACCAGATTGTCTGGACGGGCCCCCAGCCGGCCATTTCCCAGCGGGCCGCAAAGAGCGGCATCAGCGACACCCAACCCCTGGCACACCTGAAGGAAGTGCTTGACGGTGCACGGTACCAGAACCGGCCCGTCCATTTTCTTCCCCCCTACCGCCCCCAGCATCGAATCCGGCTGATGGAACTGATGGGAGTGCCCCTGTGTTCCATGGAAACCATGGCCTCCCAGGCGCTTATCCAGGCCGTGGTGAACCAGCGCATCCACAAGTCCGACCTGGAGGTGGCCGAGATTGAAAAAGCGGTCAACACAAGCGTGGGCATGCACGCCACCGCCATGACCTCGGCCCTGCCGGGCATGACCGAGGCCCGGGTGGCGGCCGAGGTGGAGCGGGTGGCCAAGGCCTTTGGCCACCATCTCGCCTTTCCCATCATCGCCACCATCAACGGCCAGACCCTCCACAACCACGACCACGGCAACACCCTGAACCCGGGACAGCTATTCCTCCTGGATGCGGGAGCCGAGACCGCCATGGGCTATGCCGGGGATCTCTCAAGCACCTTTCCCGTGTCTCCCACCTTTACCGGCAAGCAGCGCCGGGTATACGAGATAGCCCTCAGGGCCCATGAAAAGGCGGTCTCCATGCTGGCGCCGGGCATACCGTTCAAGGAGATCCACCTGGCCGCAAGCCTTGAGATCGCCCGGGGTATGAAGGACTTAGGGCTTATGAAGGGAAACATGGAAAGCGCGGTTGAGGCGGGAGCCCATGCCATGTTCTTTCCCTGCGGCCTGGGGCATATGATGGGGCTGGATGTCCATGACATGGAAAACCTGGGCGAGGAATGGGTCGGGTATGACGGCAAGCCCAAGAGCGGGCAGTTCGGCCTCAAGTCCCTCCGCCTGGCAAGGAAGCTTGAAAAAGGGTTTGTCCTGACCATCGAGCCCGGCATCTACTTCATTCCCGAGCTCATGGACCTGTGGCAAAGGGAAAACCGGTTCACGGAGTTCCTTAACTATGACCGGCTCAATGATTACAGGGAATTTGGCGGCATTAGAAACGAAGAGAACTATCTCATCACGGAAACGGGCCACCGGCTCCTGGGCAAACCCAAGCCCAAGAGCGTAAAAGAAGTGGAGACCCTCCGGGCCGTGGCCTTCAGCCAATAGGCTTTATATATCCCGGCGCCTGATCTCCGGTACCAGGGAGGGGCTGTTTCACAGGGCATACTCGGCTCTCCGGATCAGCTCCTCCTGGATCGTGCGGTTCAGGGTGACAAAATAAGCGTTATAGCCCGAAATTCTCACCATGAGATTCCTGTAGTTTTCAGGATTTGCCATGGCGTCCCGCAGGGTATCCGAGGAGACCACATTGAACTGCATCTGCATCCCCCCCAGCATGAAGTAGGATTTGACATAGGCGGCCATGGTATTGACCATCTGTTCCCGGCTCTCGTTTTCCAATGGGGTGAGCTTGACGTTAAAGGCGATGTTGTTGTCCATGTGGGTTGGCTCGAGGCCGGCCACCCCGGCGATGTTGTCCAGGAAATTCCTTGAGGCGTTGGGCGCAGGCGTCAGGCCGGGGGTAAAGGGCATTCCCTTGAGCCTGCCCGAGGGAAGGGTGCCGGAAAGGGAGCCATAGGCGACATGCTGGGACATGGACCAGAACCCCGCCGAATATCTGCCCCCCCGATAGTTGGTGCGGGCCCGGTAGGCGTCATGAACCACCTTTGCCACCCGGTTGGCCATGGCAACGGCCATGGCGTCCCCGGAGCCGAACAGCCCCACCTTGGTCCCGACCATGGCATGGAGGGCGGGATCGTCCCTGAAATCGGTGTCCACCGCCTTTTTCAACCGTTTAAAGGGGATCTTCGCCTCCCCGAACACGAGCTGCTCGATCACAAGCAGGGAATCGGTAACATCAACCAGACCGATGTTGGAGCTTCCCGAGCTGTTATACCTGGCCCCGCCCCGGAGCACATCCCTACCGCTCTCAATGGCGCCGTCGATAAGGGCGCTTAACAGGGGCGTTGGCCTGATCTTTTGGTGGGCCTCCCCAAGCAGGTTATTCAGGTCAACGGCCCGGTCAATGAGAAAACGCTGCTGGGCGGCCCAGGCATCGAAGAAATCGTCAAAGGTCTTGAAGTCATTGTTTTCAATGCTTCCGGTTGCAGGGCCCGGGCCCTGGCAAAAATTCATCAGGGGGTGGCAACCGTTATTCAGGGCAAGCTCCATGGCCGCCACCATGTTGAGAAGAATGGAGCCGGTGTGACTGAAGTGCCGCCCCTGGAGGGTGGGCTCCACGCAGCCAGTGGCGGCCCAGTCGTTAACGGCTTCCAGGGGATAGCCGTGCTGGTTCAACGATGCGATCACCGCCTTGTCCCCCTGCATGATGGGGGTTGCCGCGGTGATGATGTTGACTTCGCAAAGCCGTTTCAGATAGGCGTCGCTGTTGATCTCCACATGGAACCTGGCATTGAGGTTGGCATCCCTCACCCCCAGAAGCTCCGTGGCCTTGAGGAAAATATAGGTCATGTCGTTGACCCCGTCCTCCCCCTGGGGGGTGATGCCCCCCACGGTGATGGCCTGGGTGGAGGAAGCCCCCCCGAACAGATAGTTGGCAATATCGGGAAGCATGGGCACATGGTCGGTGAGCCCCATGATAAGGCAGCCCGCAAGCTCGATGGCACGGCGGATACCCTCTTCCCTCTCCTCCCGGGTGGCGAGCCCCGCCATATCCCGCTCAAAATAGGGCTGAAACAACTGGTCCAGCCGCCCCAGGGAGGTGCCGGTATTGGAATTCTCCATATGGATGGCGGTCCACATGATCCAGACGGCGTTGACGGCCTCGTCCAGGCTGTCCGCCGGATACATGGGAACCCTGGCGCAGATTTCACCAAGGCGAAGTAGCTCTTTTTTTCTATTGCCATGGGCTTTTCGTGCAAGGCGCGTTGCCTCTTTGGCAAGTTTGGCCCCATAGGCGTTGACCCCCCCAAGGGTGATCGCCATGGCCCTTAGGGAGCCTTGCCGGTCCTTTTCAAGCCCCCAGGTTTCAAGCTTTTCCTCGATATCCTTGATGATTCCCAGGGTCCCCTTTTCAAGGAGGCGCTTAAAATTGGGAATGGTGTGGGAAATTCCCACGGATTTCCAGACAAAATAGGCCACAAACCTGTCGTCAAGCTCCTGGCACAGGGGATACCCGTGGCGTGTCCTGACATACTCCCGGAAGGTCCTGTCGACCCAGAAGGGAAACACCTGGGAGTGGAGGATCTCCGCCGTCTCTTTGGTGCAGGCACAGGGGTTCAGGACCCGCTTGTTCGCGGAGTTGAGTTCCCCCCAGAACATGGAGGCATGCCCGTCCGGGAACACGGTCACACCGACCCGTTTGGAGGTGGTTGTGCCTGCCAGCAGGTCGTTCTCCCGGATGATGGGCTTCCGGTTCTCCATCAGGTACTTAAAGGCAAGGGCCTGGCGCATCTCGGGGAACCAGGGTTTTCCGTTCTTATCCGTCTCAAACCCGTTTTCCCTGAACCACCCGGTCAACAGCATCGGCCTTTCAGGACACACTTCAGGCCTTGTGGTGAAATGGATGTCCAGAAACGAGGCAAGCCGCGGGAAATCATCAATGGTGCAGGCGGAAAGATAGGCATCCCCAAGATACTTCACCCCGGGATCGGCTCCCTGTTCCCCCTTTATCCGGTAATTTCGCCTTTTGGCAAGCCCGGCCGCAAGCCCGGGATCGGCTTTTGGGGAGGACGCCCGCCTTGAGCGCACATCTTCCCGGTGGGCGCGGTCCAGCCGTTTCTGATGAACCCGGCCCATGATAAGGGAGATATAATAGTTGAACACCTGGACATGGGAGAGATTTCCCCTGGAGACCAGCCGGTTCTTGAGAATCATGTTGAGGATATCGTCCGGGGTTCCCCTGGCCATCTCCACTAAAGAAGCCTCGTTTGCGAACTCAAGGACCGCGTCGGCCGTGTCCGGGATACTGCCGGTCACCCTGACACGGCCGTTGTTGAAAATGATGGCCTGGGCAACGCTTTTCTCCCTTGTGGTGATCCCGATGGAAAAATTGATCCACCCGTCCCGACTTTTAAGATAGGGACGGAGGGACGGCCTGAAATTGAACTGAAACGCCATGATCCTGAGGGCCGCGGCTGTGGCGATGTTTAAGAGGCCCTTGCCTTTCCGTCCTGTCCGGAAAGGGGGCTTTGACAATACCAAAAGATGGTTCAACTGGGTGTTGACGCTTCGGCCTTGATTCAACATACACCTCCAAATGGTCAGGTTATGTAAAGATCATTTCCCCAATGAAGCAACACAGAGACTGAAAAAACATGGCAGGTTCTTTTTTCGAACAGTGTTCACTGTAATGCCATTGACAATCAGAGTCAACAAATAAGTCTACCTCTACTGCTCTGTATGCAGGCGAAAGGCGGATGATGCCGTTGTCCTATGTTCAGACTGCCATGAAACAGAGGACGAAACCTTGAAATTCATTCTCCTTGGCCCCCACGACAAAACCTATGGGCTATAGCTCCCGGGCCCTGCGCATCCCGCCCCGGACAAAAGCTTGATATCACAGTCATAAAGGGGTATAAATCCCTGTTTATATCATTAATGCAAACCTCTTGTTTGGGAGACCCTGTATAACAATGGCCCAGGAAATCGACACCCTGTTTGATACGCTGAAAAAAACACGCCCGGTAATCCGCAACGTCAAGGTCCCGGAATCCATCGCTTTCATGCTGGCGCCCGACGATCAGGGGGTCAGCCTCACCATCATCGACCCAACCGGCCGGGAGGTGAATCCGGGATATGAGAGTTACTCGGGCAATGACCGAAGCATCCTCAAGGAGATCCACCGGCTCACGGAGCAGGAGGCCTTCACCATTGACTGGGATGTGGAACCATCGGACAACCGCTTCTACCTCAACGGCAACGACTACCTGCTCTCCCTGCTTTTCCGCTCGAACCGCCTGGTGGACAGGGATGGGAAAAAGATCCGGCTCGCACCGGGGGATGCCAGGGTCAGGGTCTTTATCGAAGAAAAGAACGACCGGCTCGAAACATCCATCCGGCTCTGCCACGGTCAGAAGCAGATCAAAAAAATCGTTCCCATATCGGAAACCTGCATCCTTGCCAAAAGGACCATGTACAGGATCCCCCCCCTTGGCAGCCATTTCAATGCCCTGTCTCTCTTTGAGACCACCCTGGCTCCCGATCTTTTGGAGCAATTCCTGACCATGCTCTTTTCCAACCTCCCCGATGTGGAGGTCTCCCATGGGAACCACACCATCCGCCAGGGCGATCCAAAAAAGACGCGGCCGGCCCTGATCTTCGAGCATGTGGCCCCGGATCAATCCCTTCACCTGCGGGTGTCCGCCACCTATCCGGGGTTTTCCCCCGATTTTTTCGACAATTTCGACCTTGACCGGATCGTGTCGGTCAATGGCATGGAAAAAACCGTCACGGTAAGCCCCCTGGTCCACGGGGACATTGCCGCCTGCTTCCACGAGATCCACACGGTGCTGAAAAAACACGCCCGCTCCCTTAAGCAGGATAACACCATCTTTCTCCAGGACAACTTCATGATCATCGAGCCGGCCCTTGCCTCCATGTTCATCACCCGGGAGCTCTCCTCCCTGCTGTCGAAGTACACGGTCATGGGGGCTGAAAAACTCAAATCCTACAAGGTGAAATATGTTCAGCCCAAGCTCGACCTGAAGCTTGCCCATGGCATCGATTTCCTGGAGGGGGAGGCCGTGCTGGATCTTGGGGGGGAGAAATTCTCCATCAACGAAGTGTTGAAGCAGTATCGGAAGGAATCCTATGTGCCCTTGAGCGACGGCACCAGCGCCATCATCAATCCCGACTACATGGAAAAGCTTGCCCGGATCTTCAAAAAGCAGAACTCCGGGGTCAAGGTCTCCTTTTTTGACCTTCCCGTGGTGGAGGAGCTGATCGGGGAAAAGATCGCCAAAGAGGCGTTCAGCAAATCCCGAGAGATCTTCCTGGGGTTCAACAAGCTGAAGAGCTCCAAAAAGAGGGTACCCAAAATCAACGCCACCCTGCGGGGCTACCAAAAACAGGGGTTCAAATGGGCCGCCTACCTTCACAAGCACAGGCTCGGGGGGTGCCTTGCCGACGACATGGGACTGGGTAAGACCATCCAGGCCATCGCCCTTCTGGCCTCCATCTATCCCGGGGAGAACCAACCGACCCTGATCGTCATGCCAAAGACCCTGCTGTTCAACTGGGAAAGCGAACTCGCCCGCTTTGCCCCGGCCCTCTCCTTCTCCCTTTATTACGGCCCCGGCCGGGACCTTGCAACCGCCCGGAAGAGCCGGCTTATCCTGACCACCTATGCCATGGTGAGAAACGATATCGAGCAATTGAAGGAGGAGCGGTTTCACATGGTGATCCTGGATGAATCCCAGAACATCAAGAACTTAAATTCCAAGGCCTCCAGGGCGATCATGCTGTTACAGGCCGGCCGCCGCCTGGCCCTGAGCGGCACCCCCATCGAGAACAACCTGGGGGAACTCTACTCCCTGTTCCGTTTTCTCAATCCCGCCATGTTCGGCACGGCTTCCGAGTTTACGAAAAATTACCTCAACCCCATCCAGAAGGATGACAACAAGGCCGTGGTAAAGGAGCTGAAGAAAAAGATCTACCCCTTTATCCTCCGGCGGCTCAAGCACGAGGTGTTGAAGGATCTTCCCGACAAGATGGAGCAGACCCTGTTTGTGGACATGACCGAAGAGCAGGCAGCCCTCTACAACCAGCGGCGGCTGATGTTCCAGAACGCCGTCAAGGAGGAGATACGGGCCAAGGGCTTGAAAAAGTCCCAGCTCTTTATCCTCCAGGCCCTGGGCGAGCTTCGCCAGATCGCCTCCATTCCCGAGATCAAGAGCGACAACCGGATCATCTCCCCCAAGCGGGAGATCCTCATGGACCATGTGGCGGATGCCGTGGCCGGCAACCACAAGGTGCTGGTGTTTGCCAACTATCTCCACTCCCTGGAGTGCGTCTCCCATGACATGGAGACGGCGGGTCTGGATCACCTGGTCATGACCGGCGCCACCCGGGACAGGAGCGCCATGGTCGAGCGGTTCCAAAACGACGACACCTGCAAGGCGCTGCTCATGACCCTGAAGACCGGGGGTGTCGGGCTAAACCTCACGGCTGCGGATTATGTGTTCCTGTTTGACCCCTGGTGGAACATTGCCGCGGAAAACCAGGCCATTGACCGCGCCCACAGGATGGGCCAGAAAAACACCGTGTTCAGCTATCGCCTTATTGCAAGGAACAGCATTGAAGAGAAGATCCTGAAGCTCCAGGAGAAAAAGAAAGCGCTGTTTGATTCTCTCATTGCAAGTGACAGCGCCTCCATCAAGCAGATGGATGAAGCCGATGTTGACTATGTATTGGGAGAGTAACCGCCATGGATATCGATAATAACATCAACCACATGCAGCCCTGGACGATCCAGCCCATGAAATGCCCTGCCTGCGGGAAAAAAGCCACCCATTTTACCGCCCATGCCACGGAAAAGCTGGAGTGCAGCAAATGTTTTAGGCAGCGGCTGAAAGACCGGTTTTCAACGATTGACCTGAACCAATGGCCCTGGGAACGTTTTTACCTCGCCCTCTCCCCCCGGGGAAGCATGGAAGACCGCCTCACGGCATTGATCCATTTCGGGATGTTTCGACACGAGGAAGAAGTGCCGAAACTCCTGATCGAAAACCTCGGATATGAGGCCGGCCACCCCCTTGCCGGCTTTGCCCGGCAGATGGCCTATGAGGCATGCCGCTGGTTCCCCGACGAAAAGCAGATGCTCAAGGCGCTGTTCAGGGTCAGGCACTACACCTCCTGGCGGCAGAAGGCAAACATTGCCATGGCCGCCTATGGAATAGCCCCCTCCCAGGCACGGGTGAAAAGCCTTGTACACAAAATGGCTTCCGATACCAGCCCCAATGTGAGAAGCCATGTGGCAAACATGATCAAGGACGATACAAGCCGCTGGACAGAAGACCTGTTCCAGACCTTGCAAAGGGATCCCAACCCCCTGGTCAGGGAAGCCTGCCTGAAGGGAATGCCCCGCCGGGACACCCGGGAAAAAAACCAAACACCGTCCCCTGCCCCAAAGGTCGTAAAAAAGAAACCCGTATATAATAAGGTGGAAAAAGCCGTTATCCGGCATTTTGATTTCTCAAAACATGAAGAGGTCTATGACCGCTATCTTGCCCACATCCCTGATCTCCTGGACAAAAAAGAATATGACACGACTCAGATCAAGGCCCTGAAGCAAAACACCCAGGAGTCCCGGGTACGGCTGCTGGCGGCGGTTTTAAGCAGCCAACCCCTTTTTAAGACGGTCCTTTCGATGCTGCCCGACCGGGTGAGACTCCTGCTCTATCTATGCGGCAGGTCACATTATGATCAGGACTCGGAATCCCTGGAGCAAAAACTGCGTCAAGCCATGGAGCAGGACCCGGCTGACACCCCGGAAGAGACGCCCCTGGATGAGGCGGTGAAAAACGACCCGGCCTTTTTCCTGTTCAAGGCGGAAGAGAGCTGGTCCTACCGGTACTATGGCGACGGCGGCTATGAGATATCCATCAATGAGGGCCTGCTGCCCTTTGTCAGGCAACTTCTTCCCGAGCCTTCCGCCCCCGCCCTTGTCCCTGTCCCAGCCAAGAAGGTAAAGGAACGGGCGGATCACCTCCACCAGGCCGGCAAAACCATTTTCGAACAGCTGCCCCTCATCCTGGGTTTCATCAGCCAGGACAAACTCAAGTTCGGCAAGAACAGCGACAAGATCCTGGTAAGCTCCCTGAAAAAGATGGCCGCCGCCTGCAACATCAACGAGTTTTACGACAATGGGGACAAGGAACTGAATTATCTGAAGGCAAGGCTTGTGGCCGATTTTTTCACCTGCCGGTCCGCCTGGCAGGCAAAAGAGCTGGAAGACCTGCCCGGCTTCATCAAAGACGCCATGGACCGCTATTTTACCTTCACGGATTTCAAGACCCACCGCACCCGGCACACCTTCGACTATATCAAGCACCAGCAGGAGCATTGCGACTCGGACTCCCTGGAAAAGAAAATACGAAAGCAGCTGAAGCAGGTGTTCAAGCAGCTGCCCAAAGGCAAGTGGATCTCCACCTACACCCTTGCGCGAACAGCCCTTTACCAGGAGATCGACTTCAACCCCTTTGCGGATGAGTATGAATTCCCGGACCTCTACATCAGCATGGATGCCAACAGGCGACACCGGGACAGGGAGAGGAGGGATCTTGCATGGCTCTATAAATTCGATACCGTGACCCTTCCCTTTGTCAAGCGGATGATGTTTCTCTTTGGCTCTCTTGGCATGGTGGACCTTGGCTATTCAACCCCCTCAAACACCATCTACAGCCAGTACGGCAAACCCTTTCTCACCGTCTTTGACGGGCTTAAATATGTCAGGCTCACCGAGTTCGGCAGTTACGTTATCGGCCGGAAAAAGAAATTCGCAGCTAAGATCGCAATCAAATCCGCAACCATCGAGATCGATGATAAAAAAACCATGCTCTCCATCTACGGGGAGGACCCCATCAAACGCATGGCCCTGGAAACCGTGGGCCGGCCCATCAACAAATCCAGTTACATGGTCGATTATCAATCCTTCCTGCAGGAGTGCGCCACCCCGAACGAGGTGAAAAGCAGGATACAATTTTTCAGGGACAATATTGTGGAACATCCCCCGGCCGTCTGGGAACGCTTTTTCGAGGAGGTCCTTGCACGGATCGATCCCCTGGAGCCCCTCCCGTCAATGGCAGTGTTCCGGGTCAAACCGGACCGGCAGCTTCTTTGCCTCCTCACCACGGACAAGGTTTTGAAGCAACATGTGATCAAGGCGGAAAACCATCACATGATGGTGGAAGCATCCCATTTTCCCAAGGTAAAAAAACGGCTGGCCCGGTTCGGCTATTTTGTCAGCTGAGCCCGGGGATTCAAAAATTCCGGCAACCAGCCTTTGATGAGACCAGCAGTCACCATTTATTGGTAGTTTAAGAAAGGAATAGTAACTTAATCCCATTCAGTTTTACTTCCAAAGAAAATACAGACACCAAATACCAACAACGAACTTTCCTTGTCATAACCGATGGATACAGGCCGGATTGGATAATCTCTAATTGATTTGACATCCCATCTTTTTTCAACTAATGATGGTTTTATAGTGTTTTCTTAGTTGATTTACGGCCTGAAGTTGCGTGCGCATTATTAATATACGACGATACCGGGGGAGGTGAATCTTGTTTACATCAATTTTAAGGTGAAAAGTAGTAATACTTTCAGCCGATGAAAGGAGCGATAGATTTGGAAACAATAGAGCATAAGCAGAGAATTTTATCCAAGACCCTGAAACGGCTAAACCAGAAAGAGCACCTTCCCAAAGAACTGATCTCCCTTCTGGGAGAAACCGCGGCACTTCAACTCACCGCTCACAAAGATATTTCCATCCAGCTGCCGGATCTCGACCTGACCGGTATGACCGACCAGGTGGCCCGGGGGGATTCATTTCTCACCCCGGCAAACCTTCCCCTGGATCGCGGCCATATTGCCGCCCTGTTTCCCCGGCTGCTCGACCGGATCACAAGCGACCGGGAAAGCCTGCCCGAGGCCATGGTAACGGCGGCGGGGCAGATCAAAACAGGGCTTGCGGACAATACCCTCGACCTTGACACGGCCATTGACGAAAGCCTGAACGGCCCCGGCCCCACCATGCAAAAATGGGGAGAACAGACCCCGGAAGCTCCGGCGGCCCTGAATTTCCTGGTGCGTGCCGCCCTTGAACCCTCCCTGTCCGCTGCTGTCACCGCCCTTGTGGAATGGCTCGGGCAAAACGGGATCAACACCGGCATCCGTCAATCAGGCGCCTGCCCGGTCTGCGGCAGCCTCCCCTACATCCTGGAGTTGAGGGAAAAGGAGGGATTCCGCTTTGCCGTATGCTCCCTGTGCCGCCATGAATACCGCATCCGCCGCCTGGCCTGCCCGGTCTGCGACAACAGCGACACAAAGACATTGAAGTTTTTCACCGTTCCGGAAGAGCCCGGCTTCCGGGTGGAAACCTGCGACCAGTGCAAAACCTATACAAAGACCATTGATTTCAGAAATCTGGACAGACATCCCTTTCCCGCCCTCAACGACCTGGAATCACTGACCCTTGATTTTCTGGCAACGGAGCAGGGGTATTCCCGAGCGACCCTTTCGGTCTGGGGAATATAACGCCTTTCCTTTGCTGTTTTAACCTTGATCAACCCATGGAGAATGAGATGACCATAATAGAGAATCAGCTGTCCCAGCCGCCCTTTGGCGGTGTGGGGGTCAGCCTGGCTGCGTGCAAACGCGCGTCCGGGACCATGACCCTCCTGGAATTCAGCTACCCTGATCACTCCCCTTTTCTTTCAGGTTTTTCATTGTCAACCCTCTACGCCGGTCTGTACGGCTATGAGATGCAAACCGCCCTCGGGCGTGAAACACGTGGTCGATAACCACATATTACTAAGGAGAATCTAATGGAAATTACCCGCAGAAATTTTGTGAAGCTTGCATCTGCGGCAGCTGCCAGTGTTGCTGCAGCACCGGTTTTCAGCGGACTTGGGCGCGCTTCCGTTGCCCCGTCCCAGGACCGGGCCAAGATGCTTGATCCGCAATGGAGTAAACAGACCACCTCGGTATGCGCCTTCTGCTCAGTGGGATGCGGCCTTCTGGTCAACACCTCCCTTGAGACAAAAAGAGCCGTCAATATCGAAGGTAACCCGGATCATCCCATCAACGAAGGTGCCCTGTGCGCAAAGGGCGCAGCCACCATCCAGATGACCGAGAATTCCAAACGAACCACCAAGTGCCTCCACCGCGAGCCCTTTGGCGACAAATTCGTTGAAAAGGACTGGGACTGGTGCAAAAAGCGCATCGCCCGCCTCATCAAGGACTCCAGGGACAAATCCTTTGAGGTAAAGAATGCCGCCGGGAAGGTGGTAAACCGTACCATGGGCATCGCCTCCCTTGGGTCCGCCGCCATCGACAACGAAGAGTGCCTTGCCATGCACAGCTTCATGCGGTCCCTGGGTCTCGTCTACGTAGAACACCAGGCCCGTATCTGACACAGCGCAACTGTTGCGGCTCTGGGAGAGTCGTTTGGACGCGGTGCAATGACCAATCACTGGAACGATATCCAGAACAGTGATTGTATTCTGATAATGGGCAGCAACGCTGCCGAGAACCATCCCATTTCCTTCAAATGGGCGATAAAGGCCCAGCAAAAGGGCGGAAAGATCATCCATGTGGATCCCCGGTACACCCGTACCTCGGCCCGGTCCGACATGCACATGTCCCTTCGCTCCGGTACGGACATCTCCGTATTGGGCGGCATGATCAAATATATCCTGGAAACCAAGAGCTACTTCCACGAGTACATGCGGGACTACACCAACGCATCCTTTATCGTGGGAGAGGACTACTCGTTCCAGGACGGCCTGTTCGCAGGCTACGATCCCAAAACAAACTCCTATGACAAATCCCAATGGGCGTTTGAGACGGACAAGGACGGCATACCCAAGCGGGACATGAGCCTGACCCACCCCCGCTGTGTTCTCCAGATCCTGAAACATCACTACAAACGGTACACCCTTGACAAGGTGTCCTCCATCTCAGGCCTCTCCGTGGAAGAACTCACGGCCCTGTACAAGACCTATGCGGCCACGGGCAAGCGGGACAAGGCCGGTACCATCATGTACGCCATGGGCTGGACCCAGCACTCGGTGGGCGTCCAGAACATCCGCGCCATGGCCATGATCCAGCTCATGCTCGGCAACATCGGCATCGCGGGCGGCGGCGTCAACGCCCTGCGTGGCGAGTGCAACGTCCAGGGTTCCACGGACTACGCCCTGCTCTACCACATCCTGCCGGGCTATATCAAAACCCCCCTTGCCGGCCAGGACACCCTTGATGCGTACAACAAGACCTACACCCCGGTAAGCCAGGACCCCAAGAGCGCCAACTGGTGGCAGCACTATCCCAAATATTCCGCAAGCCTGATCAAGGCCATGTATTCGGACAACACCCCGGAAGAGGGATACCAGTTCCTGCCCCGGCTCGATAACCACAAGGCCAGCGAATACTCCTGGATTCCCCTGATCGACCGCATGTACAGGGAGAAATTCACGGGCGGCCTCATCTGGGGCATGAACCCCGCCTGCTCGGGTTCCGACTCGATCAAGACCCGGGAGGCGTTGGGCAAGCTTGACTGGATGGTGAACGTCAACCTCTTCCAGTGCGAAACCAGTGATTTCTGGAAGGGTCCGGGCATGGACCCCAAGAAGGTCAAAACAGAGACCTTCTATATTCCCTGCGCTTCCGCCATCGAGAAGGATGGATCGGTTTCCAACTCGGGACGCTGGATGCAGTGGCGTTACCAGGGCCCGGAAGCCCCGGACGGCGTGTTGACCGACGGCCACTATTTCCACGAACTGTGGGAAGAGCTGGTTCACCTCTATGAAAAAGAGGGGGGCGCCTATCCCGACCCCATCACCCGCCTGAGCTTCAACAACATGTGCGAGAAGGACGAAACCGGTAAATACCACTTCAGCGCCCAGCAGACGGCTAAGCTTGCCAACGGCTGGTTCACCCGGGACGTCACCGTCAAGGGCAAGAACTTCAAGAAGGGCCAGCAGGTGCCAAGCTTCGCCTACCTCCAGGACGACGGCTCCACCACATCGGGCAACTGGCTCTACTGCAACTCCGTGACCGATGAGGGCAACAAGTCCGAGCGCCACGACAGCAGCCAGACCCCGGAGCAGGCAAAGATCGGCCTCTTTCCCAACTGGACATGGTGCTGGCCCGTCAACCGCCGGATCATCTACAACCGGGCCTCCGTGGACATGAACGGCCAGCCCTGGAACCCTGAAAAAGCGGTCATCAAATGGGACGGCAAAAAATGGCAGGGAGACGTGCCGGACGGCGGCTGGGCCCCGGGCACCAGGCATCCGTTCATCATGCGCAAGCACGGTTTCGGCCAGCTCTTCGGCCCGGGCCGGGCAGACGGTCCCCTGCCGGAGCATTACGAGCCCCTGGAGTGTCCGGTGGAATCCCACCCCTTCTCCTCCCAGCTCAACAACCCCACCGCTGTCCAAATTGCGGGAGAGGATAAGGCGGTCTGCGATCCCAGGTACCCCTTTGTGGGCACCACCTACCGGGTCACCGAGCACTGGCAGACAGGCTCCATGACCCGCTGGCAGTCCTGGCTGGTTGAGGCCGAACCCCAGATGTTTGTGGAGATCAGCCCCGAGCTTGCCAAGCTGAGAGGCATTGAAAACGGTGAGAAAGTCACCGTGGAAAGTGTCCGCGGCTCCCTGTGGGCCATTGCCATGGTGACCGAGCGGATCAAACCCTTTGTCATCGACGGGGTCAAGGTCCACATGGTGGGCATGCCCTGGCACTACGGCTGGGTCACCCCGGTTGACGGCGGAGACTCCGCAAATATCGTAACACCCAATGTTGGAGACCCGAACACCGGCATCCCGGAATACAAGGCCTTCATGGTGAATGTGCGCAAACGGAAGGAGGGTGACAACTAATGAAAGGT
>JAAEMK010000319.1 GCA_024225635.1 Desulfobacteraceae bacterium | reverse complement strand
TGAAACTCCCGGCTGACAAGGTGAACGTCCACGGTGGCGCCTGTGCCCTGGGGCATCCGATCGGTTCTTCCGGTTCGCGGATTATCGTTACCCTGATCAATGCCCTGAAGCAGCGTGGCCTGAAGCGTGGTGTGGCTTCGCTGTGTATTGGTGGTGGTGAGGGGACTGCCGTTGCCATCGAGTTGATTTGATCGGTTCTTGTTGTAGCCTGCCCGGCTAGGGGCGGGCTGCGGGGTGGCCGGTGAATTTTTCTTGGAAAAAGAACTCGCTTCGCTCAGACACCTTTTTCCGGCGAAAAATTCACCGGCCACCCCGCGCCGAGATACTCTTGAGATATCGCGATTTTCAAAATCTTGCTTTCACTTTTTTGAAGAAGTGCATTCCTTAGTCCGAAGGACGGTGGTGGGGGTACCTTTTCTGGCGGGAAAAAATGTCTGAGCGAAGCGAGTTGTTTTTCCCAGAAGAAAAGGTACCCCCATCGCCGGCCACTCCCCCAAGGCTGAAGTCCTAAAACTCCCAGAGACCCCAAGTTGACATCAGTCATGCGGCCAACCCCATGATTTGCTAGCCTTCAATGCATTGAAATTCCCCGGCATTGGAGAAGGAAACCCCGTGCGAAAGCGCCACGAGTTTATTGAGGAATCCCGTAAACAGTGGAGTTCAGAGCCCGCGTTTGTGGCTTCCATGGCGGCCGCTGCCGTGGGGCTGGGGAACCTGTGGCGGGTCCCTTATT
>JAAEMK010000318.1 GCA_024225635.1 Desulfobacteraceae bacterium | reverse complement strand
TGATTATCGGTTCTCACCAGACCATTAAAGTGAGATTAAATAATTTTTTCCAATTTTCAAAGAGCGAAATGTGAGATAGTACAAACGTTTTAATCTATAAACCATTGTCACCTGACAAAAATCCCTTTAATCCGCTTTTACCCTGGAGGGGGTTTCAGCGCCGATGCTGAAAAATTTCATGGCCCCTTCCACCGAGATCCACAGGACAATAAAGAGGATGATGCCGTTGACACTCTGGAGGAGCAGGTTATGCTGGGTGCCGAACTTGGTCTGGTTGAGAACCAGGGCCCAGATGGTCATGAACACCATGAACACGGCGGGAATGCCGGAGATGAGCCATTTCATACCGCCCTTCCCCTTAAGGTAAACCGTGATGATGATCAGGGCCAGGGCCGTTGTAACGGCAAGAAAGGTGGAGATATACTTGCCCGTGAGGAAGTTCATGCGGACGCTGGTAAAGAGCTCGGAGATGATGTACCGCTGGATTCTGGTTGCCGTATCCAGGGTGGTTCCGGCAAAGGAGGCCACGAACACGCCCATGACCACCAGGGCGATCTTGAATGAGATGCCGGTGGAAGCG
>JAAEMK010000317.1 GCA_024225635.1 Desulfobacteraceae bacterium | reverse complement strand
CCTCGGGCACATCATTTGCGAGAATAATCACTGATTTTTGGCTAAAATTGACAGAAATACGTCGCATTCCTTTTGGCACTTCAGTTAATTTTCTGATACAAATCTAATTAGCAGTTTCCCCTCCAAATTGCAAATTTTTTTCAACATCGGGGGGGGGGGCACATCCCCCCCGAACCCCCCCTCTTTGGGGTCTGGCTACTTTTGCTCCGAGGGTGTATCCCCGCCGAAAAAAATTCCTGCGTCCGCCCCTGCATGTGACGTCCTTGGTAGGTTAACTTGTTGGTACGTACGGTCTGGGACACGTATCCAGTGGGAGGGTGGTAGCTGAAGATGTCTTCGTAAAGGCAGGGAAAGGCGGGCATGTTCACGTCAGTACAGACCAGAATACCCCCCTCGCTCTCCAGGATGGTCGCCTTCTTCTGCGCGTCGGTCATGTCGTCGGTGATGGCGACGCCCTCCACTTCGATGGCGATCTCCTGGGCCGTCGCTGAGTCGGGAGCGAAGACAAGCGCCTCCTTGCCGTCTTCCTTCATATACGCTAGGTCCTTGCAAAAGTCATGAAAGTGCGATTCTTTGAAGTGGTAGTGAAGGACAATCATGATTTTCGGTAAAAGATTCTCGTTTCGGGTGGAGTAATGTACCAATTTGCAGAGGGGACTGTATGGATATTATGAAACATTTTTTTAACAGAACGCAATTTGCGTTTTAAAAAACTCACGTCACGCCTCACGTCAACGGCCTATCAACAACACATCAAAGCAACAGGTACACTAGGTGCCTACCGTGTGGGGCTAGTAGGGAATGGCGCAGTACCTCAGAATAGTACCCAGTGGGGGGAGAGTAGCTTAGAATGGTGTCGTAACGGGTCTCGATTGTGGGGACACTTTTGTCAGTGAGAATCAAAACATTTTTCTCGCTCTTCAGGAAGGCCTCTCTCCACTCGTCATCGTCCATCTCGACGACGATCGCGACGCCGTCCACCGCCGCGGCGATCTGCTGAGCGACGTCAGAGTCCGGCGCGAAGACGAGAGGGAACTGGCCCTCCTCCTTCCACTCCATCAAGTCCGAACAGAACTCGTCAAAATGAACCTCTTTATAATTGTATCTTAGAGCGACCATTGTGATCTGTCTGTCTCGGATTGTAGGCCTAGTTTTCGCTACAGACTGTATGGACATTTTGAAACATCTCAGAGTTCGACGTCAGTTTTCGAAAACAAATTTTCACGTTTCGGTCACTTATCAACAATAGCTAGTCACTCTTGATCGGAGGTGTCTCGCTCTTCCTGGCCGACGTCGACTTGCACTTTGTGCATTGAATGTGATGAAGAAGACCGCACCAGGGACATCGTTTGCTTCCGCTACGTGTATGTACCTTGGAGCTGAGATTGTAGACAGAGTAGGTGTTCACGTAGCATGGAGGCCAGTCCTGGCACTCACAGAAGACGAACTCTGTACTGCATTTAGTGCAGCGCAGGTAGCAGCAGCATTTTGGTCTCGGTGATTCTCCCGTGCATTCAAAATCCTTCGCCGTCGACTGATAGCAAGAAGGGCAGATGATCGTGTGGGTTTCAGGACAAGGCCAACAAAACAAAATAGCGTGAGGTTCACGACAGTGCTTGCAGCGGCCGGCCAGATTGGTAGGGATGTGTTTCGGAACTCTAGGAATACTAGCCGCAAACTGCGAATCGCACTGCCCTTCACATGCGCAGATGACAAAGTCAAAGTTGCACTGCAGACAGCGCTGCTGACAGCAGCTGTATGTGATACACTGACTTATTTGGGCGCACTTGTACTTTTCAATGTAACTAGACAGGAAGCGAGACATT
>JAAEMK010000316.1 GCA_024225635.1 Desulfobacteraceae bacterium | reverse complement strand
GACGATGGCGATGACAACCACGATGACGACAGAGGACGACTCTCAAGCAATGTACAGTCCCAGTCAGAAATTGAGTAGTATTCCACGCGTTCTCGCGTTTCCACGCGTTCTCGCGTGATCTTAGGCTCTTGCAACGAATTGCATTACACACAACGTGCCTGTTTGTCACTGGATTACTGTAGCGGAAACACGCAGGGTGAAGGACGCAGAAGAAAGTGGGCCTCTACAGGACCCGAATGGACCCCATCCCTATCTCGAGTATGCATTAGTACCGTAACCCTCGAATAAGGCATTGATTTTAGTGGGTAGAATCGTGAGCTATAGGTCATTCATGCTTGTATTATTAGGGTCATTTTTGGGGTGTACTATAAAAGTTTCGGGTTCGTCTCTTCGGCCTAACGTTCGTTCGTCCTAATATGTATCGTCTCTTGGGCCAAAATTTTGGGTTTTGGGCATCGGTACAGTAACCCTCGAATAAGGTTTTAACCCTATGTTGATGGCTGGGACAAATTTGGGGTACGAGATCAGGGGGCGATCTGGTTGATATCTCGATCAGGTTGACTACACAGATAATATGCAAATTCACCCGAATTCACCCGTTACGTTGTGTTCGATCTGTTGGCAAATCAACGTTGATGCGTTGTCGATGTAGCGCCCCGCTTTGTCCCAGCTATCAACATAGGGTTAATTG
>JAAEMK010000315.1 GCA_024225635.1 Desulfobacteraceae bacterium | reverse complement strand
GGCTTTAAAGTGCGTGCCGTCCACCCGGACTTCCAGGTAATTGTACTCTTCCACCCTTTTCTTTCCTTTCCAGTAGAGTTCCTTTTCCGTGGTGGGATGCTTGGTGAGGGTAAACTTCTGGGGCGCACCGCCGCCCCCGAGGACCAGGTAATCGATATCGTCGACCCGGTATTGCTCGGTGGTGTGGGTATGGCTGCTGAATACGCAGATGTTCAGCCTGTCGGCGAATTTTTTGAGAAACCGGTGGGGGCTCTGGTCGGCAGGCAGGGGATCGTGAGCGGCCTTTACAAACGAGGGTTTGTGATAGACAACGAGAACGTGCTTCGTTTCCGCAAGCCAAGCCTGGTTCAGCTGGCCGGTGAGATATTCCAACATCACATTTCAAACCTTTCTTCCGAACAATGCCACCGGGGAAACCTTTGATCCGGTACTGTTCAACGATGAGGACGGGGATGCAAGTAATCAATCGGAACAGGAAAAGATAGAAGAGCATCTGGCAGGCTATCCCCTTGACACGGTCCGGCTCTATTTTGGTCTCAAGTACAGCATCAACCGAAACAGACCCGACATCAATAAGGTGATAAAGGACATCACCACCTTTGCCAACGCCCGAACCCAATTGTATGGGAACCTGATGAACGCCTTGAGATATCAGGATGGTCTGTTAAAGAATAAATGAAGATGAGGCAAGTTTTATTCCAGAGGTCCCGCATGTTACGAACCGGGATGATTTTTTCTGTTTCAGGCTTGATTCCCTGGACAGGGTTTGGTAACTCTATCTGAAAAGTTGTCAGGAGCTTGGCAAACCGGCAGGGAGGGGGCAGCCAACAATAAAACTCCTCTTTTGAAACGGTTCCGAACTCCGGGAAAGCCCGTATAACAAGGGTCAGAGGCCTTTTAAGACCGTTCCGGCAGCTACCGTTTTTGGGGGTCGGCCGTTTTTGCCGGAATTCATCGAAAAAAGAAGGTGGTTTTTTCGGTGAATTCAAGGTTTTAATTTTTCAAGAGCCTTGAATGACAAGGGTTTGAGGCTGTAGGTGTAAAATGGAAAGCTTTTTAAGCAAGAATTGATCCAAGACACCCCAAAAGGGTGAAAAAGGAGCTAACTTTTTTGGGAACTTTTTTACCCAAAAAATCGTCTCGTAACCCAAGGGAATCATTGGATGTTTTTTTGAGGCTGCAGTTTGAATGGGGCACCGCTAATGAAGGTGATTAAGACCTCACGGTACAGTAGTGATAGAGAAGACATACCCGTTTGAATGGGGCACCGCTAATGAAGGTGATTAAGACGAGAGCGTTAAGCGTATAAACAGTGGCGACCCGTTTGAATGGGGCACCGCTAATGAAGGTGATTAAGACATGACGCTACTATTGAAACAATATCCTTGTGTTCAGTTTGAATGGGGCACCGCTAATGAAGGTGATTAAGACTTTCTTTTTCCTGTTATCCTCCAAGTTCCTGTTTGAATGGGGCACCGCTAATGAAGGTGATTAAGACCCAGTAAGCCCACCACCAGAAACACAAAGACATGGGTTTGAATGGAATACCGTCAATGAAGGTGTGGGGAAGTTAGGGACGCCCGAAGGAATGTTACAATATTATGGGCGTCCCCCTTGTGTCTATTTGGAGAGCATTTTTACTACATTTATGGGGCTTTGGATTTGGGTAGGCCGGAACCTGTGAAGCAGGGCTTTAAAGTGCGTGCCGTCCACCCGGACTTCCAGGTAATTGTACTCCTCCATCCTTTCTTTTCCTTTCCAGTAGAGTTCCTCTTCCGTTGTGGGATTATCCGTGGGGGTAAACTTCTGGGGCGCGCCGCCGCCGCCGAGGACCAGGTAATCGATCTTGTCGACCCGGTATTGCTCCGTGGTGTGGGTATGGCTGTTGAACACGCAGATGTTCAGCTTGTCCGCGAATTCTTTGAGATACTTGTGGGGGCTCTGATCGGCCGGCAGGGGATCGTGGCCGACCTTTACAAACGAGGGTTTGTGATAGACAACGAAAACGTGCTTCATTTTTTGACGTAATGCCTGGTTCAGCTGCCTCTTCAGATAGTCCATCTGCTCCTTGAATGGCGGAAATTCGCTGGTCCATGCCGTACCCGTGGGGCTGTAGTCTCCGCAATCCAGGAAGATAAACTGGCATTCCTGATAGGAGAACGAGTAGATCCGCTTATCCTGGGTAAGGCCGAGATCTGACAGCCAGGGCAGGGTGGTCCTCAAACCGCTGATGGTCTGGTCTTCCCATGTGGCATGATTACCCACGGCCACGAATACCCTGCCGGGCAGGCCGAGGTCTTTTCCCGCCGGGGGCAGGCGGGTCAATAACTCATCCTCGAAGAGCTGCCAGTAGGGACTTTCGTCCAGGGTTTTTCCCTGGAACCCGTATAGTGGGATGTCCCCGCCGTGGAGAAGAAATTGGCTCGTTCCTTTTCTTATGGTTGCGACGATCCGGTCAAAGACCCATTTGCGGCCGGTATCCCGCATGATCACCTGATTTGTCCCGTTATTCGTGTCGACCATGGAGGTGACCCAGCCGTTCCGGTAGTTCAAGGTAATGGCGCGTCCCACTTCCTTGTTGTGTACGGCGCGAAAGAGTTGTTGACTGTTTTCATCGAAAGACAATTCCAAAGTGGTATGGAAACGTTCGTTGAACACTTTTTGGATCTCAGCCCGCTCGTTGGGACCGCCGGTGATATACGGTTCCGTGCGTGTGTCGCCGACAACGAGGAAGGAAAATTGTGATCCGGCAAATCCCTTTCCCGTTGGAATCACGCAGATGGAAATGACCATCGAAAACATGAAAAACCACTGGAGCAATTTTGCATTTTTACTTTTGCTTTTCTTAAGCATGATATTCCTCCTTGTTTATTTCCGTTTATTTCCGTTTATTTCCGTTTATTTCCGTTTATGCCTGTCGGGCCATTGGGTAAATCTGCTATTCTTTCGGTGGCAGTTGGCTTTTGATCTCTTGGGGCAGTTCCATTATTGCCTTGCAGTCAGCTTCAAGCAGGGCCGTGGCCAACTCTTTGAAGGTTAAAGCTCTCCGTGCTATACCGCGCGCGATATCGGGATCTTTACATGCGAGCTCGACCAGATAGGTTGTCAAGGCTGCATTATATTCAGCAGGCTGGGTTTTCGTTCCGTAGCGGGATAGCAGTGCCGGTTCATCGGTCAGGCACCGTTCGGCGCTTGTCGCCTCGTTCAAGGTGGATTTCCGGTCAAGGTTCGCCTGAAACCGTTCCAGTATTCTTTTTCGGTGTCCGGCGTCGTTAAGCAGGAGTTCCAGTTGTTTGCTGAGTTCAGCGTATTGCTCCTTATTCGGCGTCGTCAGGTCGAGCCCCCGGAGGTCGGCAACGTTAAAGCACGTTTCCTGGAAAATCGCTCCCCCCATGGACGCCCCCCGCAGGTCCGAGCCATCCAGCCGGGCCGCGCTCAAGTCCGAGCCTTGCAGCTGGGCCCAGCCCAGGTCAGCTCCCTGCAACTGCGCCCCCCGCAGGTCCGAGCCCTCCAGCCGGGCCGCGTTCAAGTCCGAGCCCTGCAGCTGGGCCCAGCCCAGGTTCGCTCCCTGCAACTGTGCCCCGCGTAAGTCCGAGCCTTGCAGCCACGCTCCGGCCAGGTTCGCTCCCAGCAGATATGTCCCGTCCAGGACCGCGCCCTGGAGGTATGCCCCCCCCAGATCCGCTCCATTCAGAATCGTTCCCATTAAGTTTGCCCCTTGCAGCTTTGCTTCTTTCAATTTCACGCCCTGGAGGTTGACCCTTTGCAAGTCGGTTTTTTCCAGCCTTACCAGGCTCAACTTTGCTCCGGCCAGTTTCGCCTTGTCCAGGTTTGCGCCCCGCAAATCGGCTTTGTCTAAAAACGCGTTCCTGAGATCCGCCCCGCTATTTTCCTCTTCATCCCCCAGCGCGTTGAATTTGACGCCCTGGAGATGGGCCTCCTTTAAATTCGCGCCTTGCAGGTTCGCTCCGCGCAGGTCGGCCTTGGGCAGGATGCATTGGGACAGCTGCGCATACCTCAGGTCGCGTCCTTGCAGGTTAATTCCCAGGATTTCCTGAAAGCCTTGTTTTTCCCCATGCCCTCGCAAGCTGTTGATGACCTTTGGCGGTAAGGTGTTGGCGGTTAAGATTTTCTCTCGAAGTTGCAGGTCTCGTCTAAAAGGTCCATGCTTACCATGGAACAGGTAATACGTGGGCAGGAAGGCCCTTCGGGCGGAAGATTCATGTGTCCACTCGCACAGCCATTTTTCAGGCATGTGAGTGGTAAGAAATTCTTCCAACGGTTCATTGGGCACCGTGACAATCAGAAATGACGCAAGCATGGAGCCTGAAATCACCGTAATCAGGATCTCTGCCCCATCACTGGCTTCGGTTCGCCAATCGCCCCAGGCTTCCCCAAACCCCTTGGGAGCATGCCAAGGCTTACGCCCGGCTAACCGGCCCAGGGCCCGGAACCAGCTCAATGACCAGTCGAACCAAAACCATATTTGGCGTCCTCGCTGTTTCCACCAATGAATGGCGCTGTTCCGGGATGACATGATTCTTGCCCAGAATATTCCCAGGATCGCCGTATCCACCAGGACAGCCGTGCGATGTAACCAGGTGCTCCCTTCCGAGTGATACCTTACAAACATGATCTGCGTCCACAGGAGGAGCAACACGGGCAGGGCAATCATCGTAAGATACACGATCATGGCCAGCACCCAGCGCATAAACCCATCCCGGCGCTGGTCGATCAGCATATGGACAAATGGAAAGTTGAACAGGCGCTCCTTTAGCGCAGTATTTTCTTCATCCGGCAGATTGGCTGCGAATCGGTCAAACACGCGCAATTTTCGCGCTAACAGGGCAAACTGAAATAGTAGATTGAAATGAAACAGCAGGAACAGGAAGGGAACGAATTTGTAAAATTGCACAATGGGCAACTGCACATCCAGGAGCGGCAGGGTTACCGGGATTCCCCGGAGCAATTGCTCGGAAGTGGTGCTGGCGATAATAACTCCGATGTAGGTTCCCAACAGCAGGAAGGGGATGTAAAGGTTGCTTACCGTGCGTGCTGCCTCATTGGCGGCCTCCAGCGACTTTTCGGCGTGCTCCGTCTTGTCTTTATCTTCCGGTTCTTGATAGGGCGTCGGTTTCATGGGGTTTTTTTCCGCCAAATGGAATCACCAAACCCACCTTTTTTTTTAGTTGCGCGAATTTCTTTATTGGAAATCACCCGGAGGGTTAAGGTTCCCATACTTCTGGTGACTCCCTTTGGAATATCCACCCATCTGAGTTGAATGGTTTTGTTGTTGATTTTACCGTAGGCTATATTGCTCCATGAGGGACGTGTGGGCGAGTTTTCCCCATACCACCAGATCTCCGTTCCATGGCGACGTATGTAGTATGTGCCGCCGGAATTACTTTTCCAGACCCCATTCAAATCTTGACCATAGGCCGCATCCAGGGAAGTTAATGCCAGGATTAAAAGAGCACAACTTAACGTTTTCTTAAGCATGAGACAGCCTCCTATGAATTAATGTTACTTACAGGTTCGATCAATGGCGCTGGCCGGTCTGCTTTTGTTTTGCCGGCGCCGGGGCCTTGGGATTGTATTTGTCAGGTTAGGGAAATGCTTTTTATCAAAGGAAATATAACGGTAGGATAGGAGGGGGGCTTTTGTCAAGTGCAATATGCACCCGGTTCAAATGGCCAAAGGCGGATGCGGGCCGCCGCACCGGAGCGGATGGTTTTTTTAATGCCCACCATGCCGCTCCCGGTTCAGCAGGTTTTCAGGTCATCAGGTTCTTATCTGAGGTTCTGGACAATGGAAGGTGACCGTTTTAAATCATCGCCCACGGCAACCCAGTAGTTTGTATCAAGTTGAAGTACACGCATTGTGGATGTCACGGTTTTACGGCCGTTGATCATTAGAAAATAAACCGTATAACTGTTATCCTGATTTTTGTGCTTCCCGATTGTCTTTAAAAAAGAAGATTCCGAAGAATAATCAAATGCTTCAAAATGTTTGTCCGATGGAAAGACGGTGCCGGTATAAGGGCCTGCAAAAGCACTGTTTTGAAAACAAAGAACGATGAGAAAGATAAGGCCTGTCAGAAATGTTTTTTTCACAATTGCCTCCTTATATAGTAAATGACTGTCATCAGAAAGGTATCACCATGGCGTTATCTTCGGACAATCAGCCCCCTGGCCTCTCCGATCCGGTCTTTCAGCCTGTCCATGAAATCAGGAGCCTTGAACGTCAGCTGATCCTCAGCCATTGAACCATAATTCAAACTTTCAACCAGAACAATATAAACACCTTCATTGATAGGGGGGGCATCCAGAATGACAATGGGTTCCATATTGTCATTCAACGTTACATCCGCTTTGAGCAGTTCGGAAATTTTGACCAGTTTTTCGATTTTTGCTGAAAAATTACCCTCCTTATCCGTGTAGCCGGTGGCAATCGGGATACTGCTCTCCGCTTCTGTGATGTCATCTTTCAAAGGCAGTAATTTAATGTTGACCGAATCCCGGGGCCTGAACCCTCTGCCCTTGAAGACAACTTTCGTATCCAGCAATGCCGCGACCCCGAGGCTGATGGAAGCAGGTTCGACAATTACCTGGGGAGAAGAGTCATAGATGCTGAACAATGCCGGACCGTTTTTTTCTGCTGAACATCCTGACAGCGATATCAGGATGAGAAATACAATCAGGTAAGATAAATTACTTTTCATCAGATTCATTTAATATCTCCTAACATAGGGCGGGTTAAAAGGATTTGGTTTTCAATTGGTGAGTACTTTTATTTTTCCTCCCCATAAACACTGCACCAGGTGAACATCCTCGGTGCCTTGCCTGCACGTGGGGTCACTGAGGTCAAAGGGTTTGTAATTCAGCAGGGGCCCGATCCCTCGAAAATCGTTCAGCCCTTCCAGCTCCTGTATGAATCGTTCCCTTGTCACATCCCTGCCGCACCGCTTAAGCGCTTCCACCACCGGTTCGGCAAATGCTATGCCCGCATGGAAATTCATCCCCCAGCTGAAACCGTTGGCCTGGTTCAATTGCTCCTTGTTGTAGTCTTTCATCTTGATATCGATGAATTCGTCATTACCCCTCTTGTTTTGGGAATGGTAGTATGTATCATAGGCGTTTTGATATTTGTCCAGCAGGGCCTTATTGGAGTAATCCGCGAAATTGGCCGCTATCAAGCCATTTATCAGGCCCCGGCTGATTTTGTACATCTTGCCGAAATCCGACAGGCTGCTTGACGCCATCCATTGGGTGGAAAAATTCATTTTTTTAGCTTTGCTCAGCACTTGAAGCGCGTGAAAAGGGGTCAGCCATAAAAGAACGGAATCGGCCGAGTCCTTTTTAAGCTGTGAAATTATGGATGCCATATTGGCTTTATTGATATCAACAGGTATCGCTCTGTACAGATTCATGTTCCGGAGCGCCAACTCCTCGGCGGCGCCTTTTAAACCGCTTTTTCCGTAGGCGTCATTCTGATATACGATCGCCACCCGTTTTTTATCCAGTTCATCGATGGCATAGCCGCAAAGGGTCTTGGCTTCAAGATAGTAATGGGGATATATCGCAAAGACGTTCTTCCGGGGCGGCGTCACCCATTGATCCGTTCCGGATACAGGTCCCACCCATGGAACGTCGTTGTTTGACAGGTAGTCGATAACCGCAAGGCCTGTCTCGGTTCCCACACCACCCTGCCAGGCAAAGATGCCGCTGGTTTCCATCAGCCTTTTCACAGTCGCCTGTGTCTTGGCGGGATTGTAACGGTCATCAAACCAGTGAAACACCACCCTTCGCCCATGGATGCCCCCTTCGTCATTGACCATGTTGAACACAAGCTCGGAGCCGCGAACCACATCCCCCCACATTGCGGCGGGGCCGGTCATGGGGCCGAAGGAGCCGATATGAATCTCGGTACCGGTCACCCCTGTTTCAGCCATGGCCCCAAATGAAAAGACAAAAAACAAAAACAGCACTGCAATTAAATCAGAGATGATTCTCTTTCCCATTGTTTCCCCCTTTTAAAATGAAATCTGGTTGTGGCTCAGCGACCTTGGTCGTTATCTGAAATCCATGTCCCCTCCGCAGTTTGGTGACAGGCAATTATCTGTATGAACGATAGCTGAATATGAAGAACATTGATTACGAGTCTGAATCTCAATTCATCGCTATTTGTAAATTAGATATGGGATAATGTAAAGAATTTATTTGGATGGAATCGCATAAAAATTGAGCCCCGGGCCACGGGGGCGGCTGCCATGGCCCGGGGAGCGGTTAAGGAAAATTTCCCCGGAGTTTTTTGCGTCAGCTGTAATCAGTTAAACCCGTATCGTTCCAGTTCCTCCTCTGTAAATTCTCTTACTTTTCCGCGGGTTCTTTCGATGTTTATGTCATTCAGGATTTCCCTGTGATCCATGGCCCAGATCCGCACCGTGCCGTCCATGGAGGCTGTGAGCACGCGCCCCCCGCCCGGGGAAAATGACGCCTGCGCCACTATGTCCGTATGCCCCCGGAGCCGATGGAGGGTTTCCCCTTTTTCAGCATCCCAGATGCGCACCGTATGATCCCCGGAAGCGGTGACCACATACCTGGAATCCGGGGAAAACGCCGCCTGGGTCACGCCGCCGGTATGTCCCCTGAGCACATGGAGCTCCCGGTACCCATCGGCATCCCAGATCCGGGCGGTCCTGTCCATGGACGCCGTCACAATATATCTTCCGTCGGCCGAAAAAACGGCGCCGTTGATGGTGGCGGCATGACTTTTCAGTTCACGTATTCTCGTGCCGGTATTAACATCCCAGATCCCGGCCCCGGTATCCCCCAGGGAGCTCGTCACCACAATTCCGCCCCTTGGAGAGTATGCGGCATTTACATTGCCCAGCCCCGCACCGGCATGGAGTATGTGAAGCAACTTGCCGTTCCTTGAATTCCAGATGCGAACCGTATCGTCCATGGATGCGGTGACGACCCTTTTTCCATCCGGTGAAAACCCGGCGTCCGTAACGCTCCATGTATGTCCGTAAAGATGGTAAAGCGTCTTGCCGTCCTCCGCGTTCCAGATCAGGGCTGTTTTGTCCATGGAGCCGGTGACCACGCGCTTTCCGCCGGGTGAAAACGCCACGCTGTTCACTTGCCCTTCATGGCCTTCCAAAAGGGTGACCTTTTCGCCCCTTGCCACATCCCAGATGCAGGCCGTATTGTCGCAGGAAGGGGTGACGATCCTTTTTCCATCGGGGGAAAATGCCCGGTTCGTGTCAAAGTCGGCGTGGGGTACCGGAAATATGTGCCGGACCTTGCCCTTTTTTGCATCCCAGATACGAACCGTGCTGTCCCTGGCCGCCGTAACCACACTTTTTCCATCGGGTGAAAACGTTGCGCTTGTTACAGGTGCTGTATGCCCCTTGAGCACACGGGGTTGCTCGATATGCCAGATACGGACCGTGCGGTCTTCGGAAGCGGTGACGACCCTTCCGCCGTCGGGGGAGAAAACAGCACCGGTCACGGCCCATTTATGTCCTTTAAGGGCGCGTTCGGAAAGGCCGTTTTCAGAATCCCAGATGCGCGCCGTATGATCCCTGGAGGACGTGAGGATATGCTTTCCGTCCGGCGAGAATGAAGCACTGGTCACATCCCCGGTATGGCCTTTGAGGACCCTTACGGTTTTGCCGCTGTCCGCATCCCATATCCTGGCGGTATTATCTTCCGACGCTGTCACCACAAACCTTCCGTCAGGGGAAAAAACCGCATCCTTCACGCACTCCGTATGTCCGCTGAGCACCTGCCGCACCCGCCCCTTTTCCGCATCCCAGATAAGGGCCGTATCGTCATCCGAAGCCGTGACCACCAGTTGCCCGTCCGGGGAAAAAGAGGCACTGGTAACCTCGTCCATATGTTTTTCGAGCACCCTTAGCCCCTTGCCCTCTTTCGCATCCCAGATGCGGGCCGTTCCATCGGCCGAGGCGGTGACAATACGCTTTCCGTCCGGGGAAAAGGACGCGCCGTGGAGTTTTTGCGTGTGCCCCGTCAGTACCGTTTCCACCTTCCCTTCCCTGATATCCCAGATGCGGGCCGAACCGTCGGCCGAGGCGGCAACCAGCCGCTTTCCGTCCGGGGAGAACGATACGCCGTGGATTCCCCAGGCCCGCCCTTCAAGCACCTTGAGCAGTTTACCTTCCCCGGCATCCCATATGCGGGCCGTTCGATCCAGGGACGCGGTGGCCACGGTTTTTCCGTCAGGGGAGAATACCGCATCGCTGACCTTATCCCCATGCCCCTGGAGGATGTTGTTGAAGGAATGTTCAAGGGTCGGCAGCAGGGCTCTTTGGGCGGCGAGGGTCGGCCACTCATTTATTGCGGCCTCGGCCAGGCGGAAACTCAGCACCGGATCTCTTTCCAGCTCCAGTGAGGCAAAGGCGGAAAGCTCATGGGACCTGGATACTTTTTGCGCCTTCTCGGCAGCGTCCCTTGCCTTTTCCACCTCCTTGAGCTGTATGAATGAGTGCAGTCCCAGGATGATGGATATGATCAGGAACACCGTCACCGCCAGAATCATGGTCTTCAGCCGTTTTGCCGCCACCTCCTGCTGGGCGAGGCGCATTCTTCTTTCCTCGGCAAGGGCCCTTGTCCTGTCCAGCTCAAGCCTGCGCAGCTCTTTCTGACGGGCGATCTCGTCATCCCGCGCCTTTTGGCTCGCATCGAGGAATTCCATGGATAGCGCGAACTCGGCATGATACCGCTTTGCCCAGGCTTCGCTGGGCCGGCTCTGCTCCCGCCAGTCCAGGGTGAGCTGCAGGCCGGGATCCCTGAGGAGCCCCGCCTCTTTTTGGGCAAAAAGCATGGCGGTTTCCGCCAGGCGGGCGTATCTGCGGGCAGAGCTCGCCTCCTCCCGCACCCACCTGTCCATCCGGTTCCAGATTCTCATGAGACTCTCGTGGGAGATATCCAGTATGGAATCTTCGGACAGGGCAACCCCGGCCGGAGGAGCGAGAAAGGAGCGCCCGGGACTTCGGAACGCCTCGATCACCGGTATCAGTTCGGATTTCCCGGTTTCGGTGATGGCGCTGAGTTGTTTCAGGGAAACCGGACTGCGTATTCCCCGCCGGCCCGGCCCCATGGATGTTATGGTTTTGAATATTTTTTCCGCGATGGTCCGGCTCCTTTTGTCGGGAAGTTCCCAATAGACTTCGTCGGCATGCCTGGAAAGCGCTGTTTTCATCTTTCCCACGGCCTCATAATCCGACAGGTCCGGAAATTCCGTCCCCCCCGCCTTCCAGTTGTCCCAGATTCGCATCAGCACATGCTGGAGAATGGGGAGTTGATCGGGGTTGTCCCCCACGTCGTTGAGGAGATGCTGGACAAGTCGGGGGGCGAGATTTGCCCGGTACACGGCTGCGGGGCCTTCGATGGCCCGGCGTTTCTGTTCCCGGGTCATGCGGGGAATGAGGTATTGGCCGTCGTTGATCGTCTCCGGCAGGTCCCTGAATTTTGCGCAATCCCCGAGAAAATCCGAACGCATGGTGATGACGATATACACGGGTGGGCTTGGGGCCTTACCCGCCGCAAGCAGTAACTTGACAAATGACGCCGACTCGTCCGGGCTGAGATTTTGATCGCTTGCCCGCCTGAACCGGAACAGTTCCTCGAACTGATCCACCACCAGGAGAAGATTTTCATCCGCGGGCATTCGGGCCTTGGCCACGGCCTTCACAAGCCCACGGGAACTCCGTCTCAGGGAAGCCTCGATAAAAGCGCCCCGGATCATGGCCTCCTCTTCATCTACGTCCCCCTCCCACAGTACGCCGGGGCGGTTCAGGGCCGTTGCCAGCTCTTTGATGGGATTGTCGCCGGGGCGGAACAGGCCCACCCGCCAGTTTTTTCCAGGCCCCGCCATGAGGCCCCCATGGAGTGCCGGCAGCAGTTCCGCCTTGACCAGGGAGGATTTTCCGCTCCCCGAAGTCCCCACCACGGCCACGAAACGGGATCGCCTCAATCGTTTGAGAAGCTCCTCGGCTTGTCCCTCCCGCCCGAAAAACAGATAATCCTCATGGGATTCGAATGAACGTAATCCAGGAAAAGGATTGCGGGATGTTTCAGATCCGGTCATTCGGTTTCACCTCCATCCCCGCCTTCGAGCCGGGCCAGGAAACCGGACAGGCAGTCGGGGGAAAAAAACTGAAAATTCTTGATCAGCTCGTCCACTTCCCGGGTCTTGAACCGCTCCCGCCTGTGATCCCTGGGAGGGCCCACATAGATGGCGCTGCTCTTCACCGGATTCGTGCGGCCGTAACCCGCCACCTTTCGCAGGTCGCGGAGTTTGCTGCGCAGCCACGCCTCTCCCGCGTTACCATGATAGATGAGAACGCCATCGCATATCCTCAAGTTCTCCCGGTGTTCCTCGATGATATCCGACTCGTCCCCATCGAAGAGGGGGTGGAGCACATCGTGATCCCGGTCATAGAAAAAATCGTCCAGGGGCTCGATGTCGTGAATATCCCGCTGGTCGTAGATTAGATAGATGCGGTTGATCTTTTCCGCATCCATCGGCCGTCCCTCCTTTTTTTTCGCTTTTTCCTCCAGTTTGTCCAGGATAACGGCTTTTAACTCTTCAATGCCGGCGGAGAGGAGATCGTCCTTCGGCTGAAGTATGGTTTCTTTCATCAAACGCTTGATAAAGGCCCCCTGGCGCGGATCTTTTGCCATAATTTTTTCCGGCATCCAGATAATACATGAAAAATCCACCTTCTTCCCGCTCAATTCTCCGGCCAGGTCGAGTTGAAGTTCAACCGTCGAACGATCGGCCCCTTCGGGTACGGCCCCGTACTGCTCCCCGATGAGGTGTATGGAGAGAATGCTGCGTTCCAGGTCTTCCCGGACCATATCGGAAAGTTCCCATTCGAGGAGGGAGAGATCGCGATCGGGCAGAACCGTATGCCCCTGGGATTCAAGTTCCCGCCGTACCTGATCCCGCCGGGTTCTCAGGTCGTAAGTGGTCTCGGCAAGGAAAACGACGCTGCCCCGGGGGGGGACGCACCCTTCGGCCGGAGACTCCAGCGGCCTTCCTATTGATTCAAGCATGTCGTCAATGTCGCTGGCCAGGTCTTCGAGCCTGTCCATGTATTCGGGTTCGATAAAGGTGCCGAACCCCCGGTTGAACTCCTTCAACCGTTTGCTTTCAGGATCGATGGCGAAGAACTCGTAACCGAGCTGGTTCTGAATCTCCCGGGGCTGCCTTTCCAGGGAAAGCCGGGTTTTGATAACCTTGAAGATACGGGAGCTGTTGCCCATGAGCACCCCCCCTTTTTTCAACCGGGCTTCGATGAACTCCGCGATCTCCCGGCGGCACCAGTCGGACTCCACATAGCCCGGGGAGAGAACGGCGACAAAGGTTTCGGCCTTTTGGATCTTGCTGGTGATCACATTGTCAAACTGGTCGTTGCCATGGAGCTTTGGATCCCGCCAGATCCTGGGGCGCTCGCCGGACAGCTGGGCGAGCCGGATCTCCAGGGCCCGGTGCAAAAAGGTTATCCACCCCTCCTGCTCCCGGGTCAGGGTCTGGTTGTCGATATGGGCGTAACTGATGAATACGTGGTATTCAGGCGTGTGATCGGGCATCCGTTGTTCCCCTGACAAAGTACGCGTGTTTGGAGGAGCGTGTCGCATGCTCGCTCATTGATATTTTTTCGATAGTTTTCTCAGCTTTTTTCCGATCTGAATCCGGGATTTTTTCAGGGTGGTCAGGTTCAGGGAGGGCAATGTGCTGGTACTGAGATAGATCCCGGCGGTGGCCCCCCTTTTTACATCCCCGATAATGGGGGAGAATACAATGACGCGATTCATGATGGCGAAATCAATGATTTTTTGAAACGTCTCCCCGGGAAGATATTCCGAGAGAAAAATTGCCGACGGACATCCGGAATCGGAAACCGTCTTTTCCAAATCGTCCGTGGTAACGGCCTGGATCGGAATGCTTTTTATGGTTCCCCCTCTTTTGATGATCCCCTGCTTCAGGTTTTCGGCGCGCTCCCTTTCCTTTCGATAAATGATGAGAATCAAAAACGATCCCGAATCGGTCATTTTTGAGGACAGATCGCTGTCCGTGGCCATGATATAGGGAAAGATCTTAAGGCCGAAATTCAGCCGGAGCGCCATCTCCTCTTTGGAGCCGGCCCGGGAGGAGACGGCGGCCAGCAGATAAAAAGGAATCAGCATCAGGTAAATTTTTTGTCTCATGGAGAAAATACTCCTTATCCGTTGGAATAACCGAATCAGAACGTATAACTGAGCTGCAACCACCACTGCCTTCCGGCCCGGGGAAAATCCTCCCGGTAATAATCTCCGTGCAGGGAGGGATAAACCACCGATTCATCGAAGATGTTTTGCAATCCCGCGCGCAGGGTCAAACCGTCATGGAACAGTTTGAACAGATTGACCGTCAGGTCCACCGTATGGTACGGATCCAGCTCGTCTCTCCAATCCATATACCACCGGTGCCGCTTGCCCACATACCGGTAGTGCATGGCCAGGGCAACATCATCGACAGGCCGGTATATAATGTCGAAGTTTCCCAGCCAGTTCGCGGAATAGACGATCTCCCTGCCTGCCGGTGAATACGCATCGGAATCATAAGGAGCGCGATATTCAGACCTATTTACATCCTCTCCCAGGTACTGCGTATTCACATAGGAAAGGTTTCCGGTTATCCGGACCGACCTTGTCAGCCATTGTTCGAGCTCGAGTTCCATGCCCCATGTTTCAGCATCGGTTATGGTCGTTTGAAGATATGGTGTGCTCAGGTCGGCAGACAATTCAGCTATCGGATCTTTAAATGCGTTTGAATTAACATTGGATATCAGGTCATAGATTTTCGAATAGAACAGGGTAATGCGTGTATCGGTATCGACCCCCTTGAAAATATATCCCAGTTCAACGGTTTTTATTTTTTCATGGTCCTCATACTCGAGACTTGGAAACATCTTTTTATATATCTCTTTTACGTAAGTTGAAGATTTAAATCCTTCCGCATACTGGGCCTTGAAAATATGGTGATCCTTGAAGCGATAGATCAACGCCAGTCTGGGAGTCAACATATTCTCCAGGTCGTTGTATGCATCATAGCGCAATCCCATGGTGATATTGAAGCTGTCGGTCAAGGCAAATTCATCCTGCACGAATATGCTCCCGATGGTTCGGTTCTCATCTGCAAGGAAATCTTTATGGTGTATATGGCGCCACGGTTCAAATATTTCGAGGCTTCTTACGTAGTCATTTTTTAACATGCGGGAGAGAGATGCTCCCAGTGTAAGGCGATGATTCTCCCACCCCTTCCAGAGATAGTCAAGATTCCCGTATAAACGGTTTTCCTCGTAAAATAATTCAAATAACATCTTGCGGGATATGACGCTGTTATTCTCCACATATTTCCCACTGGCAAGCTCCTGCTCTATCCTGCTGACTCCGAATCTTGCCTTGGCCTTGGAATCCTCGCTGATGTTCAGTTCATGCCTCGCTTCTAAAAAGAAGGATTCGCCACACTGTGTCTTCCCGTCATGGTCCCTTCCTGACAGGGACGGAAAGAATCCGAAATATCCTCCTGAGTGGGTGGAAATGTATTGCGCCAGCAGGGAGGAATTCCCGAAGTCAATTTCCATGATCGCCGTACCTTGCTGGTGTGCTTCATGGGTGGGACCGCCGGAAGGAGTGTAAAAGGTCGGGCCCGACGTGACATCGGCCCCGTCCGTGTCCCATCCCGAAAGGGCAAGACTCAGGCGGTAACCTTTATCCGGAGCGCTGTGGGAGAGTATTCCGCCGCCCTCAAATGTGTCAAATCGCCCGTATCGACCGAAAATTCTGTTTCCCTTCTTACGGGTGATCACGTTGATCACCCCAGAACTTGCATTTTCGCCATATAAAACCGCCCCGGAGCCGCGAATGATGTCCACCCGTTCAACGAGAGACACGGGGATATCGAAGAACTCCGTCGTCATGCCGCACAGGGTGTTATTCACCGGCACATCGTTCAGCAGCAACTTGAGGCTGTTCAAAGCATATGACGAGGTCAATCCCCGAACGACGATCTTTTTAACTATGAACGGGTACATGGACAGATCCAGCCCCGGTACAAGGGCAAGAGCTTCGTGGACGGTACGGATCCCCCTGTTCTCAAGATCATCGCCCCTGAGGACGGTTATGATTCCCGGCACGAAGTCGGCAATGGCCTTGGATTCGGATGCTTCCCTGTTCTCCTCCTTGATAATATTCAGCAATTCCTGGAACGGCTCCTCTTCGGAAGGGACCTGTTCGTTCGCGAGCAGATTTTCATGGAACCACGGAAACGAAACCGGGAGCACCAAGAGTAGGAACAGAATAAGATTTTTGATCTTCCTCATCATGTATACCTGGTTATGCTTATTGTGACAATTTATTCTTGTCCAACTACTGGGCAGGATATTTTTTCGAATATGTTATTCGTATGAGTGAGGGCTATGATGCCAATTCAAAAATCAGTAAAACAATTCTTTACATTATTCTTTTGAAGATATCATGCAACACCCAACCGGGTCAACATAACATTTTTTACGATTTTGCCGAATCAGAACGTATAACTCAGCTGCAACCACCATTGCCTTCCGGCCCGGAGAAAATCCTCCCGGTAATAATCTCCGTGCGGAGAGGGATAAAGCACCGATTCATCGAAGATGTTTTTTAATCCTGCGCGCAGGGTCAAACCGTCATGGAACAGTTTGAACAGATTGACCGTCAGGTCCACCGTATGGTACGGATCCAGCTCGTCTCTCCAATCCATATACCACCGGTGCCGCGCCCCCACATACCGGTAATGCATGGCCAGGGCAACATCATCGACAGGCCGGTATATAATGTCGAAGTTTCCCAGCCAGTTCGCGGAATAGACGATCTCCCTGCCGGCCGGAGAATATTCATCGGAATCATACGGCGCGCGATATTTTGATTTATTTATATCCTCCCCCAGGTACTTCGTATTCACATATGAAAGGTTCGTGCTTATCCGGACCGAGCTTGTCAGCCATTGTTCTAACTCGAGTTCCATGCCCCATGTCTCAGCATCCGTTATGGTCGTTTGAAGATATGGTGTACTCTCCCCCGCCGAACGTTGAGCTATCGGATCTTTAAATGTATTTGAATTAACATTGGAGACAAGGTCATGGATTCTCGAATAGAACAGGGTAATGCGTGCATCGGTATCGATCCCCTTGAAAATATATCCCAGCTCACCGGTTGTTATTTTCTCATGGTCCTCATACTTTAGAATTGGAAACATCGTTTCATATATATCTTTTACGTAAGTTGAAGATTTAAATCCTTCCGCATACTGTGCCTTGAAAATATGATGATCCTTAAACCGGTAGATCAACGCCAGTCTGGGAGTCAACATATTATCCAGGTCGTTGTAATTATCATAGCGCAATCCCATGGTGATATTGAAGCTGTCGGTCAAGGCAAATTCATCCTGTACAAATATGCTCCCGATGGTTCGGTTTTTATCTGCAAGGAAATCTTCATAAGGTATCGTATAGCGCGACGGTTCATATACTTCGAGGCTGCTTACATAGTCATTTTTCAGCACACGGGAGAGAGATGCCCCCAGTGTAAGGCGGTGATTCTCCCATCCTTTCCAGAGATAATCAAGGTTCCCGTATAAACGCTCTTCATCATAAAACAGTTCAAATAACATCGTGCGGGATATGACGCTGTTCTCCTCCACATACTTTTCACCCAAAAGCTCCTGTTCTACCCGGCTGAATCCGAATTTTGCCTTGACCTTGGAATCCTCGCCGATGTTCAGTTCATGCCTTGCTTCTAAAAAGATGGAATCGGCAGACTGTGTTTTTCCGTCATGGTCCATTCCTGACAGGGACGGAAAGAATCCGAAATACCCTCCTGACCGGGAGGATAGGTATTGCGTCAGCAGGGAGGAATTCCCGAAGTCCATTTTCATGATCGCCGTGCCGTGCTGGTGTGCTTCATTCGAGGGACCGCCGGAAGGTGTGTAAAAGGTTGGGCCCGACGTAACATCGGCCCCGTCCGTGTCCCATCCCGAAAGGGCAAGACTCAGGCGGTACCCTTTGTCCGGAACGGCGTGGGAGAATATTCCGCCGCCCTCAAATGTGTCAAATCGTCCGTATCGACCGAAAATTTTGTTTCCCTTCTTGCGGGTGATCACGTTGATCACCCCTGAACTGGCATTTTCGCCATATATAACCGCCCCGGAGCCGCGAATGATGTCCACCCGCTCCACAAGAGACACGGGGATATCGAAGAACTCCGTCGTCACGCCGGTCATGTTGCTATTCACCGGCACATCGTTCAGCAGCAACTTGAGGCTGTTCAAAGCATATGAAGAGGTCAATCCCCGAACGACAATTCTTTTAACTAAGAACGGGTACATGGACATATCCAGCCCCGGTACAAGGGCAAGAGCTTCGTAGACTGTACGGATGCCCCTGTTCTCAAGATCATCGCCCCTGAGTACGGTTATGATTCCCGGCACGAAGTCGGCAATGGTCTTGGATTCGGATGCTTCCATGTACTCGTCCTCGATAATATTCAGCAATTCCCGAAACGGATCTTTTTCGGGAGGGAGCGGTTCATCCCCAGGCAGATTCACTTTTGCTTCGTTCGCGAACAGAACTTCATGGAACCACGGAAACGAAACCGGGAGCAGATAAAAAGGAATCATCATCAGGTAAAATATTTTTTTCATGGAGAAAATACTCCTTATCTATTGGACTAGCCGGATCAGAACGTATAGCTCAGCTGCAACCACCACTCCCTTCCGGCCCGGGGAAAATCATCCTGGTAATAATCTCCGTGCAGGGAAGGATAAACCACCGATTCATCGAAGATATTTTTCAATCCTGCGCGCAGGGTCAAACCGTCATGGAACAGTTTGAACATATTGACCGTCAGGTCCACCGTATGGTACGGATCCAGCCCGCCTCTCCAATCCATATACCACCGGTGCCGCTCCCCCACATACCGGTAGTGCATGGCCAGGGCAACATCATCGACAGGCTGGTATATAATGTCGAAGTTTCCCAGCCAGTTCGCGGAATAGACGATCTCCCTGCCCGCCGGTGAATACGCATCGGAATCATAAGGGGCGCAATATTTCGACTGATTTAAATCCTCCCCCAGGTACGTCGTGTTCACATAGGAAAGGTTCGCGGTTATCCGGACCGAGCTTGTCAGCCACTGTTCGAGTTCAAATTCCATGCCCCATGTTTCCGCTTCCGTTATGATCGTGTGAAGATACGGCATGGTAATCTCCCCGGTACCCAGAGATTCCGGATTTTTAAATTTATTTGAATTAACCTCGGATATTAAGTCTTCGATTTTCGAATGGAACAGGGTAATGCGTGTATCGGTATCGATCCCCTTGAAAATATATCCCAGTTCAACGGTTCTTATTTTTTCATGGTCCTCATACTTGGGAATTTGAAACATCTTTTCATATATGTCCCTTATGTAAGTTGAAGATTTAAATCCTTCCGCATACTGTGCCTTGAAAATATGATGATCTTTCCAGCGATAGATCAACGCCAGTCTGGGAGTCAGCATATTTTCCAGCTCGTTGTAAGCATCATAGCGCAATCCCATGGTGATATTGAAGCTGTCGGTCAAGGCAAACTCATCCTGTAAAAATATGCTCCCGATGGTTCGGTCCTTGTCTGCAAGTAAACCTTCATCATGTAGCATCCGGTGCTCAGGTTTATATATTTCGACGTAAAATTCAAAGTCGTTTTTAAGCACACGGGAGAGAGAGGCCCCCAGTGTCAGGCGGTGATCCTCCCACCCTTTCCAGAGATAATCGAGGTTACCGTATAAACGTTTTTCATCATAGAGGTATTCAGCGATCGTGGTGCGGGATATGACGCTGTTATTCTCCATATATTTTTCACCGGTAAGTTCCTGTTCGAACCGGGTAAATCCGAAATTCGCCTTGACCTTGGAATTTTTGCCGATGTTCAGTTCATGCCTTGCTTCTAAAAAGATGGAAGAGGCAGACTGTGGCTTCCCGTCATCGTCCGTTCCCGACAGGGAGGGATAGTATCCGAAATACTCTCCTGACCGGACGGTAAGGAATTGCGCCAGCAGGGAGGAATCCCCGAAGTCAATTTCCATGATTGCCGTGCCGTTCCGGTGTGTTTCATTTGTGGGACCGCCGGAAGGTGTGTACAAGGTCGGGCCCGCCGTCACATCGGCCCCGTCCGTGTCCCATCCCGAAAGGGCAAGGCTCATGCGGTATCCTTTATCCGGAACGGCGTGGGAGAATATTCCGCCGCCCTCAAACGTGTCAAATCGCCCGTATCGACCGAAAATTCTGTTTCCCTTTTTACGGGTGATCACGTTGATAACCCCTGAACTGGCATTTTCGCCGTATATGACCGCCCCGGAGCCGCGAATGATGTCCACCCGCTCCACAAGTGACACGGGGATGTCGAAGAACTCCGACGCCGCGCCGACCATGGTGTTATTCACCGGCACATGGTTCAGCAGCAACTTGAGGCTATTTAAACCATGTGAAGAGTTCAATCCCCGAACGACGATCCTTCTAGCTCCGTACGGGTACATGGACAGATCCAGCCCCGGAACAAGGGCAAGAGCTTCGTAGACTGTACGGATGCCCCTGTTCTCAAGGTCATCTCCCCTGAGTACGGTTATGATTCCCGGCACGAAGTCGGCAATGGTTTTGGATTCGGATGCTTCCCTGTATTCGTCCTCGATAATATTCAGCAATTCCCGAAACGGCTTCGCTTCGGAAGGGGCCGGTTCATCCGCCGGCAGATTCATTTTTGATTCGTTGGCGAACAGAACTTCATGGAACCACGGTAACGAAACCGGGAGCAGCAAGAATAGGAACAGAATAAGAGTTATGATTATCCTCATGGTGTGTACCTGGCCATGCTTATTACGACGGTTTTCTTTTGACCAATATTGGGCAGGAGATTTTTTCGAATATCTTATTAGTATGAGCGAGGGCTATGATGCCAATTGAAAACTCAGTAAAACAATCCTTTACATTACTTTTTACAAGATATCATGCGACACCCGACCGGGTCAACATAACATTCAGGGTGGACGGTAATTGTGTGACGTCTCCTTTCTTCATGGGGTTGGCATTTCTTTGAAAAGGGGTTATGGTGATGGAGTTGTACCTTCTGTGATAAATTTTCCAAGGGAAATGGTCATGATGATGGGACGCCTTGTCATTGGTTGGGTGATGGTGGCTGGTTTCATGCTTGCGGTGACGGCCGCTCCTGTTCCGTCCCGGGAGGGCGGGGTGATCACCCTGGAGCAGGCCGTATCCCTTGCCCTTGAGTACAGTCCCGAACTGAAGCAGGCGGCCGGCCAGGCCCGGTATGCGGCCTTTGCCGTTGAAAAGAGTAAAGACGCGTTTCTTCCCGTGGTCAGCGGGGATGCATCCTTTTCCCAGCGGTCGGCAAAGAATTTTTCCCAGCCCCGCCGGGAGTACGGCAACCTGGGGGCGACCATCGATTCCCGGGTGAACCTGTTCAGGGGATTTGCCGACCGGGCAGCCCTTGAAGAGAACCGCCAGAACCTTGCATCCAATATGGAAACCCGGGACAGAAAAGAGCAGACAGTTGTGTTTGATACTGTGTCCGCCTATCTTGACGCTGTGTTGAAACAGGAGCGCATTGGGGTGGCGGAGCAGAACCTTGCTCAACACAGTTTGCTCCTCGAACAGATCAAGGCATTTGTCGCGGCGGGCACCCGGCCCGTCACCGATCTTTTTCAGCAGCAGGCGGAGATGGAAGATTCTCGTTTCAATCTTTTGGACGCCCGGAAAGCGTTTAATGTGAGTAAAATGCGGCTCCTGGAGACCATGGGCACCCCTGGAGAGGTCCGGTTTGCAGTGAGGGTGCCGGATGCCGCTCTATTTTTCGCGGATTTGGATGAAGAAAAATTCCCTGCCCCGGCCTATGGTGACCGGGCCGACCTCCGGGCCCAGGAACACAGGATACTTGCGGCAGACCGGAAGATCGTCCGGGCAAGAGCGGGATTGCTCCCCGTGGTGGACCTTTTTCTAACGGCCGGGTCGGCCTATTCCGGCCTGGACAGGGGAAGCGTGATGGAGCAGATGGAGGCGTTCTCCGCCGGCATCGGCATTTCGGTGGCCGTTCCCATATTTGACCGTCACCTGACCCGGCACAACCTAGCCCAGTCCGGGATCACCCGGGAGATTGAAGTGTTGGAGCTTGAGCGCCGGCGAAACCGGGTCCGGACGGAGGTGGGGGAGGCGGTTGAGAATTACCGGACCACCCTTGCCCAGGAGAGGGTGGCCAAGGCACGGCTTGCCCATGCTGCAAAGGCCCTGGAGAGCGTTGAGCAGCGGTACATGGTCGGGGCGGCCACCCTTACCGAGCTGACCCGGGCCCGGGCCACCCATGTTGAAGCAAGCTACGGCGCCCTTGGGGCAAACATTAACCGGATGATCCAGGCCGCGGCCCTGGAATATGCGAGGGGAAGAGGGTTTCAACCATGATAAAGCCGGTCCTTGCCCTGATAAAATGGGTCCTGATGGTTGCGGGCATGGTCTATCTTGTCTCCCTGGGCATGGAATTCGTTGAATCCCGCCCGGGGAAGGGGAACCGGGCACGGAATCAGTTCAAAACCGGGGTGATCACCCGTGGTACACTTGAAAACCTGGTTTCCAGCACCGGCACCCTGGCCGCCGTGGGCACGGTCAATGTGGGCACCCAGGTGTCCGGCACCATCGAGCAGGTGCTGGCCGACTACAATGACGAGGTGAAACAGGGCCAGGTCCTGGCCCGGCTGGACCAGGCCCTGTTCCAGGCAAGCGTCACGGAGGCAAGGGCCCGGGTGATCCAGGCCCTGGCCTCCCTGGCAAAGGCCCGGGCGGAATATGACCGCAACAGGCCCCTCATGGAGCAGGGCCATCTTTCCGCCCAGGAATTTCTGATCATGGAAACCGAGTTCAAGGCGGCCCGGGGGATGCTCATGGCTGCCCGGGGGGTGCTGAAACGGGCCCGGGTCAACCTTGATAACGCCACCATCCGGTCCCCCATCAACGGCAAGGTGATCGAGCGGAGCATCGAGGCCGGCCAGACCGTGGCGGCAAGCTACAGCACCCCCACCCTGTTTGTCATAGCAGAAGACCTTTCAAAGATGCAGATCGAAGCGGATGTGGACGAGAGCGACATCGGGCGCATTCGCCGGGACCAGGAGGTGCGGTTCACGGTGCAGACCTTTCCGGACCGGGTGTTTGACGGCCGGGTTTCCCAGATCCGGCTCAATCCGGTTGTGGTCTCCAACGTGGTCACCTACACCGTGGTGGTGGCGGCGCCCAATGACCGGGGACTGTTGTTGCCCGGCATGACGGCCACGGTGGATTTTGTGGTGGAGCGGGTGGAGGATGCGCTCCTCGCCCCTGCTCCGGCATTGAATTTCACGCCCGGGGACGGCAACGGTTCCAAGGCGTCAACCGGGAATGCCCTGTTTGTTTCGGATAATGGGGGGCCGCCCCGGCGTGTTCCGGTGACCCCCGGCGTTTCCAACGGCGCCCAGACCGAGGTCAGGGGCCGGGGTGTGGCCGAGGACATGGTGGTCCTGGTGGGGATCAACCGGGTCAAGGCCGAGGCGAAAAAAGGGTTCTTCACATGGCTCCTGGGCAGGCGTCCTCCAAAAAAACGGAAATAATATGAAAATCATTGAGCTGACGGACGTGTCAAAGACTTTTGTGCTGGGAGATTCCCCGGTCAAGGCCCTGGACCGGGTGACCCTGGCCATCAGCCGGGGAGAGTTCGTGGCGGTCATGGGCTCCTCGGGATCGGGAAAGTCCACCCTCATGAATGTGATGGGCTGCCTGGACCGGGCCGACAGCGGAGAGTATCTCCTGGAAGGGGTTAATGTGAGCCGCATGGACAGGGACCAGCTGGCCCATGTCCGGAACCGGCGGATAGGGTTCGTGTTCCAGGGATTTAACCTGCTCCCAAGGACATCGGCCCTTGAAAACGTGGAGCTGCCCCTGCTCTACTCCCCCCTGGGCCCGGGCAGGGAATCCCGGCAACGGGCGGTTGAGGCCCTGACCATCGTGGGACTTGCCCAACGGGTTGAACATGAGCCCAGCCAGCTTTCAGGGGGCCAGCAGCAGCGGGTCGCCATTGCCAGGGCCCTGGTCAACGATCCGGCCATCATCCTGGCGGACGAGCCAACGGGCAACCTGGACTCCGCCACCACCCTGGAGGTGATCTCCCTGTTCAAGCGGCTCAACCAACGGGGCATCACCATTGTCCTTGTGACCCACGAAGCCGAGATGGCCCGGTTCGCCAACCGGATCATCGAGCTGAAGGACGGCCGCGTCATCCGGGACCGTGGGGTTTGCGATGGGTTGGCCGGGCCGCCGGGCAGGGGGGAGGAGGGCGTGCCGTGAAATGGCTCAAATTCGTCAGGGTCGCCCTGAAAAGCATTGCAAGGAACCGGTTGCGGAGCCTCTTGACCATGCTGGGCATCATCATCGGGGTGGGCTCTGTGATCTGCCTCATCTCCCTTGGCAAAGGGTCCCAGGCGGACATCCGGCGCCAGGTGGATTCCATGGGCACCAATCTTCTCATCATCCGTTCCGGCAGCGCCTCCAGGAGAGGGGTCCATGGCGGGGCCGGAACTGAGGATTCCCTTTCCATGGCCGATGCCCGGGCCCTGAACAATGGGCTTCCTTCGGTGGCGGCGGCATCCCCCGTGATTTCGGTCAACGCCCAGGTGATCGCCGGGGCCGCCAACTGGCACACCCGCATCCTGGGGGTGAGCCCGGACTATCCCCTGATCCGGAACCTGGAAGTGACCCGGGGCGCCTTTTTTTCGGGCCGGGATATCAAGGTGAAATCCAAGGTGGCGGTGCTGGGCAGGACCGTGGCGGATGAGCTGTTTTCCGGCCGGGAGCCACTGGGTACCCGGATTCGCATCCGGAATGTACCCTTCAAGGTGACCGGGATACTCGCTTCCAAGGGCCAGACCGCCATGGGAACGGACCAGGACGATGTGATCCTGGTGCCTTCCACCACGGCCCTGTACCGGCTGTCGGACGGCAAAACCGTTCGTACCATCATGGCCAGTGCCGGGTCGCCGGAAGCCATGGACCGGGCCATTGCCGAGATCCGGGAGCTCTTACGGGCAAGGCACCGGCTCAGGCAGGATGAGCGGGATGATTTTCGCATTCGCAGCCAGACCGAGATCATCTCCATGGCCACCCGGATCACGGGCTCCCTCACCCTTCTGCTCAGTGCCGTTGCCGGGGTTTCCCTGCTGGTGGGGGGCATCGGCATCATGAACATCATGCTGGTGACGGTGACGGAGCGCACCCGGGAGATCGGCATCCGCATGGCCGTGGGGGCAAGGGCACGGGATATCCTGACCCAGTTTCTCATCGAAGCCATGATCCTGAGTATCCTGGGGGGAGGGCTCGGCATCGTCCTGGGGCTTGGGATCGCCTTTGCCCTTGGCAGGATCATGGGAACCAGCGTGGTGGTGGAGCCGGGGATCATCCTGATGGCGGTCCTGTTCTCGGCAGGGGTGGGCATGTTTTTCGGGTTCTATCCGGCCAGGAAAGCCGCCGCCATGAGCCCCATCAATGCCCTGAAATACGAGTAGGCGTTTGTTATTCCTGTTTTCGCACCAGCGAAAAAAATAAAGGGTTTGCCTTGATTTTTCAGCCCGGTCGGAGGATACTTGTCCTAATCTCTTCCCAACAATTTGTTTTACCCAAAACCACGACCAACAGAGAGGAGTGATTTATGTCCATTATTACCATCTCAAACGGTTCTTACAGCCGTGGAAAAGAGGTAGCGGAAAAATTGGCCCGGCGTCTGGAGTATGGGTGCATATCACGGGATATTCTCCTTGAAGCCTCGGATGAGTTCAACATCCCGGAGATAAAGCTGGTCCGGGCCCTCCACGATGCCCCCCAGGTCTTTGAGCGGTTCCACCACGGCAAGAAACGCTTTGTCAGTTTTATTCGCTCGGCATTGCTGCAGCATGTCAGGAAGGACAATATCGTCTACCACGGCCTTGCCGGTCATTTCTTTCTTGGCAACATTCCCGGCGTCCTCAAGGTGCGGATTAATGCCGATATGGACTACCGGGTCCGGGAGGAGATGAAACGGGAGAACATTCCCTGGGACAAGGCCCTCTATATCCTTAAAAAAGACGATGAAGAGCGCCGGCGCTGGAGTCTCCAGATCTACGGCACCGATACCTGGGACAGCAGGCTCTATGACGTGGTCCTGAACATCAAGACCATCACCGTGGACGATGCCATTGACATTCTTTTTGACCTGGTGAAGAAACCCAATTTCCAGTCAACCCCGGAATCCATGAAAATCATCAATGATCTGGCCCTTGCCAGCAGTGTGGAGGCGGCCCTGGTCAAGATTGCGCCCATGGTCAACGTCACCTGCAGTGACGGAATCGTCTCCATCGCCACGGAGCATGGCACTGCCTCCCTGGGGGAGGAAACCGTCTCCAGGATAAAAAACGTTGCCCGGGAGATTCCCGGCGTTACCGAGGTGGTCTTTTCGTTTAAGCCGGTCCAGGAGCAGAGTCACCACGTAAATCCGTTTCATAATATCGGATAGGCCGCCCCGGAATGTTTTTTCGCCTGTCCGCCGCCCATGCCGTCATGGGGAATTTGCCTCCTGGGGCTTGACAGCCGCCCCTGGTTTTAATAATAACTCAACTTTCGAACGTCAGCGTTTATGGACGGGGTCAGGCTTGTTTTAAGGCGAGCCTGACCCCATTTAATATGAGGATATTGGATAAGTCATGGTTTTCCTGTCAAAAGAGTTTATTCGAAACAATGTTGCCGATTCGGCCCTGATCTTCCAGCGGGGGGAGACGATCTATCAGCACGGTTCCTATTTCCTTTCCGGGGAGGAGGGCGGGGAGGGCGCCTTTGTCTACCAGGTGGACGGCAGCTATGGAGACTATACCACCCGGGTGGCGCTCAGGGGGGAGGGGGTTGTCACCTCCTGCAATTGTCCCTATCCGGGGGAGGGGTGCAAGCATATTGTTGCGGCACTTCTCAATGCCAGGGATATTCTCATGAAGCGGGAAACCGCCGAAGAAGCCGGTCCGGACGAGGCGGATGAGCCCTATCTCACCGGGGAGGAAATACGGGAACAGGCCTTGGGTGACAGAAAGAAAAGGGCGGAAACCGAGGAGTTCACCGTCATTCAGGGAGACATGTTCAAGGGGGACCACCTGGTGGTTAATAAGAATCACCGGGAGTATCGCGTTACCCTCCATGACCCCAAGACAGGGACCGGCCACTGCACCTGCCCGGATTATCTAACCAACGGGCTTGGAACCTGTAAGCACATCGGGTTCCTGGCCGCTTATTTGAAAAAAAAGAAAGGTTTCGCCAAACGGCTTGCAAAGGAACGTTTTCCCTTTGCGGATATTTACTGGGATTCTCTCCTCAAAGCCCCAGGGCTTTTCCGGGAGCGCAGGGGCAAAGGGGATGGGGAGCTTAGGTCCCTTTTCAAAGACTACTTTGATGACGGGGGCGAATTTCAGTTCGATGACCTCTCCCGGATAGTGGAACTGGCTGACAGGATCGACGGGGATAAAAGGGTTCGCATCAGGGAGACCCTGCTGCACCGGGTCGACCGGCATCTGCAGGAAACGCAGCTCAGGGAGTTGTCCGCCCGGGCAATTGGCGAACCTGCCCTGAAAACCCGGCTTTACCCCTATCAGGAAGAGGGAATCCGGTTCGGGTTGTTCAAGAGCGGTGTGCTCATCGGGGATGAGATGGGCCTTGGCAAGACCATCCAGGCCATCTCCCTGGGGCTTCTGAAAAAAGAGATATTCGGTTTCTCCAAGATCGTTGTCGTCACGTTGGCCTCCCTGAAAGAGCAGTGGAAGCGGGAGATCGAAAAGTTTTCCCACGAAAAGGCCGGGGTGATTGCCGGTAATCCGTCCCAGCGAAAAGCGGGATATTCAAACGATGACTGCCTGTTCAAGATCACCAATTACGAAGCCGTGCTCAGGGATGTCACCATCCTGTCAAGTTATAATCCGGATCTCATCATCCTTGACGAAGCCCAGCGCATCAAGAATTTCTCCACCAAAACCGCAGATGCGGTCAAGCGGATTCCCAAGCGGCACGCCATTGTGCTCACCGGAACGCCCCTGGAAAACAAGCTCGAGGATGTCTATTCCATTGTTCAGTTCCTTGATCCCTATCTGCTGACTCCATTGTGGCAGTTTGCGGCGGACCATTTTCTCCTCCTGAAAAAGAAAAAGAGCCACATCGCCGGTTACAGAAACCTTGACCTGCTGAAGGAGAAATTAAAGGGGATCGTGATCCGGCGAAAGAAAGAGGATGTGCTCAAGGATCTGCCGGATGAGGTGGTCAACAACTACTATATCGATCTCAGCCGGGAGCAGCTGGAGATGCACGCCGGTTATGCCCGCTCCCTCATGCCCCTGATCAATAAAAAATATCTCACCCCCATGGATCTGAGGAAGATCCAGGTGCTGCTCCTTCGCATGAGGATGGTCTGTGATTCCACCTATCTCATCGACAGGAAAACCCAGATATCTCCCAAGCTCAAGGAGCTGGACGGCATCATCGATGAGCTTGTGGTCCAGAACAAGAGAAAGATGGTTATCTTCAGCGAATGGACAACCATGACTTTTCTCATTGCAAAGCATCTGTCTGACATGGGTATTCCCTTTGTCGAACTCTCCGGAAAGGTGCCTGTCAACAAACGCCAGGCCCTGATCGATGAGTTCACGAACAATCCGGAATGCAGGGTGTTCCTTTCCACGGATGCAGGGGGCACCGGGCTCAATCTCCAGGCCGCCGACTGCGTGGTGAACTTTGAGCTGCCCTGGAATCCCGCAAAGATGAACCAGCGTATCGGACGGGTGAGCCGGATCGGACAGGAGAGCGGCTGCATCAATGTGATAAATCTCATCGCAAAAAGCAGCATCGAAGAGAGAATCCTGGCCGGTATCCAGCTCAAGACCGATCTTTTCAAGGGGGTGTTTGACGATGACGGCCCGGATGAGGTGGCGTTCTCCCGGGAAAAAAGAGAGGAGATGCTCAACCGGTTAAGGGCGATGATGGGGGAAGCGCCAGAGCCGGAAGGTTTTGTGTCGTCGGATCCCGAGGAGATCCCCGAGGATACGCCCTGCTATCTCAACCCCGAGGTGCTTGACAGGGAGGAGAACTCGGTGGAGGAGGAGTCGGCCCAGGGTGCAACGGGTGTGTTTGACGGCCAGTCCCCGGAAAGGATGGAAACGGTTCTCAACTCCGGCATGGAGTTCATCGGCGGACTCATGGAGATGGCAACGGGCCGGAAAATAGAGCGGTCAACGGATCAGGAAAAGATGATTCAAATAGATAAAGAAACTGGGGAAGTGACCATGAAATTCAAACTTCCGGGCTTTTAGCCGCCATCAGCCGTTTGGGCTCACGGCAGGAACAGGAATGGTTCGAAGCAGTTGAATAGTAGAACTGGCGTAGCGCCAACTACGCCCGTTCTACCCTTTTCCCTTGGGAAAGCTAAAGCTATCAGGCCGCTTTGTAAACGCCCCTTTTTACTTTTTCGATCTGTCCAAGCTTGTGCAGTCTGAAAATGATATTCCGGATTTTCTTATCATCAAACTTTGTTTCGGCTTTGATCTTTTTGAAATCAGCACCCTCATCCTGGTTCTTGATCACTTCAAGAACCTTGTCCGATGCCGCTTCTTTCTTTTTTGCCGGTGCCTTTTTCTTTTTTGCTGCCGCAGGCTTTTTCGCTGCCGCAGGCTTTTTCGCTTTGGCCGGCGCGGGTTTCTTCTTTTTTGCCGGTGCGGGTTTCTTCTTTTCCACTGGTGCAGCTTTTTTCACTTCCACTGCTACAGCTTCCTCTTTTTCCTCTGCCAGGGGTGCTTCCTCTGCCACGGGAACTTCCTCTGCCAGGGGCGCTTCCTCTGCCGGCTCGACTTTCTCTGCAGTGGCTGCTTTAAGAAGCATCTCCTCAATCCGGTCAAGTTTATCGTTCAGTGCCTCGATATCCGTTTTAGAGGGGATCGCGAGGGCCTCCCGGAACGAATTAAACAGTCCTTCTACCATATCTATTTCTAAGCTTTTTTTTGCCATGTTTTTTTGCTCCATTGATTTTAAAAGTTCGACTATAACATATTGCGCATAGAATAGCTTGTCAAGTTTTTAGAAGGGGAAAAAAGAAAAAAATTAGAAAAAGGGGGTCGGTTAACAGCCTACGGAGAATGGGCATTTGGTTTACAGATGCCTTCTGATGCTCTTAAAAAAGGGGTGAGTATTGAATGACTGCCATGGGGTTATGTGCTAACGCTCAAATAGCTTCCTTAACATCGGCTTCAGTTTTTGAGGGATTTTTAAATTCCTATTGCAATATCATGGGAAATGAATGAAAATCATTTTTTTGATGCTTTGGGGAGTACTGGGGATTTGTCCGTAGGCCGGAGAGCAATGGTAAAGATTCCAACGTTGTGATTGGTAAGGGTTTAAATATGGTCGGCTATCTTTAATAGACCGATGCGGGAAGTTTGATGGATATTACCGGATACAGGATCACTGAAAAAATTGAGGGGAGTTCAAAAGCCCTTGTCTGCCGCGCCACCCGTCTGGCCGATAATAAACCGTTTACACTCAAGATCTCCGGGGCCGGAGAGCCGGGGGAGATCGTAAGGCTTAAGCAGGAATTCCATATTGCAAGCCTGTTGCACCGGAAAGGAATCAAGGGGGAGTGCTTCCTTGAAAAACATGGCAATCAGCTGTTCCTTGCTTGTGAGCACTATGACGGTGAGCCCCTTGCCGCACTCTGTTCCCTTAAGAAACCGAACCTGGAAGAAACCCTGACCATCGCCATAAAAATTGTCCGGGAGCTGTCAGCAATTCATTCGGCCGGCATCATTCACAAGGATATCAATCCCTCTAATATCATTTACGATTTACGGACCGGCCTTCTTGAGATAATCAATTTCGGCATATCAACCACCTTTGCCCAGGAAAAACCATTCCTTCAAAATAATGATCTGCCCCAAGGCTCCCTGGCTTACATCTCGCCGGAGCAGACCGGGAGGATGAACCGGGTCCTGGATTTCCGCACTGATTTTTATTCCCTGGGGGCGACCCTGTATGAGCTTTTATGCAGCCGGCCCCCATTCCCGGTGGAGGACCCCCTTGAAATGCTCCATTGTCATATTGCAAAACAACCGGTACCGGTTCACCTGGTCAATGGGGATATCTTTGAAGCGCTTTCCATGGTTGTGATGAAGCTGCTCGCCAAAAACGCGGATGATCGATATAGCAGCGCCCAGGGGATTATCAATGACCTGGAAAAATGCCTTGGGCAGGTCCGGGATGATCACTTTAAACCGTTTGTTCCCGGCCAGGGTGATATGGCCGATACTTTTCGTGTATCCCAGAAACTGTATGGTCGGGTGGAGGAAAGCAAAAAACTGCATCAGGCCTTTGAAAGAAGCGTACAGGGAGCGAGTGAGTCATTGCTCATCGGCGGTTACGCCGGCTGTGGCAAAACAACCCTGGTGCGGGAAATCCATAGGCCCGTAACAGCATCCCGCAGTTATTTCATTGAAGGGAAATTTGACCGGCTGGCGCAAAATATCCCATACGGCGCAATGATTCAAGCCTTTGCCGGCCTTGTTCGCATCTATCTTTCCCAGGAGCCTGATCAACTAAAGGCGATACAAGAGAAACTGCTCAAGGGGCTTGCAGGTTATGGCCGGCTAATGATCGATCATCTGCCCGAGCTGGAGCTGATAATAGGAAAACAGCCGCCCGTGCCGGTACTTGGCATTGTTGAATCCCGGAACCGGTTCAACATGGTGCTCAAAAGGTTTCTGCGGGCCTGCTGTAATCCCGGACGCCCCCTGACCATTTTCCTTGACGACATGCAGTGGGCTGATCTCTCCACCCTTGGATTATTTGAACGGATCTCCACGGACCCGGATTATCATAATCTTTTTTTCATCTGCGCCTTTCGGGACAACGAGGTTGACCCGGGTCATCCCCTTATGCATACCCTGGATGAGATAAAAAAGAGGGGCGGTGAGGTGAACATGATCGGGCTTGGTCCCTTGAGTCCCTGCAATATCCGTGAGATGGTCGCCGATACCCTGCACGCTTCCCTGGAAAAAACGGAACCCCTTGCCGAGCTGATTGTCCGCAAAACCGACGGGAACCCTTTTTTTGTAACCCAGTTCCTCAAAACCCTTTATAAAGAAAAGGCCATCACCTTTGACTATGACCATAAGTGCTGGACATGGGATCTCAATCAGATCGATGCCATGGGCAGTACCGACAATGTCGCCGACCTGATGCTCAGAAAACTTGAAGGATTGCCCCAGGCAACAGTCCATATCCTGCGACAGGCAGCCTGCATCGGTAACCGGTTTGATCTGGATTCCCTGTCTGTAATCCGCGGAACAAGCCTGGAACATACCTACAATGATTTGCTGCCCGCTGAGAAGGAAGGGCTGGTGCACCCCCTGTCCGGGCTGGAATCCTCAGACCCTGAAATCCTTGATTCTCCCTTGATCGTCAAAGAGCACAAATTCCTCCATGACAGGGTGCAGGAGGCAGCGTATGCATTGATTCCCAAAGACCAGCTAAGGGAGATGCATTTGCGCATGGGGCGCTTAATGCTCAATTACGCCGCAAACCGCCCGGGGGGGCGTGATAAATACCTCTTTGATATCACCAATCATTTGAATCTTGGTTCTTCCCTGATCACAGGGGAAAAGGAACGGGTGGAGCTTGCCGAACTCAACCTTGAGGCAGGAATAAGGGCCAGGGAATCCAATGCCTGGCAGGCCGCTTCGGGCTATGCCGGGCACGGGTTGATGCTTTTGCCGGCCAAAGGGATGTGGGCAAAGCATTATCGACTGGTGCTTGAACTGAATCTTTTGCTTGCCGATTGCGAGGTTTTTGCTGGAAATTTTAAGCGGGCGGAAGCGATCTTTAAAAAGGTGCTGGAGCAGATGGATGACGAAATTGACAAAACTCGTATCTATGAAAGGCTGCTTCAGGTGCATATCAGTAATAGCAGGATGGAGGAAGCGATTTTATTGACCGTCTCTGTCTTGAACAGATGGGGAATTGAAGTCACAACCAACCCCACCCGGGAAGAGTGGTTAAAAGAGGAATCAAGATTCCAAAAATTACTGGCCGGCAGGAAAACGGATGAACTGCTGAATCTTCCAAAAATAGATAATGAAAAAATGGAAGCTGCCTTGCGCCTGTTGATGCAGACCTTTCCTCCCGCTTATCAGATAAGGGCAAAAAGACCCTGGTGCATGGAGACACTCATGACCCTTATGATGAATATCGGTCTGGAATATGGCCATTCCGATATCTCCGCCCATGCCTACGCCGCATATACCTGCTGCATAACCGACGGGCACAGGTACAGGGACGCATGGGAGTACGGCAGGCTCGCCATCGCCCTTAATGAAAAAAACGGTAATTGTTCAATAAAAGGCAAAGTATATCTGTTTGTTACCTTTTTCGCCCAATTCTGGCGGGAACATTTTTCTAAATGTGAGCCTTTCTGGAAGGAAGGCTACAGTGCGGCCCTTGGGGCCGGGGATTTTATCCATGTGGCGTTTGCATTGCTGAATAAAACGTCTCTAAGGATCGCCCAATCCGTCAATCTTGCGGAACTTGAACAGGAGACGCTGGATGCCATTGGGATCGCGCGAAGAACAAATTACCCGTTAATGCTTTACATCATAAGGATGAATCTTAATCTGATAAGAAATTTGATGGGCAGGACCACCGGCGTCGATTCCCTGGACAGTGATGATCTCACGGAAAAAGAGTATCTTGATTTTATGACCGGGCAGAAAAGCGCCATGGGGTTTGCCTATTATGGCGTTGCCAAATTAATGTCATTGTATCTGTCCGGGAAATACAGGGAAGCGATCGCTTTTGGGGAGAAATTTGAAGATAACATGCTCTCTGTTCCGGGGATGGTGGTCCTTGCCGAACATGGCTTCTACTACGCCCTGGCAATTACCGCCTGTTACGGGCGGATGGACGGAGCTGAAAAGGAAAAATACTCAAACGTTCTGGAAGGCTATCTGGAAAAAGCCCGGATCTGGGCGGAAAACTGCCCTGAAAACTTTTTGAACCGATACCTTGTGATCCAGGCTGAAAAGGCGCGCATCCAGGGCCGGGGCATGGATGCGGTTGATTTATATGAGCAGGCCGCAACCGCCGCCAGGGAGAACCGGTTCATCAACATGGAAGCCCTGGCCAATGAACTGGCTGCCAAATACTGGCTTGAGCAGGGCAACAGCCGCTATTCCCATCTCCATCTCCAGGATGCCCTGCTTGGATATGGCCTGTGGGGGGCGGGGGCGAAAGTCCGGGGGTTGAGCGAGAAATATCCCCTGGTTGCCATGGGCACGGTTTTGCCGGCATCCCGGGCCGGTGACGATGCTTCCGGTATGGAGGAAAGCCGAACTCCCCCTGAAAGGGATTTGAATCTCCTGGATTTGAGTGCCGTGTTCAAGGCGACCCAGGCGATTTCCGGCGAAATTCTGCTGGAAAAGCTTGTGGAGAAACTTCTGAAAATCGTCCTGGAAAGCGCGGGCGCCCAGAGAGCCGTACTATTGGTAAAATCCGGGACTCAATTGAAAATTGAAGCCCGTGCGGGCGAAAGGCCGAAACATACCGGGGGAAGAGAGCTTCCCTGGTCAATGGTGCGGTACACCGGGCAGACAAAAAAAGAGGTTCTCCTGAACAATGCCGCCCGGGATCATGAATTCATAAATGATCCCTACATCGTTCAGAACAACCCCCTGTCAGTGCTCTGTCTGCCCGTTCTAAAGCAGGATAAGCTTGTGGCCGTTTTATATCTGGAGAATGATCTTACCACGGGAGCGTTTACCCGGGGGCGGTTGGAACTTTTGAAAATCATCTGTTCCCAGGCAGCCATTTCCCTGGAAAATTCCCTTTTGTACAAGCGGACGGAAGAGGTTACGAAAAATCTGCTGGAAAGGGAAACACAACTCGAGGAAAAGACAAAGAGCCTGGAAGAGTTGAACACCGCATTAAAGGTCCTTGTTGAAAAGGTGAACACCGAACGGGAACAGGTGGAAAAGCATCTGTATTTCAATGTGAACGATCTTGTCATGCCTTTTGTGGAGAAGCTTGAGCAATCAGGGTTGACAGAGCGTCAGCAGGTCCTGGTAACCACCATCCGGGAGAATCTCGACAGGATTGCCGCTCCGTTTCTCATGGAGAAATCAGTGGTCGAGTTGAAGCTGACCCCCATGGAGATGCAGGTGGCGAACATGATCAAGCATGGCAAGACAGGACGGCAAATGGCCGAGACCCTGAATCTATCCTTTAACACCATTGAAACCCATAAAAAAAACTTGCGTAAAAAGCTTGGGCTCACCGGTAAAAAAATCAGCCTCAAGAAGTTTTTGATATCAGAGTGACGGGACGGGAAATGTTCCTGTTTTTGGGGGGCGTGTTCAAGGGGAGAGGGGAAAATCAGGTATTTTTCTGCCTGAAAAAGATTCGGAAAAATAGCTGAAAAAAATTGGGAAGGTCTGCATCCTTATTTTGCCGTTCCAGTTTTGTGACGGTTATCAGTCTCATTCTTGCTATGAAACCAGTAGGTTCTTGTTTGTGGCTCTGCACACATACTGTCATTCTATGAGGGGGGTGTTCTCTTAAAAAAATGCTTTTCATTGCCTGGCTCGTCTCTCCCATGGTTTAACTTTCTCAAAAATCAGGTATTTTCCCGCCCGAATTTTTTCTGCTCCCCCCTGTTGTACAAAGTGTTCTTTTAACCTATATAAGGGACCTTTTTTGGGGGGCAGAAGGGAAAGATTAAACTCAGCCAGATTATTATAGCAGGGAACAGATGCACAGCTTTAAAAAAAAAATCAAGGCCGCTTCGCTTGTTCCGGGACGGTTTTTTTTATGGTGCATGCTGCCGATGGTGCTCTGTCTCTTCTCTACTCCCGCATCTGCCGTTACGCAGTTCAGGAATTTTTCCGATACCCTGGGGCTGGTTCCAACGGGAAATGGTTGTTATCTGCTGGATGGTACCATTGGGGTAAAGCTCACTAATAGAATCATCATACTGACCGATGCGGATGTAACCAAAGCCCAGATCTTGAATACGGACAAACGGGTGACCCGGGTGACGGAACTGTACAGGCTCGCTTGCGGGATTTATTTCTCTGTGGCCTTTGGAGATCAAAATGATCTTAACGCCATTCTTGCCTGTTTTACGGCCCAGCCTTTTGTACAGCTTGTTCAACCCGACCTGCTACAACTCCGGGAAAAATCAACTCAAGCCGTTACCCGCCACGGGACGGAGGCGTATCTCGATCGTCTTAAAATTTCCCCTTTGTGGAAATCCAACAAGGGCGCGAACGTCAAGATTGCCATCATCGATGACGGGTTTGACCTGACCCATGAAGATCTGCAAGGGGTTCGCCTTGCATTTGGTTATGACATGGAGAGTGAAACCTTTGATCCCTCTCCCCGGAATGCCATGGATACCCACGGCACCCGGGTGGCGGGGGTGATCTTTGCCCGGCATAATGGGGTCGGTATCGACGGCATCGCGCCGGAGGCAGATCTCATCGCCATCCGGCATGCCGATACCTGGACCTCCAGGACCGTCCTCAGCTTCTATCTTGCCAAATTGGCCGGGGCGGATATCGTCAATTGCAGCTGGAATTCAAAAGTTCTGCTTCAGCCGGTGGCCGATGCCATAAACGATCTCACCACCCGGGGGCGAGGAAAAAAGGGGGTTGCCGTTGTCTTTGCCGCAGGCAACAAGGGGCGGGAACTGGAAAAGAACGCAAGTGAAGCCGCATTGCCGGATGTCATCACCGTGGGCGCGGCGGATCGCAATGGGCATCCATTGAAATTCAGCAATTACGGTAAGGCCGTGGATGTCTATGCCTGGGGGAAAAATGTTCCGGCCACAACAACCGGGGATAAAAAATACGGGATTTTCTCAGGCACATCTGCCTCGGCGTCTATTGTCAGCGGCATTGTAGCCCTGTTGTTGTCGCAAGATCAAGATATCTCCTTAAGGGAAATTAATCAAAAATTAGGTCATGCATTATTGCAAAAGTGGAAGGTTGGAAATGAAGAATAATCAAGTTGACGATGCCGGACAGGAAATGGACCGGTCTCCAATGAATGATGGTGAGATCCGTTTTGAGTTTGGCAGTGTCCATACCGATAATTTTCCCGGGATACTGAAGGGGCTCAATATTTCCCTGGCCGTAACCAGCTATCAGGCCCAGCGCCTCTTTTTTGTCCGTTCAGCCGGGGAGCAAATTGATACGTGCTTTAAAAGCTTCCCCAGACCCATGGGGATATATGCGGACAGGGAGCGTTTGACATTGGGCTCCTTTACCCAGGTTCTGGAGTTTAAAAGAAATGATGACCTGTTAAATAAGATAAAAAACGGCGGGCTGGATAATACGGAAAAAATGCCGAGAAAACTTCTTGAAAAAGATCCGGAGAGAATGAAGGCGCTCAAGGAGAAGAGAAAAAAAGAGCTGGAAAATGTAAAAAAAGCGGATTCCCTCTATTTCTCCCGTGCCTCTCTTACAACAGGGATGATAAATATCCACGATATCGCCTGGGGAAATGAAGGTTTATGGGTTGTAAACTCCACTTTTTCCTGTCTTTCCACACTGTCGCCTGATCATAGTTTTGTTGCAAGATGGAAACCGCCTTTTATCGATAAACTGGTCCCTGAAGACAGATGCCATTTAAACGGCATGGCAATGAAAGACGGAAAACCCAAATATGTAACGACTTTTAATAAGTTTAACGAAAGGGATTCCTGGGTAAAAAACGAAAAGCATAACGGCACCCTGATTGATGTAGAGACAAATGAAATTCTGCTTGAAGGCCTTATCATGCCCCATTCCCCGAGATATTACAACGGCATGGTTTATCTTTGCGAATCCGGGACAGGCAAGGTGCTTAAGTTTGATCCGGAGGCCAGGGAATTGTCCGAGGTCATAAAACTCCAGGGTTTTCCAAGGGGAGTGAATTTTTACGGCCCGCTGATGTTTGTGGGCCTTTCAAAAACAAGGGCAAGCAATATAAAAAATCCTATCCCGATTTCAAAAGAGTACGAAGAAACATTCAGCGGTATCTGGATCATAAACCTGGAAGACAACAGAGAGGTTGGACACATTAAATTCAACGGGGATCTTGATCAGATTTACGACATTGCCGTAATCCCGGATTCAGTAAACCCGGAACTTTTAAATATAAATGACAGTTTGATAAGACATAGTTTTGATTTTAAGGAGATTCTATGAAAACAAAGGCGGTAAAATTATTCAAGGCAGTGGTTCCGGCTTTAATGCTATGGTCACCGGCATTGGCAAGTTCCGTGCGGTCGATTTCAAGGCTCAGAACAAAAAGTGTCGCTGTAAGCAGTGCGGAGGTAAGGACCGGCACCTCTGAAGTTACAGCAAATAGCGGGCAAGACCCCTTTGCTGTTTTTGGCGGGGGTACAAAAAAAGAGAATGGAATAATTCAGCCGGATAATGTTGATGTGCTGGATTTTCTGCAAAAAGAGGGATTGCTTTCAAGTCGGACTGAAAATAAGAGCTTGGTTTCCGGAGACTCGCTAAAAGGCAGGAAAGATTTTTCAGCGGCTATGTGCACCAGTAACGGTCGGGTCAATACTTCATGTGCGACTCAGATAAACTGTGAGGCCTCGAGCTCCGAAGCCGCAACTTCAACCAAAGCCTCCTATTGCAGCGCTAATTGGATGGTGGGCGCTCCTGCAATCGATTCTTGTTCGGTGTCGAATCTCACATCCTCGAATTTCAGGCTGAATGTGACGCTTTCCCATCCCGGTACCATCTATGCGGTCGCGGTGCTCAGGACAGGTTCCGCGCCGACCAGCGCCCAGGTAAAAGCCGGAAAGGATGGGACGGGAGCGGCCGCCGCCGCGAGCGGTTCGACAGGGCCCACCGTCTCGGGGGGCATCACACTCAACGTGGCCAATGCGGATCAGAACCTGTACAATGTTTATTTTGTTTCTGAAGATAGCGACGGCATCACGGCAGAGCCAGCACTTCAAAATGTTCTGACGGAAACCGTTTATACTAAAAACACCGTATACACATATTCCGACACTGCATGGGCTAATCCCGACCTGGAAATTGACGGCAGCAACAATCTTTACGCGCTTTTTCAAAAAGAAAGCAACTTTTCTTCAAAGACGTATAGTTACAGGATCTCCAAATGGAATGGCACCTCCTGGGGGGTGCATACTGATTTAGCGATGCGCAGCGATTTTACAGGAGGTATGAACGCCACGAGAGCCGATATGGCTGTTGATGGAAATGGGCATATTCATATTTTGACAGACGGAAATACTACGCAGAGTGCTTCAACCAGTGTCTTTTATCATAACGTGTATAATGGCGCATCCTGGTCCGGTTTTACCCCGGTATTCAATGGCCCTGTCGAAGGCGGAACTATTAAGCGGGATTTTGTTTTTGCCGACAGCAATAATAAGGTTCACGTGGCCTTTTCCGACAGCAGCAATATGAATTATGCCACGAATAAATCCGGTGCCTGGGCACAAACCGTGCTTGGACCTATTGCCTCAAATGACGGTGATGATAGATGGACCGTGGTTGAAAGCGGAGGAACGGCCCATGTGTTTTACGAAGCCGGAGACAAGACGGTGCTGCGCATGGCTAGTTCCGCTGATGGATTCTCGGCAAAAACGGATATTATAGATATTTCAAAAAAGATCGCTGTGGGAAATGTCATCATTGATTCCGGCGACAAGATTCATATCGCTTATGTGAATAGTGATGACGGAACGGCTTTTTACAAGACAAACGCATCCGGCAGTTGGGTGGATGAAGCGATTCCATTGGAAGGCCTTGGAAGCATAGAAGTCAAAAGCATCATGCTTCATGGTTCGGTCCCCTATGTGCTGATGTATCATACAAAGACAAAAATGTATTATTTTAAACGTAAAGTCTCCGGCAGTTGGGCTGAGGGAAAATTCTTTAAAGCCGACGGTTGCCATTCCTTTGTGATTGATACGGTAAATGACAAAATTCACCTGATTTCTCAATCAAATGCCGGTAAGCCTGTGTTACATATCTGTGAAGCAAGTTCCGATTTCTTTGGGGTTGCGGCACCTCCCAACGAAGTCCCCACCCTCACGAGCTTTGCTGCTCCAGTGGCTGCCACCAATGAGGATGTCGCGGTTGAAATCACCTTTGGGAATCTCACCACCCAGGGGGATGAGGCCGACACGGACGGTACGGTCAACGCCTTTGTTGTAAAAAGTGTTACCACCGGCAGTTTGAAGATCGGCGCTGCCGCCGGATCGGCCGCTTCCTATGCCGCCGGGACCAACGATACGATCGATGCCTCAAAAAACGCTTACTGGACCCCTGGATCAAATGCCAGCGGCACCCTGAACGCCTTTGCCCTTGTGGCCAAGGATGATGCCGGCGCGGAATCCACCGGCGGCAGCATCACCGCCCAAGT
>JAAEMK010000314.1 GCA_024225635.1 Desulfobacteraceae bacterium | reverse complement strand
TCTGATTTTATGTCAAAACACTTCAAATACGGAGAATCTGAGCACCCACCTTGCCGGTACTTAGGGATGAATATCTCCCAAGTAGACCAGGAGATCCTGATCGATCAAAATCACTACATTAAGGATCTTGAAACACCTGATATGACTCCAATCAACCACCTGAAACTAAGAAGCGGCAGATGAAGCATATAATTCGATGCAATGCAATTATATCGATGCAATATTTATGCAATGACAATATGCAATGTCCATTTTGCTCACATCGCATAATGCAATGCAATATAAGATCTGCTAAGATAGGTTCTAATATTTTAGCGATAAGAAAAATCAGAGATTTTAAGTTTGTTCTGTTTATCATTGCATTGACAAGTTTCTCCTTTTCATCGATCAATATCCGGTTTTGTGCGTGTTCCTTCACTGACTTAATTGTAACAAATTTACTTTACACTTGACATAGCATAACTATTGGACCTCTCACCTGATCGTTGTCAACATACCTATTTATGGATTTAAATCTTTTCATTCTGTAAAATTCATGTAATAATTCCAGATTGTCAAGTTAAAAGCTATGCCCAAGGGTAAAGTATCTCCCATTTGGGAGTACTTTGAAGTTGATGAGGCTGATGAAGCTACTGCAATATGCAAAGTGCCAGGATGTAAAGATCGGAAGGTTGGAAGAGGCAATAAAGAAACAAAGAAATACAACACAACTAATCTCATCAGTCATCTAAAGAAGCACCGGGTCGACTATGAAAAGTATTGTGCACTGAAGTCCGCCAAGGAGTCCAAGGAGAAGCGCAAAAGGGACGAGGCGGAGGATGATGGAGAGGAGGGGGACGATGAAGAACAGATGGAGAGCACCTCAAGTGGCAGACTCCGTTCCAAAAAGGATAGAGAAACATTCCTAAAGAAACAGTCCTCTCTGCTTGGTTACATCACCTCGACAGGCGATCCCACATCTTCCTTCCGGCCGTCTCTCAACTCTGACAAATACCCAAGAAATGATCCTAGGGCCAAAGATAGAGATCGTGGAATCCTGATGATGATGTGCCAGGATCTGAGGCCTTATGAGGTTGTAAACAGTCCCGGCTTCCTCTATTACAGCCACGTTATGGACCCTCATTTCGAGGTCAGAGACGACACTTACTACAGGCGCGTGGTGAACAAAGTCTACACCAACAGTGTCGGTAAAGTCGAGGAGAAGCTCCGACAGGACAACCCCTCCTTCATCTCAGCTCAGCTTGATGGTTGGTCTGCCAACTCCAACTCCTACATCGGCACCATCATCAACTATCTGAACGACGACTGGAAACGCGTCAATATCAGCCTCGGAATTTCAAAACTAAACGAGTCTCACACTGGGGAGAACATGTGGAATCATCTGGCCGAAACTCTACAGGATTGGAAGGTTCTCGACAAGACGAAAGTTCTGATCTCGGATTCAGCATCAAACATGCTCAAGATGTTGGAGTTTGCCCCGCCAGATGTCGACCTGATCAGGTGTCTTAACCACATTCTAAACACGATTGTCGGTGACGAGCTTTTGAAAGGTCCACAGGTCAAGGGCCTGATCAGCAATGTCAGGGATGTCACCAACTATTCCCACAGAAGTACACTGTTTGCAGAGGATTTGAGAAAAAGGATGGAGAGCCTTGGATGGGAGGACAAAGCTCTGATCCAGGATGTCGTGACCAGGTGGAACTCCTCATATGATATGCTCGACCGATTTTTGGACCTTTACGAAGCTGTCAAGAAGTCTCTGGAGGATGGTTGGTCAGAGAGAATCAAGGATGGAAAAATTATCAAGTTCTCAGATGCTAACATCAAGCTCGTGCGGACTCTTACAAACACTCTCGGCGGTTTCAAGGATGCAACTCTCAAGCTGTCCAGGGAGTCTGCTTGCGTCAGCGAGTATATCCCAACAGTGACCGTCCTCATGAAGACCTTGGAGCCATCCAACACAGAGAATGACCATGGAGTGAAGGATCTTAAGAGGCGACTCCACTCCAACTTCGAGTCTAGAATGGATAAGATGAAAATTGAAGAAAAAGAGTCTCTGGCACTGGCCACTCTACTGGATCCACGATACAAAAACTCCTACTTCAGGTTAGTCTCCCAGGGAAATAAATGATATGATCTATTAATTGTTTGGTTCTAGGTCTGCTGATGCTAAGAAGAAGATGGAGTCTCGTCTGCATGAGCTTGTCAGCAGGGAGGTCGTGTATGACGACCCTCTCGAGGAAAGTCTCGAGGCAGACGTCAATAGCAACAACAAAGAGGGCGAGGAGGAGATGAAGGGTCAAAGTTCCTTCCAGAGGTTGATGGCCTCTATGAAGCAGAAAGCAAATGAAGCGAGCAGGGCTCAGACTGCCACCGTCGAGAGTGTGATTGAGGAGTACCTGACCAGCAAGCTCTCCAACAACAACCTCGCTTTCTGGGCCAAGTACTCAGCTGATGGAAAGAATTGCAAGATCAAGATGGCTCTCTCAAATCTTGCAAAGAGATACCTGACACCGCATCCAACATCCACCAACGTGGAGAGACTCTTCTCAACAGCCTCAAATGTCCTTGATGGTAGAAATCTGAACACCGAGAGTCTCGAGAAGTTGGTGTTCCTCAAAGAGAATCTCAAGCTAGGTAACTTTGCTCTCGACTGGTGAACAGTCGGCCTAGAGCCTTATATGTCAACGTTGAAAGATGAATTATAAATAATAAAACATAATTGTTCTCGAGAATCCTTTCAAGTGTTTATATTGCTTAATTGACCCATTAAGGACTGCAAAATCACTGTAAAAGATAACAAGATGGGCTCTTCTGATATTGCATAATATCGAATCCTTTTTGGGATATTGCTTCAAAAATAGCAATATATCATTTCTGGATATTGCATCTGAGCATTCGATTAACGATGTAACAATTCTCTGTATCGCATGTTGACGATTTTGACAAAAAGCCATATCTGCCGCCTCTTAGTCCTTATACTATTTAGGTGGTGATCCAATAGCATACATTGGGCTTGTCCCTATCGAACCCCATTCTAGTTTTTTGCTTTTGTTGAAACTTAATATAAAATTTCCTTT
>JAAEMK010000313.1 GCA_024225635.1 Desulfobacteraceae bacterium | reverse complement strand
TCTACTTTCTGTATAACAGATGCAGGGGAGTGTCGTTTCCAGCAATAATGGCAAACTACAGCTGCAATCAACAGGAGAATGATGAGATGGTAACGGACTTTGTAAACAACATGTTCAGATTATCCGAACCTGTTGCCGACCATGAATTTGTCTGCCGTCAGGTGAGTCGAGCCCTCAAAACGGTATAAATAGAACTCAAAATTCAGCCCGTCCATCCACTGTCTCATCATTCGTTTTCAAGACTTTCAAAAATTCAAGAAAATCTGATGGATGCCTCGAAGTCGGATACCGAGAGTACGGGCGCTGCTCTCAAGGAATGGCTGGGTGAGACGAAGAAACCCAAAAAAGACCCGAAAACGGCCGCCAAGACAGAGACTGGGGAACAGAAGAAGAAGAAGGGGAAGACGACGGACGAAATGAGTGACACCAAGACAACAATCAAACGGAAACTCGTTGACGAGCAGCCCAATGAATTCTCACCTGCTCCAGCTGTGGTCGACGCCCGCGTGAACCTGGTGAAGGCCCAGATCATCTCCGAAGTCGAGGACGCAGTCGAGAAGATCAGGAAGGTGGAACAGGATAAGGCTGCAAAAGTGAGGAAGACGGACATTCCCATCGAGGAAGAACTTCAACTGAGTGACGAAGAGGAAGAGGAGGCTGAAATTCCAATGTGTCCCAATGGCGAAGAATACGCACTTCAGGAATGTGAAGCGCAGAAACATTCAGTTTACAATGTTCATGGGTCAAACGTGCCTCTGATTACCATATACGTGTCTCATGGCACTTACTGATTCGGTCATTGTCGCCTCTCTCCCTCTCATGCACGGCGCCAGGTGAAGTCTGAATACGAAGGTTCGAATTGGTGATCAAACATAATTTGCGTCGATTCAAACTTGGAAATTGCGTTCGTTTTGCATTGATTCAAACTTGAAAAATGTTTTTATTGCGAAAAAAGCGTCAAATATCAACAAAATTCAGCGAAATGCATGACAAAAAAATCACTGAAATTCCTAAGTATTATCGATGAAAAATCATTCCTTCTTGTTCGGTGGGTTCTCGGCGTCAATTTTGGCTTGATGGGCTCGCTTCAAGCCTTCCTTGAATCTGGCATAAGTGGACCAGCAGATGTATCTTGAGTTGCGGCAGACCGAACAACGGTCGCCGTCCGTCCTGTCGTTGTACCCCTTGCAGTTGGGACATGTGGTCCCATTCTCTTCGCTGTCCAGTTCCTTCTCCTTCTCCTCTCTCCTCTTGATCTTGAGGTCTTGTAGACGTTCGTAGAGATGCTTCCCCCGTTTGAGGGCGATTCTTGAGACGTCGTCGAGCACCGTCGGATAGTCGTCTTCGTACATGATCAGCTTGGTGCCACTGTAGAGGTGGACGCCGGCGTCGTCGTTGCTGGTCGGGGCTCCGGGTTTGAAGTTGTGCATCAGCTCGGCCACCAGATCGTCCACCAGTGTGCGGCGCCAGAGGCGGTCGTACGTGAGCTGGTTCAATGGGTGGTCGTCCTTGAAGGCTCTTTTCATGGCCTTGTCTTCTCTTCCCATGAATTCTATGTAATTGTCGAGGAGTTCCATCTGATTGGCTTGGACATCTTTTATCAGCGTGTGTAATCCCTGTTGAACGATGTCGCGACTGACGATGACTTCATTACCCTGCACGTTGTAGTGCAGCCCTGTGGCGCCTCGGTACATGTGGACGGCGGCACAAACGATAAATGACTCCTCCCACGTTTGAAGACTCCTCTCTTCGTCCATTATTCAGAACAGAATATTTCAAAGTCGAGAAAGTGATGTCCCAAAAGAATGACACGAATGAAGAGAATCAAATTTCGTTCCCTTCTTGTAGTAGATTTCACCGGAAATTACCGTAAGATATGAATGCCCGCTTTGCCAGCAAAGCCTGCACAGAATGTTTGCTTTACGTTGATTCAAACTTGAAAATGTTCATTTTATTGCAAAAAAGCGCCAAATTCACCAAAAAAAGGATTTCAACAAAATTCACCGAAAAAAGGAAAAATTTCACTAAAATTCTAAGTCTGAAAATCAATATTCGAGGGAATCGAATGATTTCGGGGAGGGAGTGGGCACGTGATAGATCGTGTGTTCATCACAGAGGTAGGCGCGGCAGGTGGCGCCGCACATGATGCAGGCGTGCTTGTCGTCGTCATCACTTGTATTGCCATCGCCGATGACCAGCTTGGGCGAGTCGTCCTCCTTCACCTTCTTTGACGCCGGTGGCGTGGCGGCAGCGTCGCCGGCAGCTTCGGCGGCTCGGACGGCGGCGCTCAGTTGCTCTTGTCCTTGTACGTGTCGGGTGTTGTAAGACGCCGGCGGCGGCGCGTCCCACCTTGGACTGAGAGGGCGGCAGAGAGAGCACCGTTCATATCCGGGGCGGTCGTTCCACCCCATGCAGGCGACACAGGGCGGAGAGTTCTCCTTGTTCTCATCCTCCTCCTCTTCCTTCCTCTTTCGTTTGATGCACTGCAATCGCTTGCAGAGTTGTTCTCCCACATCGCTGGCGGCGGCGACTGCCGCCTTGGTGATAGCTTTCTCCAGAATGGAGGAGAGAAGAGGCTCCGGGTTGCCACGAAGGTCCAGGACAAGAGTGTCGTCGTCGACGGCGGCAACGTTCTGTGGTTTTCGCTGATAGTCGGCCATGAGCTCTGCTACCAACGCCTGGCGCCACAGCGAGTCGAAGAGCAGTTGCTTCATGGGGTCGCCGCTCCGAAAGATGTTGAATGCGGCCTTGTCGCGCCCCATGAATTCGATGTAATCATCGATCACCTCAGTGCGAATCGCACTATTGACCAGATGATCGAGACGCTCGACCAACAGTTCTCGTTTGGCCGATTTGGTGGGGTAGGGCGGCAGCTCCGTAGTGATGAGATGTCGGGCGTCAAAGTAGATGTTGACTGCAACGCAAACTATGAACGCCTCTTCTTCGGCCTCGAGGACCCATTCTTCGTTCGAATCCGACATGATTTCCGACACAAAATGTACGTAGGCACAATACGAAGTCAGTGAGACAGAGACAAAACTTGAGAGAGAAGTGAGTTCGGTCGAGTGAAAATGAGATCCACTTATAGTGAATTCTCCGGAAATTACCGTAGTCTGTACGGTAAACTCTCAGTCGACAAAGCTGTCAAGACTACAAACTCTTACACAGAATGCCCGCTTTGCCAGCACTGCCGGCAGAACGTCCGCTCTGCCAGCAAACTTAATTTCTCTTTCACTAGTCCGACTTTTTCACTATACCTCAAAATTTCCTGGTCTCTCTCTCTTGTCAGTCGTCCTCTCTCTATTCTGTTGCTCCAAAAAGGCCACCCAGCTCCGCCCTGCAAGTATGACAAAGAGTAAGGAACTCCTCCGGCTGAAACGTCGTCAGAATCAACAGAGCAAGCGACAAATGATACAGTTCACAAAGATACTCGGCAATCTCAATCTCGAGCACATAGCCACTCCGCCGGCAACTGTCTTCGTCCAAGATCTGCGACAGCTCCTGAACAAGAAGAGACAATTCAGTGCTGGGCGGCCGGCAGACCTGCGTCAACTTCTTGACATAAAGAAGCAACTTCAGAAGAAGTGAACTCTTTAGATTCACACTACGTACCATCGGTTCATTCTCTTTTGGGCGAAGAGTACGAAATAGAACGAATGAAAACGCGTTTCTCACTTCATTCCCTCTCTTTGGCGAAGAGTAAAAGAAGTCCGAAGAAGGCGGTCATATCGAAATGGACTCACTTGAAATTCTTCAATACATAGTACGCACGTTTGACAGTGTCCGTTCCTTCAGTACGTACGTGGGCGGCGGTACCGTTTTGACAGAGTACGTACGAACCTGTTTCTCTTTGTCCTGACGTTTTGTCGGAGGCGTCTCATCTCGTTTCCTCAAATGAAATACGTATCAAATCAGCTGGTTTTTTTTAAAATTTTTTCTCAACGCGCCCCAACAACTTCAACTCCGAAGCAACGAAACATCACAATTTTCACTAAAAAAACAGAAAAAAATTCACTTGACGTAGATGGCGTAGAGGGCGAAGGCGGCGGCGAGGGTAGATGCGATGCCGGCGATGGCGCCGATGATGGCGCCTTCGCCGCAGGTCGGCATGGCGGCGAGATGGGCGCGCTCGTCTTGGACCCACTGGGCGCCGGCGCAGACTCTCCGCGCCGTCGCCTCGACGTCGACGACGCCGTCGACGGTGTGGACGGCCATCGACGGCGGCAGCTTCTGCATGGCGGCGATGAAGGCGGCGGAGTAGGGGGCGTTGGGGATCTCGACGGCGGTCTGGCTGGATCGGTGGCGGTGGGGCAGCGGGTGGACGGCCTGAACGACGGGAGGAGACGCCATTTT
>JAAEMK010000312.1 GCA_024225635.1 Desulfobacteraceae bacterium | reverse complement strand
CCCTCTGATCCAACAGGCTACAAGTACTTGATTGTCTTCAACGAGTACCTCACCAAGTGGGTTGAAGCTTTCCCTCTTCGCAACATCACTGCATCCACTGTGGCCCAAGTTTTTGTTGAGTCCATCATCTGTCGGTATGGCTGTCCCCGCCAAATTCTCACCGACCGTGGATCAAATTTCCTCTCAAACCTCATGGCAGAGGTGTATGCCATATGCCGAATCCACAAGTTGAACACAACTGCCTATCACCCCCAGACTGATGGCCTGACAGAAAACTTCAATGCCACCCTTGTCAAGACCCTTGCCAATTACGGTGCGACCACTTCCACCTGGCCCCAACTAGTCCCCTTTGCTCTTTTTGCCTACCGCACCTCCCCACATGCCTCAACTTTGGAATCTCCATACTTTGCCCTCTTCGGTCACGACCCACGTCTTCCTGCTGACAACATCCTCACCCTGCCCTACCGACCCTATGCAGACCCTGAAGACTACCCTGCTGCCATGGCGCGCACCCTCCGTCTTGTTTGGAGAGACATCAAGACCAACATTGCCACAGCCCAACAACAACAGAAGAAATACTACGACCGCAAAGTCACCACAACAACCTACCAAGTTGGTGACAAAGTTTGGCTCCAAAGTCACCAGCGCGATCCCAACAAAATCGCCAAGTTTCAACCCCACTTCATTGGACCCTACAGAGTCCTGGAGCTCACCACAACCAACTCCCTCCTCAGCAACATCGACGATCCTGACAAGAAGCCATTCTGGGCCCACAACAACCAGCTCCGCAAGGTGCGTGTCCCTTCCTCCCACCTCATCCCTTTCTCATTGCAGGAGAATTTGTCCAGCAAAACGGACACCAAAAGAGATCCACCTACTAGCACCCAAGGAGGAGAAAGAGGAGGAGAGGGAGGAGTTCCAATCGCGAAACAGCACCCCTACAATCTGCGGCCCAGAAAATAATTTTCGTTTGTCTGACAGTTCTTCTTCGTTTAGTAATTAGGTAGGTAATTCGACAGTTTCTTTAGTAGTTCTCTGTTCTGCCACTTTGCTTTTCAAGCTTCGTAAAAGGGGGGGAATCTGTGATGTTCCGATTCTACTATTTAGAACACTACGGTAACTAGTAGCCGCTTTCGTACGTACGTACTATAGGAATTGTTTTGGTTTTCGCCGCTCGCCAAAGTGCCACTCTCTCGTACGTATTCATCGCCGTTTTCTGACTAGGTTTGAGACGCTAGGTAAGTTCTTTTCTCTTTGCTAGTGATACATTTGAGAAGCTAGGTAGGTACCATTCTCTTTGATATATTCCCACAACATTCCCTTTCGATTGCTATTGTTTTGTAGCTTTGTTTTGACTTGTATAGTTGTATATATTCTACTCCCTCTTGCTGTAATGT
>JAAEMK010000311.1 GCA_024225635.1 Desulfobacteraceae bacterium | reverse complement strand
GATAAGGGTGAGGTCGGCAGTTCAAGTCTGCCCAAGCCTACCAATTCTACTTGCTTGCGTTATTTTGAACGCTGCGATACTCATGTGCTAGCGCACACTGCGTTTCTCGCATTCAAACTAACTTTACCAAGCGAATTGGTTGTAGTTTTAGGCTGCAAGATGAGTGTCACGTTGGACCCGAAATCCTAATGAATATTTACTTTTTAAGTAAGCATTGATTAGGGTTTTTTACCCTAAGGGAGCATTTACGATACTTTAAAGAGTAATGTAATTCCTCCTTGCGCAAAAGTCATGACAAAAAGCGTCATGATTTTGCACGATAGTTCTTTAACAATTTGGAAAGCTGATATTAATAGTAATCAATCAGAAGAGTAATTGAGAAGTCGATAGACGCACTTTTTACTCTACTTGACTTGAATTGCTTGTTATCTAAGAGCGCTGAAAAGCGTGCCAATCGGCAAGCCGATTAGCAAGAAGATAGCAAGGCAATTCTTCCGATTAGCTTGTCATGCATACAACATTACCCTTGTCCGATTTCAAAAGGCGGACATGAGGCCGATACTCAAGGCTTTTTAGGGTTG
>JAAEMK010000310.1 GCA_024225635.1 Desulfobacteraceae bacterium | reverse complement strand
GCCGGCAGCTTTTACAGCTGCGCCGGCATCCCGTTACCGAATGTCCCGGACAAAAATCAGAGAATTCACTGCATACCGGCTGAACACGGAACTTTCGGCGGGAACGGCTGACAGATGCGCAAGAGAAGCAGGAATTGCCTGTTTTCCTGTTGCGGAAGAGCTGACAGAAGAATTGCAAAAAGAAGACATGCTGCATACTGATGAAACTCCCTGGTATGAAAAGGGTTGTATGAAATGGCTGTGGGTGGCGATTTCAAAACTCACAGCGGTATACATAATCGGAACCCGGAAGAAGGAAGAGTTGCTGAAACTGATCACGGCAGCTTTTCCCGGCTGGCTGACAACCGACGGTTACGGAGCGTGCCGTTCTCATGAAAAACGACAGAGATGCCTTGCCCGTCTGATCCGGAAAGGCGTTGCTCTTACGGGCACAGCGGATGAAAAAGCCCGAAAAATGGGTGACCGGTTTTTAAGGGAACTCAGGGGACTCATCAAAACCATGGCCGAAGAGGGCGAGGACGCTACAAGGAAATGCAGCCCTGTCCCCGCCCGGTTAAAAAAGGCCTGCAGCCTGGGAGCGGAAGAAAATCATCCCAAACTGAGAGCACTTTCCCGTGAAATTTTGAATGACTGGGATGCGGTGGCGGCGTTCGTCAAAAATCCGGGACTCCCGCCAACCGATAATGAAGCGGAACGGGCTCTGAGGCATGCAGTTATTTCGCGCCGAATCAGTTTCGGCACCCGAACGACCGAAGGCAGTCGGGCATACGCTGCTCTGCTGAGTGTTACCGAAACATGCCGACTGCGAAATCAGGACCCTTGGGCATATATTGCTCAGGCAATCGCCCTCGGACGAAAAGGCATAACTCCTCCTGGTATTCCTTTAGAATAATAAGGGGGGAGTGAATGGTTACG
>JAAEMK010000309.1 GCA_024225635.1 Desulfobacteraceae bacterium | reverse complement strand
CCCCCCCCCCCCCTATTTTCGGAAAAAGTTAAAAACTTTTTTTTCCATTTTTTTCTGAAACTAGACCATATTTGGGGCACTTTTGGGAAAAATTATTTTTTCCCCCCTTGAAAGTGGAAAACACTTGTAAAATTTTTCGAAATTGGCAAAATTCTGGAGATTATGCCTGAAAATGGCTAAGTGTGGGGGTACCCCCCCCATTTTCACCCAAAAATTAGGGCTGTACCTCGTCACCATATCACTAGGTGAATTCCGACGTTTATAAGCAAAATCAAAGTTTTCCCCTCTCTGATAAATGTTTTTAGCGGGTTGATGCTCAGTCAGCTAGGAATCAATCGGTCGCCGCGCCGGATCCTGTGACACCTTAATCCTTTCTGCGATTCGTTCGCCTACCGCTTTATAATGAAAGTCAACAGGCGAGTAGCCTAGCCTAGCTACAGAAAGCAAGAAATCTGTCAGCAAACTTTTAGAACGAACGAAACAGACGAATAAAACACACTATGCCAATGAATTTGATTCAACATTATTACAAGTGTTATGGATTAATTTATTGCTTAACTATGCTTTGTATCTCTTTATCAAGAACACTATTGATTCCTCCTCCTCTAAAGATTCTTTTCCAACGGATTTCACTCAACTCTGAGCAACTTCGTATATTGAATCTTTTCTTCACCTAGGTAAGATGTGAGCTACAGGAACAATCAGATTAGGGCAGATTTTGTTGGTCATCCTTGCTGACCTGGAAAATGCAAAAAATGGTTACT
>JAAEMK010000308.1 GCA_024225635.1 Desulfobacteraceae bacterium | reverse complement strand
TGTCGGTGTTATATTACATATGAGAGAGCAACAACAGCGCTGACATCTATAATATTCTGAGCAGCAATAATCCCTACTCTGACATTCGTCTGAACCCGGGGCTCTCCGTGATGTTCAAATGTGACGTCACAGATCATATGGTTTTGACCAAGCTTAATCCATCCAGAGCTCAAGCTCCAAAACATTCTTTTCTGATTAAGAGCTTGAGCTCCCAAATGTTCTTTTCTGGTTGGTGTGAAGCTTGAGCTCTAGAAGGGATAAAAATAGGTTAGGAGCTCAAGCTCTCGACACTCAAAATTGTTCATGGAGCTCAAGCTCTGAGTCAACTGTCATTATTGATCAAGCAATCAGGAGAAGTAGAATCAGACAATGTCAGTAGGGTCTGAGCTTAAGCTCCTGGCATGAAAAAGTAGGGTCAGAGCTTAAGCTCCTGTTGTGAAAAAGTAGGGTCAGAGCTTAAGCTCTCAAAATACCTTTTCTGTAATTGAGCTCAAGCTCTGAGTGTGTGAGCTTGAGCTCTGAGAATGAAATATTAATATTCATGCCAGAGCTTAAGCTCTACTTTCAATATGAAACCTTTGCCGAGGGCAGAGGGTCAATAGTGTCTCCTGAAGCTTGTGCTCCCAGTGTGAGAAAAAGTAGG
>JAAEMK010000307.1 GCA_024225635.1 Desulfobacteraceae bacterium | reverse complement strand
GCGCCGCTGATCAGGGCCCTCAGGATGTTGGCCTTGGCCTTGGGGGCGGCGGCTTCGTCCCGGGTGGCCTTGTAGACCGGGCACATGCGGGTGGCGTGGGTGACTGTGGTGCATTTGGAGCAGCCGTGGCATTTTTCCACTTCGGTCAGGAAGCCGTTGTTTTGAAACACCGGGCTCCGGTAGATGTTTTTTGCCTGGTATTCTGTCCACGGGCACGGCTGCGTCCTCGATGAGGGCCAGCACCTTTTTTTCGCCCTTGAGGCTGTAGAGGATGGGCACGGCCGCCTTGCGGATGGCCCAGAAATTGGCCTGCTCTTCCCTGGATACCGCGAGATGCAAGGTGTCGGACCAGTTGTTCTCCCGGATCAGGTTGCCTGCCGCTTCTGCCTTTTCCAGGCAGGCTTCGGGGGTGTGCTCGTCAAACCCGATGAGGAGCAGGTTGTCTATATCCTTTGGCATGGCAGCGTCCAGGGCGGGATCGTTCTTCCTTGCCAGGCCCAGGAGGGATTTGTCCATCACCTCGATGCCGCAGGGGTTCAGGGGAAGGATCGCTTCCACCGCCCTGGCCGTCAAGGTCGAGGCGGATGAGCCGGTTCATGTGTTTTGTGAAGTCCACTATTTTCATTCTTGATCTTGGTCCTGCTCGGCCAAATAGTATCCGCTGTCCGCCGGGGGGCAAGGACGCTTAGGTTCTGATTTCAAACGGAAAGGGCTCCCCTTTTCGACTCCGGGTTTCAATTGTTTTATCCGGGGATCATCTTCGTTGAAAAAAGGAGGCCAGCTCTTGGAAGACATCTTTAAAACCGCCAAACGACTGTGGATCGTACTTTTATCCCTGGTCCTTTTGCTCACAGCCTCCCCGGTCCGGGCCGGCGGTTCCTTGGCCTCCTCGGGCATTGCCATAGACAAAGACAAAAACCTGATCTTCGGCAACGGCCGGACCGGAGAATTATTCATGGTGCCGGCGTCCAAATGGTGGAGCGACAACGGTCCCAATGGGACACCAGTACATGTTTATGAAATAAAAAAGTTTGCCGATTCTGTCCTGAGCGCAGGTCCGCTTGCTTTTGACCCGTCCGGCAACCTCATTGTGGGCGGAGGACGAGCTGTGGACGCAACATTTGAGCCCCGGGCCGCAGACGGACAGGATAATGACGATATCCCGAATGAAAGAGGGTATGCCGCCGTGATCAACGCCCAGGTACTCAAGGATACGGCAGATCCCAAGGTTCCCGCGTACCTGATAGACGAGGAGGATGCCGCCCAGTACAGGGAAATTGTACCGGACCCCTGCAGGAATGACATAGCAACAGGTATTTTAAGCTATGGAAGGTCCATCACGATCAATTGGATTAACGGAACAGGTAATTGCATCAAAGGCGGGGGAACAGATTGGTGGGGTAGTGGAGTTACATCAAAGCTTACCACCTACAGGATCAACATCACCGCAGACTTGGACGGGGACGGTTTTGCTGACGTGAATGACCACTCTCCCTGGACCTCTCACACGGATAACCGGGATACGGACGGCGACGGTTACGGGAACATCATTGATGCGGATTATAACAATGACGGCATGGTGGACTACAAAGACCTTGCATTCTTTGAAAATAATTATAGCTATTCAGACCTTGACATGGACGGGGACGGAAATGTCTCTCTTAGAGACTGGTCGATTTTCGCCAGCCTTTACGGACAGACAGCCCCTTATTACGAGGCGGATACCATGGGAGGCGGCGGGTGGGGCTGGGATGGTGCACAGAGAGAAAACGCACTTGAAAATGCCCTGGATAACCCTGTTTCCGACAAGGCAAAAAAGACTTACGAGGACGCCGATACCGAGGTGGGCTGTTCCGTAAATACCACCCTCAGGGAATTCCACGACAAGGCCCTTGACCTTTCGGTAAAGGTGGCGGGCGGGCACATCCGCCTGAAGCGCTTTTACCTTGCCCGCCGCTGGCAATGGCAGCACCAATCCTTTGTCATGGACGGCAGGCCCGATGACGACACAGCCTACGTCCCCAACGCGGCAGGCCCGGATTATATAACCAGGGACGGGGTGGTCTTTGCAAAAAGGGAAGAGAATTGCTATGTCCAGGGGGCAAATACCATCACCCGGGAACCAGATGCCCCGCCCTATGACTATAGCGCCTCAAAATACCTGTACAAGGACCGGGAGGGGAATTTCAGGCAGTACGATTCCCTGGGCCGCCTGATTTCCTTTGGCAGCAGGTACGGGACCGTGGGCATACTGGAATACGAAAGCCGAGAGGTAAGCAATGCTTCGGGCATTTATGACAGGGATAATACCCTTGTCTTTCAGTTTGAATACGATGAAAACGGTAATCTGATAAAAGTCCGGGACCGGAACAACCGCAAGGTCGTGTACGGCTATACGGAAGATCTTCTGACAACGGTCACCGATGCTCTGGATCAGGTCTCTTCTTATGCCTATGACCCGGCCGGCAACCTTATTAAAACCATTGACGCCCAGGGCCGGACCACAAACATTTTGTATCAGGTAAACGGCTGGCCGGTTGTCGTAACAGACGATACCGGTGGTGTCCTTCGCTTCCTTTATTCCTATGACGACGTCAATGACACCTACTATGCCCGGATCATCTCCGACTCAGGCAAGATAAAGGAAGTCCGGACCGACAACCTGGGCCGGACCACAAGGGTGGATGTCAACGGCCGCACGATCAAACGGATTCTTTACGACGGCCTTGACCTGGTGACCACGGATGAAAAAGGTAACCGCACACGGACCGAGTATGACGAACAGGAGAACCTGACCCGCATTGTCTATCCCGACACCAACCAGGTCCGTTTTACCTATGATTTAAGATTTAATAAAATCACGGGCATCACGGACCAGCTCGGCCGGGTAACACAAATCGAATATGACGACCATGGCAATGCCGTAAAAAAAACAGAGGCTAAGGGTACAGAGGATGAGCGGGTCGGCTCTTTTACCTATGACGAGCTGGGCCGGGTCCTGACCCGAACCCTTGAGGCTGACGATGTTACTGGGGAAGCGGTCACCACCTTCAGCTATGATGCCCCGGGCAACCTTGAAAGCCTGACCGGCCCCATGGGGAACCGGACCCGGTACCTGGAATACGATGTCATGGGGAACCTGCTCAAGTACGAGGATGCCAGGGGCAATCAGTGGAGCTTTGACTACGATGCCCTGGGCCGCAGAACCCTGGCCGCCACCCCTTCAGGCTACGGGACCGCCTATTTTTACGACGGGGTAAACAACCTCATTGCCGTGATTGACGCCCGGAACAACCGACACGCGTATGAATACGATGCCCGGAACAACCGGATCAAGGAGACAGACCCCTTTGGCAGGTCCACCATCACTATTTACAATTCAGATGATTTGCCCGTCAGTATTACGAGCCGGGAGGGTTGGCGGACATCAACCGAATACGACAACGAGGGCCGGACAACCAGAGCCCTGTACCGGGGTCGAAACGAGACCCGGTATACCTATGACGAGGCCCCGGGCACCCTGTCCCCCTATGGCAAACCCGCCGCCATTTCCTATCCGTTTTTTACCCGCAAGCTGACCTATGATTGTATGGGAAAAGTGATTAAGGAGACCGACGTCCTGGACAGCGAAACCAGTTTGGAACGAACCCGGACCTATGACGCCGCAGGCAACCTTGCTTCGTTCACGGATGAAGGGGGCAGGACAACCACCTATGAATATGACGCCCTGAACCGGCTCTCTGTAACCGTTGCCCCGAACGGTGCCCGGACCGTCCGGTCCCATGACGACCGGGACAACCTCATATCAGTTGAAGATCCGGGCCAGGGCATCCGACATTTTTCCTATGATAAAAACAACCGCCTGATCAGCACCACCACGCCGGAGGGCAGGACAACCCTGTACGAATACGGCCCGACCGGCAACCGGATTGCGGTCATAGATCCGTCAGGCCGGCGGATCACCTGTACGTACTCCCCCGAAAACCGGATCGTCAGGACGGACTGTTATGAAACAGCGGCCTCGGAAAGCCCGGTCAAGATAACCGGGTTCACCTATGACGAAGTGGGAAATCTGTTGACATGGGACGACGGCAGCGCCTCGGCTGCCATGGTCTATGACGCCCTTTCACAAAAGCTCTCCGAAACAGTGGACTACGGCGGATTTACCCTGTCCCATGGCTATACCTATACGGCTGAAGGGGCTGTCAGCACATATACAGATCCTGAAGGAGAGGTTACCACATACGAATATGGAAGCAAGGGACACCTGTCAACCATCAAGGCCCCGAGCGGGAGGGAAGTCTCCTTTTTATTCAATAGCGCCTCGTGGAACCGCCTCAATTCTATGCATCTTCCCGGCGCTGCCCGTTATTATAATTACGATCCCCTGAACCGCATTAAGAGTATCTTTGCCAGGGATCCTGCCAATAATGCCGTCATGTATGAAGGCTATACCTATGATTCCGTGGGCAACCGTTTAAAAATCTTGGCCGTGGAAGGGGGCCATACCTATGAATACGACACCCTGGACCGCCTGACCGCCGCTACCCACCCCGGGGTTCTTGACGAGGCCTATACCTACGACAACCTGGGTAACCGCACCTCCGATGCCAGTGTACAGGGTTCCATCTCGCACAATGCAGATAATGAACTTGAAACTTACGGCACAACAGAGTATGCCTATGATGCAAACGGTGCCGTGATCCGGAAGACCGACGGAGAAACGGTCACAAAGTTCTTTTACAATACGGAAAACCGCATGGAACGGGTGGAGGACGGCACGGGCGCCGTCATTGCCCAATACGGGTACGATCCCTTTGGCCGGCGTATCTGGAAACAAGTTGGAGGGGGCAGAACCTGGTTCCACTATTGCGACCAGGGCCTGGCCGGTGAATACGGTTCTGACGGCACCCAGCTCAGGTCCTACGGCTACAAGCCCGGAACCGCCTGGACCGGCGATCCCCTGTTCATGAAGGTTGGGGAGACGTACTATTGGTGCCATAACGACCGCGCCGGCACCCCGAAAAAACTTAAGCGTGAGGACAATTACAGCACAGACGGCGACTGGGAAGGGGAGTACCAGGCCTTTGGCCGGTGCACGGTAAAAAAAGAAGCGATCACCTTCAATCTGAGATTTGCCGGCCAGTACTTTGATCAGGAGACCGGCCTGCACTACAACCTGAACCGGTATTATGATCCCCGGATCGGTAGGTATCTGAGGCCTGACCCGGCCGGTGAGGGGGTGAATTTTTATCTTTATTGCCTGAATAATCCGGTGATGTTCATTGATCCGTTGGGGTTGTGTCCAGAAAACAATATTTCTTGGGAATCAGCTGGCAAGTCGTGGATTAGGAATGTTGTCTTCGGTTTTGGAGCGTACTATGGATTGACGAAACTTTTTGAAGTTGCCCCAAAGAGTGCAGACAAGGGTGGATTAAATCTTTTTAAATGGGGAGATAAAACATCGACCAAGCCTATTGGATGGAAAGATGGAGATGGTATGCTCCATTTACCTGATAAGGGCTCTCCAAAGGCTAATTGGAAACAGAATGTGGGGCATTTAAGAAAAGAAATGGGTAAAGGAAAACCAATATTTGATTCTTACCGCGATGCAGCGACAGGAAAACAGATTCCAACTAAAGGCTTTCTTAATGCTGAAAGAAACCTTTTAGAAACAAGAGGGTGGAGATATAATCCTCAAACAGGGGCTTATCATCCACCAGGAAATTGATGTCAGGAGTTTGAAATGGATTTAGGATTGAAAAAGATTGTAAATAGAGAATTGGGATTTTTGGAATCTGTGTATGGCTTCAAATGTGTCAAATCAGGTCCTTGGTTGGTTAGATATCAGTCCAAACTGATTTTCATAGATATTCGATTTGATGGTGAACGTTCATATGAGTTAGGTTGTGAAATCGGGCGAAATGATAATCTAAGAGAATCTTTAAAAATACCATTTAATATTGGAGAAATTATTAGAAGTAAAGGTTATTCCCCAAAAGATGTGGGGACCTTTTTTCAAATCACAAACAGCAGCAATAGCCTTGAACGATTTGTCAAAAGGTTAGCTGATTATTTAAAGACTCATGCTCAGGATTTACTTGATGGATCGGATGAAAGCTTTAATCTGGTTGCCGATTTTAGAGAAAAAGAATGTGAAGCATATGCTCTTGAAACGGATTTGAAATATATGCGAAGCCAACTTGATCTTGCTTGGAAAAATAATAACTATAAAAAAGTTGTAGAATTATTGGCTCCCTTAAAAGCAACTCTTAAACAGTCAGAGCTTAAAAAACTTAATTACGCATTAAAAAAAGAAGGCAAGCACATAAAATAAAAAAAAATAACCCACATGTTACAGCCCAAACTCTAATCATAAATTGTGCAAAATTACAGATCATTTGGGCACCCTATGTGGCAGGACATCAATTTAAAATCGCCCGGCGCAGCAGCACGTATTTTAAATGTCTGCCGGTCAGCAACCACAAGGTGCAAATTTGCCGGGCGATTTGTTTGTGAACTTGCGCCTTGCGTCAAGATTTGACCTCATTTTTGGCATTTTCCCAAATGCGTTTGAAAACTTTTGTATGCAATTCTATGAATATGACGTTGCTGTTGTGCAGTTAGATAAAAGTCGCCTTGAAGTAATTGGCAAAGAAATGCATTTGGAAAATTCACTTTGGACAGATATAGAAATCGAAAATTAAGAATACTTCAGCAACTCACAAAAGGCAGCCTCCCACCCCATCTCACTTTAGGCCTAAAATAAGTGTGAATGGAGAAACAACTACTGTTGGTGCTTTGGGAATAGATAACGATAACGGTGGTCTGTCTGCTGGACATGCAGGCAGTGGATGGGGATTCCCAATTCCTTTATGGAGGAGAATTCAATGATTGAATTTGCGGGTAAAATAATGTCAATTTTACAATTGAAATCATACGAGGAATTGCTTTTTGTTCTTATACTAATTTTGAACTCTGTTGTAATCTTTCCGACATTGCTTCTTTTTTCACGATATATTTATCAAAAATATGGAATTTTAAATACTCGTTTTAATACAAGACGTTTTGATTTTAAAACTGAATTTAAGCTGTTCATGAAACAAAATAAAATCAATTTTGTTTTTGGAATTGCGATTTATTTTTGCCAAGGATGTATATTGGTCTGGTTTTGTTTTTTTATTATAAATCAAGCGATAAACGTAGTGTCAGGCTAAGCATGTTGATCTTTTCTTTTGGGCTTGATCATAAGATGGGCCGCTTCCTATGACGACAATAATGACACCTGCTATGCTTTGGGCCGCAGGACCCTGGCCGCCACCCCGGAGGGCGGGACAACCCTGTATGAATACGGCCCGACCGGTAACCGGATTACGGTCACAGACCCGTCAGGCCGGCGGATCGTCAGGACTGACTGTTATGGAACGGAGTCCCCGGATATCCCGGTTAAGATAACCGGGTTCACCTTGTTACCCGTCGAACAGGCGGTTTAGAAACTTTATAGGCATTGGGCCAGGATCTCAACGGGATGGACAACGGGTTTGCTACTGAAAGCCTGCATCTGCATGGTGCATGTGGGGCAGTCGGTTGCGCCTGTATCCGCACCGGAACTGTTCAGCTTTTGGATGAGATCTGAGCCGATCTTCCGGCTGAGATCAAAATTCTTAGCCATCATGCCCCAGGTCCCGGCCATGCCGCAGCAGTGGCATTCCAGGGGATTCACCTCGATGCCGGGAAGTGCCTTGAGCATCCCGATGGAGCTTGCGGCCTCCGGCTGTACCTTAAGGTGGCAGGGGGTGTGATAGGCTACTTTGCGGCTGGTTTCCTTTAGCGTCAGTCCGTGCATATGATTTTGGATGAGGCTTGTGCCGTGGATGGTCTTTTTCGCCACCTCCCGGACTATATTTGTCCGGTTGAGGTACTGCCATTTGCTCTTCAGGGCAAGGCCGCAGGTGGAGCAGGTCACGGCAATGTGGTCCACTCTTTTTACCATATTGCCCCACTGTTTCAGGTTCTTTTCAATGGCGCTAATGGATTTGCCTGTCATTCCCTTGGAGAGCATGGGAAGGCCGCAGCAGTGGGCGTTCGGAACATATACTTCCATTCCCAGGGCGGAGAGAACCTTGATGAAGGCCATGGCTGTTTCGGGTCTGATCCAGCTTGCGTAACAGCCCGGGAAATAGAGCACCTTTTTGCCTTGGGCCTGGCTTTGGGCAGGCAGGATTGTGAATGCCCCGGAGGTTTTCTTAATTATTTGTGGGGCCTGGCAGCCCAGCCTCTTTTTCAGGGACTCTTTTGCAAAGCAGACCAATGGCCGTTGGGAGGAGATTCCCAGGAGCTTTTCTCCCGCCTGCTTGAAAAAGGAATTGTCCACCAAGGGCATCACCAGGTGGGAGAAACCGCCGGTCAGGCGTGCAGCCGTGTCCGCCGAGGTGAGGAGGCGGTCCGTGGGGGCGGGGCCGAACTTTTTGGCGTAATCCGCCTTGGCCGCCATGACCATCCTGGGGATGTTCACCTGGGAGGGGCATTCATTGTGGCAGCTGCCGCAGTTGATGCAGTGGTTGAGCACATGGAACAGGCCGTCGGCATAGGCTTGTTTCTCTTCTATTGCGCCGCTGATCAGGGCCCTCAGGATGTTGGCCTTGGCCTTGGGGGCGGCGGCTTCGTCCCGGGTGGCCTTGTAGACCGGGCACATGCGGGTGGCGTGGGTGACGGTGGTGCATTTGGAGCAGCCGTGGCACTTTTCCACCTCGGTCTGGAAATCGTTGTTTTGGAAAACCGGGTTCCGATAGATGTTTTTTGCCTGGTACCCAGGGCCGTATCTCAGGGAGTGGGTGAGGCCGTCCTTGGCTTCGCCGGTGATGATATCTGGGTTGAGCAGGTTGTGCGGGTCCAGGATCTGTTTGGTTTTTTGGAAAAGCTCAAATATGTCCGGGTACTGGGCGCGGATGTAGGGACTTCGTAGCCGTCCGTCCCCGTGCTCGCCGGAGATGGCCCCGCCAAGGGAGTTCACAAGCTGGAACACGCCGTCGGCAATGGGTTTCAATAGATCCACATCATGCTTGTCCTTGAGGTTGAGCATGGGGCGGGTGTGCATCAGCCCCTTGGAGATGTGGCCGAAGAGTACGAAGTTCACCCCGAGATCCCCCAGGAGCTTGTAGATGCCTTTGAAATATTCCACCAGCCTGTCCACGGGCACGGCTGCGTCCTCGATGAGGGCCAGCACCTTTTTTTCGCCCTTGAGCCTGTAGAGGATGGGCACGGCGGCCTTGCGGATGGCCCAGAAATTGGCCTGCTCTTCCCTGGATACGGCGAGATGCAAGGTGTCGGACCAGTTGTTCTCCCGGATCAGGTTGCCTGCCGCTTCGGCCTTTTCCAGGCAGGCTTCGGGGGTGTGCTCGTCAAATCCGATGAGGAGCAGGTTGTCTATATCATTTGGCATGGCAGCGTCCAGGGCGGGATCGTTCTTTCTTGCCAGGCCCAGGAGGGATTTGTCCATCACCTCGATGCCGCAGGGGTTCAGGGGAAGGATCGCTTCCACCGCCCTGGCCGATGAGACAATGTCCTTGAAATAGGCCACCACCAGGCTGTCGTGGGCGGGTTTCTCAATGAGCTTGAATTTCAGCCGGGTGATGATGCCAAGAGTGCCTTCGGCCCCCGCAAAGAGTCCCCGGAGGTCAAGGCGGCCTTCGGAGACAAGTTTCCTGAGATTATAGCCGGTGGTGTTGAACCGCACCGGCGGGTAGGCTTTTTCGATCCGTTCGGCGTTGTTGCGGTACAGGCCGAACAGTGGTTGCAGGTTTTCGGGCAGCCGGGATTCATCCCGGGACATGAGATCCGACAGTGTGATGAGGCTGCCGTCGGTGAGGACGATGTCGGCATCCAGGCAGTAGTCGCCCACATTGCCGTACTTGACCGAGTGGGCGCCGCTGGCGTTGGTGTTGTACATGCCGCCGAAACTTGCGTATTCCCCGCTGGAGGGGTCCGGGGGAAAGAAGAGGCCGGAGCCCTTGAGGGCCTGGTCCAGCTCCCCCATGCGGAAACCCGGCTCGCACTCAAAGCTGTGGCCGTCAAGGTCGAGGCGGATGAGCCGGTTCATGTGTTTTGTGAAGTCCACGACAATGCCCCGGCCCAGGGCGGAACCGCATACGCCGCTGCCGGTTCCCCTGGCGTGGACGCTGAGGTTGTGCTCCCTTGCAAATGAGAGGATTTTCGCTATATCATCGCTGTTTGCGGGATAGGCCACGCATTCGGGTAGAAACTTGAAAATGCTGGCGTCCGTGGCAAGCATGTGACGCCTGAAAATATCCTGGTGAAGCTCTCCCTTTAACCTGCTTTCAAGGGAATCATAAATGGTCATTGTTCTTTGTCGCCTTCCTGAGAGTGTAATTGAGATGGTCCGCCATGGCGGCGGATGCCTCCCCGGGATTCCTGTCCGCTATGGCCTTGACGATGCGGCTGTGCTGCCGGGTCAGCTCCTGCTTGCGCTCCGGGTATTTTTTGCGGTCTGCATAGACCTTTTGGGTTATGGTTGAAAGCCATTGCAAAATGGACCCCATCATGTGGATGAGAAAGGGGTTGCGGGTTGCCGAGGTGATCCGGCTGTGGAGCTTGACGTTGAGTTCATACCCCATTTTCTCGGTCTTGTGGTTTTCCATTTCATCCAGGATTTCCTTGAGCGCCTCGATATCTTCATCCGTGGCCCGGGAGGCGGCGGTGGCCGCAGCCCAGGTTTCAAGGACGATACGCACCTCCATGAGGCCCGCCAGGAAATCCTTTTCCCCTGTCATCTCTTCCATGTAGTCCTGGATGGGGGCCTGGGTGACCGATTTCACAAAGGTGCCGTCCCCCCGTTTCTGTTCGACAAATCCGAGGCATTCCAGTTTCAGGATCGCCTCCCTTACGGAGGAGCGGCTCACATTGAACAGGCTCGTCAGCTCCATCTCCGGCGGGATCTTCTCCCCGGGAAGAAACTTGCCGGTGATGATGTGGGTTTTGATCTGTTCAAATACCTTGTCACTGACCTTTTTCTGGGGAATTTTTTTAAATAGGCGTTCCATGGGCGCTAATCCTAATCCGTTTGCAGTTCAGGGGCGGTCTTTACCTGTACGAGGTAAAGGGCGGTGAAGAGCACGGCGCCTCCTGCGTGGAGATAGATTTGAGGCCACAGGAACAGGCCCGCCGAAATCAGGTAGGCGATCCTGAAAGCCCAGTTCAGGTGTGTCTTGTGAAAGCCTTCGAAAAACACGGCAAAGCAAAAAAGCCCGAACAGCCCGCTTATGGCTGTCTCGGCCACAAGGAACGCCGACCCCTCAAAAAGAATGGGGGTGTAGACAAACAAAAGTGGAATGATGTAAAGGCCCTTGGCAAGCTTCCAGGATTCAAATCCCGTGGCCAGGGGAGGGCTGCCGGATATGCCCGCCGCGGAATAGGCCGCAAGGCAGACCGGCGGGGTGACGTTGGCATCCTGGGAATACCAGAAGATGAGCATGTGCGCGCCGATCAGGGACGCTCCCAGCATCTCCAGGGACGGGGCCGCCAGCACCGCCAGAACAATGTAGGATGCCGTCACCGGCAGTCCCATGCCCAGCACCAGGGAGGCGAGGGCGATGAGAACGATGGTGACCATGAGGCTGCCCCCGGCGATGGAGGAGATCATGATGGAAAACTTGATGCCCGCGCCCACCATGAGCACAACGCCGATGACAATGCCCGAGCAAAGGAGGATGACACCCGTGGTGACCATGCCCCTGGCCCCTTCGGCAAAGGCGTCCAGGATATCCTTGGGGTACATCCGGGTTTTTTTGTTCAGCCAGCTTGCCGCGACAATGGAGGCGATTCCGGCACAGGCGGAGTAGGTGGGGGTGAACCCGGTCATCAACAGGCCGATGAGAACCCCGATGGGGATGAAGAAATTCCAGCCCTCCCTGAGCACTTCCCTGATGGTGGGGATCTCATGGTCTTCCATGGGTTGCAGCCCGAGCTTCCTGGCCCGCAGGTGAACGAAAAACACCACGCTCATGAAATACATGACCGCCGGGATGATGGCCACGCCCACAATGGTCAGGTAGGGAATCTGGGTCCACTGGCTCATGATAAATGCGCCTGCTCCCATGATGGGGGGCATGAGCTGGCCGCCGGTGGAGGCCGCGGCTTCCACGGCCCCTGCAAACTTGGGGCCGAATCCCACCCGCTTCATCAGGGGAATGGTGATGGAGCCGGTTCCGACGGTGTTGGCAACGGCGCTGCCCGAGATGGAGCCCATGAGGCCGCTTGCGAACACGGCCATCTTGGCAGGGCCCCCGATCATCTTACCCATGACCGCGATGGACAGGCGGATGATGAAATCCCCGGCCCCGGATTTGAGAAGAAAGGCTGCAAACAGCACGAACAGGAACACGAATGTGGAGGAGATGGTGGCGATGGTGCCGAAGATGCCGTCCGGGGCAAAGTACATCCGGTAGAGCATCCGCTGGATGCTGACACCGGGAAAGGTCCACATGCCGCCCATGTATTTGCCGAACCAGAGGGCGTATCCCAGGAAGAAGAGGGCGATCCCGGGAATGATGTATCCCGCCGTGCGCCGGGTGATCTCAAGCATCAGGACAATGGCGATGCCGGCAAAGATCAGGTCCGGGAGGATGGGCACCTCGTTCCGGGCGTGGAGGGCATCCTCGAACAGCACAAGATAGGCGGCCGAGGCCACCGATAACAGGGCAAGGAGCAGGTCCAGCCATTTCAGCTTTGTAGCGGTTTTTACACTGAACGGGTAGATGAGGTAGCCCATGAACAGAATGAATCCGAAATGGATCGCGTTACGCTGAATCTCGGGCAGGATGCCCACCGTGTTCACCCACAGGTGAAACAGGGCCATGATAACGCCTGTCCAGTAAAGAACCTTGGTGGATGCTTTTGACAGTACTTTACGGCTTACCACAACTTCACCGTTTGAATCTTCAATGACGCCTTGGGGCTTGTCTGACATGGGATGCTCCATCGATTGTCCTCTTGGTTGGGGAGGCGGGAAATTTCAGACCCCGCCCCCCTTGTTTGCTCATGTTTTACAGGAGGGCTTCAGGGATGGTGATGCCGACTTCCCTGTAATATCTGGCCGCGCCCGGATGCAGGGGCACGGGCAGACCGCTGATCGCTTTTTCGATCTTCATGACCTTGGTTGCCTTGTGGATGGTGGCAAGAAAGGGAAGGTTCTCATAGATGGTTTTGGTGATCAGGTATACCGTCTCTTCGGATACGTCCGGATGAACCGCCAGGAAGTTGGGCTGGGAGATGGTGTTGATATCGTTTTTCTGACCGGGATAGGTGCCGGCCTTGATGAGGTAACGGTTCCAGATGGGATATTTCGCCTGGATGCTCGCCAGCTGATCGTCGGTGAAATCCAGGACTTTTACCTTTTTGTCCCCCAGCTGGGCAAAGAGCTGGGTGATGGAGGCGACCGGGGGACCCGCGGGAATGTTGCCGCCCACGATGCGCCCGTCCATCATGGCCTGGGCCGTGGGATTGTAGCTGAGAAATTCCAGGGTCATATCCTTTTTAGGATCGATTCCCTGGGCGGCAAGGATGGTGCGGCCGGACCCTTCGGTGCCGCTGCCCCGTTTTCCAATGGAGAATTTCTTGCCCTGGATCGCTTTCAGGTCGGAGATGGTTCCGGTTGAGGCGTATTTTTTGAGCAGGGCGAAATGCTCGACGTTTTCCCAGAGCATGGTGACCGAACGGAAATCCTTCATGGGCCTGCCTGCATAGGGGCCCTGGCCCCGGTAGGCATTGAGTCCGAAAAGGGCCTGGAGAATGGCCAGCTGGGCCTCTTTGTTCTTCAGCATCTGGATGTTCTCACCGGAACCGGCTGAATTAATGGCCGTGACGGTGATTTGATGCTTTTTTGCAAGCTTGATGCTCGCAAGGGTGCCAATGGCGACCCCCACGGGGTAATAGGTGCCCCCGGTGGTGGCGGTGGCAAGGATTAAATTGTCGCCTGCCCGGGATTCTTCCGGGTTAAACACAAAGGCAAGGGACAGGGCCAGGATCGACAGCAACGTTTTTTTAACCATTTAACTCTCCTTAAAAGATAATAATATATCCGATCCATTCGGCAGGCCGTCTGCCATTGAACTGTTATGGATCAGGGGGAAGTACGAAAAAAAATCAATGCCTTTTTTCGTACAAATGGTCTTCATGTTTTTGCTTTACTCTCCGTTCCCAGGGTGCTATGGATGTCCTGGATAAACGTCAGATGTCCGACATCTGATCACTGTTCATATAAGGCAAAATCGTGTCTGTCAAGAGTAAAATGACCCTGGGGGTGTTTTCATGCGTTATCCAAAATATATAGAAGATGACTTTTCGTTTCCTGATTTCTACCGTGTTCAAATGAATCATCCCCGCCGGGGGCTGGAAGATCCGGTAAAGGCGCTCCATGACTCCCTGGATGACCGTTTTCTGACCTCCCATATAAAAAAAGGGGATTCCGTGGCCATTGGCGTGGGCAGCCGGGGAATCGCGAACATCGCCCAGCTGGTGACCGCCCTTTGTGAACGGTTCAAGGAGTTCGGGGCGATTCCCCACATCATTCCCGCCATGGGCAGCCACGGAAGCGCCACTGCCCAAGGCCAAGTGAAAGTGCTGGAAAAGCTCGGCATCACCGAAACCGTGTGCGGCGCGCCCGTGGTTTCCTCCATGGACGTGGTCCGGGTGGGGGAGGTGATGGGGGAGGTGCCCGTCTATTTTTCAAGGGATGCCCTGGCCATGGATCACAGCGTCTGCATCAACCGGATAAAGCCCCATACGAAATTCAAGGGTTCCGTGGAGAGCGGGCTGTGCAAGATGCTCTGTGTGGGCATGGGAAAACATCAAGGGGCGCTCGCCTATCACAACATGGCCCTCAAGCACGGGTTCTTTCCCCTGCTAAAATCCATGGCGGAAAGGATCATGTTCGCCACAAACTTCAGGTTCGGCATCGCCGTTGTGGAGGATCATTTCGAGGATACCATGGTGGTCGAGCCGGTACCCGCCGGGGAGGTGTTTGAACGGGAGTCCCGGCTTCTCGAACTCGCAAGGGACAATTTTCCCCATCTTCCCTTCAGTGAACTGGACGCCCTCGTTATCCGGGAGATCGGCAAGGACATCAGCGGTTCGGGCATGGACCCCAATGTCACCGGCCGCACCTATGATCTCATGGAAGACGATTTTTCCGGGATTCTCCGGGCGGGCCGCATCGCCATTCTAAACCTTTCCGAAAAAACCGCTGGCAACGCCATCGGCCTCGGCAATGCGGACATCATCACGGAAAAGGTGTTCAGGGGGCTTGACTATGAAAGCACGGTGATGAACGCCCTCACCAGCATCTCCCTGAGAAAGGCCTTCATCCCCATCCGCCTGCCCGATGACCAAAAGGCGATCCAGGCGGCGCTTACGACCCTGGGGCCCCTCGATCCTGCCCTGGCGAGGGCCGTGATCATCAAGGATACCCTCCACACCCAGGCATTCTGGGCAAGCCAGGCCCTCCTGCCCGAGGTGGAGGCCATGGCCCATGCCGAGGTAATGGAAAAAAAGCGGCCGGCATTTGACGGAAACGGGGATCTGATCTTGCCATGATCCGGGGGAGGTAATAACGCTTTTTCTTCTATACTGATATTCCTTGCAGGGGGGGATAATTTGTTTCTCCTTGACACATTACTTTCATTCTGCGATAAATTTCCTACTTAATTCCGTAGTACATCGTAATTGGTTGATTGACAGGGTGCTTGAAAGGATACATGGGAAATGGTCCGCGAGAGAGCAGTTCTTCTGAAAGTTAAAAATGTAGGGAAAAAATTCGGGGGCATCCGGGCCCTTTCCGATTGCTCCTTTGATATTGTTCAAGGGGAGCTCATGGGTTTGATCGGCCCCAACGGCGCCGGAAAAACCACCGTGTTCAACCTCCTTTCCGGGGTTTTGAAACCCAGTTCCGGGGAGATATTTTTCAACGGGAAAAACATCACGGATTATTCTCCGGCCAGGACAGCCAGGGCCGGTATAGCAAGGACCTTTCAGAACATAAGGCTGTTCGGCGACTTGAGCGTTCTGGACAACATAAAAGTCGCCTTTCACATGCGCCATGGCACTGGATTTTTCCATACGGTTTTTCATTCGGCAAAATTTCGCCGGACCGAAAAGGAGATCACCCGCCAGGCAATGAAATTTGCCGAAATGATGGATCTTTCCGATCTCATGAACGAACCGGCTAAAAAACTTTCCTACGGCGACCAGAGGAAAATGGAAATTGCCCGGGCTCTTGCAACGAATCCGAAACTTTTGCTTCTGGATGAACCGGCTGCGGGAATGAATCCCCAGGAAACCACGGACCTCATGGCCACCATAAAGCAGGTCGTCGCCGATCACGGTATGACGGTGTTGATCGTTGAGCATGATATGCGCCTGGTGATGAACCTGTGCCACCGGATTCAGGTGCTGAACCAGGGCAGGGTGCTTGCCCGGGGAACCCCGGAAGAGATCCGGAATTCACCCGAGGTGATCAAAGCCTATCTTGGTTCCCCAAAGGAAGAAGCCCATGCTTACAGTTGACAATATTGACGTATACCGGGGCGAAACCCATGTATTGCATAAGGTGTCGCTCCAGGTGGGCCATGGTGAAATCGTTGCGCTGATCGGCGCCAACGGCGCGGGAAAAACAACGGCGTTAAGAACCGTCTCCGGGCTCCTGCGTCCCTCGTCCGGCAGGATTCTCTACACCCCGGAAAAGGGGAAGGAAACCATTGAGATCTCGACCGTTGCGCCGGAACGGATCGTTGGCGCGGGTATTTCCCAATGCCCCGAAGGCAGGGGCGTTTTCTCCCGGCTTACGGTAAAGGAAAATTTGCTTATCGGCGCGTATCTTCGTTCGGACAAGGGCGTGGAAAAAGATCTTGAATCCATCTATAAAATGTTTCCCATACTGGAGGAGCGGTCCGGCCAGGCCGCGGGCAAACTCTCGGGCGGGGAGCAGATGATGCTCGCCCTTGGCCGTTCCCTCATGGGGCGTCCAAAGCTTCTGATATTGGATGAACCGTCCCTGGGGCTTGCTCCCCTGGTCATCGATACCATTTTTGATATGCTGAAGAGAATAAACGCCCAGGGGGTCACCGTTCTCATCGTGGAACAGAACGCGGTGATGGCGCTTGCGCTGTCCCACCGGGCCTATGTCCTTGAAACGGGCCGGGTGGTGCTTTCCGGGCCGAGCGCGGAACTGGCCGACACCCCCCGGGTCCGCCAGGCCTATCTGGGAGGTGAATGATGGATTCGGGATATATAGCACAGCAATTGCTGAACGGCCTGGTGCTTGGAAGCATGTACGGACTTGTGGCAATCGGGTTTTCAATGATTTACGGCATTGTCAGGCTCATCAATTTCGCCCACGGGGATATTGTCATGATCGGCGCGTTCGCCACCCTGGCCCTCATGGAAGCGGCCGGGCTCCCGTTTTCCCTGGTGGCGTTTTTTGTACTGCTGACCGGTTGCGGTGTCGGAATACTCATTGAGAAAATCAGTTTCCGGCCCATGCGGGGGGCGCCCCAGGTGACGGGATTCATTGCGTCCCTGGGCGTTTCCATCATGATGCAGAATCTCGGCGTCCTCATCCTGAGCGCCCAGCCCAGGAATTTCAGTTTTCCCCCTTACATGCAGACAATTCTTTCTCTTGGCCCCGCAAGCTTCAGGCTCGTTGATCTCATTATCTTTTTAACCGCCGTTTTTCTGATGATCGCCCTGATTTTCCTGGTCAGGAAAACAAAGCTCGGCATCGCCATGCGGGCAACGGCTGAAAACCTTGACGTCGCAAGGATGATGGGCATCAACATCAACCGGACCATCATGGCCACATTTGCCCTGGGAAGCGGCCTTGCCGGTATTGCCGGGTTGATGTGGGGAGGAAAATTCGGGCAGATCGATCCCCTGATGGGTTATGTTCCGGGGCTGAAATCCTTTGTGGCCGCTGTGATCGGCGGCGTCGGTTCCATTCCGGGCGCGATTCTGGGCGGTTTCATACTGGGCCTTTCGGAAGTCCTTTTTGTCGGGCTGCTGCCCCCCATTTATTCTTCATACAGGGATGCCTTTGTCTTCGGCACCCTCATCGTTATTTTGATCGTCCTGCCCAACGGGCTCCTTGGAAAAGAGATGGAGGACAGAGCATAGTGGAAAACAACCGCCCCCGTTATTGTCTTGCCGGCCTGATTCTCTTCATGGCGGGTATCTCATTCCTCATGGAAAACACGGCAAATGACTACATCCTCGCCGTTGCCTGCTTTACCGGCATCAACATCATTTTGGCCGTGAGCCTGAACCTCACAAACGGGTTTGCCGGTCTTTTCTCCCTCGGGCACCCGGCGTTCATGGCAATCGGCGGATATGTCACCGCGCTTTTAACCTTTTCCCTCGGGAAGAAACCCCTGTTCCTGCCCGATCTTCCTCAATGGATGGTCCCGCTTCACCTCCCGTTTTTCCCGGCCCTCCTGGCGGGCGGGTGCTGCGCCGCAGTTGTGGCCCTGGTCATCGGCATGTCGGTTCTGCGGCTGAAGGGCCATTACCTTGCCGTGGCCACCATGGGATTTCTTATCATTATCCAGGTGATCTTCAACAATGCCGAATCCATCACCCGGGGGCCCCTGGGGTTGAACGGACTGGATGACTTTACCAATACCTACTGGGTAGCGGGATGGGTTATCGTGACCATCTATATCTGCTGGAAAATCAAATTTTCCTCCCTTGGCAGGTCAATGCTGGCGGTCCGGGAAGATGAGATGGCGGCCAATTCCCTGGGGGTGAATCTCCATTATACCCGCAGCTTCGCCCTCACCGTGGGCGCTTTTTTCGCAGGCGTCGCAGGCGGTTTATGGGGGCACCTGATCACGGCGCTTACCCCCGGCTCCTTCTCCCTTATCATGTCCTTCAACATTGTGGTCATGGTGGTGGTGGGCGGCACCGGCAGCATAACGGGATCGGTTCTTGCCGCCGTTCTTTTCACCCTGGTCATAGAATGCTTCCGGCCCCTGGAGGAGAATTACGGTATCTATGGCATGGGGGAGATCATCATGTCCTTTATTCTGATTCTGATCCTGATTTTCAAGCCCAGCGGCATGTTCGGGACACAGGAGCCCGGTTTTGTCATGGGAAAACACAACCATATAACCTAGGAGCTTACAAGATGAAACGATTTTTCGTGGTTTTTGCCTTTGCCTTTGCCTTGGTGTCAATGATCTTCGCTGCACCCTGCTACTCCAGGGAATCCATAAAAATTGGTGCATTGTACAGCCTTACGGGAGGTATGTCCTCCATTGATACCCCCTCCCTGCGGGGTGCACAGCTTGCGGTCAAAACCATCAACGACAATGGCGGACTGCTTGACGGGCGCAAGCTTGAACTGATTTCAGTCGATGCGAAAACCGACCAGAAAGCGGCTGCCATCGGCGCCAAAAAACTTCTCAGCAAAGGCGTTATCGCCGGTATCGGCCACAGTGATCCCGCCTTTGTGCTGCCGTCGGCTCCCCTGTTCCAGAAAAAAGGCATTCCCTTTGTCACCTCCGGGGCGACCCTTCCCACCCTGCCCATGATGATCGGGGACTGCATGTTCATGGTGCCCTTTGGGGATGATGACCAGTCCTTTGCCATTGCCGACTATTCGTTCAAAGAGCTTGGGGTAAGGAATGTCGCCATCTGGACGGACAATTCCATGGATTTTACCAAAACCCTTTCCAAATTCTACAAGCAGCGCGCCAGGGAGCTGGGAATCAACATTGTCCTGGAAGACTTTTTTATGATGGGAGATAAGGACTTCTCCGCCCAGATAGCAAGGCTTAAAAGCATTTCCCCTAAACCGGACGCGATTTTCATCTCCTCCATCCCCAACGAGGCCGGGCTTACAACCAAGCAGATCAGGGAAAGCGGCCTGACCCTTCCCATCGTCAGCGGAGACGGTTTTGATACCGAGCTTATCGTGACGGTGCCCGGAAAAAACCTTGCAAACGATGTGTATTTCTCCACCCATACCTACAGGGAAGATCCCAGGCCCGAAGTCGCGGATTTCATTGAAGCCTACAAGAAAGAATACGGCGTGGCCCCGGAAAACGCCTTTGCCCCCCTTGGGTATGACGCGGTGGCCCTGATCGCGGATGCCATAACAAGGGCCGGTTCCGCAAAACCCGATGCATTGAAGAAAAATCTTTCAAAGACAATGGGTTTCAAAGGCGTTACCGGTGAAATCTCCTATACCCGCCCAAGCGGGGTGCCTGTAAAGGGCGTCTCCATCATCGGTGTTAGAAAAGGGGAATACAGTGTGGAAGAAATATGGTTCCCGAAAACAAAATAGACGTGGGTCAAACCAAAAAAGGATGATAAAGTGAAGACTGTAAAGCTTGAAGATCTGAACGAGTACTCCTTTCCGTAGACGAAAATCGACAAGATGATCCCGGCCATCGGTTCCACTTAGAGCCATGGCCGCCACCATCGCTGAAACCATGGGGACGGTAAAAGCTTCCCCGTATATACAAAATAAGAAAGGCGGTTAGAGCGCAATATAATAATGCAATTGACAGGGAGGAACAAATGAAAAGATCAATTTTTATTATGCGGTTATTCCTTTGTTTATTTTGTTTTGCGGCTCAACTACATGCCTTCGATGCTGATGGTGATAAAAAGAATGACATGGCTGTGTGGCGGCCGGGTAACGGCACCTGGTATGTGCTCGGTTCTTGCGGCGGCTGGAATTTCAACTTAAGCAGGCAATGGGGAATGGCCGGAGACATTGCTTTGTCGAACAGTGATTTTGACGGCGATGGCCGGGCGGATCTGGCCGTATGGCGTCCCGGTAACGGAATATGGTATGTACGTACTTCGAGGAGTAACTGGAATATCACCGTCAGTCGCCAATGGGGGGTGAAGGGCGACCATCCCCTGGCAAACACCGATTTTGACGGCGATGGCCGGGCTGATATGGCCGTATGGCGTCCCGGTAACGGAACATGGTATGTACGTACTTCCAAGAGTAAGTGGAACAGCACCTTCAATCGACAATGGGGGATGAAGGGCGACCATCCCCTGGCAAACACCGATTTTGACGGCGATGGCCGGGCTGATATGGCCGTATGGCGTCCCGGTAACGGAACATGGTATGTACGTACTTCCAAGAGTAAGTGGAACAGCACCTTCAATCGCCAATGGGGGGTGAAGGGTGACCATCCCCTGGCAAACACCGATTTCGACGGCGATGGGCGCGCTGATATGGCCGTATGGCGTCCCGGTAACGGAACATGGTATGTACGGACTTCCAAAAGTAAGTGGAACAGCACCTTCAATCGCCAATGGGGGGTGAAGGGTGACCATCCCCTGGCAAACAGCGATTTTGACGGTGATGGCCGGGCTGATATGGCCGTATGGCGTCCCGGTAACGGAACATGGTATGTACGTACTTCGGGGAGTAAGTGGAATAGCACCATCACCCGCCAATGGGGGGTGAAGGGTGACCATCCCCTGGCAAACGCCGATTTTGACGGCGATGGCCGGGCTGATATGGCCGTATGGCGTCCCGGTAACGGAAGATGGTATGTGCGTACCTCGAGCAGCAACTGGAATAAAAACTTCAGCCGGCAATGGGGTAAGACAGGCGACGTTCCCCTTTACTGATATCATATTTCCAGTCACCGGGTGCGATGGTTTTTAATGCTTTTTTTTTTCGGTCACGCGTTATTTGAGAATGCATCATTAATGTAATGGAGGGTTTCAGTGGATTTTATGCCCTGTTATAAGCATCAGCTCATTCGAAAAACCGTGAAGGAGTTCGCGGAAAATGAGATCAAACCCCGGGTATCCGAACTGGACCGGGAAGCCGAGTTTCCTTTTGATATCATGGAAAAGATGAAACCCCTGAATTTTTTCGGGCTCCAGGTGCCGAGGGAATTCGGGGGAGCGGATCTTGACACCATCAGTTACGCCATCGTTATTGAAGAGATCTCCCGGGTGTCGGCCGCCATCGGCCTGTGCGTGACCGTGCATAACAGTGTGGGAATTTATCCCATCCTTAAATTCGGTACCCGGGAACAAAAGCAACGGTTTGTCCCGGCCCTGGCGGCCGGGGAGAGCATCGGGGCATTCTGCCTGACCGAGGCCAATGCCGGGTCCGATGCAGGCGGCGTGGAAACATCCGCCCAGAAAACAGGGGACGAATATGTGATCAACGGCACAAAGATCTTTGTGACCAACGGCGGGATCTGCGGCACCATCCTGGTGTTTGCCGTGACCGAGGGGGAACGGAATCTTCCCAATGTCTTTATAGTGGAAAAGGACAGGCCCGGGTTTTCCGTGGGTGAGATCGAGGATCTGTGCGGCATGCGGGCGAATCCCGTCTCATCCTTGTTCTTTGAGGATTGCCGGGTGCCTGCGGATAATCTTTTAGGAAAACCGGGGCAGGGGCTGAAGATCGGGCTGGCCGGCCTGGATGCAGGCCGTATCGGCATTGCGGCCCAGGCCCTCGGTATCGCCCAGGCGGCCTTTGATGATTCCGTGTCCTATGCCAGGGAGCGCCAGCAGTTTAACAAGCCCATATCCCGTTTCCAGACCATCCAGAATTATCTGGCGGATATGGCCACGAGGATCGATGCCTCGAGGCTTTTGCTCTACAGGGCGGCCGCCGTCAAAGACAGCGGCAAACCCTTTTCAGCGGAAGCCTCCATGGCCAAGCTCCATTGCAGCGCCACTGCCAGGGAGGTAACGGATCTTGCGGTTCAAATCCATGGCGGATACGGTTACAGCAAGGAGTATGATGTGGAACGGTATTTCAGGGATGCCAAGGTCACCCAGATTTACGAAGGCACAAGCGAAATCCAGAAAATGGTGATCGCCCGGCATATTCTGAGCCAACCCAGTTAACAAAGGCAGGAAAAATGTTCAAGATAATCGTATGCATAAAACAGGTGCCCATGGTCTCCGAACTGCCCTGGGATTCCAAAACCGGCACCCTGAAACGGGACCTTGCCCAGGGCATGATGGACCCGGCTTCCAGAAGGGCCCTGGAGGCGGCGCTCAGGATAAAGGAGGAGCGGGCCGGGAAAGATCAGGACACCCATATCACCGTGATCTCCATGGGCCCCCCCATGGCCCAAGAGATCCTGTATGAGGCAAAAGCCCTGGGCGCTGATACGGGGGTGCTGCTTTCCGACCGGAAAATGGCCGGAGCCGATACCTTTTTGACCTCTTTTATCCTGGCTGAATATATAAGAAAGGAATGCCCCGGCTTTGACCTTCTGCTTTGCGGCACCCAGACCAGTGACAGTGAGACGGCCCAGGTGGGGCCCCAGCTGGCCGGAGAGCTTATGATACCGGCCATGGGATATGTGCGGTCCATTGAGCTTGAGGACGGCATGGTAAGGGTCCGGCGTCATGTGGATGATTTCATGGAGGTGCTCGAGATGGATCTTCCCGGCCTTTTGACCATTGACCTGGGAGCATATACGCCAAGGTACGTGCCCCTTGAAGGCATCGAACGCGCATTCCAAACGGATGATATCCGTATTGTAAATGCCGGTGACCTGGAACTTGCCGGGGAGTTCAATGCATTGAAGGATTCCCCCACAAGGATTATCGATGTCTATTCCCCGGCCACCCGGAAAGAGAACCTGGTCCTGAAAGGGGCGGTCAAGAAGGTGGTGGGCCGGCTCTTTGACGATTACGGCAAGATCATCTCGGGAGCCATGGGCAAAGACCTTAAAACACATGAACATGAAGGGGCGAAATGACAGGTACAAAAGATATATGGGTGCTCGGGGATTACCGGAACTATTTTCACAGCCGGGTGACCCTGCAGATTCTGGCAAGGGCGGCAAGCCTGTCGAAAAAAACCGGCGGCAGGGTCTGCGCCGTGGTCTTTGGTGACCATGTGGACGAATATGTGAACGAGTATATTGCCCATGGGGCCCAAAAGGTTTATGTCATTGATGATCCCGCCCTGAAGAATTATTCCGTTGAAAATTACTCGTTCCTGATGACACGGCTGGTGAATGACTTTAAGCCGGAAACCCTTCTTGTGGGGGCCACCCGGTTCGGCCAGGAGATTGCGCCAAGGGTTGCGAAGTATCTGAAAACCGGGCTGACAGCCGACTGCATCGATCTTGAGATCGATGAAAAGGGGCGGCTTGTGCAGATCGCCCCGTCCTTTGGCGGCAATTTGATCGCAAAGATCATCACACCGGAGAAAAGGCCCCAGATGGCCACCATACGGCCGGGAACCTTCCAGGAACTGAAACATGACTATGATGCCCAAGGAGAGGTGATCCGCCTGCCGTTGCCCTCCGATATGCCCAGGGAAAAAATCAGGTGCATCAGCTCCGAGTATAAGCCTTCCAGGAACCGGAAACTTGAGGAAGCGGATATCGTGATCATCGGCGGCCGGGGCATGGGCAGCAAACGCAAATTCAAGAAACTGTTCGAACTGGCCTCCCTTGTGAACGGCGAGGTCGGGGCCACGCGGCCCGTGGTCTATGCCGACTGGATCTCCCATGACGCCCTGGTGGGACAGGCCGGGAAGCATGTCAAGCCCAGGGTGCTGTTTTCCTTTGGTGTCAGCGGGGCGATCCAGCATACCGCTGCCGTGACGGATGCCGATTTTATCGTGGCGATCAATAAAAATCCCAACGCCACCATGATGAAAATGGCGGATGTGGCCATCATGGCTGATGCCAACCAGGTCTGTTCCGGCATCATCCGGGCGGTGAAGGAAAAAATCAGGGATTGACGAAACCGGTTCAATTCCCTGGTGCGGCGATTTAAACTGAAGCAGCGGTTTTTTTCAGCACAAGGCAGCAGAGCGCCCCAGTGAAGTGGGTTCCTTCCAGGGTGAACTCCGTGGGTCCTGCCAGTGCTTCCATCTCCTCGAGGTCAAGGAACGGCTCCTCAAACGAATGGAGCCACAGGATCGCAAGCCGGAAGGCTCCGAACCGGGCGCGGACCTCCCGGCAGACTGGTTTTGGCATGTTTCGGACCAGGTCGTACATCAGGGCGCAGCCATTTACCTTTAGAACCCTGTGGGCCTCGGACAAGGCGGAAAAAGGGTCTTTCCAGTGGTGGAGAGATCCTGTCGAAACCACCCGGTCGAATGTCCCGTCCCCAAAGGGCAGGGCGTTGGCGTTTGCGACCCGCACTTCCATGAGGGGATTCCTCCCGTACTTCTCCATATTCTGACGCGCCGTCTCAACCATGGAAGGCGAAATATCAACCCCGATAAGCCTTGTATCCGGAAATGCCTTGCCCATGGCCCGCAGGAGGCGGCCGGGTCCGGTGCCGATGTCCAGTATGCACTCCGCCGGTCCATAGCGGGCAACGTCCCGGGCCACCAGCTCGTAGTGCCTAAGAAAGATCCTGGTGCTGCTCAGGGCGTTGTAGAGAACGCTGCCCGGCCAGGGAATCCCCTCGGGATGAAATTTTTTTATGATTTGCCGCCAACGATTGTTCATATTCTTAAGGCCTTGGCTGGGGTAACTGGCGGGGCCTTTCTTCTTATCTTTTCAGCCCCGGATTGTTACCGCTGATTCCGGGATGCTTGCTTCTCCGGCATAGCTTACTACGGTACCGGCCTAATAAAAAAGACTTTTTTGAAGCATTCAGAAGCCCTTTTCCCTGCCGTTCATCATTGATAATTGACGGCCTGTCGGCCTATGGGTTGGTTCATCGCCCGGGAGTTGCTCCCGGCACCGGTTTTTTCTATTCTGGTGCCGTGGTTTCAGGCTGTTGCCGCCGGAAAATTGTTCCTGGCAATCAACGATGGAAAATGGTATGGAGTACTGATTTGCGAATGGTTGACGCAAAAGAAAATCAATGTTTACACGATAGCGTACCGGGGCCTTCCATGGCAAAGCAGTCCCAGGCGGTAATCAAAATCTATCTCACCAGCGTTCTTCTGGTCTCGGCCATGGTTGCGGCGTTCACGGCCTTTGACTATGGGGAGGACTTCGCCACCAACATGATCATCGGCCAGAGCATCGGGACCACCATGTTCGGCGCCGCCGTTGCCGTGCTCTTTGTCCTGCGGCGCACCGGCCCCTTTGTGCAGATGGCCGCCGCCATGGCCGCCATGGCCACCGGCGCCGTTGCGGGTATTTTCCTTGGCACCCTGGCGGCAGGCAAAAACGTCCATCTCTTTTTTGAACCCCGGAAGGAACTCTTTCTGGAGGTGATCATCCTGAGCATCATCACAGGGTTTCTTTTCAGGTATATTCTCACATCCCAAAAAAGGATCTCCGATGCCCTTGCCGCCATCCAGCATGAAAAAATCAAGCGCCTCACCATTGAAAAACAGGTGATCGAAACCAACCTGAGGCTCCTCCAGGCCCAGATCGAACCCCATTTCCTTTTCAACACCCTTTCCAACATCCTGACCTTGCTTGACACCGATCTTGAAAACGGTAAGCTCATGCTCGAGGATCTGACGGCCTATCTGCGAATCACCCTCTCAAAGACCCGGGAGGAAACCACCACCCTGGGCCAGGAGATCGACATGATCCGGGCCTATCTCAATATCTTTAAAATCAGGATGGGGGACCGGCTCGACTTTACCATCGAGGTGCCCGGAGATCTCCGGCACCTGAGGCTTCCCCCCATGCTGATCCAGCCCCTGGTTGAAAATGCCATTGAACACGGGCTTGAGCCAAAAATCGAGGGCGGCGGCATATGGGTCTCGGCCCGGGACCAGAACGGGCGCCTTGCCATCGAAGTTAAGGACTCGGGACTCTGTTTTCACAAAAACAACCACGACTGGGGAGTGGGGCTTACAAACATCAGGGAGCGCCTTCAAGCCCTGTACGATGACAGGGCCGCCCTCACCTTTGAGGAGAACTCCCCCTCCGGACTGACCGTTACCATAGAGGTGCCTGCATGAACTGTTTCAAGGCCATTATCGCAGATGACGAAGAAGCCCTTCGCACCCATCTTAAAACCCGGCTTGGCCAGGTGTGGCCGGACATGGAGATCCTGGGGGAGGCCAGAAACGGGGTCGAAGCCCTGGAGGTCATCCGGTCCATGAAGCCGGATCTTGCGTTCCTGGACATTCGCATGCCCGGCCTTTCCGGCATGGAGGTCGCCAGGAAGACCCATGGGGTGTGCTGCCCGGTCTTTGTCACGGCCTATGACGAGTATGCGGTGGAGGCATTTGAAACCGAGGCCGTTGACTACCTGTTGAAACCGGTTACAGCCCCACGCCTTGAAAAAACCGTAAAAAAGATCCAAAAACGCCTGACCCGCCGGGGGACCGGTCCCAGCGATCTTCCCGCAAAGGTTCAGCGGGTCCTTGAACGCCTCGAGAACACCCGGCCCAGGGAATATCTCCAGTGGATCAGGGTCCAACACCGGGAGAGCATCCGACTTATTCCCGTGGAGGAGATCCTTTTTTTCAATGCCCAGGATAAGTACACCCGCCTTATCACACGGGATGGCGAATTTCTCATTAAAAAGCCGATCAAAGAACTTGAAACCGAGCTTGACCCGGACAATTTCTGGCGGATTCACAGGGGGACCATGATCAATGTCGCGGCCGTTGACAAGGTAAGCCCCTCCCTTACCGGTAAATACCTTGTCAAGATCAGGCATTCCCGGGAGATGCTCACCGTGAGCCGCAACTATGCCCATCTTTTCAAGAAGATGTAAACCTTTCCCGTCCGTTCCTCCCGGACCTGAATCTTTGCGATGGGCAACAGGCGACAGGCGACGGGCGGCGGGAACGAAATCTTTTCTTGACACGGGGGTCTAAATGTGTGAATAGTAAATGAACGCTGTTCATATTGATGCCGGGCGGTCTAATGTGCGTACTGAGTGCGCATATCGGGATATGGTTATATACCTATTCTCCTCTCCAAATCAATGGGGCGCGGAATCTCCGTGGCTGTATACAATACATCTCTTTACTTATCTTTACTTAAACGCGGAGTCCTTTCAATTCACGGTTGTTGACAACATGGATATCGTTGGATTAACGACCCCCTCTAATAAAGGCTAATTGTGATGCCAGACGTAAAAACGCTCAGTTGGGTGATCAAAGTTCCGTTAATGACCAACCCGTTGATTTCCGGGGCCTGGTTCAAGGCCATGGGTGCGGCCTATCTCCTGTGCATGTTCATGCTGGGTACGGTGTTTATCGGCACCGGAGAGTGGGAGGGGCTGCCAATGATCGCCGGCATATTCGCATTGGCGACAGGCGGCATCGCCCTGGTCGGACTGCTGATCATGCTGGTGGTGTTCGGCAACCGATTCAAGGCGCGCTTCACGGTATCTGAAAGGGGTGTCGTGTACGAAGGGCTTGATAACAGGGCACGATCCCTCGCCCGCATGGGAGTGATGGCTGGATTCTCCGGTGGCGATTCCCAGGCCGCCGACCCAGGTCCGGTGGACACTTCCCGGGAACGGGTTTCACTCGACTGGGGAGGTGCTTTCTCGGTCCGCTACAAACCGCGGCGGCATACCGTTGTATTGCGCAATCAGTGGCGGGATCTGATGCATCTTTACTGTACCGCTGATAACTACGGAGCTGTGCGGGCCCATGTAGAAAAGATGATTCGTGAAAAGGGCACCCGGACGCGATCGGCAAAACGTCCCTCTGTTTTGCCAAAGGCGATAGGGGTGACCCTTCTGGTGATGCTGGCATGCCTGCCGCTTCTGGCCCTGAATGACATCACCAGGCTGGATCTTTTTGCTCCGATCCTCATTCTGGCATTCAGCCTTGCCACGATTTGGCTGATCCCTTTGTTCGGCTGGGTGGTGCTCCCATCTGTGGGGTATGTTCTGGTTCAGCTGGCCGTTGGGTTGACGGAATATCGTGAATTCAAACTGGTGAATACCTATCGCTATCGCAGTTATGAAATGCTGGACAGTGGTGAATGGATTATCCTGTTGCTTGCCCTGGCAGCGTTATTCTACCTTGCCCGGCTTTCCTGGCGGGCAGTACGGGGCCGTCTGGTGCCGGTGTTGATGCAGGATATGATGGGTACGGGTGATTGAAACACTCACAAGGAGTGATTATGGAATGCCCGAATTGCAAAGAAAAATACAAGTTTTCCGATGTTCCGGCCGGGGACAGAAACATGAAACTTTTTGTCACGGAATTTATTTGCCCCTATTGCGACATCTGGCTGAAGCCGGATAAAGTGTTTTCAATTACACAGGGATTCTCCAGCCTTTTTATGTTTTTAGCCCTTGTTTTGTTTTTTGCCGGGTATGTTTTAAATGCCTCCCCCATTGTCTTGAGGCCTGGAATCGTCTTGTTCTCCTTCTCCATTGTATTGTTCATTTTTGGTCACTTTACCATGAAGGTGGAAAGGGTCTGAGTTTTGCTCATTTCTCCTTTTTGCCGCCCGGCGGCCTGTTGAACAGATGGATGGAGCGGTTCATTCCTTCTTTTTCGCTTGAATCCGGGATTCGGATTCCCTGCATCTTTTGAAGCGCCTTGGGATCATTGACCACGAAAACCGGGCAGTTCGCCCTGAAACTGACCCGTTCCACAACACTTCCGCCATACCACTTGCCTGAGCGCTCCCGGGTGTGGGAGCCGAGGATGATCAGGTCCGCATCGATCTTTTCAGCGCATTTCAGGACTTCCTCATGGGGCAGGACGCCTCCCCACATGCGGTATTCATGCTCCGTACCGTCCAGATAGGTATGGCAGAACTCCTCGAGTTTTTGTTTTAACACATCCATGTCTGTTTCGTAATCGGACCGGCCGTACTTGGGGTAGGGGGGAATGGGAAGCATGAAAAACGGGTACAGGATTGAGTGAAAATTTTGGGACAGTTTTACGGAAAAACAGAGGGCGCATTCACATGCCATTGAAAAGTCGACGCCCACAACGATTTTCCTGAACTTGAGCTTCTCCTTTTGAACGGGGTTGTTGACGATCATCACCGGGCAATCCTGTTGGCCCACAACGGCCTGGACCGTGCTTCCTATCTTTCCCGCCACCCGGATGACGCCTTTTTCCTCGGCCTTGCCCGAATGGGGGCCCAGGATGATCAGGTCGGCATCGATTTTTCGCCCAAGCCCCAGGATCTCCTCCCAGGGGTAGCCCGTTGTGATGTGCAGCTCTCTCTTACCGGGCCCGGTCAGGCCGGTTCCATAGGTTTTTACCATGGCGTGCCTTACTTTTTCCAGATAGCCGTTGCTGACCTGCAGTTCACCATTGCTCTTAAAATGTTTAACCAGGTCCCGGTCCTCCGTGGACGCGGATTCCAGGACATGGAGGATGTTCAGTCCCGCCCCATATTGCGCTGCCAGGTCAATGGCGGTCAATACCGGGGCGTCGACACGGGTAACCATATCCGTTGCAACCAGAATGTTCTTAAACATCTTTCCCTCCTTTTGCCTGGTTTTTGTTCTCTTTTCCAAAGGCCCGGATCAATATCCGGCGGATGCACGCATCAAGGGGAAGGGTGGTATCCACCATGATATGGCGGGCATTTTCATCTCCTATGAATGGTTCGTAACGGGCCTTTAATTCATCAAAATGTTCCAGCCTCGCGTCTGAGACCGATGGTGCTGACCGCCGTTTTTGCAGCCGCTCTTTGACGGTTTCTTCTGCCGCGGTGCACTCAATGAAAACCGGCTTGATCCCCTTGTCCTTTGCAAGCCGGACCAGGTCTTCACGATGCTTTGCCCGGCTGAAGGTTGCGTCCAGGATTACGGATTTCCCGTTCTCGATCTCCTCCTGGGCAAGACAAAGCAACTTGCCATAGGTCAGGGAACCGGCCGAGGGTGCGTATATCTTTTCTCCAAAGTTAACCCCGCCCCTTTCATGGGGCTTCAGGCCAAAGAGTTCTTTGCGCACCAGGTCGGATCGGATGGGCTCGATTTCAAGAATCCGGGCCAGCGCCCCGGCAATGGTGCTCTTGCCCGTGGCAGGCATGCCGCAGAGCACCCAGATCCGGGGCCGGGAAAACTGGATCGCGTATTGGCAGGAAAGGTCAAGGTACTTGAGAGCATGGCGCCGCGCCTTCTCCCTCTCCCCGGGTTGAAGGTCATTTGAAGCAAGGAAAATGCAATTGATTTTACAGCGCACAAACGCACGGTAGCATTTGTAAAAGGCCATCATTAAAATTGCATTTGTATCATCCGTCTGTTCAAGGAACTCGTTCAAGAGGCAGTTCCCAAGGGCTTGCTCTCCATGGAAGTCCAGATCCATCAGCAGAAAAGCAAGATCGTTTATCACATCGATGTGGCGTAACCGGTCATTGAATTCTATGCAATCAATGATCTGGATTCCCTTGTCCGTAAAGTATACATGCCCGGTGCGAAGATCTCCGTGGCAGTCCCGGAATTTGCCGGCATTGAAACGATGGATGAAATGGGACCGATGTGTTTTCAGAAAGGAGATCGTCGCCCCCTGTACGGTTTCCCAGGTTTCCCTGTCCAGCAGGGTGTCGCGGAAGCTTTTGGTTTGCCTGAAATTTTCTTCGCAGGCGTCCAAAACGTTCCGCCATGCGTCCCCGGCTTCGAGCCCCTCGCTTTCAGGGGCCTGGAGGTAGAACCGGGCAAGTTTCCGGCCAAGCTCGATCATGTTATTTTTGTTGATCTCTCCGGCTTTGATCATCCGTTGCAGGGATCTGTCATCGGGAAGCTGGCGCATCCGGACCGCGTATTCCACGGTCCGGCCTTCCTTGTCAAGGCCGTAATCGCCATTCTTCAGGGTGATTGCAACCACCTCAAGGTAGATATCATGGGCCAGCCTGCGGTTTAAACTTATCTCCCGGTCGCAGTAGAAACGCCGCTTTTCCAGGGTGGAAAAATCCAGGAATCCCAGGTCCAGGGGCTTTTTGATCTTATAAACATACTCCCCGGTCAGGAACACCTTTGAGATGTGGGTCTCCCTCTTTTCTATCCGGTGGACCGGATGGGGATAAAAACCGGGGTTCTCCATGGCCTTGAATATTTGTATTTGACTTTTATCGCCCATGGCAACGAAACTCCTTGGGGTCACAAATTAGCGGTTCTTTTGTGATAAACGACAATGGGCCGGGGCGGTCAAAGGACAACGGAGGGAGAAAACCTGGGAATGCACTGCGTTATGTCGCTACACCCTCAATATTACAGGCGTTCATGGGGCAAGTCAACCATTGGAGAGCCATGTCTTTTTTTTGTTAACCCTTCATTGTTCCCTGATGCGAATTTTTTCTATTTCATCGGCAATGGCGCGGCTGAAGGTGCCCAGGGCGCGGCTCTGGGCCGCGACCAGGTCCTCGTAGGTGTCGCCGCCGATGGGCTCTGAGATGCGGGAATGTTTGATGACTGATCGCTTTGTATTTGCCTGGTTTATGACAAACCATGCCACGTTCAACACAACATCCCCGCCAAACCGGCCGTCAAACCGCTCCACAGTCAGATGAAGACGTAAGGTCGGGGAGAACCCGTCGGCCCAGGGATACGCAGTTACCTGGTCTGTGGGCAAGAGCGAGGAAATATTCCTGGCCAGAACGCATAAAAAGTCTTCCGAAAACGAGCTGGCCCACCGGTGAAAATCGGACACATCAACCTGGTACGGATTTTTCCGGGTCACGATCTGTCGCCGGTCCAGCATTTTTGGAAAATCCACCGGTCCCACACCGATGGCAAGGGGGGGCTTGTGAGCAGGCGAAGAAATCTCTGCCCCCATCTCGAAAAAAGGGTTCAGTGTATAATATTTCACCGGAGGGGTCGTGCTGCATCCGGACAGCACCAGCACCATGAGGGAAAACATCCAGCCGTGGGTCCACAAGCATGTTCCATGTTTCATTGTGTTAATCCTTTCCAAAAAACAGGGATTCGGGATGCCGTTCCAGGTAGTCCGCAAGTTCGCTCATATTCCTTGCCGCATCGGCCAGCTCCGCCAGTGCGCGTTTCAATTCATGCCCAGTGGGCGACTCCGCGCTCAACACCCTGTTCAACCTGGTAAGAGTAATCTGGGACCGTTTCAGGGTGTCGGTGGCGGCAGGGGCAACCGTCCGGTCCAGGTGACCCATGAGCAGGGTGATCTGTTCGGCGGCCTTGCCCAGGAGCGACAGGGTGCTTGAAAGATCGTTGCTGATCTGCTCCAGGGGCAGTTTTTCCAGTTTATCCACAATATGGGTGATGCCCTTTGTGATCTCTTCAATGGATGTCGGGATTGTCGGCAGTTCAGGGTACTTTTCGCTGTATACTATCTTCCGGGGCGGTTCATCCGGATAGATATCCAGGTCAATGTAGAGTTGTCCGGTCAGAATATTTCCCTGCTTGAGCTGCGCCCTCAGCCCTTTTTCCACAAGGATCTCGATTCCCTGCCGGGCATCGATGGGCTGTTTGCCGGTCATGGTGAACCGTCCCGGTTCCAGTTCTATGGTCACGGGGATTCGAAAGGCCATGGCGTCGTAGTCAAACGCAAGTGTTATATCAAGGACCTCTCCTATCCTGATCCCCCTGAATTTAACCGGTGCGCCCACGGAAAGACCGCCCACGGAACCTTCAAAGCTCATGATCACGCGGATCTTTTGGGTATAGGTTTTCTTGTATATATCCTCCCGGTTATCGTAGAGCGGGAACACCTCACCCTCCCGGGCAAGGAGATCGGATTCGGCATCCGTTGGGGTCTCAAAGGCGATGCCCCCGATCATAAGGGTTACAAAGGATTCCATGTTCAGGTTGAGGCCGTTGGCATCAACGGTGATGTCCAGCCCCCCGGCTTCCCAGAAACGCGTACTTTTCCGCACCCGGTTATGGTGGGGGGCGTAAATGAAGATTTTGATGTCAACCGATTGTCCGTCTTCGTCCAGTTCGTATGCCACCACCTGGCCCACCTTGATCTGCCGGAAATAGACGGGCAGGCCGATATCCAGGGAGCCCAGTCTTTTCGCCTTGAGCATGAAATGGCGTCCGGGCAGATCCGTGGTAACGATGGGCGGGGTTTCCAGTCCTGTAAAAGATATGGTCTTCCTTCCGGGTTTTCCAGGGTCCATACCGATATACGCCCCGGAAAAGAGGGTGCTAAGACCGCTGATACCGCTGCCAGCCACCCGGGCGCGCACCACCCAGAAACGGGTGTTTTCCGACAAATAGTCTTTGGCGTCCTTTATCAGTTGGGCTGTGACCAGGATGTGGGACAGGTCCTGGCTGAGATGGATTTCCTCCACCCGTCCCACCTCCACGTTTTTGAATTTGATCTTGGTTTTACCGGCCTCCATCCCTTCGGCGTTCTGGAAGGCAATGGTGATGACCGGGCCTTTCTCCGTGACGGCTTTGTATACCAGCCACCCGCCGATCAAAAAGGCGGCCAGGGGCACGATCCACACAATGGAAACGCCTTTTCCGGGTTTTTCCACAATGGCCCGGGCCACACCTGAAACGTTGGTGTCCTGCCGTGGCTGATCATTCATGGTTTTTTCCGCAATTATCCCAGATAAGCCTGGGGTCAAAGCTCATGGCGGCGATCATGGTGATGATCACCACCGCGCAAAAGTAGACGGCCGCGGGACCCGCATCAATGGAGGCAAGGGCCCCAAGGTTCACCATGGCCACCAGAATCGTCACCACAAAAACATCGATCATGGACCAGCGGCCCACCACTTCGGTGATGCGGTACAACCGGGTGCGGTCTTCGGGCCGCCATCCGGATTTGAGCTGGACCGAGATCAACAGGTACGTGAGGGATGCGATTTTCAGCATGGGCACACAAACGCTGGCCGTGAAAATCACCAGGGCGATGGGCCAGCTGCCGTGGAGTAAAAAATAGATCACACCGCTGATGATGGTATCGGCCTGTTTGCCGCCCAGGGATGTCACCACGGTGATGGGCAGCACGTTGGCCGGAATATAAAAAATCAAAGCCGCCAGCACCAGGGCCCAGGTCCGGGAAATGCTGTCTGGTTTACGGCGATGGAGGGACACGCCGCAGCGGGGGCATTTCATCCGAAGGCGATCGCGGGCATCCCCCCGGCAGAGCAGGTGGCAGCGATGACAGGAGATCAAAGGGGCATCATCGGCATGGGCGTGGCCGGGGCCGGGTTCCAACGGCATGCTTGCCCAGACAAGATGCTCGTCCATGGCCGCCATGGACGCCGTCAGCATCACCACCAGGCCCATGAAGGAAAAGGCGGCAATCCCCGGTATAACGCTGGCCATCCCGGCCAGTTTGACATAGGCCACCAGGATGCCGAACAGGAACACCTCCACCATGCCCCAGGGTTTCAGGCACAGGCTCCATAGGAACACCTTGTTCGCCTGCCAGGGGACTCGGTTCATCTTCAGCGGTATTAAAAGGTACAGCAGACAGATCATCTGAAATAAAGGCACGGCAATGGTGGTCAGGGAAACCACGGTTGCCATGGGCCACTCGCCCTGGACATACAACTCATGAATGCCGGTGATCAACCTGGTCTCGCGGACAAGGGCGCCCATTTTAAACCCCAGAAACGGAAAAGTGTTAGCCAGCACGAACAGCATGAGACTCGCCAGGGTCAATGCCAGGACCCGGTCCAGGCAGCGTGGCTTGTGGTGAAGCAGCACCGCGCCGCAACGGGAGCACCTGGCAATGCCGTTTTCAGGCACGGGGCCGACCTGATGAATCAGGTCACAATCATGGCAGGCTATGGGCAACACGGTGATTTTTATCGTTTGATTCATAGCTGGTGAGGAAAAAAATAAATCCGTCCCCTTTTTAGAAAAAATAAATCTGTCCCCTTTTTAGGGTAAGCGGACCGAAAAGCTGCGGCTTTTCGGGTCCGTCTTTACCCCTTTAGTCCGGCAATTTTTTATAGACTATTCTCCGTAAACAGTAACTTTATATCTGCCGATGATGCCTAAGATGTTCTCAACATCCCAGTCAACATGATGCACTTTAGTGATACCGCCGTTCTTTTTGGCGGTTTCAATACTGGCATCGCCGGTAGCGATGATGCTGAGAATACTGGTGCATTCCGCTGTGCCTACTTTTGGGGCTATTCCCTTGTTTGCCGTAACTGCAACAGGAAGTTTTAATCCTGTGTAGAATGAGCCTACAGGGTATGGTGTTGCGCAACCCATTACAAATAGAAAAAGACCTAATGCTGAAAACATGATAATTTTTTTCATGATTCCTCCGGATTTTTAAGTTTTACAAAATTTAAATTGCCGAACGTGAAACTGAGACGCTGGAAACCCGCCGGGGTTTATACGTCGATTCCGCAGTGACGACGGGCGGTGTCTCCAGCCTCGTAAAAGACCTCATGATTAAAGCCTGGTCAACCGCCGATGACATCGAGCACATGCCGGGCGATCATGATCTCCTCGTCCGTGGGGATGACCCAGGCCGATACCCTGCTTCCGGGGGTGCTGATCCGGGGGCCGTTCCCAAGGTTGGCCCGGTCATCCAGCTCCAGGCCCAGCCAGCTGAATTTTTCACAGATCCTCCGGCGGATTTCCGGGGCGTTTTCGCCGATGCCGGCGGTGAACACCACGGCGTCCAGCCCTTCCAGAACCGAAGCAAATCCCCCCAGCTCCTTGCGGATACGGTACACGAAAAGATCCACGGCCTCCATTGCCTTGGGCGACTCGTTTTCGAGCAGGACCCGCATGTCGTTGCTGATGCCCGATACCCCCAGAAGGCCCGACTCCCTGTAGAGCAGGGTTTCCATCTCCCAGGGGCCCATCTTTTTTTCCTGCATCAGATATAGGAGCACGCCGGGATCCATGGTTCCGGTGCGGGTGCCCATGGGCAGGCCGTCGGCAGCTGAAAATCCCATGGTGGAGGCGACGCTCTTTCCCCCCTTGAGGGCGCACATGCTGGCCCCGCTGCCCAGGTGCAGCACCACCGTCCTGCCTGCGGCCGCCTTTTTGTCATATTCGGGCAGCCTGTCCGCGATATATTCGTAGGACAATCCGTGAAAACCGTAGCGGCGCACGCCCTGGGCCGTAAGTTTCCGGGGCAGGGCAAAGTGACACTCCGGCCCGGTGTGGGTGCTGTGGAAGGCTGTGTCGAAGCAGGCCACCTGTGGTACATCTGGTACCAGGCCCGCGATGGCGGCAATGGGGGCGAGGTTGTGGGGCTGGTGCAGGGGGGCAAGGGGCGCAAGGGCCCCGAGGTGTTCAAGGATTTTTTCGTCCACCCGGACCGGTTCCCTGTAATGGGCGCCTCCGTGGACCACCCGGTGTCCCACCGCTTTTACCTGGAGATCTTTGAAGTTTTCGCTGGTCCAATCGATCAGATAGGAGAGGAGAAACCTGTGGGTTACGTCCGGATGGTTTTTCCAGCGCATTTTCCCCATCTCCTTCCCGTCCCCGGCCTTGGCCGTAAAGTTCGGATCGACGCCGATTCCTTCGATCTGCCCACGGCAGCAGGATTCGAGGCGCCGGTCTTTGCCGATTTCATACAGGGAAAACTTGATGCTCGACGATCCGCCGTTGATAACGGCAATAGCCTCTTTCATAACGGGATCTCCTTTTGGGGTCGGGGGTGAGCAATGGATTATACTAAGATATTTTTCCTGTGCATTCAATAACTATTTTTCAGGAAATGCCCGGGGCGTTTTTTAAAAGGGAAAGTCATCCTCCGGTCCCATGACTTTGGCCGGGGATGCGCCATCCTGTTTTTGAAAAAAAGGCGGACCAGCCGTTTCATGAACCCTGGCAGCCTCCACATAAATGGCCTTGGGAGTCACCGGGCAGACCAGCTGGCAGGCCCCGCATCCGATGCAGGCGTCAGGTTTCAGCCGGGGATAGCGGATATTGTTTTCCATGACCGTGTGAACCGCATGGGTGGGGCACACTTCCGCACAGGCCCCGCAATCCCTTTTATGGGTATATACCAGGCATCTTTTCTCCAGGAACACCACCCTTCCGATCCGGGTTCGCTGCTTTTCCTCGAGGGGGATGGGGAGAATGGCCCCGGATGGGCAGACCCGGGTGCAGGCATTACAGGTATAGGCGCACCGGCTCCTGGTGAAATCAAGGCCGGGCTGGATGATGCCGGCCATGCCATGGGGGGTGAGACCCGGCACCAGCACCTTTTCCGGGCAAGCATTGACACAGGCCAGGCAGGCCACGCAGCGCCGGGAGAAATGCCCGATCCCCAGGGAACCCGGCGGTGTGACAGGCAGGGGCAGGGGAGGGGACTCCCGGGTTATTTTGCCAAGGGCAGTTCTCAGGGGCAGGCCCAGGGCCATGATTCCGGCACCGGCTGCAAGTGAGGTGAGGAACTTTCTTCTTTGATTCCGGGTCGGGTTCCCGGGAGCCGGGACGGTTCCCGTGTACGTGACCGCCTTTTCCGGGCAGGCATCCATGCAGTCAAAGCAGGCCACACACCGGGCCGGATCAATTTTCCCTTCCACCGGGTCCACACAGCCCGCCCTGCAGATTCTTGCGCATTTCCCGCAGGCGGTGCACAGGTTTTCGTCAATGGAGAACCTGAACAGGGCCGTTCCGGAAAAGAGGCTGAAAAAAGCGCCCACGGGGCACAGGGTGTTGCAGTAGAGCCTGCCGTGGTAAAAGGCCATGGCGATCACCATGATGAACCAGCCGTAGGCGAGCAGGAACAGGGGCCATTGGACAGGACCCGGAGTAACCGGCGTAAGGATGTAGATATCAAAATGCTCCGCAAAGGCCGCCAGCAGATTGTTGATACAGGAGAGCACCGGCTGTATCAGAAGGGTGCAGAATCGGCCAAAGATGGAAAAAGGGTCCAGAAGGTTGATGGGGATCAGAGATCCTGCGAAAAAGAGCAGGGCCGTGAGAACCAGGATGGCGTACCATAAAAAGGGGTAGGGCTTCCGGCGGTATGGCAAAAGGCCTTTTCTTTTTCCATACCGCCGGGAAAGGAAGATCATCATATCCTGGAAAATGCCGAGGGGGCAGAGCACGGCGCAGTAGATCCGGCCAAACACCATGCACAGCAGGAGAAGCAGGGTAAAGAGCAGGATGGCTTTGGTGCTCCCTGAAACCGCACCGGCAAGCGAAGGAAAAAATTGAAACCCGACCGCGGTTTGCCCAAGGAACCCGGTTGCCGCCGGAAAGATATCCAGGAAATAGAGGATGAACACAAGCATCATCGATCCTGCGAAAATTGCGCGGATGGGGCTTTCCCCGGTTTTCAGCGAACGCCCTGTTTTTTTGGGAACCCGTCCGGTCATCCGGCCAGATTGATCTTTTGGATGTTGAGGCTTGAAAGATCCATGGTGCCGATACCGGTTTGGTGGCCGTACAGGATGTGGTTGATCTCTTCGGGATTTTTACCGAATATCCGGGCCGCGGCCGAGTCAATGGCAACGATGTCGCTGGAGAGCAGCAGTGTCTTGCGGATCACCACGTCATCCTTTCCCGCCCGGCTCGGGCCGTTGCGAAGCGTGATCCTGTAGGCGTCCATGACATTGAGATCCGGTTTTCCCACATGGCAGAAATCCGCGATGCAGCGGTGCAACCCCTTTAAATGGTAATATCCCCTGTTCCAGACCACGCCCATCTGGTTCTTCATGGCAAGGGTCAACCCGGATGAGGAGTGATGCTTGAGCACCGGCACATTGATGTAGACATCCGACTCCAGGATCAGTTCATGGACCCTGGTGGATGTGAGTTTTTCGCCCTGGGGAATGTCGATTTTCTGGAAATATTTCTTATGGCCTCCCGGCACCATGATTCCCCCGGCGGATTTCACGGCGGATTCGATGCCGCTTTTTTTATAGCATTTTTCGCCCTTGTCCACGGCATGGTCAAACACATACACCTTTTTCGCCCCGGCATCCAGGCAGTGGGCCACGACGTGCTTTACAAGTTCCGGATGGGTGTTGGCGCCGGTCTCGGGGGGCCGGTTCCAGCCGATGTTCGGCTTGACCACAACGGTCTGGCCCCGGCGGACAAAGCGGCCCATGCCGCCTGCCCGGGCAATGGCGGCGTCAAACATGGCGCCCGGCTCGCCGTTCTTCACAGCCACAAGATCGGACGGGGTTCCGGGACTGACCTGTCCCCACAGGGCGTCGATGCCGTGGAACACGAGGGTGCCTGCGGCAACGGTTGAGTAAGTAAGACTCTTTTTCAGGAATGTTCTTCGGGTGTCTCGGGGGTCCATGGCGCCTCCTTGAATCCGGATTCTTTTTCCAGAATAGTACAAGCGTTCACGGGGTCTGTCAACCACCTGAATGCTCCAGGGCATCTGAAAATAGTTATAATTATTTATCTCTTCATCCACAATTTGCTTGGGCAATTTTTTTTGGATTTTTTCTCATATTTCCTAGTGAGGGCGAACATGTTTTGTATTGCTTTTAAATTCATATATTGATATATCTGCATGCGTAGTACCTAAAATTTGCATGTTGTATCCGATATGCACAAACGAAGGTGGTTTGTGCATAACTGTTTTAAATAGCTTGTGTTTGTATCGATATGAAAGAAGTGTGTTGATCCAATGTTCTCTAAGCCGATTCAACGTTCTTTAAGTCGATTCACCGTTCTTTAATAAGTAAATAACAAAAGGCATAGAGCGTTTGGGGGTGTGTGTGAATATATCGATCAATACAGGTCATAAATTATTAATGTTCTTCCTTGGAGTGTCGATTTTCCTGGGAATGCTTATGGTTATCGACGTTCAGCGCTCTTTGGCCTATGAAATACAGCGTAACGTCATGGACAGTTCCGGGAGCATTACGTCCATAAGCTATAAAATGAACTTTGTTGCTGGAGAAAATGCTTCTTCAGCAAAAGTTGCTTCCACTTCATATGAATTACGTCCGGGCTATCTTTTCACTGGAAGTATCTCTTCACTGCCGGGCACACTTCAGTTTTCATCCGCCACTTCCTCGGTCGCTGAAAATGGCGGGACCGCCACCTTAACCGTAACACGATCAGGCGGCAGCGATGGTGCAGCTTCTGTTGATTACGCAACATCCGATGGCACGGCAACCGCCGGCGCCGATTATACCGCCGCCAACAATACATTGAACTGGGCTGATGGAGACGATGGTAGTAAATCTTTTGCAATAACCATTACCGATGACAGTGTCGTGGAAACAAATGAGACCGTCACCATTACCCTGAGCAACTTTTCAGGAGCTGGTGAAGGAAGTCAGTCAACATTGACTTTAAACATTACCGATAATGATAGTACGACTCCTCCTCCTACTCCTGTGACGTACTACTCAGTGACATTTGATTTGGATGGCAAAGGGGAGCGTACCGGAGGCGGGGCCCTGGCTCAGACCGTCCCCAAGGGTTCATCTGCGACAGCCCCGGCGGTTCAGGCCGATACCGGCTATGTCTTTGCCGGTTGGGACAAGGCATTTACCAATGTTCAATCTAACATGACCGTAACCGCCCAGTATACTTTAAAGAACTATACGCTGACATATACGGCCGGACCGGGCGGCGCCGTTACAGGCGCAACAGAGCAGACCGTGGAACCCGGCGGTGCCGGAACCGCTGTTACAGCCGTACCCGATGACAAGTATATTTTTGTGAGCTGGAGTGACGGCTCAACGGATAATCCAAGAACCGATACAAATGTAATGTCCGATATATCGGTCTCTGCCGGCTTTGAGCTCAAATCCGTGGACGCGCCCTTTGCGACCCTTTCGGATATTCCCAACAGCACGACCAATACAGGCTCTTACCGGATCATCATCGGCGGGATCGGTGTTGAGACCTACCGTTACAGCCTGGACAACGGGGCCTGGTCCCGGGAGATCTCCGTAGGTCAGCCGTTGACCTTTGCTCTTTCCGAGGACGGCAAACACACCCTTTCCGTGACAGGCAGGAACAGCGAAGGTATCTGGCAGCCCCAGGCCGATGCCACCGTGTTTGAGTGGATTCTGGATACCACCCCGCCCCGGGCCGGGATGTTCAACGCTCCTTCGGGTACGGTGGGCGCCACATCCATTGAGGTCACGGTGGGAGGAGAAGATGTAAAAACATACAGATACCGGCTGGACAGCGGCGAGTGGAGCGGCATCCTGTCCGTTTCCGCGCCTGTGACGGCGGCGGATCTTGGGGAGGGCGTTCATACCCTTGAGGTGATCGGCGCGGATGC
>JAAEMK010000306.1 GCA_024225635.1 Desulfobacteraceae bacterium | reverse complement strand
CTCTTTTCACTTCTGGATGCACGCACTTGGCACCAGTCCGGCGCAAGGATGGTCGGTCACAGGCCGATTTGCAGCGCACACAACCCATTGCCGTGAGGAAAACACACATAACGCCGATTCATCGATGCTCCCAGCCCGATGGCGTCTCAAGAACCCGTTGCATTTTCACGTTTTTGACCACGGCCAGGAGATGGGCTAAAAACCTTCCCACAGGCATGGGAAACAAGAATCTATAAGCCAGAGAGCGCCTCGCCGTGTAGGATGGGAGAAAATCGAATTTCTTTGAGATGATTTTGACACTCGTCTGAACATGTTTGTGCTAGAATCGATTCGCACATCCGCATCAAAATCACTTTACAGCCAAAACGCTGGTCTTTCACACGAAACCCCTCTTGAGTCCCGTCAACATGATCATGACAAAGGACAACAGGTGCTTGAAGTCGGGGTTTATGGCCTCACTGGACCAAAATCCACCCTTCGGTCGAGCGGTGCCAAAAATGTGATTTTTCCTGGGCGACCCACTGGTGCCCAAAATAAAACACGCCGCAGACCTTCTTGCGCGGCTATAACGAGTCTCTGGGCGCTCCCGCCGACACCTGGCGTCGAGTAG
>JAAEMK010000305.1 GCA_024225635.1 Desulfobacteraceae bacterium | reverse complement strand
TAAGGTTAGGTTAGCCCTGCAGGGTTAGAGCCCCCCAAGGTGCTAGTAAAAGGTTAGAAATAGGTTGGAAATTATTATGGTTTCTCTTTCCATACCTCAGTAATATTCCTGATATTTTATTATAAATTAAAATTTGTACCTACTTACACCCCCCGTTTCATTGTGCCAAACCTCTGCTGGGGGCTCTAACCCTGTGGGGTATAAATATAGGGTGTCCTAATCCTGCAGTGTTACTTTGTTCCCAATTTAACAAAACCTAGTCTAAGATAACCGGGGGGAAGTAAAAAATTTGCAATTTTGAAGAAGAAATTCTAAGTTGGATTTGCCCTGCAGATTTAAGATAAGAGGTTAAGATAGGACCCCGCAGGGTAGGAGCCCCATGCAGGATGCCCCTTAGGGGTAGTAAAAAAGTTTGGTTAGGGTCTTGCAGTTATTAACTTATTGCTTTTGTACAAAAAAATGTAGAAATTATGCTTTTGTCTCTTTGTTTAAATGGATTTTTGTTGTTAAATTTAAAATATTTAATTGCCGGATATCCGGCCCAACCCTACCGCGGATGCCCGACGAGATAATTCATTAG
>JAAEMK010000304.1 GCA_024225635.1 Desulfobacteraceae bacterium | reverse complement strand
GCAGGGCCGTTAGCTCAATTGGTAGAGCAACTGACTCTTAATCAGTAGGTCCTCGGTTCGATCCCGCGACGGCCCACCATTATACAACAAGGCCAACAAGCGTTTCATCAGCTTGTTGGCCTTTTTTGATTTTATACCCCTCCCCGAAATAACCTGTCTGTGTACCCGGAAGAGATAGCCGGAAACTTTTTTACCGATTAAACCACCAGGTCGATCTGCTGGACGGTTTTCACCTCTCCCGCCTCTGTTAAGGCAATACCCGTGCTGACCACCTGACCCACGGTCTCATTTGAACTGTTCTGCAATGAAAACCCCGAGGCCACATAGCCCAGATGAATGGCTCCGATCCCGGTTTCCGAAAGTTTCCGCAGGACATCTTCCCCTGATTCGTCCTTGGTCCAGACCGTCAGCTTTTCATAAATTTCATCGTTTTCATCTATCCAGTGATTGTTGTCCTCGTCAAACAGGGCCAGCTCCTGGAATCCATTGCCCGTGGAGGGTCCGAAGAGCTCCCCGCCGTTGTTGATAATGCCGTCCTCATTCAGGTCCAGGGCCAGAAAACCGCTGCCGGACTGTAACTGGGCGATCTCTTCGGCAATGCCGTCGTTGTTCAGGTCAAAGGATCTTTTCTCATCACTCAGCTGGGCTGCGGTACCGGAAAAATTGATGACCAGAGGATCTATGAAGCGGAAGGTTTCCATTGTTTTGCTCACCGATTCCCGCTCCCGCTGCATGTCCACATCCAGGGAAAAGCCTATCTCCCGGCCATCAGCGGTCCGGATGAGGCCGCTTGACTGAACGACGGTTCTTTCTTTCTCATGCCGGGTGGTTTTTATCATCCGGCTGGCGCCCCCCTCCTGATCGGCCGGGCTCAACGCATCGGCCTTGTCAATGAACTTGTCGGCCTTGGCGCGTAACTCGTCTGCCATGGTCCGAAGGAATTCAAAACGATTTTTTCCGGGATTGGTATTCAGGACGGTAAGAGAGTCCGTCTCTTCCGAAAAAGAGGGGAAAGTCAACCGTTGGCCCGCATCTCCCTGCATGGCATGCTCCTGTTCCTCAAGGGCCGCCGCAAGCTTATCAATGGTATCGGCGGCCCAGGTCAGGACGGATGAGAGATACATGTTTCTGTCAAAGTCATCATTCATATCCGGGGATGAATCCGCGCTTTCCTCTGCATGGCGCACTGTTTCGGCCTTTGCTTCCTCCCGGATGTCAACGGTGTAATCCTCCCCGGTATGGGAACTGGCGGCGGCCTCACTGCTGCGTTGCTCCGTAAGTTTGCTTTGACTTTTGCGCAGGATGTTCTTTTCTTCCTCAAGGGTGTACACCGTCTCTTCCGTTGTACGGCTGTACCGGGAGCTTGAGGAAAACTGCACGTCCGATGAATTGATTTTCATTACGGCACCTCTTTCCTGAAAAGTTAGACTGATAATATCTGCATATTGCAGTTGGTTTTAAGATTACGAATGTTGTGAACCGCTTATGATGTGTTCGGATAGTCGATTTTAAATGAGATGGCGATGAGCGAACGCAAAGCCTCCGGCGAGGCTTGCAATGGATGTAACACGCAATTCGCTTGGGAATCGATATACATAAATTATATATCGGGCGAACCGTCTAAATCTTTAAAAAAATGTTCATTGGAGAAATAGCCCAAATGGCCTTTTCTGGGTCAGGGCCTGGAAAACATCTGCTAAGACAATAATCTTCGATTCAGTGCTCAGGGAGTTGGCCGATTTTAAAATACCGCTTATATGCCAGTCGTCCCAGGAATGGTGGCATGAACGCGTTTATAACTGGTATATCAAGATAGGCGGACTCCCTTAAACCGTTCTGGTCTTTATGGAACGGATAACCTGCTCCAGACATCCCTTCATGATGGATGGCCGCCCATTGCGCTATCCTTCTGCTGTTTTTGGATTAATTTAGTGAGATACTCGTTGTCTTCCACAAAGTCAGGATGGTCTGTTTGCTCTTCTATCTCAACGGCTCTTTTAAGATAATGAATGGCCTTTTTTATATTCTTTCTTCGTTCCCATTCCATTGCAAGGTTGTAACATGTAACAGCTTCCCCGGCCTTGTCCCCGATTTCCCGTGTTATTTCCAGGCTCTTTTGCAAGTGTTTGAGAGCGGTGTCGTAATCGCCCCTTGCTTTGAAAATTTGACTGATGTTGTTAAGAGTAGTGCCTTCTCCGGCTTTGTTCCCGATTTCCCGTGTTATTTCCAGGCTCTGTTGCAAGTATTTGAGAGCGGTGTCATAATCGCCCCTTGCTTTGAAAATTTGACTGATATTGTTAAGAGTAGCGCCTTCTCCGGCCTTGTCCCCGATTTCCCGTCTTATTTCCAGGCTCTGTTGCAAGTATTTGAGAGCGGTGTCATAATCGCCCCTTGCTGTGAAAATTTGACTGATATTGTTAAGAGTAGTGCCTTCTGTAGCTTTGTCTCCGATTTCCCGTGTTATTTCCAGGCTCTGTTTGTAATGACCCAAAGCTTCGGATAAATCAGAATTCAGGCTTAAGCTGTACCCCAACTCAAATTCTATTTCAGCATTGAGACTATCCCGTTGGCCTTCGGTGTGACGAATCGCTTGATAAGCCATTTCAATGGCCGAAGAATACGCATGACGGCGTCTCAACCAGCTTGCAAGGTCCACGAGAAGCCTGGCTTTTTCTTCTGATTCTTCGGTGTCGTCAATTAATGGTCGAACGCTTTTGATGTGATTGAGAATCTCCTCTCTGTCCTGATCTTTTAATCCATGGAATTTTTTTTCAAGATCATTCCACTGAATTTTTCGGGACTCTTCTTTTTTTCTTTCAAGCCAATAGGTGCCATGCCTGAAATCCCAGAGATCACCGGCTGTATTCATGAATTGCTCTGCATTGGAGGAGTGGAGAAAAAGCAGCATGCGAATGCGTTCTTTGGCAATTCTATCCCTGAAGATGTTGAGATAGCGAATAAAGGCGTTGTCCGGCTCTATCTTTCTCTTGTTTAATGGCAGCCCGGCAATTATGCACAGGCTTTTTTCCAGGGATGCACTGGCCAGTAAGGGGTACAACTTCCCTGCAGTGTGTTCCTGGTTTCCTTTGGGATCAAAGGGGCGTGTGCTAATCTCTTTTTGTTTCAGACTTTGGCGAATGGATTCCTGCAAGGCAAGCTTGTCCGTTTCATGGTCATAATAGACAATGAGAAACAAGGGCAGATCCGCTTTTAATGACAAGGCTGTTTTGTTTGCAATGTCTTTTGCAATCTCTTTGATTTGCTGGGTGATTTCGGGCTGTGTTTCCATGGATGTGTCCGTTTCGTTTCTATTCTGTTGACTCTTTTGCCGGTAGTTCGCCTATGAATTTTTTTAACACATACCTTATGTCTATCCATAAATCACCGTTTTCATATTCCACAACCGCACGTGACTGAAGAAATGGCTCAACCCCGTCAACCCACATTCCTGTTTCCGCCACTTCCTTAAGGATAGGGATTGCCTCACCCCTGACCATGGGCTGGTATTCTTTTTTAACCTGGGAAAACACTTTTTTAGCATCTTCCAGTTCTATCTTATCCGCATCCCTTGATATGGCAAAATAGGCTGCGTCCTTTATTACACGGGCTGTTTCCCGGAACAGTCCTCCGCCTATGAGCAGAATTTCGTTTAAAACATCATCGTCGGCAAAGATGTTTTCAAGGTTTGCCATACGTTTTTCAACAAAGTTTCTAATCAGCTTGTAGCCGTCGTCCTCTGTCTGCAATTCGGGCGTTTCTTCTTTTCGATGCTCATGATCATATAGGCGAATGGCGGAAAAGGTGTATAATTGGTCATTGGGAATACGGCTGCCTTGCATGGCCCTGAAATAGATCGGCAGGGTGTAAACAATGGAAAATGCGGGTTGTACCAAGGTGTCGTAATGTTCTTTAAATAACCTTTTATGCATCTCTTTATGGGCTTCGGATTCACCTTTTTCCAGGTCGTCCACAACAATCAGTAGTTTTTTGCCGGTCTTGTTTTTTAAATCCTGAGCCATGCGGTTGAGAATTCCGATCAAGTCCTGAACTTTAGGCTCGAGAATCTGTTTTTGTTCATACTTCCATTCTTTACGGGTGCTGAGTTGAGCTTTGAAAAACGCAATCCATGCGTTTGCTTTTGCACCTGCGTTTGCCTGGGCCTTCTCATCCTTGAGAAAGGTTTTGACTATTGTTTTTCCCCAGTCATTGAATTCATCTTTAAGGCCTGCATCAATGAAATCATTTCTAATGAGTCTTTGTCCGATTCCCACCATAATAGCATCGTGGGTAAGATGAACTCCGTCGCTTCCGAATTCCTGAGCTGTGAAAAATATGGGTGAAAACTTTTGGGTGATTTTTTCATCCAGGCAGAGCCGGTTTAATTCGGTGGTCTTTCCGCTTCCCCTGTGTCCGCAAAGGAAGGCATGTATATGGTGTCTGGAGTGTTTTAAATTGAATGAAAGTTTTTGTAACTCCGGATCTGTTCTTGGTATGTATTGCTCCGAGGCAGGGTCAATAATCAGGGTCGGGTCGAAGTTCTGCCAGACTTCTTCTATGGTTTTGGCAGGAGTTAGTGTTGTGAAATTAGATTTATTATCTGCCATTTTAGCGTTTCTCCCAGTATATATTTTTTACGTTCCGTTTATTTGAAATGGTCAGCATGATTCATAACATGGGGTTCTCCTGTATTCAAGTCAATGGTGGTTTGTGGGGCTGGGCTTATGCGGGTGAGTATCCGTTCTTTCCCGGATTGATGTGAACTTTTTGGGAGGCTTGTTTCGTTTGGATGGGGCAAAGGGTTTGACAAACAGCCGGGAAACGGTGAGAATGATTTATTCTCGAATGCCAAGTCCGGCCTGTAACCCGTAAGTGGGGGTGACTTGAAAACATGTTAGATCAGGAACATAGATTCTCATCCAAGAATATCTGCAAGATCCTTGTGGCCCGTGGTCTTATCTCAAAGGAACAGGCAATGGATGTGCTGCGGCGGGAGGCTGCGGCGACAAAGGCCCTGGAAGCGAAAAACGCGGAACGGAAACGCAACAACACCACTGGGAGCGTGATCGAGACGCCGGTTTCCTTTGCCGATGTACTGGTCGCCCTTAAGATAAAACTTCCTGCCGACCCGTCCAAGACCCTGGACGAAGACACCATCTATGAGGCCATGGCCGAGGGATTCGGCATGGCCTACAAGAAGATCGACCCGTTGAAGCTTGAGCTGAACCTTGTCACAAAGACCATACCGAGGTCCTTTGCCATGAAGCATCTGCTGTTGCCTTTGGCCATGGAAGGGGACAGGCTGGTGGTGGCCACCTCCCATTTTTTCAACCAGGAGGCCATGGACGATGTGGAGCGGGTGACCAATCTCAAGGTGAAGCCGGTTATCAGCTCGAAGTCCGATATCATCCGGCTGATTGACGAGTTTTTCGGGTTTCGCCATTCCATCACGGCGGCGGAGGACCAGTTCTCACGGACCGGGGTGGACCTGGGAAACCTTGAGCAGTATGTGAAGCTCAAGTCCGTGGATGAGCTGCCCGCCACGGACCAGCACATTGTAAATGCCGTGAACCATCTGTTCAGCTACGCCTTTGAGCAGAAGTCCAGCGATATCCATATCGAGCCCAAGCGGGAGACGAGCCTTGTGCGGATGCGGATCGACGGGATGCTGCACACGGCGTTCAAGCTGCCCAAGCAGGTCCACAACGCCGTGGTCTCACGGATAAAGACCCTGTCCCGGCTGGACATGGCCGAGCGGCGAAGGCCCCAGGACGGCCGGATCAAGACGGTAAAAGGGAGCAAGGAGGTGGAGATCCGGGTCTCCACCATTCCCGTGGCGTTTGGCGAAAAGGTGGTGATGAGAATCATGGATCCGGATATCCTGTTCCAGGATCTTGGGATGCTGGGGCTCTCCGGCGAGGATCTTGAGCGCTTCAATGGGATCGTGACCAAGCCCCATGGGATCGTTCTTGTGACCGGGCCCACGGGCAGCGGAAAATCCACCACCCTCTACTCGACCCTTCGGATGTTGTCGAGTCCCGAGGTGAACGTGGTCACCATTGAAGAGCCCATCGAGATGATCCATGAGGATTTCAACCAGATCTCGGTCCAGCCGGCCATCGGGGTGACCTTTGATTCGATCCTGAGGAACATTCTCCGCCAGGATCCGGATATCATCATGGTGGGTGAGATCCGGGACCTGGAGACGGCCCAGAGTGCGGTGCAGGCGGCGCTCACGGGTCATTTGGTGCTGTCGACCCTTCACACCAACGATGCCGTCACCTCGGTGACACGGCTGCTGGATCTTGGGATTCCGCCGTTTCTGGTTCACTCCTCCCTGGTGGGGGTGGTGGCCCAGCGGCTGGTGAGGAAGATTTGCCCCAATTGCAAGAGTGACCTTGCCATGGATGCCGGGGAGCTGAAACAGATGGGGCTGGATCTCAACCTTACGGGCACGGTCCCCCTCAAGTACGGCAAGGGGTGTGTCCAGTGCCGCAAGACCGGTTACAAGGGCCGCCAGGGTGTTTTCGAGGTGCTTCCCTACACGGAATCATTGAAAAAGATGACCTCGGAAGACGCCAACATTCCCTCATTGAGAAAACGGGCCCACATGGAGGGCCTCACCTCCCTGAGGGAGAATGCGGTCAAGGCCATGCTCGAGGGACGGACCACCTACCAGGAGGTGCTCAGGGTCACCTTTGAGCAGGGGTGATATTTTATTCCTTTATCCTGTGGAGCTCGTACAGGGCCGTGTCGGGTCAAGGAGGGGCAGGACATCGTTTCGGGCAGAAAGTATGCTCGTTCATGACGAGTGCGTGGGCACGTCCCGGAAGATGACCCGTAGTAAGTACCGGAACCGTGGTCTGGGGGGGGGGGCGGGTTACAGGTCCTTTGTCCAGGCCGCATCACCATGTGGGCGTTGGCTTGAACAAATGTTTTATCTTTATAGGCAAATATTTCTTCATTTAAAGTTACTCTGGTATCATATTGTATTTTATTCTTTTCCAACTCTTGAAGAGAGTTACTATACGAATCTTGGTATAACGTATTTCGAGTTGGGACAATATGAAAAAGCAATTGCAAAAATCAAGAAGTCTGAAGATTGTAGTGGTGATCAAGGTAATGCTTTTGCAGCGTATAATGTTTATTATATCGGGTGCTCTTATCTGGGGTTAGGGAATCATCGGCAAGCACTTAAGGCTTTTGATGCGTATTTGGCTTTTGATCCTGAAAACTTTGAAATTATAGAGTTTGTGGGTTGGTGCAATCTCCTGTTGTACCAACACGAGGCAGCACTAAAGAACTATCTGCGGTTGGCTAAGCTCGAGCCCGCAAACCCGATTTATATAATCGAATCTGCCAGGATATTATTCGAATTGAATAAAAAGAATGAGGCCCGTAAGCAGTTAGATTCGGTGAAAAAGCTTAATTATGGGTCTGCGTTGGATCTGCTGGTGGATAGTTTGAAATATAGGTTCAAAAATGAGTTGGATAATGCAATCCTATTTATGGAAAGGGCGCTCGCGGAGGCAACGCTGAATAAGGATGAGTTGTTATACTCACAGTTGGGGGATCTGTGTATTATATTATCGGAGTACAAAAAGGAGCGTGGAGACTTAGAAGGCACAATTATAGTGTTGGAAAATTTGTGTAAAATTATCCCGTATGATTATTGGGCAATTAATTGTCTTGCGTTTGAGTATGCTGATCAGAATCTCAAATTAGAAAAAGCTTTGGGGCAAATAAACCGATGTTTAAAATACCAGCCGGAGAATTCATTTTTCATAGATACAAAGGGTTGGATACTGTTTAAGATGGGTAGAGTAAAAGAGGCGAAAAAAATATTGGAAAAGAGCCTGGAACTCAATCCAAACGATAAAGAAACTCTGGCTCATTATAGAGAGGTTAAAGAACAATTGAACTTTTAACAATCAAATCGCTCTATCAAGTTGTGGGTCATGGCGGCTGAAAAATTCCCTTCAGCCGCTTTCTTATTTCAAAAGTTACCTACGCTCTTTTTCCATTTTCGTTTTTCCCCTCCGTGACACTGGGTGATCCTTCATTTTTTTATCTTTTGGAGCTTGTCCAGGGCCGTGTTGGGGCCCAGGAGAATCAGGACGTCGCTTTGCTTGATGATGAAATCGCCGGTGGGGATCATGGTGAGGCGCTCGGGCACGAGTTCCTTGATGGCAATGGCCTGGATGCCGTAGTCATTGATCAGGTTGAGGTGCTTGAGCTTTTTGCCCATGAAGCTGCCGGGCGGGGCGAACTCGATGATGCTGTATCCTTCCACAAAGCGCATGTATTCCAGGATGTTGGGGTTATGGAGCCTTTCCGCGAGGGAGAGGGCCTGGTCCTTTTCCGGGAAGATCACCTCGGTGGCGCCCACCTTATAAAGAAGGCGGCTGTGAATTTCGGAGATGGCCTTGGCAATGACCAGCTCCACGCCCAGGTCCTTGAGGTTGAGGCAGGCAAGGGCGGAGGCCTCCATGACGGAGCCGATGGAGACCACGGCGGCGTCCACCTTGTCCACCCCCAGGGATTGAAGGACCTTGCCCCGGGTGGCGTCCGCGACAACGGCCCGGCTTACATGATCCTTGACGGCCTGGACCTTGTCCTGGTCGATGTCGATGGCCAGTACTTCATGGCCTTTTTCATAGAGGCTCGAGGCCAGGTAGTGGCCGAGGTTTCCAAGGCCGATGACGACAAATTGTTTTTTTTGATTTTTCATCCTATGATAAATTCCTCCTCTGCATAGGAGCGCTCCAGGCGCACGGGTCTGCTCACCGCCATGGCGATCAGGAGCGGGCCCAGCCTACCCAGGAACATGATGGTGATGATGATGAGTTTGCCGGGATCGGAGAGTCCCGGGGTGACACCGGTGGACAATCCCACGGTGCCGAATGCGCTGACCACCTCAAACAGGAGTTCCAGGAACATTCCCCGGCTTTCGGGGTGGGGAAGGTCTCCCAGTTCCGTCATCATCAGCAGCATGGTGCCTGCACAGACGATGAGGGTGCTGATCAGCACAACGCTTACGGCCCTGCCCACGCTCCGGTCCGACAGGGACCGGCCGAACAGGTTGGGCCGTTTTTCTCCCTTGAGCCTCGATCGGCCCTGGGCCATCAGGGCGGCAAGGCAGGTTGTCTTGATCCCGCCCCCGCAGGAGCCGGGGGAGGCTCCCACAAACATCAGCAGGATCATGAAAAAGAGGGTCTCATTGGCCATGTTTCCCAGGGCAAGGCTGTTGAATCCCGCAGTCCTGGCATTGACCGACAGGAACAGGGCGGCCGTGATTCGCTCCAGCCAGGGCAGCTTGCCAAGGGTGATGCCGGATTCCATGGCCAGGAAAATGAGGGTGCCGGTAACGAGCATCCCCCCTGTCATGGAGAGAACTATCTTTGAGTGCAGGCTCATGGGGGGGCGTCTTCGTTTGGCGGGGCGGAGCCGCTCCTTTAGCTCGGACAGCACAGGAAAGCCAATGCCGCCGAATATGATCAGGCCGCAGATGGTCAGGTTGACAACCACGCTTGATTTATAGGAGGTGAAGCTGTCGGGAAACAGGGAAAAGCCCGCGTTGCAAAAGGCGCTGACCGAGTGGAAAACCGAGAGGCAGGCCGCCCGTGGCAGGGAAGCGTTGTCCATGAATGCCGTGAACAGGAGCAGGGCGCCGATTCCTTCAAGGGCCAGGGTAAAGAAGATGACATCCCTGAGTATTTTTCCCGGGGGCCTGTCCCGGAACGGGGTGAAGCTCTCCTGGATGGCGGAATGACCGTTGAAGCTCAGCCGTTTGCCCGAGAGCACGAGGAACAGGGTCGACAGGGTCATGATGCCCAGGCCCCCGGTCTGGATCAGCACCAGGAGAACCCCCTGGCCGAACAGGGTAAACGAGGTGCCCGTGTCTGTCACGGCAAGGCCTGTCACGCAGACCGACGAGGTGGCCGTGAACAGGGCGTCCACCAGGCTGAGATCCGCCTGGGTGGTTGCCTGGGGCAGGAGGAGCAGACCGGTGCCCGTAAGGATCATTGCCAGGAAACCGAAAACCGTGGCAGGTCCGGGGGAGCCGAAAAAACGACTTGCGATGGTGAATATGTTTGATCGGGTCATGGGTATTGCGGGATTCATCTCCATGGTTAAAAACCACAGCTTTTAGTATGAACCCCGGCAATACACAAGAATTTTTTTCGGGCTGGGGCGGGACGGTCAATATATCCGGGTACCCTGGGAAAATTCGGTGCTGGATGAAAGCACCAGAACCGTGGATGTTGTTTTTTCCGTGTGAAGCACGATCACTTTTCCAATATTAAGGTCTTTTATGCGGATTTTGTTGTCGCGCCTGCCGTATTCTCCCATATCTTCAAATATGGTGTAGATCTGGCCCAGGGTGATGCCATGGTCGCTTCCCCGGTTGATAAAGGCAAGTTTATGGGCGCTCATGACCGTCTCGTTATTTCCGGAGCACAGGACCCTTGAATCGATATTGTCACGGCTTTCCGTGATCTCGATCCGGGTGGGGCTCTTTTTAAAGGGTGCGATCAGGTGGCCCGCCCTGGCATGGCGGAAGGACCTGGTGATGACGGCTGTTACGTAACTGTCGTGGTTTTCCGTGACGGTGATGATGCCGAGTACGTTGTGTTTGACCCCGGAGAACCGCTCCCTGCGGTAACGCCATTTTACATCTTCGGTGGAGAGTATCCGGTACTCCTTTCCCACCTCCATGGGGGTCTCTCCCATGGTTTTGATGTAGATGGTATCCCCGGCAGCCATCATTACGCTGTTGCTGCGGGACCTGAGAATCGTTCCCAGGGGGGTAACGGTTTTTTTTCGTATGAACCCCAGACTGTCCATGGGGGGGTAGGAAAAATAAGGGGGTACGGCCGGCGGTCCAACCGCCTCATTTTGGGGGGCCGGTGCCGTCAGGGAAAGCGGGACCGGCTGCTCTTCCAGGGTGTCGGTCAGAAAGATGCGGATTTTTTTGCCGGGATATATCCAGTGGGGATTTTTTATGTCGTTGTTCATCTCCCACAGGCCGGGCCAGGTCCACTGGTCATTGTAGAACCGGTGGGACAGGTCCCACAGGGTGTCCCCTTTTTGGATCGTGTAAAAGAAGCCGGGCTCATCTCCCGGCGCCACCTCGGCCACGCTCCATGGAGCAGTGAAAAAACAGATGAGGATCACAACAGCCAAAAACACGGAAAAATTTCTTTTGCCCATTTCTTTGCCCCTTGAAAGTGTTCAATCCATCTGAATCTTGACATTTATTAAAACTCCTGCTTAATAAAAAGTCAAGGAATACGGCGCTATAATCCTTTTTGGGGAGGGCGGGAATGAAGCGAATCGCAGATCTTCTATTTGAGGCAAAGCTTGCCAGGGATGCCGATCAGATCTCCTTTGTGCTTGAGTTGAAACGATTGCAGGATACCGGGGCAAAATCCCCTGAACAGTGGCTCGAGTTCGTTATGGAAAGGCTCAGGACAGAGACCGGAAAGAAGCTTGCGGCAAGTATTGTTACCACAAAGTGGGATGATTGGTGGATGAATCATTACTCTGAATAGGTATTTGCGGTTAAATGGTTTGAAATATTTCGCCATTTGGTATAATCTGCACCTCTGATGAGTAGAAAAGGACCAAGGGAACTGATTAAATTACTTTATATTTGCGGTCGGGAATCCGATGGGGTTGTAAAGCGCTTTTCCGAACACCAGGGGTGGACGGTGATGACTTGCGACACTTTGGCCGATACCGTACCAGCGGCCAGGGCCGGAAACCCGGATATCGTTGTCGTGGATATTGAATCGGTTGATGTCGGCAGTGCTGTTTCAATGCTCTCTTCCCTCAGGGAAGCGGGCGTCAACTCCATTGCCGCAGTGTTTGGGTTGCTGGGCCTGGATCCCGGCGCCGAACAGCGGTGTGAACTCCTTGGGGCGGGGGTTGATGATCTTCTTATAACTCCCCCCTCTGTTACGGAATTAAGGCTGAAAGCAGGAAAATATTTGGATCATAGGGAGTTGGAGCAGCGTTTTGCCTGGAAGACTGACAAGCTTGACAATGCCATGGCATTGCTTAAAAAATTTAAGACAGAGCTTGGAAAGACCCGTAGAGCCTATTCCAGGGAAAAGAGTCTTCTCCACAATTCGTTGAAACAGATCAACATGATGACCAGGGATAGGGACCGGCTGAAGGCAGAGGTTCAGGATCTTGGAGATCGGTTTCAGAAGAACACCAGGGGGATAGAAACGATTCTGGCCAGCATGATCGAGTCGAGGAATGAGTCAAACAAGGGCCACTCAAGGCGGGTTGCCGGCATTGCCGTGGCTGCGGGTGACCGGCTGGGGCTGAAGGACGCTGAGAAGAAGCTTCTTTCAACGGCGGCCCTGCTCCATGACGTGGGACGGCTGTTCATTCCTGATTCCATCCTTGGCAAGGCGGAAGAGGAGCTGACCGAGTATGACAGGGACCGTTTCAGGAAGGCGCCTGCGGCAGGGGCTGACTTTCTCAAAGAGTGTCCCGGTCTGGAACGGGCGGCCGGCATCATTGCCCATCTCAATGAAAACTCGGATGGATCAGGGTGGCCCAAGGGGCTGAAGCGGCGGTATATTCCACTCATGTCAAGGATTCTTGCCGGGGCGAAGATCCTGGATGATCTTGCCACCACGGACCCCAGGCCGGCCGTGGACAAGATCCCGGAGATGCTCGAGGAGTTTTCCGGAACACGGCTTGATCCCAGGGTGGTCAATGCCCTTGAACATTATGTGGTCACCTGCATGAATGGTGCTTCCATCGTGGTCAAGGAGGTGGGGCTGCATCAGCTCGAACCCGGGATGGTCATCGGAGCCGGGGTGTATACAAACACCGGAACCAAGCTTTTCTCGGCTGGCGCTGTACTCACCCCGGAATCCATCACCATGTTGATGAGGTACAACAAAGAATACCCCCTGGCGGAAACGGTTTTTATAAAGGCGGAATAGAATGGATTTAGCTTCGATTATCGGTATTGTTTCAGGTATAGGTTTTGTTTGCATCACAATTCTTCTCGGAAGCGGACTCGGGTTGTTCTGGAACCTTCCATCGGTGATGATCGTTGTTGGCGGTACCTTTGCCGCAACAATGATCGCCTATCCCCTGGCGGATTTTTTGAGCATCATCAAAGTGACCATGAAGGTGTTTCTCTTTAAAATCGAGAAACCCGCGGATATCATCGCCAACCTGGTGGAGATCTCCAACAAGGCCCGGAAGGGCGGGCTTCTCTCCATTGAAGGGGATATTGCCGACACCAGCGACCCCTACCTTGCCAAGGCCCTTCAGATGACGGTGGACGGCGTCAAGACTGCGGATATTGCCGCTGTCATGCAGAAGAAGATGACCCTTATCAAGCAGGAGCACAAGACAGGCTACTCCCTGTACTCGACCATGGGCAATTTTGCGCCCGCATTCGGCATGGTCGGTACCCTGATCGGACTGGTCCAGATGCTTGCCAACCTCGATGATCCCTCGACCATCGGACCCAAGATGGCCGTTGCCATGATCACCACCTTTTACGGATCGGTGATGGCCAACCTGTTTTTTCTTCCCATGGCCAATAAGCTTGAAACCCGGAGCGGTGAGGAACTCGCCAACATGACCATCATCTACGAGGGCGTGATCTCCATCAGGGAGGGCGAGCACCCAAGGCTCATGGAGGATAAGCTCAATGTCTACCTTGGCGAAGGGGCGAAGACGACCAGTGAGGAGTAAGATGGAACATCGATTTTTCATGAACGGCAAAGGCAGGATTTAAAATGGCTGAACAGAACCCAGAAGAAGAGGCCCCGGCACTGGATGTACCGGCAGATGATGATGAGGGCGGTAAAAGTGAAGGCGCCCCCGCATGGATGGCCACCTTTGCGGATCTTGTTACCCTTCTCATGTGCTTTTTCGTGCTGCTCTTTGCCATGAGCACCACCCAGCAGGAGACCTTCAAGGAGCTGGTGGAATCCCTGAGAAGCGCCCTGGGCGTGCAGAGCGTTCCCGAGACCGGCACCAGGGAGGGATTGACCATGCATGCGGTCCCGTCGGAAGAGCCTTCTGAAACCCAGAAGATCGATGAGCTTGGCGGCTTGATTCAAAAGGAGATAGAGGAGATTGCAAGCGAGGTGCGGGAGCTGATCCTGTTCAACAAGCTCGGCGGGCTCGTCAATGTGTCGGAGTCCGAAACCGGGGTGGTGATTACCCTGTCCGATCTTTTGCTCTTTTCTCCGGGTGCTGCCACCCTTTCGGAAAAAGGGGCCGATATCCTGAAACAGGTGTCAAAGATTCTTTCCCAGCTGGCCTACCATGTCAAGGTGAAGGGCCATACGGACACCTCGCCCATCCGCACGGATAAATATCCCTCTAACTGGGAACTTTCCTCGAACCGGGCCGCCGCCGTTGTCAGGCTCCTTGTCAATTCAGGTGTGGAACCGAAGCTGATCTCTGCGGAAGGTTACGCCCAGTACCGTCCCGTGGCGACAAACGATACGGAAAAGGGCAGGGCCCAGAACCGCCGGGTGGAGATCATTTACGAGCGGGACGCCATTGCGCGTACCTTTGCGGGAATGAAAACTTATTAAGACATATTTACATATTTATTGAACATTAATTTAACCATACGGTCCGGTACCGTAAAATACCGGATTGCGGATAGATATTTATGAAGTTAACCATAGATGAGATTGCCCGGCGCCTGGAATTGAACCTCGATACCCTGGAGCGTTGGATCAGGCAGGGGCGAATCCCCGTAAAAAAACGGGGGAATGACGGGATATTCAACGAACCTGAACTCAAGCGGTGGGCCGTGTCCCAGCGCCGTACCTACACGGTTTCAACCCAGGGAACCGGAAACGAACAGGATGGGGGCAGCTGCATGCTCGCAACCGCCATGGAGCAGGGGGGCTGTTTTTCCGGGGTTGGCGGTTCGACCACGGAAACGGTTCTAAAGGCGTGTGTTGACCTGGTCCCCGGCCTTTCCACCGGGATTGCACAGGAACTCTATACCCAGCTTTTGGCAAGGGAGGAGCTCATCTCCACCGGGGTGGGCAAGGGGGTTGCCATTCCCCACCCGAGAAATCCATTGGATCAGGGGGTTGAGACGCCCATGATCATAACCTGCTTCCTTGAAAAGCCCGTTGATTTCAAGTCCATCGATGACCTGCCTGTGTTTGTGCTGTTTCTACTGTTGAACCCCTCCATCGAAGATCATCTCAATCTGTTGTCACGGCTTTCCTACTGCCTCCGGGAGGATTCCTTTGTGCGGTTCTTGAAGACCTGTCCAAATGAAGAGGACTTGCTGGACATGGTAAAAAAAATGGAAGCAACGATAGAAAGCAAGGGAATCTAGGCACAGACAATGAAAAAATTAATCTCCTGGCGCTATCCGGCCAGGCTTCCGTTTTTCCGCATGGACGACAGGCTTCTGCTGATCTCCATCGGCGTTATCGTAGGACTTTGCAGCGGCCTTGCCGCCATCGGACTCAACCGTTCCCTGGTGTTCATGCTCGAGGGGCTTCACCATTTGCGCCACCTCTGGTGGGCGTTTCTTCTTCCGGCCGCAGGGGCCATGGCATCCTCGATCTTTCTTGAGAAGATCATGAAAGAGGGGGCCGGCCACGGGGTGCCCGAGGTGATCTACAGCGTCTCCAGGTATGGGGGGCTGTTGCGGTTCCGGTCCAGTTTCACCCGGCTCATCTCCAGTTGCCTCACCATCGGCAGCGGCGGATCGGCAGGTCCGGAAGCCCCGGTTGTCATGAGTGGGGCCGCCATCGGCTCAACAATCGCCCGGTTCTTTTTCCTTAACGACCGCCAGCGGACAACCCTGGTGGGGTGCGGCGCCGCAGGCGCCATTGCCGGTATTTTCAACGCCCCACTGACCGGGATTATCTTTACCATGGAGATCATCCTGGGCGAGTGGTCCATGGTCAACATCATTCCCATTGCCGTGGCCGCCGTGGCCGGTGCCGAGATCTCCAGGATACTCCAGGGCAACTCCATCGCGTTTGAGAGCAGCGGTTTTCACATCACCGGCGTGGACCTCTTTGCAAGCCTGGGGCTCGCCGTTGTGGCGGCCTTTGCTTCGGTCCTGCTCACCCGGACCCTCCGTCGGATGCACGGTGTCTCCTCCAAGGTCAAGGTGCCCATGTGGGTGAGGGCCGGTATTGGCGGATGCGCCGTGGGACTGTTGGGCTTTGTGGTGCCCGAGGTGATGGGGGAGGGGTACCATTCCATCCACGCCATGATCCAGGGGGTGTTCAAGGGCGGATTGGGAATCGCCGCCATCGCCTTTCTGGCAAAGATCTTTGCCACTTCCCTGACCCTGGGGTGGGGCGGGTCCGGGGGCATCTTCGCTCCCTGTCTTGTCATTGGAAGCTTTGCGGGCCTTGCCTTTCACCGCTTTGCCGTGTTTGCCTTTCCCTCGGCCATGCTGGTAAACGAGGGGTGTTTCGCCCTTCTGGGCATGGCCGGAATGATCAGCGGCATCCTCCAGGCGCCCCTGACCGGGATTTTTCTGATCCTGGAGATCACGGGCAGCTATGAGGTGATGCTTCCCCTGATCATCGTATCCGCCATCTCCACCACCATTACCCATTATTTTGAGCCGGCCTCCTTTTATCACAAGGACCTGAAGGAGAGGGGAGAGCTTTTGCGGCCTGGAACCGATTCCAGGGTGCTGGCCGACATCAGCATCCGGGAGGTGATCGAGCGGGACTGCATTGCCGTATCTCCCCACATGCTGCTCAGGGAGTTCCTGCATATCATAAAGCGCTCCACCCGGAACTATTTCCCGGTGGAGGATGAAGAGACCGGCAGGTTTCTTGGAATGATCCGGTTGGAGCACATCCGGCCTTACCTTTTCAACACGGTGATGTATGACACCGTGTTTATTGAGCAGATCATGGATTCAAACCCGGAAACCGTTCATTATGATGACAACCTTTCAGAGGTTTTAGAGACAATGGATGCCAAACACTTGTTCAGCATGCCGGTGGTGAGCAACAACCGGTTTGTGGGCATGGTTTCCAAGGCAACCCTTCTGGATAAATACAGGGACGAACTCAACGTCCAGACGTCCCAGGCTTTTTAGGAGAATTTATGGAAACAACTCTTTTTCATGTGTTCAGGAACACTCCCCTTGGAAGGGAGATACTCATGCAGTCGCTCTATTTCTGCAAGCAGTCCCGGGCGTCCATCAATATTTACATCCCGGAATATATCAAGTTCCTCATGTATTATGAAAACGATGTGGTCCAGGTGGATCTTGACGATTCCTACCTGACCCAGCCCGAAACGGCAAAGGAGCATGCTACAGCCCTTGCCGCCGAGGCCGGGGTCAAACCCAGGTTCATCGGGCCAATGAACTTTACCGCTTCGACCCTGCCCGACCTGCCCGTTGATTTTGATTTCATGTGCTGTCCCAGGAGCATCAGTGATCTTACCACCAAGATCAGTCTCGGCCACATCGGCCCCAAGGTGAGGCGGATCATCAATTCGGCAAGGTTTCCCGTGCTCATGCCAAGCAGCCAGTTCAAGGAGTGGCAGAGCATCATGGTCTTTTTCGGGGGGTCCGCCAATGCGGTCAAGGCCCTGAAGCTGGGCCTTCATTTGAGCAGAATCACGGGAAAACCCCTGGATCTCTTTACCCAGGGCGGCAAGTACGAAAAGGAGCACTTTACCGCTATCCTGGAAGAGAGCGGCCTTGCCGGCCAGGTAAAGGACGCTGTCAGAAAGTGGTATTTCTTTAACCAGGGAAAGTTCGAGCACAATCTCTATGAGGTGCCCCACAACGCCCTTGCCGTACTCGGCGCGTACGGCCACGGCCTTGTCAAGGAGATGCTGTTCGGCAGCACCATGGAGATGGTCCAGTCCACCCTGACCAATAATCTGCTCATCGCGGGACCCAATTATGTGATCCCCCAGAGCTGACAATCGTTGATCAATTAAAGGGAGAAAAATGAAAAAAACGTTTGTGCTGATGTTTGTTTTACTCGCCGCAACCCTCATGCCCGGAATTTTATTTGCAGGCGCCAACAATCACTATGTCAGCGGTGTGGAGGGCATTAAGGGCGGGTCTGTAGCTCCTCCGGGGATGTATTACCGCATGTACAATGTCTTTTATGATGCCGGTGAGCTCATGGACAGGAGCGGCAACGGGCTGGATGTGGGTTTTGATGTCACGGTTTTTGCCGTCGCCAACAGGTTCATCTGGGTGACGGACAAGAAATTTCTTGGGGCCGATGTTTTCATGGATGCCACCATCCCCCTTGTTAACACCGACATCGCCATCAAGGCCGTTGGGGTGGATGACCGGGAGTTCGGCCTGGGAGACATCTGCATCGAGCCCGTCGGGCTTGCCTGGCACGGACCCCGTTATGATGCCGCCCTTGCCCTTGCGGCCTATCTTCCCACCGGAAGCTATGATAAAACCGACGCAGCCTCCCCGGGAAAGGGGTACTGGACCACCATGGCCACCTTTGGGGGAACCCTCTACCTTGACAGGGCAAAGACCTGGTCCGCGTCACTGCTTGGACGGTACGAGATCCATTCGGACCGGGAAGATGACGATTTTACCCCCGGGGACGATTTTCACTTTGAGTGGGGAATCGGAAAATCCTTTGCAAAGGTCTGGGAAGCCGGGATAGCCGGATACAGTCAATGGCAGGTGACCGATGATTCCGGAGACGATGCCATCGTCAGGGATAGCCATGACCGGGTCCATGCCGCGGGGCCGGAGGTGAGTGTCTTTCTGCCCCGGTTCAAGATGGCTCTTTCTTTGCGAACGCTGTGGGAATTTGACGCAAAAGACCGGTCCGAAGGCAGTACAACCGCATTGACCCTGACAAAGATATTCTAAACCTCTGAAATACAGGGCCGGACTTTTACCTGAAAGTCCGGCCTTCCCGTCTCTTCAATCCTCCCAGCCCGGGACCATTCGTCTTTTAAAATTCAGTTTTTTATCTGGTTCAAGCTTCCTTTCAGGCCGTATTTCCGAGAAATTCCTATACGGTTGTTTTGGGGAAATGGTATTGCTTTTGGTTCTGCTTGTTGATAAATTGCGCGAATGAATCAAATATACAAGATCGTCTTGGGGTTTATCGTGCTTGGGGCAGCAGCAACAACCGTTTTTGCGGATTCTGTATGCAAACACGTGGATATTGAGTGGATCGGGACTCATATCCCCCTGCCCGATAACGCAAAAATGGTTTTGAAGCGGGAAAACGGGCAATTGTGTGAAGTGATTCTTAACATTAACGACAGCCTGGTTCCGGTTTATGCAGGCAAGGATTTTATCTTTGCAGGTCAGCTTTTTAAAAACGGCAGATCCATAACCCGGGAAACCATGAAGAACATTCCGGATGTGGTTGACAAAGAAAAAAAACGTCTCGCGCAAGAAAAAGCTTTGAAAAAGGAGAATCTAAAATCCTTTTTTAAGAAAAATATCAATGCTTTGGAACAATTCGTTTTTCAGTCCTTTAAACCTGAGCAGGCCATGGGCTTTTTCTATGTGGTCACAGATCCCGATTGCTCCCAATGCAGGGACCTGTTGCCCAAACTTGAGCTGGCTGCCCTGGATTCAGGGATGGAAGTAAAAGTTATTCTTTATCCGGTTCTTGGGGCCCGGAGCCGTGACATGGCCGCCCAGGCTGTATGCAATAAATATTCCTACCGGGACTATACCGAAATAGAACTGATCGAGCCCGAATCTTCCTGTGAACAGGCAGATCTGTTGTTCGCAAGGACAGAGGCGTTTTTTCGCTCAGCAGGCATTGATTTTGTTCCCCTGGTCCTTGCCGGGGACGGCTCATGGATGGTGGATGCCAATGATATCCGTCAGGTTCGAACCCATTTGGGCCTTGAAACCGGCGAGGATGAAAACAGCTCCGGCAAATCCTGTAGCGCCGTTAGCGGCTATTAGCTCCGGAGTCTATTTGTTCCTGTTGCTTTTTTCTTGCCTTGACAATAAGAGTTTTTTTATCCTATATCTATTCTTATCTATTCTAAATTATTTCGAGTTTCATGGCCTGTCGTGGTGGGTCCGATGGAAATATAATCGCCGTTTGTAAGCTTAACCATCCTAAGAACCGAAATTTAGTGGAGACTATTCAAATGGGTAGAAAAAGAGCCTTTTTTCCGGTAAGTTTGTGCGTTTTACTATTTTTGCTGACAGGGTGCATGTCATCCATGTCAACTGGTTCCCAGGGGGCCAAAACAGTGGCGACCGGGTCTGCGGGCGGTGCCAATGCCCAGGATGCCAACAGTGGGTTGGAACGTTGCAGTGCTTCGCTGGGAACACTGGCGATTTTTGAAGACAAATCGGAAAGTTGGTACGAGCATTTGACACAAGATTTAAGTCTGCCTTCCACAATTCCCGTTATCCGCCTGTTGGCCCAGCAGTCCAATTGCTTTGTCATTGTTGAACGGGGCAAGGCCATGCAGCAGATGATGCGGGAGCGGGAACTGATGCAATCCGGCGAAATGCGGAGCGGCTCAAATTTCGGGAAGGGCCAGATGGTTGCCGCCGATTATACGGTTACACCATCCATTACATTCAGCGCCAAGGATACCGGCGGAGCCGGGGCATTGATCGGCGGCCTGCTGGGCCCTGTGGCTGGTGCCGTGGCAGGCGGATTCAAACACAGTGACGCCAGTACTGTTTTAACGCTTATAGAAAACCGTTCGGGAGTTCAACTTGCTGCAGCCGAAGGAAGCGCCAGGAATACTGATTTTTCATTGTTGGGAGGTGTGTTTGGCGGTGTAGCCGGCGGTGCGGCCGGAGCCTATTCAAAGACCCCCCAGGGAAAAGTGATTGTTGCGGCTTTTACGGACGCCATGAATAATCTGATCAGGTCTGTTAAATCCTATAAGGCTCAAACCGTTAAAGGTGGGCTTGGAACCGGCGGCCAGCTTGGGGTGCAGGGCTCCCGGCAAGCAGCTTCGCCTGCTGCCGCCCAAGATCGGTTGCAAGGCGTCATGACAGAACGGAATTATAATCAGTCTACCACGTTTTTCGAGTATGTGGTTGTCACAAAAGACAGGAGCCGGACTTTCCGGTTTACCAGTCCCAGGAAAATCCCCTATAAAAACGACTTGATCAGCTTTTCTCTGATTAACGACCAGATAGATGATAAATCCATTAAGTTGGTGGAAAGAAAGTATCTGCAAAGATATTGGCAATAATATAAATATGAACTGCGATGATATATTATATCTTCGCAGTTCATTTCTTCTTCAAACGTGAATCACGACAACAAGCCAAACTTGTCTTCCCCCGCATTACATTTTTTTTCGAGCAGGTTCAATAACGACAATAAGCTATAGACGTTCGCAATCGAATTGATACCTGCTTTACCAATTATTATAAGAACTGGACTCAATTCATATGCGAAGAGCTATAATAAGTTAGGCCTGACCCCAATTCAATGGGAGGCGGATGATGAAGGTTGTCCCCTTGCCGGGTTGGGATTCAACGGTCATGGTGCCGCCATGGTCTTCGGTGATGATGAAGTAGGATACCGAGAGCCCAAGGCCCGTGCCCAGGCCTTCGGGCTTGGTGGTGAAAAAGGGCTCGAACACCCGTTTGCGGGTGGCGTCAACCATGCCGGGGCCGTTGTCCTCGATTTCGATCCGGACCATTTTATTTTCTTCTTCATATGACAGCCTCAGCACAAAACGCTGCCTCTCGCCGCTTTCCTTATTCTTTGTCTCCTGCATGGCCTGGGCGCCGTTGGTGAGGAGGTTGAGGAGCACCTGCTGGAGCTTGGACCCCTGGCATAACACCTTTGGCAGGTTTTCCCGGTACTCTTTCACGATCTCTATCTGCCGGAAGTCGTACTTTCTTTTCAGGTCATAGTCGGTGGACGCAAGCTCCAGGGTCTTGTCCATGAGTTCAGACATATCCTGGGGGGATCTATGGGTATCCCCCTTGCGGGCAAAGCTGAGCATGTTGCTGACGATCTCCGCCACCCTGGCGCCCGATTCCTTGATGGCCGTTATCATGCGGGGGATCTCTCTTTTCTCCATGAACGTTCGGATCGCTTCCATGCTGGTGCCGGCCTTTTCAGCCGCCGCAAGGTTAGCCGGCATGGTGTCGCTGGTCAAGCGGTTTTCCATGACACTTGCGGTCTGTATCATGCCGGCAAGGGGGTTGTTGATCTCGTGGGCCATGCCGGCGGCAAGTCCTCCCACGGATAGCATTTTTTCCGACTGGATCATCATCTCCTCCATGCGCACCTGGTCGGTGATGTCGTCCATGCGGATCACGGCCCCTTGGCTGCCGTTTGTGGCAACGGGATATATGGTGATGTCCACAAAGCGGGTTTGATTCTTTAATTCAAGCTGGAGTTTGCTCTCTTTCCGGGGGGTGGATTCCATAAGGGTCTTGCGGATCTTGTCTCTTTCTTCCCCAAGCAGGGGAAAAACATCCCCAAGGTTTTTTCCTGTCGCGGTTTCCGTTTTTATGCCTGTTGCTTTTTCGGCCTGGAGGTTCCACAGAACGACTCTTTCCTCAGGGGTGATTCCCACAAGCACGGAAGGCATTGAATCGACGATGCTGTTGATATAATTCTTTGCCTCCTTTAACTCTGCCGTCCGTTCCTCGACCTTTATCTCCAGATCCTGGCGGGCCTTTTGAAGTTGGTGCCGGGCAAGCTCCCTTTCGGTTACCATGGTGTTTGCCGACCTGGCAAGGAGGATGAATTCCCTGAATTCCAGGGACGTTTCATCTATCTTTACAGTCTCCTTTGCGGCCTTTTTAAAAAAACGGGCAAAGGCGGTGAAATTTTTTTCCACCTTCCGGGAGAGCCACCGGCCTGTGAGAACGGCCAGCGCCAGCATGGAAATCAGTATGGTCACTATTTTCAAGATATTTTTTCTGATCGCTTGTTCCAGTTGTTTTTCCCTTTTGGCGATGATTTCATCTATTTGATCCATATAGATGCCGGTGCCGATCATCCATTGCCATTCCGGAAAGCCTTTGACAAAAGAGAGTTTTGGGGAAGGGGTTTTCTTACCCGGCCGTTCCCACAGGTACCGGACAAAACCGCCTTCAGGCTGGTCTATGGCCTTTTTCATCTCCTGGACGATCTTGACTCCCTGGACGTCCTCGAATTCCCACTGGTTCTTTCCGATGAGTTGCGGCTGAAATCCCTGCGCCAGGGGTGTTCCCCCGTAGTTGAGGACAAATACATACCCATTGTCTCCAAACCGGATATTCTCTATCCTTGCCAGCACCTCCTTTTGGATATCCTGCTCCACGTCATCAAGGTATTCGCCGGTGCCGATCAACCAGTCCAGGGGGGCAAACCGTTTAACAAATGCGTATTTGGGAAAGTGATCTCCCTTTTTGTCGGGTTTGGTCCATTTGTACCGGATGAAACCTTCACCTGTATTCCGGCATAGCCGTATCATCTCCTTTACGATGTAGATGTTATCGGGACTCATAATGGAGAGAACGTTTTTTCCTTCCATTTCGGGTTTGTCGGCAAAAAGGCGTTCCACCCCGTTGAAATCCGTTGCAAAGAAGTATCCCCTGCCGTTGTTGAAGCGGATGGGACGCAGGGTTTCAACGATCAGCCTGCTCATATCCTCTTTGTTCATCCTTGTGTTATAGGTTCCATGGATGTGGGTTGCCAGGGTATGGGCTTCGTAGACCCTTTTTTTGATGGAATCCTTGAGCCGGTTTTTCGTGGTGCTTTTCATGTAATCGATGTAGGCAAACACCTCGTCAAGCTCTTTTTGAAGTCTCTTTTTTTGGGTGTCGATAAACCCTTGTTTTATTTCGTGGGATTGTTGCCGGAATTTTGCAGTTTCATCCATGATCCAGAAATAGCCCACGATAATGATGGAAACGGCTCCTATGAGAATCATCCTGTGGTTGTAAACGTTGATAAAGCTATGTTTTGCATTGGTTCTTTGCGCCATTACTATGTTTCCTTGGGGGGCTCCAGGGGAAGGCAGATGATGAATTTTGTTCCCTTGCCGGGTGCTGATTCAACCTTCATGGTGCCGCCATGGTTTTCGGAGATGATGAAGTAGGAGACCGAGAGGCCCAGGCCCGTGCCCTCTCCTTCGGGCTTGGTGGTGAAGAAGGGTTCGAACACCCGGTCGCGCACCTTTTCGGCCATGCCGGGGCCGTTGTCCTCGATTTGGATGCAGATCCGGCCCTTCTCCCGGTCATGGGTCAGGCCAAGGGTGAACCGGGGCTGTATTTCCCTTTGTTCCTGCATGGCCTGGGCGCCGTTGGTGAGAATGTTGAGGAACACCTGCTGGATCTTGGAGCCTTCGCATAACACCTTTGGCAGGTTTTCCCGGTAGTTTTTCACGATCTCTATCTGCCGGAAGTCGTATTTTTTTTTCAGGTCATAGTCGGTGGACGCAAGCTCCAGGGTCTTGTCCATGAGTTCCGCCATATCCTGGGGAGACCTATGGGTATCCCCCTTGCGGGCAAAGCTGAGCATGTTGTTGACGATTCCCGCCACCCTGGAACCCGATTCCTTGATGGCCGTTATCATGCGGGGAATCTCCCGGGCCTCCATGAAGGCGCGGATCGCTTCCATGCTGGTGGCGGCCTTTTCCGCTGCCGCAAGGTTGGCGGGCATGGTGTCCCGGGTCAAGCGGTTTTCCATGACACTTGCGGTCTGCAGCATGCCGGCAAGGGGGTTGTTGATTTCGTGGGCCATGCCGGCGGCAAGCCCTCCCACGGAGAGCATCTTTTCCGACTGGATCATCATCTCTTCCATGCGTACATGGTCTGTGATGTCGTCGATGCGGATCACGGCTCCTTCCACGCCGTTGGCAATCAGGGGATAGATGGTGACATCGTCGTAGCATAGGCCCTGTTCCGACGGCCTGGGCCTTTTTTTATCCTTTTTTATCTCCCGGGTGGTGATGCTCTCCTCTATTCTCTTCATATCCTGAACCATCCAGGGAAACACCTCTGTGAGGGGTTTTCCACGGGCGTCCGTGGTTTTGATGCCGGTGATGGCTTTTGCGGCCATGTTCCACTGGGTCACCTTACCGTCCTTGTCCACCCCGATGAGCGCCGACGGCATGGAGTCGATGATGTTGGAGATGTAGTTTCTGGCCTTCTTGAGTTCCTCTTCGGCAAGCTTCCGGTCCGTGATGTCCGTGGCAATGGCGATGACGCAGGTTTCCCCTGATATCCGGAGGGTGTTTGCCGACAGGAGCATGGTTTTCCGGGTGTTGTCCAGGGGGCGAAATAGTTCTATCTCTTCATTAATAAGGGAGCCCTGGGCCTGGAGTTTTTGAACCAGCTTTTTTTCTTGGGAGCTCTCCTGCCTGAATATGGCGGGCAGCTCCCACGGACGCTTGCCGATCAACTGCTTCAGCGGCAGCCCGTTCTCTTTACATGCCATGGGGTTGATATCGATGTAGCGGCCGGCGGCGTCGGATATGGTTATGGCATGGGGGGCGGACTCGAATATGGTGCGGAATTTGAGTTCACTCTCCCTGATGGCCGCCTTGGCCCGTTGTGAACGTACCAGGCCGTAGGTCATGCCGAGGAGGGCAAGGGTCATCATGGCGAAAACCAGGGTAACGTTCCAGACCAGGAATTTGTGCTGCCGGTAGAAGGATTCGGGACGAAAGAGAATCTCGCTTTCTTCCGGCAGGGCTGACAGGGGAATGTTGAACCGCCGGAGCTGGCGGTGGTCAAAACGCAGCCGGGTCGGGCTTTCCCAGACCACGGGAATATCCGTGGTCTGGGTGCCGGACAGGATTGCCAATGCCTGGCCGGCGGCTGCACTGCCCTGGTCAAAGCCGCCGATCAGGTGGCCCCCCAGAATGCCGTGGCCGAGGTTGAAGTTCCAGACCCCATAGACGGGGACTGGTGAAGTTTCGGAGACAAGCCGGGCGGCCCTGTCAAATTCAAGGAATTTTCCGTCCCTGTCCCGGAGAAAGAGGGTGTAGAGAACAGCTGTGTTACTGTCCAGTCCCTGGAGGGTTTTGATGAGGCCTGCAATGGTGACATCGTAAACAAGTTCTATCCGGATACCTTCCCTGGCGGCCATGGACCGGAGCTTTTCGGTTTCCTCCTGGACGCGCTTGCCCGTGGTGGTGTTGTCCGTCACCACCACCACCCTGTGCCGTTCGGGGTGGAGGTGCCGGATCAGGGCCAGGTTGGCCTGAAGGTCCGCCTGCTCGTTGACACCGGTAAAGCCGGACAGCCCCATGAGCTCGGACCGTTGCAGGTAGTTCACCCCGCAGATTACCACGGGGGTGGTTCCAAAGATCGTTTTTCCCTGTTCTTTTAGAAAATTGAAGGCATTGTTGTCAGAGGCGATGATCACATCGTAGCGATGGTTGCGATGCTTCAGGTGCAGCAGGTCGGAGAGCAGGGATTGGTAGGCCGTGTCGAACTGGCGCTTGGTGTCCATATATTCGATGTGCAGGTTGACCCCCATGGGGAGCAGGGTCTCCTCAACCCCCCGGGTGATCTCATCGGTCCAGGTAAAACCTTTGTGGTAGGAGTTGAGCAGCAGGATGTGCCGTTCCCGGGTGTAATCCCGGCTTTCCCCATGCAGGGCGCCGACCGGCATCATAAGAAGACAAACAGCCACTAAAGCGGTACGAAGAATCGGGTTCATTCGCTTCCTTCATGGTTTTGCGTCAACAGGTTTGCAAGCAGCATCCCATGTTCACCCGCGGGAATTTTTTTAAATTACAGGCTAAGGGAACATTTTATTCTGTGGGTACGATATCAGTAAATCCGGAGTTTTTCAACCCATTGGCGGGACAATGGCGGGGCAGGGCAAGTCCCCTGGGAATCCAATCCCCAGGGGGCCGAATTTTTAGATCACGGTTTGGGAGAGATGTCGATCTTTTCCGCTGACATGAGCTTTACCAGGCGGTTCATGGAACTCAATATCATCTGCTGCTCCCAGTCTTCAAGCTCGGTGAACGACTCGGTGAATTTTGCCTCCAGGGGCGGAGGCGCGTTCCTGAGGATGTCTATGCACTTCTCGGACGGGGAGATCAATACCCGGCGCTTGTCTGTCTGTGACCTTGCCTTGACGATGAGCCCCTTGTTTTCGAGCCGGTTGATGATATCTGTGACCGTTCCCTGGCTGAGGCTGATGGTTTTGGCAAGTTCCGAAACCGAGATCAGCCGGTGGGTGGTCACCTCTTTCAGTATCACCAGTTGGGGGCCTGTCAGGCCGCAGCGTTTATTCAGATCCTTTGAGTAGAGGTCGACAGCCTGGATCATTTTTCGCAGTAAAATCAGGAGTTCTTTGCAGCGCTCTTCATGTATGGGTTTCACTGTTTCAGTTCACCGTAAATATAATCATAAAGGAAGCCCCGCAAACGGAACGCGGGACGCGATCTAAATGCGTCGCTTTTATCCTAATTTCAGCGTTCTGCCAACCGTTTTTTTTGTTGATGGCGATAATAGTCAGCTGCCCAGGGCCGAGAATTCATCAGAATCGCCCGTTTGGGGTGTTTCAAAGAAAAACTTCTCCTCCCCGAATGCAGGCTTCAGTTGATCCAGCCAGATGGCTTTGGGGTCGTACTCGGCAAAGAACGGTTTTTTAACCCACTCCGAATTTCGTGCCTGGACAAAGCTTAACATCATCAGTTTCTTTCCATTGATTTCCGTGATGCCGTCGACCTTTACCTTGCCTGGAGAAGCGGACATGCTGGGCCCCCGGACCGTTCGCGCGATGCCGCTGACCTGGCTGTATGCCTCCCTGAAAATTTCCCACGCCTTGACAAGGGGTACGGAGAAATAACTCTGGGCGCCGGTGTCCCGGGCAACGAACATGTAGTAGGGGATGATACCAAGGCTCACCTGCTTCTTCCACATTTGTGACCATATGTCCGCTTCCCCATTGATCTTGTTCAGGACAGGGGACTGGGCCCTGATGACGGCCCCGGTTTTCCTTATCGCCGCGATAGCTCTTTCGCACGCTTCGGTTGAGAGCTCCCTGGGATGGTTGAAATGGGACATGATGGAGAGGTGGATGCCGGCGTCGGTTATTTTTTTGAACAGCTCGAGGAGTTCGGTTGAATCCCTGTCCGTTAAATAGCGGTAGGGCCAGAACGAGAGGGTTTTGGTGCCGATCCGGATGGTTTTGATGGTTGAGATCTTGGCATCGAGCAGGGCGTTGACGTAGATGGAGAAGAGCTTTGTGCTCATTATCATGGGGTCGCCGCCGGTGAACAGGATGTCGGTCAGTTCGGGGTGCTCCTTGATGTAGCGGACCATGGTATCCGCATCTTTCATGGCAAACCGTTGTCCATCCATGCCCGTGAACTGGGGCCACCGGAAGCAGAAGGTGCAGAATGCGTGGCATGTCTGGCCCTGGGTGGGAAAGAAGAGCATGGTTTCCCGGTACTTGTGCTGGATGCCGTTGATTTTTTTGTTGTCCAGCATGGGAACGTTCTTGTCCATCTGACCTGCCGGGTGGGGGTTCAATGAGAGACGGATGCGGTTGGCTTCCATGGCCGTTTTTTCCGCCGAGGCCTCGGAGTTTAGCAGGGTGGCCATGGTGTTGAACTGGTCCGGCGCGAGCATGGCCTTCTGGGGAAAATTGAGGATAAACATGGGATCATTCTCAAAATCGTCCCAGTTGATCAGTTCGTTGACCACGTAGTTGTTGGTTTTAAAGGGAAGAACGCTTCCCACAACGCGAATGTTGAAAATCTGAGCTGCGCTCAAGCGGTTCAACCCGGGAAGTTTTCCCAGGTTTTTGAGGGTGTAGGGTCTGTAGTTCATAAGGACTCCCTATTTTTATGATGTATCATTCATTCCTTTATCCAGGTCTCAGCCCGAAATTGTGTTGGTCTTGGGCTGGTTTAGTAGGGGTGGTTTTGTATTGTGTCCAAACTAAATGTATCTTTTTAGCATAAAATTAGTTTGGATACAATGGTTTTTTTTTGAGCGGAAGCAGCCCAGGAGTAGAATCCCGTTTTTCTAACAGCGTTTTCCTAGGTGATACAATGTATCGTATACCATGGTATACAATGGTGTGTCGTGCAGTTGTGGTAGTCGGGGAAGTATCGTCTTGAAAGGAGCAGGAACAGGCCCGTTTCGGGCCTGCCAGGCTAATCGTTCGAAGCGAAGGGGTAGGAGGCGTCGAGTATCTCGACTTCCTGTGCTACGATTTTTTTGAGCGCATCCTCGGGAACATCCGGTTTCATTCCCTCGCAGGCGCGGGACATGGCGTTCCAGTTCTCCGGGTTTTTGACAATGGTCCGTAAAAAGGGCCACGCCCTGCACATATAGGGTTTTACAGGATGGATGGTGCAGTTTTTATCGAAAAATACGCAGCAGCCGTCATCGCCCTGGGTCAGCACCAGCCGGGTGCCGGACCGGTCGCAGTATCGCTCGGTAAAGGTCGCGGTATCGCAATTGACAAAAGCTGCGATCCGTTTGACATCTTCCTCGTTCACATAGGTTCCGCCAAACCCGGAGCAGCACTCGCCGCACTGGGTGCAGTTGAAAATATCATCACTGGTAGTAAAATCAGAATCCACGTCGGCCCTCCATGGCCCGTTGCATGGTGACCTGATCCACATATTGAAGATCCCCGCCCATGGGAACTCCCGAGGCTATCCTGGTCACGTTCACGCCTTTCTTTTTCAGGTTGTCTATAATGTATGATGCGGTTGCCTCTCCTTCCACATCGGTACCCGTGGCAATGATCACCTCGGTGACCGTTTTGGAAACCGCCCGGGAAAAGAGCTCTTTGATTCTCAGTTCATCCGGGCCGATGCCGTCCATGGGGGAGAGGGCTCCACCCAGAATATGGTAGAGCCCGGAAAATGCGCCTGATTTCTCTATGGCCACCATGTCCGTGGGGTTTTCAACCACACAGATGCTTGAGCGGTCCCGGTTGGGATTGCTGCAGATCCGGCACTCCTCCCGGTCGCTCAGGGAGAAGCAGGTGGAGCAGAGCCTGACCCGTTTTTTCAACTCTAAAATATCGTTGGCAAGGGTCTGGGCCTCGTGGTTCGGGGCGTGCAAAATGTGGAGAGATAAACGCTCGGCCGTTTTCCTTCCTATCCCGGGAAGCCTGGACAGGCTTTTGATCAGGTTTAGAATGGATTCCGGATAATGGTTCACTGTGCTACATCATGCCCGGTATGTTCATGCCGCCCGTGAGTTTACCCATCTGGGAAGACACCATATCCTGGGATTTCTTCAGGGCGTCGTTGGTTGCGGCAAGGATGAGGTCCTGGAGCATTTCAATGTCTTCAGGGTCGACCACCTCTTTTTCAAGGGAGATGGATTCGATCTTCTGGCTTCCATTGGCTACGACCTTGACCATGCCTCCGCCTGCCGTGGCTTCCACGGTTTGTGAGGCGAGGTCTTCCTGCATCTTGAGCATTTTTTTCTGAAGCTTCTGGGCCTGCTTCATCATGGAGTTCATATTTTTCACGGTTGGTTGGCTCCTTTAGTTCAATTTTACATCAACGACAGTGCCGTTGAACATCTTTATTGCATCGGCCACAAGGGGGTGATTCAACACTTCCTGTCTCAACTTTGCAGGGCTTTTCCCCTGGTTGCCGCTTTCCTGGGGGGTGCAGTTGCCGATGATCCGCACCTTCAGCTTTCTCCCATAAAAGTTGTGGCAAATGGATTCCAGGTCCGCCCGTTTGGATTCGATCCTGGAGCGGTCAAAGGCCTTGCCGTTGAGTTCAATAACGATATCAGTATCTGAAATGTTTTGCAACCTGCCTTTGGACAGGATGGCTGCCACAAAGGGCAGGGTCTTTGCAACTGTTTTCAGGAACGCGTTCCAATCCCCGGATGGATTCCTGTTGGGGACAGGCGGTACGGGGTTACGGGTGTCCCGGCCTTCGTAGATGGGCGGTGGCGGCGGTTCTGAAACCCGGTTGTTCCGGTTGTCATGGTTGGGTGCTGCCGCAGGTCCCGGGGGCCGGAGGTTTTCATTCCCATGGATGGGAGGGGCCGGTGGTTCCGGGTGCCAGCCGTTTTGGCCGTCCATTGGATGGGGTGCCGGAGATCCCTGGAAGCTGGTCGGTTCATAGGGCGCGGGTTGTTGCACCGGCTGCGGCATCGGTTGCTGCACGGGCTGTTGCACTGGTTGCTGCACGGGCTGTTGTACAGGCTGTTGTACAGGCTGCGGTACCGGTTGCTGCCCAGGATGTTGCATGGGTTGCGGTGTCTGCTGATACCCAGGTTGCTGCACGGGCGGCTGTGCCGGAGGCAGGCTTGCCTGGTGGGCCGGTTGCTGAAAGTTGGGGTCGTCCAGCCGCTTGGCAAGGCGGTCCAGTCCCTTGATCATCTCATCGATTTCCATGCCGGGCCGAATCTGAACGATCTTGAGAAGCACCATCTCCACGGCCGTCTTTGTATGGGACGAATATTTCACCAATGATTCTTCGGTGAGAAGCGTATTGAGGATCTGGTTCAGAAACGCCTGGGACAGCGGGGCGGCAAGGTTGGCCATCCGTTCCCTGTCATGGTCTGAGATATCGGTGGTGTTTCTTTCATTATTGCAGATCTTGATGACGGCAATGTTTCTGAAGTGCCTGACAAGGGACGAGTAGAACCGTTTCAGGTCGAGCCCCAGGTTGTGGACCCGGTCCACGAGGTCGAGAACGGTTGCCCCGTTTTTTTTGATCACGGCATCCGCCAGGTCAAAGAGAATGGTCTTGTCGATGATCCCCAGATTGTTCAGGATCTCTTCATGGGATATCTCCGCATGGTCGCTGCTGGAGAGAATCCTGTCCAGAAGGCTCAGGGAGTCCCGCATGGAGCCGTCCGCCTCGCCTGCCAGAAGATCGCAGCTTTCCTGGGAAAGGTGGAAATCCTCAGCCTCGCTCAGCTTTTTCAGGTGGGCCGAGATATGGGACAGGGTTATCCTGCCGAGATCGTGGCGCTGGCACCGGGAGAGGATGGTCACCGGGATCTTATGAACCTCGGTGGTGGCAAATATGAAGAGAACGTGGGCCGGCGGCTCTTCCAGGGTCTTCAGGAGTGCGTTGAAGGCGGCCGTGCTGAGCATGTGGACTTCGTCGATGATGTAGATCTTGAACTTGGAGGAGGATGGCATGTAGGTGACATTCTCCCGGAGTTCCCTGATCTGGTCCACGCTGTTGTTGGAGGCGCCGTCGATCTCAAAAACATCGGCGGCATTGCCTGAAGTGATGCTGGTGCACGACTTGCATTGATTGCAGGGAGCAGGGGTCGGACCCTGGCTGCAGTTCATGGCCTTGGCAAGGATGCGGGCGATGGTTGTTTTGCCTGTTCCTCTGGGACCGGTCAGTAAAATGGCATGGGCGACACGATTCGATGAAATGGCATTGGTCAGGGTTGTTGTTACATGGGCCTGTCCGATAACATTTTCAAAGGATTGTGGTCTGTATTTAAGGGCTAAAACTCGATATGACATTTTACCTGAATAGAAAAATAAGGGGGATGGCGGAGAGAGAGAGATTCGAACTCTCGGTACCTTGCGGTACACACGCTTTCCAGGCGTGCACCTTCAGCCACTCGGTCATCTCTCCGCAACAACAAAGACTCAGACGTTATATGTCGATTCGGTTTCAGAGTCAAGCATTAAAATCTGAATTTGTCATTTTTTTTAAAATGTCTTTGGAATTCGGGATAAAGAGGGGGGGCTCGACCGTGAAAATGGGGCGCTGGTTCTTGATGCCCGTCAGGATCACGCGCTTGGCGATCCTGTCCCGCTTTGTGTGGATGAAGCGTGCGGAGCCGGGCCCCATGCCGTTCTTCTCCATTCCCTGCATCAGCTCTCCCAGGCGCTCGGCCGGAAAGATGATGATAAAACGGCCGCCGGAGACAAGAATCCGTGCAGCCGATGCCAGAAGCTCCGCCAGGGTCAGCTCGATTTCATGCCGGGCAATGGCCTTCTGGGGATCGGGGTTGATCCGGCCGCTCTTTTGTTTCTTGTAGGGCGGATTGGTGATCACAAGATCCACGCATCCTCCCAGGTCGGCGGGCCCAAGGGTACGTATGTCTTTTGTGAGGATGGAGATGGCGCCGGAAAGACGGTTCTCCTCCATGTTTTTCCGGGCAAGGGCCGCAAGCTCCGCCTGGAGCTCGATTCCCGTTATCCGGGTGTCGGGATACCTGTGGGACAGGATCAGGGGCATGATGCCGCAGCCGGTGCCGAGATCCGCGATCCTCTCTCCCGGCCGGGGGGCTGCGTGGCCCGCAAGCAGTACCGGGTCCACGGAAAAGCGGTAGCCTTTTTCAGGCTGGCGCACGCTGATGGCGTCGTTGAAAAAGCGTTCAGTTGTGTAGGGCGGCAATTTTGAATCTAAGCTCTTTTACAAGGGGGCGTCCCAGGGCCAGGTTGAGGTTGGTGTGGAGATCCTGCTGGATGAACCGCAGCTGTTGTAGCCACACGCTGCTTGACACATGGACGATCAGGGTGCCGTCCTTAAAGGCGGCCGGTTTGGCGTTCTGGGCAATGCCGTCCCCTACTGCCTGGTCCCACAGCGACCAGATCTGGGTCATCTCCGTGTCTGAACTTGGCCGGAAATTGTCAAGGGCCTTGTCCAGGATGCTGCCGATGTGTGTGAGGTTCTTCTTTTTTTTATTCATCATCATCATGCCCCTTTAAATAACATCGACCCCGGCAGGGGTCAATGGGTCAATGGTGAAAATGAAAAAGGGGGGGAGCGCCGGGCCCTGGATCCAGGGCCCGGCCATTGACCTTATTTATATTGTGACCGGATCACTTTTTTATCCAGTTTGCCAACCCCTGTCTTTGCAATTGAGTCCACAAGGATGACCTTGTCCGGGATGCCGTATTTGGGAAGGTTGCCCTGTTCATGCTGGTCAGTGAACATCTGTTTCAACTCGTCCCCAAGCTCCTTGCCCTTGTATGCCTCCTGGAGCACCACAAGAACGATGGGGCGTTCCCCCCACTTGTCGTCGGGGACGCCGATGGCCGCGGCTTCGCTCACGGCGGGATGGCGGCTTGCAATGTCCTCCAGCTCCAGGGAGGAGACCCACTCGCCGCCGGTCTTGATCACATCCTTCAGCCTGTCCGTTATCTTGAGATACCCTTCGGGATCTATGTTGCCCACGTCTCCGGTGTGGAGCCAGCCGCCCTCCCACAGTTCTTCGCTCTTTTCCGGGTTTTTCAGGTAGCCCTGGGTGAGCCAGGGGGTCCTGGTCACCACTTCGCCTGTCTGGACCCCGTCATGGGGAACCGGTTTGCCCAGGGGGTCGATGATCTCGATATCCACCAGGGGGATGGGAAGGCCGGTTTTGCACCGGATGTCGATGAGCTTGTCCTCGTCCCAGTCAACCATGTGGGGCTTGATGTGGGCCACGGTGAGAAGGGGGCAGGTCTCGGACATGCCATAGGCCGAGTAGAGGTTGATCTTTGCCTTCATGGCGGCGGCGCATAGCCCCCTTGGCAGGGCGGAGCCCCCGATGACCACCTTCCAGGCGGACAGGTCCGTTGTTTCCATTACCGGGGAGTTGACCAGCATGTGGATGATGGTGGGAACGCAGTGGGAAAAGGTCACCTTTTCCGTGGTGACAAGCTTCAGGATCATTGCCGGCTCGTATCTTCCCGGATAGACCTGGCGGTTGCCGAGCATGGTGAAAAGATAGGGCATGCCCCAGGCATGGACGTGGAACATGGGGGTCAGGGGCATGTACACGTCCCCGGATGTCATCACGGCCTGGGACTCGTAGGCGCACAACCCTGTCATGAGGCCGAAGGTGTGCATCACGATCTGGCGGTGGCTGAAGTAGACGCCCTTGGGATTGCCCGTGGTACCGGAGGTGTAAAAGGTGGTGGCCCTGGCGTTCTCATCAAAATCCGGGAAGTCGTAGGTGGGTTTCTGGTCGGACAGCAGGGCCTCGTAGTCCGTGTCGAACTCCATGGCTGTCTTGGGATCTTCTCCGTTCTCCCGTATGAGGATGATCTTTTTCACGGTTTCGATCTTGTCCCGGATGGGTTCCAGCAGGGGAACCAGTTCCGAGTTGACCAGTATGACGTCATCCTCCGCATGGTTGATGGTATAGAGGAGCTGTTCCGGGGAAAGGCGGATGTGAACCGTGTGGAGTACGGCTCCCATCATGGGAACGGCAAAATAGCATTCAAGGTACCGGTGGCTGTCGTAGTCCATGACAGCCACTGTATCCCCCTGTTTCACCCCGAGTTGTTCGAGGCCGTTGGCAAGCTGGGCCACCCGCTTGTGAAAATCCCGGTAGGTGTATCGCATCTGGTCCCTGTAAATGATCTCCTGGTCCGGGGAACGCACAAGGGAGTTGCCCAGAAGGCTCTTTATCAGTAAAGGATAGGAATAGGCTGAGTCGCTCTTCTCGATGATCTTTACACCCATAATCGGATTCTCCTCTATATCAGGTTAGTATATATTACCCCTTTCCCAAAGCAAAGTCGGTCTGGACCTCTCCCTTCAGTACATGGCGCCTGAATACCTGGCGGGTACGGTTCTGGTCCATATCCTTATATACAATGGGTTCTTCTCCAATGATCTCCACGGTCAGGTTGGGCTCGCTGCTGCACATGCCAAGGCAGCCTGCGGCCACGATCTTGATATCGCCCCTTTTTGCTTCCGCCTTTTCCTCGAGCAGGGTGTTCATCACCACCCTCGCACCCGCCGCGATCCCGCAGGTTCCCATGTGGACCGTGAGCTTGGCCGTGGTTTCTCCCCCCCTCAATGAGGCGTCCTGGGCGGTTTTCTCTTTTATCTGTTTCAGATCTTCCACTGTAAGCTTAGCCATGGTACTACTCCTTTCCCTGAAAAAAGTTGTTTATGATCTCTTTTATCCGGGACAGGACATGGGGATTATTGAGCTCGATCCCGTCAAGATCCTGTTTGAGCTCCGCCGTGTCCAGGTTGAAACTGTCCCGGAATAGAATGTGATCATAGTGTATACTAATGTCGGGGAATCCTGCAATAAGAGTCGTGATTGTTTCTCCCATATTGCCTACAGGGGCCCTGTCAATGTGATTTGCCTCAAATGTGGCCCATATGGCGGTGCCTTTTTTGGGAACGCTTTGGATGTCGAAATTGCCGTTGCACCGTTCCGCCGCCGCCTTGAACAGGGCGATGCCCATGCCCACCCGCCGGGTGGTACGGGTGGTGACAAAGGGGTCTGAAACAGTTTCCGCCATGGCGGGAGCCATGCCCCTGCCGTTGTCCGTGACGGTGATTTTGATGTGGGTGCCGAGAAAGGTCTCATCCACATGGATGGTGATGCGGTCTGCCCCGGCCATGATGCCGTTCTCGGCAAGGTCAAGTATGTGCAGTGACAGTTCCCTCAATAATCAGGCTCCTCTGAGTAAACGGTGCGTGTGTCCCATTTGCAGTGCCGATATCATCGCCCGGACCGTGGGACGGGTGATGTCGAACACCGTGGCTCCCCGTCCGATATCTTCCAGGCGGTGGGCGTCAGATGATACTATGCAGGGAATAGTTGTCTTGTCAAGGAAATGTTGTTCTTGTTTGTGAGTAAAGGTTCGGGTTGAGATCTCTATACCGTCCAGGCCGAGATCCCCGGGGATGAAGCCCAGCTGGCTGAGGATGCTGTAGCTGGGCCTGTCGATATGGGAGGCGATGGCCATGCCGCCTAAACAATGGATTTGGTCCACCGCCTCTTTCACGTTAAGGCGGCAGGCCTGGAGCAGCAGTTTTTCCTCCTCCCCCAGGACCAGGTCCCGGCTGTCGGCAATGACCTGGTAGCCGAAGATCTCCGGGGTGTTCTTTTGTGTCAGTCCCCGGTACACCTCCTGCTCCATGGCGGCAGCCTGTTTGAGGGCGTCGAAGATTGCGAGCAGGTGAACCTCTTCCCTTGTGCAGATTTCGAGGCCGGGCAGGACGGTGATTCCTACATTTTTGCCAAGGGCCATCACCGCCGGGGCGTTTTTTGAGGAGTTGTGATCGCAGACGGCGATGATGTCAAGGTTCTCGTCCCCGGCTTTTTTAATGATCTTTTTCGGGGTCATCTCCCACCCGGCGCAGGGGGAGAGGCAGGTGTGGATGTGGAGATCGGCCTTGAAGGAGGGGGGGGCCGCCCTGGCCACGGTTAATCCATGTCGGACCGGGCCAGGGCGCAGGCCAGGTCAAAGGCCGGGCGTTCCGAGAGAAACAGGGGGATTTTTTCCTGGTCGGCCTTGTCGCAGGTGGCCTTGTCCGGCTTGTTGCCGCAGGTGATGATGATGGCGGCCATCTCTTTCAGTACGGCCACGGCAACGATGTTCTGGTGGGCCTGGACCGTCAGCCAGACACAGTGTTCGCCCGCGTTTGCCATGACGTCGCTTAAAAGGTCGCCGCAATATCCCCCGAATAGGGTCCGGTCCAGTCCCGCTTCTCCCGCCGCAAGGACCAGGTCGAGTTCCTCTTTTAAATCAATCGCTTTCAACTTTTTTCTCCTTTGGTATTGTCTTCACTGGTTTTCAATGGGCTGCAATCACTGATGCCGGCCCGTCCCCTGACCACATCTTCGGCAAAGGTGAGGCAGTCGGGTGCGCCGCAGGCCGCGCAGTTAAAGCCTGGAAGCTGTTTCAGGATACGGTTGATCCGTGTCAGGTTCTCAATGGAAAGGGGGGCTTTTTTCTGGCCGAATAGTTTCTCCATTTTTGAGGAGGTAAGCTCGTCAAAGAACCGCTCTTCGGCATAGAGATCCTTGAGGGGGTTTTCCCTGTGGCGCTCCCTTGTTTTGGGGCGGTCCACGTGCTGCTGCATGTTGTTCTTCGCCACATACTTGTCAACCGCGCACAGGGACCCGCCCACGCAGCCTTCCCTGCAGGTCCTGAATTCGATGAAATCGTACTCCTTGAACAGGCCGAGTTCGATTTTTTCCAGGTACTCCAGGGTTTCGTTCATTCCCGATATGGACAGTTTGTTTCTGATGGTCGATTCCGCGGTCTCTCCCCCTGAAATTCCCCAGAGAAGGCTTTTTCCTTCCGGCGGTTCCTCAAACTCGAACACCGGCTCAAGGGAGGGGGCTGGCGGGGCTGCCTGTATGGATTTAATCTGTTTGCTCAGCTCCGCGTAGATCTGATTGATGCCGATGGCCCGGGTGGTATGGGAAGTAGCCGGAGCCGGTGAGGAACCCTTGGGATTCATTTTGGTGGGGCAGGGGTTCAGGTAAAAGATGGAGATCTCCTCGAGGTCGATTCCATGGTGGTCCGCAATAAAGGCGGCCACATCCTTGACCATGACGGATACGGGCCGGAGCATCGGGTGGAGATGGTCGAGAAGGCTTGGAAACCTGAAGGCGATGAGGCGCAGCACCACCGGGCACATGGTGGAGATGACCGGACGGCCTTCCGGCCGGGGGCCGAGGTTTTTCAGGTGCTGTTCCGTGGCCCGCTTGAACAGGGTGAAAAAGTAGGACATGTCCACCGTGTGCTTGAATCCCATGGACTTGAGGCCCTTGAGCACCTCCCCGGGGGTGGCGTCCCTGAACTGGGAGTATAGCACCGGCGCGACAAAGATGATGGGAAACCGGGTTCTCCTGAATTCCAGGGCCGGAATGGTGGTCGGGGTGATGCAGCCCTGGGGGCAGACGTTGATGCACAGGCCGCCGCCGATGCAGTTGTCCACCAGGAGCAGGCTCTTTCCATCCTTGATGCGGATGGCCTTGGTGGGGCAGGTCCTGACGCAGGCTCCGCATCCGGTGCAGTTTTCGCTGTCAAAGGTAACATAGCAGGGAAGATCCTTGCAGTTTTTCATCACCTGCCTCCCGTGGCGAATTCCATCCTGACGGTTGTTCCTTTTCCCGGGGTCGAACGTATCTCAAAGCGGTCGGCATTTTTTTTCATGTTGGGCAGTCCCATGCCGGCGCCGAACCCCATCTCCCTGTATTCGTCCAGGGCTGTGGAAAACCCTTTCTGCATCGCCAGGTCTATGTCCGGGATGCCGGGGCCCTTGTCCGTTATTTTGATGATGATCATGGTGTTTGACAGCTCCAGGTGGATCCGGCCGTTTCTTGCATGCATCACCACGTTCATTTCGCCTTCATAGCCGCACACCGCAACCCTGCGGATGATATCCGAAGGGGTGTTCATCGCCTTGAGAATATTTTTTATCTCAATGGATGGTTTTCCCGCATGGATAAAATCCCTGTGCTTGATGGGAAAGGTTTTAACAAGACTGCCCATTGGATCTCCGGGTTATCGTCTTTTGTCAAGGCCTGTCAGTTCATGTTTGTAGAGCCTTCCGCTGGAGACAAACATGGATAGGGGGGTCGTGAGAAGGGGAAGATCCTCTTCCCTTGCAAGGTCGATCACCTCCTGTGACGGGATCTTGCCCCTGATGAGAATGACGGCGCTTGCTCCCGCGACACAAGCGGTTCTCACAACCTGCTGGGTCGCAAGCCCGGTAAGAATGAGCGAACCCTCGGAATCCGCGGCCAGAATGTCGCTCATGAGGTCGCTTGCTCCGACCTTGAACACTTCCCTGGGGGCGAACTCTTCGCCGACAAGGAACCGGGCATCGAGTATCATGGCAATTTCAGTAAGTTGCATAGATCAATTCTTAAGGTATCACCGGCGTCAAGTCAATGAAAAAATCGGATCGCTCCCAAGGGGTAAGTTGCCTTGGCAACAGCGGATTCCCGGGGGGCGCGTCCCGATCCGTTTGCGGTTAAAACTGGTAATCGGCCATGGGATCGGTTATAATCCCGGGTTTTTACCGCCGGGGCCACGGGGCCCGGCCCATGAGATTCAACGACCGTGCCAACAGGGTCATCAACAGCCAGAGGTGTAGTTTAAATTGAAATTCCTTTTTTTAGAGTCGTATTTTGGCGGATCCCACAGGGACTTTGCCCTGGGCCTGACCCGGAATTCAAGCCATGAGATCGAGCTTGTCACCCTTCCCGATCAGTACTGGCGCTGGCGAATGCGGGGGGCGGCCATGCTTTTCCACGAAATGGCAGGCAACCTTTCCCAATATGACGGCATCATCGCCACCGATATGATGAACCTGAGCGATTTCATGGCCATGGCAGGGCCGGATCTGCCGCCGGTGCTTGTCTATTTCCATGAAAACCAGTTTGGTTATCCGGCCAACCCCGGGGTGCCCATGGAGGGGCATTACGGTTTTATCAACATGACCACCGCCCTTTCCGCGGACCAGGTGGTGTTCAATTCAAAGTTTCAGATGGAGAAGTTCCTGACCGAGGTGGACCGGCTGATCTCAACCATGCCCGACCTCAACCCGTCATGGGTGGGCAGGACCATCCGGTCCAAATCCGAGGTGATCTATCCGGGATGCCGTTTTCCCGCCGTTGATTCCGGTATCCGGAAACAGGAGGGGCTTGCCCCCCTGATCGTCTGGAACCACAGGTGGGAGTATGATAAACAGCCCGATCATTTCTTCCGGGCCCTGGGAAAGATCAAGGAGCGGGGCATTCCCTTTCGCCTGGCCCTTTTGGGGGAGGGCGTGTCAAAGGTGCCAAAGGCGTTTCTCGCGGCCCGGGATGTGTTCCGGGAGGAGATCGTGGTGTTCGGCTATGTATCGTCACGGGAGGAATACTACGACTGGCTCAGGCAGGGGGACATCGTGGTGAGCACGGCCATCCAGGAGAATTTCGGCATCTCCGTTGTTGAGGCGGTACGCATGGGCTGCATTCCCCTGTTGCCGGACCGGCTTGCCTACCCCGAGGTGATGCCCGGGGAACACCACGGCCGGATTCTCTACCGGGGCATGGAGGATCTGGTGGAAAAACTGGCGGATCTGCTGCTCAACGGTGACAGGTACGAAGGGGTCGCAAGCTCCCTGTCCCGGGCCATGGAACCCTACTCCTGGGATCGGGCCGTAGACCAGTATGACCGTAAACTCGAACGGCTCGTTGCAGACGGGCGAACCGCCATGGCGGCAAAAGTTTTAAACGAAGATTGACAATTAATGCCGGCTGTGAATAAAGAAGAACTCATTATAGATGTTCTATTATTAACCAATATAAAAAAAAAGTTCAGGCACGGCGTCAGCTTGGGGGGATTATGAAAAATAACACTCATCCCCATCACCCCGATATCACAGGGGAGATGTGGAGCCATGTAGATGAGATTATTGCAAACGGCAAGGGCAAACCCGGTTCTTTGATTACTGTCCTTCGTGAATGCCAGGAGGTGGTTGGATATCTTCCCAGCGAACTTCTCAGCCACATCGCCAAGGGGCTTGTGCTCCCTGTCAGTCAGGTGTTTGGTGTGGCAACCTTTTATTCTTTTTTTTCCCTTACGCCAAAGGGGCGGCACATCGTCAGGGTCTGCACCGGAACGGCCTGTTATGTCAAGGGCATCAAGGAGGCCATGGGGCGCATCGAATCCACCTATGATCTGAAGGAGGGGGAGACCACCGAGGACAGGCGATTCACCCTGGAGGGTGTCCGGTGCCTGGGTGCCTGCGGTCTTGCTCCGGTCATGGTCGTTGACAAGGATATCCACGGCGATGTGACCTCCAACAAGGTGATCAAGATCCTCGAGAAATACGAATAAGGCGTAGAAGGGAGAGAATCATGAACAAAATCAGAATGCAGCTTATGCTCTGCGGTGGTACCGGGTGCGAATCAACCGGAAGTGACGGGGTCAAGGAAGCGCTCGAACAGGAGATCAAAAAGCAGGGCCTTGCGGAAGAGGTGGAGATCATTGTTACCGGATGCAACGGTTTCTGCGCCGTGGGACCGGTGATGGTGGTTCACCCCGAGGGGATCTTCTACCAGAAGATCAAGCCCGGGGATGCCCCGGAGCTTGTGGAGGAGCACTTCCTCAAGGGGCGGCCGGTGAAACGCCTCTTATATAAGGAACCCGGGTCCAGGGATCTCATTCCAAAGATGGATGATATCCCCTTCTTTTCCAGCCAGATGTTCCGGGCCATGCGTAACAAGGGACTCATCGATCCCGAGATCATTGACGAGTATATTGCAAGGGACGGCTATTTTGCCGCGGCAAAGGCGTTGAACGAGATGACCCCGGACGGGATCGTCGATGAGATGCTGGCATCCGGCCTCAGGGGCCGGGGGGGCGCAGGGTTTCCCGCCGGTATGAAGTGGCGGTTCGCCCAACAGGCCGAGGGGGATGTGAAGTATGTGCTCTGCAATGCGGATGAGGGAGATCCAGGGGCCTTCATGGACCGGAGTATCCTGGAGTCCGATCCCCATGCCGTGCTCGAGGGAATGATCATCGCGGCCAAGGCAATCAATGCCCACAAAGGGTATATCTATTGCCGGAGCGAATATCCCTTGGCTGTCAAGCGGCTGGGCATCGCCATCATCCAGGCAAAGGAGTACGGCCTTCTGGGCGAGGATATCCTTGGGTCGGGATTTGATTTTGACATTGAGGTCTACCAGGGGGCAGGGGCCTTTGTGTGCGGTGAAGAGACCGCCCTCATGCGGTCCATCGAGGGAAAGCGGGGCATGCCAAGGCCAAGGCCGCCGTTTCCCGCCCACAAGGGGCTGTGGGAGAAACCCACCATCCTCAACAATGTGGAGACCCTTGCCAATGTTCCCCAGATCATCCTCAAGGGGGGAGAGTGGTATGCAAGTGTGGGAACCGAAACCAGCAAGGGCACCAAGGTGTTTGCCCTGTCCGGTGATGTGAACAACATCGGGCTTGTGGAGATTCCCATGGGCACAAGCCTGAGGACCCTGGTCTACGACATCGGCGGCGGTGTTCCCAAGAAGCGCAAGTTCAAGGCGGTTCAGCTGGGCGGCCCCTCGGGGGGATGTGTCCCGGAAGAACATCTCGACACCCCCATCGACTATGAGGCCATTGCCAAGGTGGGCGCCATCATGGGGTCCGGCGGCGCCATTGTCATGGACAACAGGACCTGCATGGTGGACATGGCCCGGTACTTCATGGACTTTATCCAGGATGAATCCTGCGGCAAATGCACCCCCTGCCGGGAGGGAACCAAGCAGATGCTCTTGATCCTTGAAAACATCTGCAAGGGCAAGGGCCGGCCCGGGGATATCGAACGCCTGGAAGAACTTGCCCATGTGGTGAGCCGGAGCAGCCTGTGCGGACTTGGCCAGACCGCGTCCAATCCCGTATTGTCGACGCTTCGTTATTTCAGGGATGAGTATGAGGCCCACATAGAAGAAGGTGAGTGCCCGGCAAAGGTCTGTCCCGATCTTGTGAAGTTTGAAGTCGATCCAAAGCTTTGCAAGCGGTGCGGGCTCTGCTTCAAGGATTGTCCTTCCGACGCCATCACCTGGAAGAAAAAAGAGGTGGCTGTCATTGACAAGGACAAGTGCGTCAAGTGCATGTCCTGCTATGACCGGTGTAAGTTCGACGCCATAATGTAACCGGCTTCCGGGGCCAGACTGTGTTCTCTCGGGTCTGGCTTTGTCCAATCTTTTGGGGGTCAGACTTAGCTTATTGCCTTGGGGCTGCATTTTCCCGGGGTCAGACTTAGCTTATTGTCGTTGTTCCAACGACAATAAGCTAAGTCTGTCCCCTTTTTTTTTAGAGGTTGTATCTTTTCATTTTGGTAAACAGGGTCTTTCGATGGATGCCAAGATCGGAAGCGGTTTTGGATTTCCGCCACCGGTTATCCTCCAGGGCCTTGGAGATGATCTGCTTCTCAATGTCAGCCACCATATCCGGCAGGGATTTCCCGCCGTTGGCCATGTCATCGTTTTTGATGTCATAGCTCTTATGGGGGATGGGCGTGACAACGAGGCTGTCCAGGAAGTCGCAATCGTTTAAGGTGACATAGCGATCCAGGGAGTGGCGCAACTCCCGGACATTGCCGGGCCAGTCATAGTTGAGGAACGCATCCGTCACCTTTTGGTCCATGGGAGGGATGGCGATGTCTTTGTCATACTTTGACAGGAAATGTTCGATCAGGAGGGGGAGATCCTCCTTGCGTTCCCGCAGGGGCGGCAGCTTGATGGGGATGATGTTGACCCGGTAAAAGAAATCCTCCCGCATCATTCCCTGGATCACAAGCTTTTTAAGATCTTTGTTGGTGGCGGCCACGATGCGCAGGTCCGGTTTTTTCAGCATGTTGCCCCCCACCGGGGTAAATCCGCCGCCCTCGATGCTTCTGAGGAGTTTTACCTGGAGGCTGAGCCCCAGGTCCCCGATTTCGTCCAGGAACAGGGTGCCCTTGTCCGCAATGTCCAGGAACCCGGCCTTGTTCCGGTCCGCTCCGGAAAAGGCCCCTTTGATATAGCCGAAAAATTCACTCTCGATGAGATTGTCATTAATGGCGGCGCAGTTCACCGGGACAAACTTGTTCTTTGACCGCTGGCTCAATTTGTGGATGGCCGTTGCCACAAGCTCCTTGCCTGTGCCTGATTCTCCGTAAAGGATCACATGGGCATTGCTCGAGGCGGCGCGCAAAATCAACTCGTAGACCGTCTGCATGGCATCGCTTTTTCCGACAATGTCTCCGAACCGGCATCTTTCCTTAATGGCGGAGCGCAGGATTTTGTTCTCGCTCCGATAGTAATTGGCGTTTTCCGTGATCTTCTCTTCCATCTGTTTCCGCTCGGTGATATCCACCATGATCACCTGGACACCGGAGATCCTGCTGACCCGGTCGTAAATGGGGGACTGGGTGACGGAATACCACCTGCCGTCCCTGGGGCTCTTGTCTTCCCGTTTGGAGACATTCCCTTTCAAGACCGTGCCGAGCCGGCACCAGGGGCAGGGCGCTTCCAGGCTGTGGATCACCCTGTAACATTTGCCGTTCACGCCGTTGTATCCGATCCTGGTGATCAGGGTGTTGTTCATGAACCCGATGGTGTGGTCTTCGGTGAGGGTGAAGATAAATCCCTCAAAGGTGCTGACGATGGTTTTCAGCAGGGATTCGCTTTTGCCGAGGCGCTGCTCCGCAAGTTTTCTGAGGGTGATGTCCATGAACGAGGCAATGCTGATGCCGGTGCCGGGCATCATCCCCACCTTCATGTGGATATGTTTCACCTGTCCGGCCTTGTCAAAAATCCTGCACTCGTACTCGTCCGGAATCCCGACGGCTCCCTTGCGCCGTCCGTAGTGGTACGCCTGCATTTTTTGGTTGTCGTCGGGAATGACAAACTGGGACCAGTGCATGGTTTTTTCGATCTCTTCCTTGCTGAATCCCGTTAACTGGGCAAACTTTGCATTTGCGAAGAGGATGAGCATGTCCTTGTCAATGATGATGGTACCTGTGCCGGTGTTTTCAAAAACACTGTGGTACATATCCCGTTGACTCTGCAACGCTTCTATTTTTTCCAGCAGGGCTTTTTCGCTGCCTGCATGGAACACGGTGTCGCGATACAGGGGTGGTGTTTCTATATCCATGCAATTCTCCGTCAATTGAAAGGTGTTCTGTTCTCTGCACGGGCATCATAGTAACACAACAGGGCAAAAGATCAAACCCATGGCCCCGGGCCGGGTCCGTTCCACCCCGGGGGGAGGGGAGCCGGTTCAGCCGGAGTAGTCGTAAAACCCTTTTCCTGTCTTCCGGCCGAGCCATCCCGCCCTGACATGGATTCTGAGAATGGGGTGGGCCCTGTATTTGGGATCCCCGAACTCCTGGTGGAGAACGTCCATGACCGCAAGGCAGACATCCAGGCCGATCAGGTCTCCCAGGGCCAGGGGCCCTAAGGGGTGGTTGGCGCCAAGCTTCATGGCGGTGTCGATGTCCTTTGCCGTTGCAACGCCTTCGGCATAGATGGCCGCGGCCTCGTTGATCATGGGGATCAGTATCCGGTTGACCACAAAGCCCGGGGCTTCGGCCACCTCCACCGGTGTTTTTCCGATCCTTTCCGACAGGCGCTTCACCTGCTCAAAGGTGTGGCCCGAGGTGGCAATGCCCTTGATGAGCTCCACAAGCTTCATCACCGGGGCCGGGTTGAAAAAATGCATGCCCATGACCCGGTCCGGACGATGGGTGGCCGCCGCCACTTCGGTGATGGAGAGGGAGGAGGTGTTGGTGGCCAGGATGGTTTCGGGCTTGCACAATTGGTCCAGTTTTTTGAAAATATCCCTTTTTATGGCCATGTTTTCCACGGCAGCCTCTATCACAAGGTCGCAATCGGCGGCCATGGCCATGTCGGTGGTGCCGGTGATCCGGGAAAGGATCGCCTCTTTTTCCTTCCTCTCCATCTTGCCTTTTGCTTCAAGGTTTTCCAGGCTTGCGGTTATGATGGCCATGCCCTTGGCCACAAGTTCGTCATTGATATCCCTTACCAGGACCCGAAGGCCTGCGGATGCCATGGTTTGGGCGATGCCCGCCCCCATGGTGCCGGCCCCTATCACATAGATTTTATCCATTTCGTTTCTCCCATGATGGTCTTATTACAATGGTTGTAAGTTGTCCTTTGCCTGTTACTTGCCTCCAAACCAGGCATCCTCCATTTCCGCCGCCACCGCATCCCCCTGTTTGATGGCATTGAGCCTGCCCGTGGTGATGGGAAGGATGTTGTTGATGAAAAACCGGGCCGTCCGGACCTGGCCATGGTAGAATCCATCGTCCTTTTTTGTTTTGCCCAGTTTCGGATACGCTACGGTAGCTCTCCAGAGAAGCATCCAGGCCATTGTCAGATCTCCCGTCACCTCCAGGAAGGGGTGGGAAAAGGCAAAGACTTCCATCACCTTGCCGGCTGCGGCCCTTTGGGATATTTCATGGGCCACCTCGGCATAGCCTGCCAAAAAGCGTTCCATGCTTTCGGCCATGGGGATCAGGCCCGGGACCTGTTTTGCCGCTGCCAGGGTTTTTTCCACCTGGGCAAGGAAATGGATAAAGGGCTTGCCCTTGTCCATGCCGAGTTTGCGGCCCACAAGATCCATGGATTGAATGCCGTTGGTTCCCTCGTAGAGCATGAAGATCCTGGAATCCCTCAGTAGCTGGGATACCGGGAACTCCTCGATAAAGCCGTAGCCGCCGTAAATCTGTACCCCGTGGTTGCACACATCAAAGGCCCTGTCCGTTATATATCCTTTGACGATGGGGGTAAGCACCTCCAGCAGGGTGGCGTAGCTGTGCTTTTCCGCTTCATCGGTTGCAATGGCTTCACGGTCGTGGCAGAGGCCCGTGTAGTATACAAGGCTTCTCATGCCGTCCACCCAGGCCTTCATCATCAGGAGCTGCCGTTTCACGTCCGGGTGGTTGATGATGCTGGCAGGGGCTGAACCGGCCGGAGCCGTCAGTTTTTTGCTCTGGATTCTCTGCCTGGCATAGTCCAGGGCGTACATGTAGGACGCCGAGGCATTGGCCTGGCCCTGGAGTCCGACCATCTGCCGGGCCTCGTTCATCATCAGGAACATGGCAGCCATGCCCTTGTTCTTCTCCCCAAGAAGGGTGCCGGTGCATTGGCCCTTGCCGCCAAGCTCCAGGGAACAGGTGGCCGACCCGTGGAGTCCCATTTTTTCTTCAATGCCGGTGCAGACAACATGGTTGAACTCCCCGGGCGTGCCGTCTTCCTTCAAGCGGTACTTGGTCACCAGAAAAAGGGAGATGCCCTTGATTCCCGGAGGGGCATCCTCGAGCCTTGCCAGGACAGGGTGGACAATATTTTCCGTCAGGTCCTGCTCTCCCCCGGAGATGAAGATCTTGTTTCCCGTAAGGGAGTAGGTGCCGTCCCCATTGTCCCTTGCCGTGGTCGTGATGCATGCCAGGTCCGAGCCTGCTTCCGGTTCGGTCAGGAGCATGGTGCCGGCCCATTTGCCGGAAAGCATCTTTTCCAGGTGCAGCTCCTTCTGCTCCCGGGTGCCAAAGTTTTCAACAAGCTTGGCGGCGCCATGGGTCAGGAGGTTGTAGAGCATGAACGAGTTGCAGGCCCCGTAAAAGTACTCGTTGGCTGCCATGGCAACGGTCTTTGGCATCCCCTGGCCCCCCCATTCGGGGTCGTCGGTCATGGCAAGCCATTCCCCGTCATTGTAGGCGGCCATGACCCGGTGGAATCCTTCGGGAACCTTTACCAGGCCGTTGTCAAACCTGCATCCGGCATCGCTGGGCTTTTGCAGGGGCAGCATCTCTTTTATCGCAAGGTTCCTGGCCTCGGAAACAATCAGATCAACGGTCTTTTTACCGAATTCATTGAACCGTTCTTCCCGGCTGAGGGTTTCAACGTTCAGCTGTTCGTGGAGTACAAAGTCGATATCTCTCCGGTCTGCAATCAGTTGCGCCATCTTTTATAGCTCCTTTTTCCTGTGGTTGATAACGGTGTTTTTATATTTTGCGGTCCTTTGTGAATGGGGATCAGGCTGCGTTGACCAGAGCGTTCCTCCGGTTCTCCCTGACCCAGATTTTCATGCGTTCGGCCTCTTTGATCAGTTCATCCCTGAAATCGGGGTGGGCGATGCTGATCAGGGCTTCGGCCCTCTCCCATGTGGATTTTCCCTTGAGACAGACCTTGCCGTATTCGGTGACCACATGGTGGGTGATGGTTCTCGGGAGGGTGACGATGCTGCCGGGATCAAACACCGGGCGTATCCGTGACCGGACTTTTCCGTCTCTGTCCGTTACGGTGGAGGAAAGGCAGATGAAGGATTTTCCCCCTTCTGAATGGTAGGCCCCATAGGCAAAGTCAAACTGCCCGCCGGTCCCGGTGATGTGGCGGTACCCGGAGGATTCCGACGATACCTGGCCGTAAAGGTCCACCTCTATGGCATTGTTGATGGAGATCACATTATCGTTTGCGGAAATGTTGCGCAGCCGGTTGGTGTAGTCCACGGAGTAGCTTGCACAGGCGGGATTGTTGTCCAGGAAGTCGTAGAGACGCTGACTGCCCAGGGCAAAGGTGTAGACCAGCTTGCCGGGATCCAGGTTCTTTTTCCGGTTGGTGATCCGGCCCGCCTCAAACATTTCAAGGTAGGCGTCGGCCAGCATTTCCGTATGAACCCCGAGATCTTTCAGGCCGGATTGGGCGATCTGCTTGCCAACGGCATTGGGCATGCCCCCGATGCCAAGCTGGATACATGCGCCGTCCCGGATCTCCTCAACGATCAGGTCGGCTATTTTTTGGTCAACCTCCGTGATCGAGGGGGACCCGATGGTCATGATCGGCCGGTTGTCCGTTTCCACAACATAATCGACTTCCGAGATGTGGACCGATTCCCCCATGCCCCCAAGGCAGCGGGGCAGGGTGTCGTTCACCTCCACGATGACGGTCCGGGCATTGTCGATGATGGCCCGCTGAAAGGAGTTCCCGATGCCGAAATTGAAATTTCCCTGACGGTCCATGGGGGTGGCCTGCAGCATGCAGACATCGGTATGAAGGTTCCGGCCGTAATGGCCCGGTCCTTCGTTGTAGGTAAAAGGAATGTAGTAGCAATTGTGGTTGTCATGGTTTTTACGGTCGCCGCTGCTGAAGTGCCAGTTGTTGTAAATCAGGCTGTTGCCGCCCCTGCCTGCCATGGCGACCTTGGCCTTACCGGGAAAGGCCAGGGCCCTGATATTGACCTGTTCCAGTTCCCCTGCCCGGTGTGCCAGGGCTGCGTCAAGGGTTCTGGGGGCAGTGCAGAAGGCGCCGTAATCAACCCAGTCTCCGGATTTGACGACCCGGGCGGCCTTTTCCGCCGTGACCCGTTTTTGCCTGTATTGGTTCATGATCGGTGATGTAAAACCCATTGTCGTAAATTCCTCCTGTTTATATTCTATTGATAAACCGCATAAGAATTTAGCCGGTTGACAAAAAACTAGTAACGATGTTCTGCTTTCGTTTGCTGTGGGTGAACCGTGACCATCGTTCTGCTGTTTCAATAAAGAGCAAGAGGGGTGCCATTGGAAGTGGGAAATGTGTAACTTGCCTGAATTAAAGATTATTTTGTTGGTGATTGGCTTGGATATGCCTGTGTGGCTGGATGGGGCGGATGTTGCGGTATCGCCACGTTTGAAGGAAACGGGGACGGGAAACTTGCTGATAATAAAAAGGAATGTTGCCTGGCGTGGCGGTTCGGCCACGGTTTGTGGCGGTTGGGTTACTATATAGTAGGCGGGGTCAGGTTTAGCTTCGTAGACGTAGATGGGGTCAGGCTTAGCTTATTGTCGTTTTTCAAACGACAATAAGCTAAGCCTGACCCCACGAATAAATGCCTGACCCCACGGAGGGGGATAATTTTATTTGCTCATATCGAGGAATTTCCGGGCTATCTCCTTGAAAGGTTCGGGGATGGTGGCCGGATCATCAAAGGGACGGACCCCTTTACGGTCGGCGCCGATGATCTCCTCCATCTCCGGCAGGAAGCCGATGATCTCGAAATCCGGCAGGGACTCCCGGATCAGGGCCTTATCCTCTTCGTTCCTTACCCGGTTGCCCAGGACTACGATTTTGTCGATGCCGATGTCCTTTCCGAGCTTCCTTATTCTTTCCGCCGCCACCCGGCTTCTCTTGCCGGGGTTGACCACGGCCACCAGGGCGTCCACCGAGCCGGAGGTGGCCCGTCCCAGGTGCTCGACCCCTGCCTCCATGTCCATGATCACAACCTCGTTCCTGGCAAGGACAAGATGGTTCATGAGGGCCTTGAGAATGGTGCTTTCCGGGCAGATGCAGCCCGAACCCCCGCTCTGGACCGTGCCCATCACCAGGAGTTTTACCCCGTCCCGCTCCAGGGAGAAGCGCTCCGGGATGTCGTCCACCTTGGGGTTGAGGGTGAAGAAACCGCCCATGGTGCCGGGCTTTGCCCCGGTGCGCTCGGCAATGAGGTCGGAGAGTTCCGCAACCGGTGTGATGGGGGTCTCCTCGGGAATTCCCAGTCCTGCGGCAAGGTTGGCCACGGGATCCGCATCAATGGCGATGACCCTGTTGTTGTCCATGGATGCAATACTTCTAGCAAGAAGTGAAGTTATAGTGGTTTTTCCTACGCCGCCTTTACCGCCGATTGCAAGTTTTAAGCTCACTTTTCTACTCCCGAATCATGTGTTGACAAAATCTGCCGGCTTGTCCTGAAAAACAGGCCTCAGCTAAAGTTTTCCCTTGACGCTACCCTTCTCATCCATCAGAAAGACCTCAAGGCCGTTCTCTTTGGCCGTAACCGTAAGATCCTCCTTGAGAATCGCCTGGACCTCGTACTTGTTGATCATCACGTTCTTGGGCATGATGAGAAAACACTGCTGGGCCTCTTCCTTGCTAGGAAAGGCAGGGATGAACTCGTTTTCGCTGTCCGGGTCCTTGAACCCCATGAACTGTTCCGCACCGGTGCCCGGGTTCTGAACAATGATAAAGGCCCACTTGTCCTTGACTGCCTTGTCGGGTTGTACATTGGTTTCCATGAACTGTCCTCATGATGGCTATAAAAAGTTGTCTCTTTTTCTACTATACTCCCAAACGGTTTAATTGCAATCTCTACAAGGGTTAACTAACAAAAAAACCCCTTCAAGGCAAGAGCCCTGAAGGGGTTTTAATTTCTCTGTCAGCTAATAAGGCTTAGAGCTCAAGCCATGAATCTGAGTAAAGGGTGTTGCCGAGGATTACGTTGACTGTCTTGGCGTAGTCCTGCATCTCTTTGCTCAGGCTTGCCATGTCGGGCTGATTGCCGTCCTGGATGCCGTAGATGAGGTCTACGATGTCCTGGCGCTCGCCCTTTGCAATGGCGGTGAGCTGGGTGTCAAGGGGATCTGAAATGACGGACTCCATGCCGTATTTCTGAAGCATGACCATGTAGGTCTGGTTCAGGATCGGGCGGAGGTGGTTTGGGGGACCGTTGGAGATGTTGGAGAGACCGCAGGTGCTCTTGGCGCCCGGGGCGATGTCCTGGAGCATCTCCTGGAACACCATCAGGCTGATGGCCTGGGGCTGCTGGATGTTCACCGGTGTAACGATACCGTCCACCCAGATCTTCTCATTGGGGATGCCTGCCTCGTTGGCAAAGTAGAGAAGCTCAACCGCGAGGGCCGCACGCTCGTTCTCGTCCCTGGGAAGGCCGTCAGGGCCCCACATGAGGGCGACGAAATCGGCGTCATACTGTGCTGTCATGGGAACCATCCGCTCGTAGCGCTCGGGACGGGCCATGATGGAGTTGACAATATGGGGCTTGTCAGCCGGTTTGGCAACCTTGAGGCCTGCTTCGATGGCGTCGATGTTGGAGGAGTCAAGGAGGAGAGGCATTCCGGGAACCGCTTCCTGGACAACCTGAACAACCCAGGGCATCAGCTCGGTACCGAATTTCTTTGCGGGCCCAAGGTTGATATCGATATAATCCATGCCCTTTTCTTTCTGCTCAATAACCTCTTTCTGAATGGGCTCGGGGTTTCTCTTGGCGGGATCGGGCTCTTTGAATTCTTTTCCAATGACATTGGAAATAACGTTCAGGCTTTCTCCAAAAAGTATCATTTCATCTCCCTTTGCAATAAAAATGTTTAGAGTTGTTCTTAGACATAAACGGAAATCTCAAAGGGGTCAAGCCTAAAAGGGCCAAACCCCTTCAAATTTGGGTTTTACTAAATTTTTGTTTTGAGAAAAGCAGGAAGATGGGCCGCTTCCCTGGGGCCTACCGTGATGGTCCAGCCCGGGAGTTCCTCTTCAACATCGCCGGCGATGGCAGCTGCATAACCGGGAATAATCAGCTCTGTATGTTTTACCTTGTCCATTATGCCGCATTTCTTGACAAACATGCCTACATCGTCACCGCCGAACTTGCCTGCCGCCCAGGCCGTGAGGACTGAGAGCCCCTCGGAATCCTTGATGAGCAGCCAGGAGGGAACCTTGCTTGCCTCAATCTCGCCGGATACGATGAAGTAGGTGAGGGCAAAGTTGGTGGTAACAACAACCGGGGAGTTCTCATCCGGGTTATTAATGGGGAAGATACCCTCGGTGACCGTCATGGGCCTCTGGGGATCGGTAAAGATGTTGAGCCGCTCCAGGAGAAGGGGAAACAGGGATTCCGTCTTCAAATCGGAGAGCACAACGATTCCGCCGTACTTGGCCACAAACATGCCCGCGATCAATGTCTCCATGTCAAGGTTGGAGGCCATTTCGTTGGGGAAGGTGATGGTGGGGAAACCCAGGGCCTTGTTGCCGGCCTTGAGGGCGGCGCGCCGGATGGCGACCTGATCTTCAAGGGCCTGCTTGATCTCCCTTGCGCCGGAATCGATCACAAGATCCTTGACTCCCATTCCGGTGAGTTTCTCGGTCAGGGGGATCAATGCATCCACGGAGTCCGCCTTTACGGCCAGGGGAAGGTCGTTATCCTTGGCAAGGGCGCCCATGGCGTCAACATTGGCTTCGGTGGCTGCATAGAGAAGGGGACGCTTGAATCCCGAGGCCTCGACACCGGCGGTCATGACATCCATATCCTCGGTCATGAGCACCAGGTTGAACTCGGATGCCTCTGCAATGAGCTTTGCACAGGCGGCAAACTTCTCAGCGCCTGCCCCTGCATCCTTGAGGGCGATGAGCTCGGGTCTCAGGTTGAGGCCTACACGCTCGTACTGGAAGGCGTTGTAGATCTTGAGGTCTTTTTCAAGCTGGGCTGCATCGATGTCGGATTTTACTGTTCCGGCCAGGATGGTGGGGTTGAAAAAGGTCTTCTCATGCCTGTAGAGGACTGTCTCCCCACCAGTGGTGGTTTTTCTTACGCCCTGTCCAAGCGGAACAGGCCGGATGGGAGGGGCTGATGCCTCGGACAGTTTCTCCCTTGCTTCATCGGATACATAGGGGCAGGCGTCCAGTTCTGCTTTGCCCGATGCCAGGTTCATGGCAAAGGCGAGGCAGGTGGGAACTCCGCACTCCTTGCAGTTGGTCTTGGGAAGGAGCTTAAATATCTGTATACCGGTTAATGCCATTTTTTCACCTCTTTGTGTTTAAAAATCGTGGCAGGCCGCGGCAATGATTCTGGTGCTGCCGCAGCCTGCACCTCTTATACAATTAACAATTATCCAATCAGGGACTCCATGGTCAGGGCCGGATGGCCTTTCTCCTGGAGGAACGGCAGGATCTCGTCCTCGGTGATACCGACGGTCTCATCCGCGATCATGTCGTAGAGATTCGGGCATCCCATCTCGGCTCCCCTGGCGTCGATGCGGTCCTTGAGCTCCTCTTTGAGCATCTTGGGCATCCATACCATTCTCAGGAGGCCACCGTCGCCCAGGATGAACTTGCCCTGGGTGACGTTGTGCTTGGAGTGGCCTACAAATCCCGGGGAAGAGGCACCACCGCCCATGACGCCTGCAAGGGTGGTGAACTTCATTCCACAGGGAGTATCTCCCGAATAGTCACGGCCGACGGTCATGACACCGTTGCATGAGGGCAGCATGGCGGCGATACACTCGCAGCAACCGCAGGTGGTCATGGGATCAATTACCATGGAGTAGAAGTTGTAATGGGTGACGGAACCCCTTGACGCCTTGTAGACAAAGTCGTTGACGCCCTTCCACTGGCCGAGGACCGGATCGATGCACTCGCCCTTTTCAATGGGCTGGTTGGGGCCCGTGGGGTTGATCTCAAAGGCCGCCTTGCAGTCCATCCAGTTGTAGGCGCCGCAGAGACCGGTTCTTTCAGGGCTTACCGAGCAGACATGGTTGGGGGCAAAACTCTGGCACAGGGAGCATGAGTAGTATGTCTCAACGTCCTCGTCCTTCATGTTGTCGACCCTGGAATCCCTTGTCTGGTATTCGGCCCTTGCCGTTGCAGTAATCTTGTCCACATCATCTGTCTTGGTGTAGAGGGTGACCTGGACCTTGTCGACAATCTTTGTGAAATCCTGGTGGAACTTGGCATGGAGAACCACACCGATATCCTTTAGGGTAAAGCCCTTTTCCATGGCTGCCTTGGAGATACGGACCCAGGAGATGTCCCTCTGACCGATATGCATGATGCCCTGGATGTAGTTGACCAGATGGTGGATCTGGCGCTCCATGATGGGCTCGAAATCGCTCTGGAACTCACGGCCCGCGATCTGGACAAGGATACCTAAGGGGAAGGTGTCGCCAACCTTGAGATCCGTTACATCCGGACCCTCGATGATCACCTTTCCGTCTTCGATCTCGTTCATCTGGGCCATCTTCACAAGCTCGGTGCACTGGGTCTTTCCACCGCCGCACTGGGCATGGAGATCGGCGCCCCTGACCCGCTCGCCCTCGAATGCAGGACCGAAGGCACAGGGCATTTCGATGTCGGCAACCGTTACCTTGAGTCCCCTGACCTCGATGGATTTCTGGTTGATCTCATCATGGGGAACGTTGGTGACAACGTGCTCGTAGGTACAGATACCCGTGGGCAGGATCTCGGGGATGTCCGTGTCCGCGATTGTCGGGAAACCCCAGTTTACGCAGCCCGCTGCAGCAACACCCCATTCTGTTCCGATATCACCGAGGGCGTTGACAAAGGCGAAGATCCTTTCCTTGTTGTACATGAGGATCTTTTTGTGGTCGCCCGGCTGGACGCCGCCGAATGCCATGGCTGCCCTGTTGGCAAAACCAAGGGCGAATACGGCTGAACTGATGTCCGGACCAAAGGGAACGATACGGGTGTTCCAGCCAACCTGGACATCGGCCTCGAGGAGCTGCTCGATGACGGTCTGACCGTTGTGATTCGCGGCGCAGAAGATGTAGAGACTCTTCTTCTGGTAATCTTCCACGATCATCTTGGCGATTTCAGGACTGGGAGCGGCGCCGACGATGGCGGCAAAGCCGGGTGCGGAACCGTCAACAAACTCAACACCCCTTTTCCTGAGGATGGTATCATCCGCGGGACCGGTCCAGAGCTTGCCTGCCTCGACATCGGGATCTTCCTGGGCAATGTAGAAATCGGGCTCGTTCACGATCCTGAGGGCCTCTTTGATCTCGTAGGCGATGATGCCCGCCATACCGGCGTCAAGGAGTGGTCCAAGATAGGGAAGGTGATTCTTGCCCTTTACATGGGGTGGAAGAAGGCCCCTGGCAAACTCGAGGGGCTTTTTGATATCTTCCAGGGTCTCAACTTTCATTCCTGTCAGGGAGTAGATGACGGGAAGGTAATATGCCGTATTGGGAAACTGAACCTTTGTGTCCGCGTTAAAGGTGTTAAGGGCCTTCTGGTAAAGGCCTTCAACCTCTGATACTACTTTATATCCACCCTGAATAGCTGCGAATGCTATTAATTTTGACATGTGTTCCTCCTTCGTTGAGGATTTATCATTATTATTAGATTAAGCTTCAATTCGCTGTTCGTTGAGGTCTATGCCTCCAGGGCCTGGCGGTCAGCCATGTCCATGAGCACCCTCTCCCTAGCCTTGTCAATGCCCAGCTCTTTACGCTTCTTGTCGATATGGGCAATCATCTTATGGGCATGCTTGATGGGATCGACTTCAAGATCCCACTTGCCGCCGTAGATCTTCTCAAGCTCGTCGGAGAGGTAGTTGTGGAATACAGGTGCGCCGGCGGTGGGCAATGTTACGCCGAATACCGTGTAGACGCCGGATGCCACAAAGTAATGACCAATGGAGATCGCTTTTTCACTCATCCATTCAGGGGCGCTTCCCGCAACGGGCAGGTCGCAGATATCGGTGCCAAGGCCGCCGGCCTTCACAACTTCCGTTGCTGCAAGCAGGATCCTTGAGTTGTCAACGCAGGAACCCAGGTGGAGGACCGGTGGAATACCGACAACCTCGCAAACCTCGGCAAGTCCCGGTCCGCAGTGGACAGCGGCAGCCTCGGGTGTCAGGAGGCCTTCCATGGCGCAGGCGATGGCGTTGCAGCCGGTGGTCAGAACGATGACGTCGTTCTTGATCAGCTCTTTGACAACCTTGATGTGGCCGTCGTTGTGCTTGGTCCTTGCGTTGTTACAGCCAACAACACCGGCGATACCACGGATGCGGCCGTTGATGATGTTGTCGTTCAGGGTGTAGTAGGTGCCCCTGAAAGTTCCGCCCAGGTGGTACTGGATGGATTCCACGCCAAATCCTGCGATCTGGGTGGCTTTCTGCTCGGGAATCATTACATCGGATTTTCTGTTCTGAAAGTTGTCAATGGACATCTTCACGATGCGCTTTGCGTCTTCAAGGGCATGGTGCTCGTCAAACTCGATGTGGATGACGTTGTCCTGCTCCATTTTAGCAATGGGATGGGTGGTGATCAGTTTGGTATGGAAACATTTTGCAACATTGGCAAGGTTCTGCATGATGCACTGGATGTCAACAACCATGGCGTCACAGGCGCCGGTGATGATGGCAAGCTCCTGCTGGAGGAAGGTTGCCGCCGTGGGGATGCCGTGGCGCTGGAGGATCTCGTTGGCCGTGCAGCAGATGCCGCCCAGCTGGATGCCCTTGGCGCCTTTTTCCTTGGCATAGTCCACCATCTCCTGGGACTGGGCAACACCCACCAGGATCTCGGAGAGAACAGGTTCATGTCCGTGGACGATGATGTTGACATGGTCCTCTTTCATGATGCCGAGGTTGGCCTCACTCTGGAGGGGGTAGGGGGTGCCGAAGAGAACGTCCTGGAGATCGGTGGCCAGCATGGAGCCGCCCCATCCGTCAGCAAGTGCTGCACGGGTACCTTGTTTAATCAGGTTCTTGTAATCCTGGTCAACGCCCATGTGGGTACGGTGCATGATCTCAACGATCTCACGGTCGATGTTCCTGGGAAGAACACCCTGTTTCTGCCATTTATCATAAAGGGCCTCGGGGGCTCTCTTCATGTAAAGGAGCTCGCCTTCGGGCTTGCCCCATTCGGCCATGGCGACTTCGGCAACTTCCAGGGCGATCTCGTCGATGTCCCTGTCCTTGGTCTCACCGTCTTCTTCGATGGTTACGGCAACCCCAAGGTGGGGGGCCATGGCAATCAGTTTTTCCGTATCCTTGATCTTATAGGCTTCAGTCTCTTTCCTGGCTGCGGACATGAAAACCTCGGCAACGCAACGGCCGTGGTCGGAGTGGGCAGAGGCGCCGCCGGCGATCATTCTGATGAAGTTTCTTGCAGCTATTGTATTGGCAGTGGCGCCGCAGAGACCTTTGCGGGTGTCGTCTCCGTCAATGCCATCCTTGGGAAGCGGGAGTCTGCAGGGTCCCATGGAACAGATTTTACAGCAAGTTCCCTGGGTGCCGATGTTACAGGGTTTCATGCTGACGGCCCTGTCAAAAACCGTATCGATACCGAGCTCCTGGGCCCGGGCAATCAACTGCTGGGATGCAACGTCAATGGTAGCTTCTTTCGGATCTGCCAGTTTGGGTGCCTTGGCTTTTTTTGCAACCTTTGCTTTCTTTGTTTCTGCCATTAGAGGTTCCTCCTCCTGTTATGTGAATGATGTGCACAAAATATGGCTAATGTCATATTTTAAGTATATTTATGCTACATTTCTTCTATGGATTCTGTTGAGGCTCTCCAGGATCTTGTCAATATCGGATTTCTGCACGGCCGCGGCGGTAACGGAAACCTTCTTTTTCTTTGGCGCGGCAGCACGTTTTGCCGTCTGCTCGGCTCTTTCCTGGGCTCTCTTGTCCCTCAATGCCTGTTCATCTGCTTCTCTTGCCGCCGCAGCATCGGCTTGGGCCTTTTTCTCTGCTTCTATCTTGGCCTTTTCCTCTGCTTCAGCCTTTGCCTTTGCTTCTGCTTCAGCCTTTGCTTTTGCTTCCGCGTCGGCCTTTGCCTTTGCTTCCGCGTCAGCTTTCGCCTTTGCTTCCGCTTCGGCCTTTGCCTTTGCCTCTGCCTCAGGGTCTACGGGCGCCTCTGCTGCAAAAAGATCCTTGGGTTCATCAGCTGCAAGGAGATCCTTGGGTTCATCTGCTGCAAAGAGATCTATTGCCATTTTGTTCCCCTTTCCTAAGAATTAAGTTTTTGAATAACCTGCTCCACTGTCAACTTGTGCTGTTGGGCTGTGTGCTCGATATCTTCCTTGGAGCATCCTCGTTTCTTAAGGAGGGCGGCAAGGTCGACGCCAAGCTTCTTTGCGGCAGCTTCCACTGCATCGGCATTGTTTACAGGTGCAGCCTTGGGTGCCTCTGGTGCTGCGGGTGCGGCAGGAGCAGCCTCTTCTTTCTTGGGCGCTTCTGCTTTTTTGGCGGGAGCCGCTTTTTTCTCGACTTCCATGGTAAGGTCGGCCTCGGGAGCAAGGGCCGCAAAATCGATCTCCACATCATCCAGCTGTTTTGTGATGGGTGCCACATCCATGGCGGAACCGCCGTCGGAGATGAAATTGATAAATGCTTTTGCAAGCTTGATGGACTCGGGATGGCGCATGATCAGGATGCTGGAACCGGCCATGAGGTAGGAAACGGCGCCAACGGCCTCCATGAGGATGCCTCGGCGTTCGGGATCACCAAGCTCGGGAGCGTCTTCCACCGTCTGTTTTGCTTCCTTGCATTTCCAGACCTCGTTTCCGAGGTTGTTGATCATGGGCAGCTGGAGTTTGTCGTCGCCCTGGGTCATGGCTGCCATGGTGAGCCGCTCCATGACGGAGTAGGAATACTCCATGCCGTAGCCGAGACCGCCGGTGGTGGGATCGACAAGGACCTTATTCAGGGGCATGCCAAGGTTCTCAAGGAGAATGTTGATCTGTTTCGCAAGGTTGACGTCGATGGGAGAGGAAGAGATGATGTTGTGGCCGTAGCCCATGGCCGCGGCGCCGATGCCCTTGTGGTTCTTCTCTTCAACAGGACCGAGGATCAGGTTCTCGCCCTGGCACTCTTCCGCAATTTTCTTGAGGACATCTTCATCCTTTGCAGGGGCTGCGCATCCCCAGACAACCAGGGGGACGTTGATGGCGCCAAGCACCTTCTTCACGGTGGCTGCGGCATCTTCAGGGCTTGCATCCTTGTCATTGGGATCGATGCTCTTGAGCTGGAGAACGATGAGCTCCGCTCCGTACTCCTCAACGCATTTCTTTGCCCAGGCTGCGGGATCAGTTATAACATCCTTGAAAGGCTCGATGGCTGCCGCCGGCCACTCTTCGGGTTCCATATCCCAGATCTCCATGGCGATGACAGGCTTGTTGGGCATCTCCCCTTCAAACTGGTAAAAAGGATAACTGGTCTGGCCGCCTACAGTGATTGCAGAGTCACCTTTTCCAATTGTGATTCCTTGTATGGCTCCGGCATAGGATTCTTTCGTGATTTCAAATCCCACTTTTCCCTCCTCGTGGTTTGGTGTTATTGGTTGCAGATTGGTTATTTAAGATATGATCGGATAAAAGATCATAGGAAAGGCAATGCATGAAATTCCAGACACTGTTGGCCAGCATTGGAAGTCGGGATGGTGAATCAATATTCAGAATTGCTTTGGTAACGGTCATTTGCCTCTTTCAAAAAAGGTTGTAGTGGGTGCCCACTAAGTCAAACTCCATTTCCACCGTAACATGAATTACAACCCGCAACCCCTTTTGTCAATAGTGTAGTCGATTAATATGCTGTCAAATTGAAAATAATAAGTAGAACACGTCTAGGTAGAAAACATGCAGCGTATTAAATGAATGAATAAAATTCAATGAATATGAAATCAGTCTTATCGTCAACGGTTTATCCCGGTGGTTGAAAACCTGTCTTTTTTTTCTGATAATACCTAAATAACACTTGACTCGTATCTGCTATTATTAGATTATTCCCGTGACAATTGAGTGCGTGCAAAGAAATCAAATGATACGGTTATGTTCTAACAGGCTCATCCCCTGAGCCGCAATTATTAAAAAGGAGTTAACCATGGCATTAGATCCAACCAAACATGCAGACTGGGAAATCGCGCAGGACGCAGAGAAAGACATGCTCACCATCTACGAGATCGGTGAAAAACTGGGGCTCACCAAAGATGAGCTGCTTCCCCAGGGGCATTACATCGCTAAGATCGATTTTCGTGCAGTCCTGGAGCGGCTCAAAGACAAACCCGATGGAAAGTACATTGACGTAACCGCGATCACTCCCACCCCCCTTGGTGAAGGAAAATCCACATCCTCCATGGGTCTTGTCCAGGGTCTCGGCAAGTTGGGTAAAAATGTCTGTGCCGCCATTCGTCAGCCTTCAGGCGGACCCACAATGAACATTAAGGGTTCTGCCGCCGGCGGCGGTCTTGCCCAGTGCATCCCCCTGACTCCTTTTTCACTTGGTTTCACCGGCGACATCAATGCGATCATGAACGCCCACAACCTTGCAATGGTCGCCCTGACATCCCGTATGCAGCATGAGAGAAACTATACCGACGAGCAGCTCAACCGCCTCTCCGGCATGGAGCGTATCGACATCGATCCCACACGGGTCGAGATGGGCTGGATCATGGACTTCTGCTGCCAGTCCCTGAGAAACATCATCATCGGTATTGACGGCGTTAACGGTAAATCCGACGGTTTCATGATGAAATCCAAGTTCGGTATCGCCGTATCTTCCGAGGTTATGGCGATTCTCGCTGTTGCCAAGGATCTCAAGGACATGCGTGAGAGAATGGGCAAGATCGTTGTTGCCTACACTAAGAAAGGCAAACCCGTTACCACTGAAGATCTCCAGGTCGCCGGCGCCATGACCGCATGGATGGTTGACGCTCTCAATCCCTCCCTCATGCAGACCCTGGAAGGCCAGCCCGTTATCGTTCATGCAGGCCCCTTTGCCAACATCGCCATCGGCCAGAGCTCCATCATCGCCGACAGGGTCGGCCTCAAGCTTGCTGACTACCATGTAACCGAGTCCGGATTCGGTGCCGACATCGGATTTGAGAAGTTCTGGAACCTGAAATGCCGCTTTTCCGGTCTCAAGCCCGATTGCGCCGTTGTCGTCGCCACCATCCGTGCCCTTAAATGCCACGGTGGCGCTCCCGTACCCGTTCCCGGAAAAGCCATGCCCGAAGAGTACAGCACAGAGAACGTCGAGTGGGTTGCCAAGGGATGTGACAACCTTATCCATCACATCGAAAACGTCAGAAAAGCCGGTATCAGCCCGGTTGTCTGCATCAACGCCTTTTACACCGATACTGACGCCGAGATCGCCAAGGTTCGCGAGCTTAGTGAAAAAGCGGGTGCAAGGGTTGCCCTTTCCCGTCACTGGGAGCAGGGTGGTGACGGCGCCGTCGAGTTTGCCGAGACCGTTATTGCGGCGTGTGAAGAGAAGACTGAGTTCAAGTTCCTCTATGAGCTTGACATGCCCCTCAAGGAGCGGATCGAACTCATTGCCAAGGAAGTTTACGGCGCTGACGGTGTTGACTACTCCAACGAGGCAAATGCCTCCCTCGCAAGAATCCAGGCCGATCCCGAGCTGTGCAAGCTTGGCATGTGCATGGTAAAAACCCATCTCTCCCTTTCCGACAACCCGGCCCTCAAGGGTGTGCCCACAGGCTGGAGGCTCAACATCAGAGAGGTCCTCACCTATGGCGGCGCAGGATTCATCGTGCCTGTGGCCGGTACCATCAGCCTCATGCCTGGAACAGGATCCAACCCTGCGTTCAAGCGTGTTGACGTAGATGTCGAGACCGGTAAGGTCGAAGGCGTATTCTAGAACGTTAAATCCAAGCAGGGGGAAGTTTGGCGCCGGGTGTTTCCCGGGACCGGTCTTCCCCCCTTGTGCTGTCAATGCACAGCCTTTGTATACAAGGAGACAATAGAATGACTGCAGAGATTATCAGCGGAACCGATATACGCAAGGACATCCTTGCAGAGGTCAAGCAGGAAGTTGAGGAGATGAAGGCGAAACACGGCAAGGTGCCGGGGCTTGTGACTATCCTTGTGGGTAGCAGCCCTGCTTCCATCAGCTATGTCACCCTTAAGGTCAAGACCGCCCTGAGCGTCGGTTTCAAAGAGATCCAGGACGATCAGCCCGAGGATATCTCCGAAGCGGATCTCCTGGCCCTGATCGACAAGTACAACAACGATCCCGAAATCCACGGCATCCTTGTTCAGCTGCCGCTTCCCAAACACATTGACGACAAAAAGGTCCTCAACGCCATCGACCCCGACAAGGATGTGGATGCCTTCCATCCCGTGAATGTCGGCCGTCTCATGATCGGTGGAGACGAGGCTCGTTTCCTTCCCTGCACACCGGCAGGCATCCAGGAGATGATCGTTCGTTCCGGTACCGAGACTTCCGGCGCCGAGGTGGTTGTGGTCGGGCGTTCCAACATCGTTGGTAAACCCATTGCAATGATGATGGCCCAGAAGGGTGTGGGTGCAAACTCCACCGTGACCATTGTTCATACCCGCACCAAGGATCTTGCAGCCCATTGCAAGCGTGCCGATATCCTTATCGTTGCCGCCGGTGTGCCTGATCTTGTGAAACCCGAGTGGATCAAGCCCGGTTCAACCGTTATCGATGTAGGCGTCAACAGGGTCGGCATGAACGAGAAGACCGGTAAGGCCATCCTCAAGGGTGATGTCGATTATGACAAGGCAAAGGAGATCGCAGGCAAGATCACTCCCGTACCCGGTGGTGTTGGCCCCATGACCATCGCCATGCTCATGAAGAACACCTTGAGATCAGCACAGTTCAGCATCGGCAAGTAGAGCCGTTTCTGATTTTTAAAGGGGCTGTTTTTTTTCGAGCGGCTTCCGTGAATCCTAGGTTAGTAAAGCCGGAAAGCAGTGAAAACTGTTTTCCGGCTTTTTTGTTTCGATTTTTTGCTGATTATCATTGCGTTTTTTTTATATTGGTCTAACTTATAGGACAGTTTAAGAGCCATAACTTATAAGCTAAGGAGAGATGTATGCGCGTTGGAAATCTTTACAGGAACCAGGCAGGGCCCATGGTCTCGTTTGAGTTCTTTCCTCCCAGGGACGAGAAAGCCGAAACGGGGTTTTATACCGTTGTTGACGAGCTTGCGACCCTGAACCCGGATTATATGTCAGTGACATTCGGGGCCGGCGGCTCAACCAGGGAGGGGTCCTATCAGGCGGTGAAGAAGATGATGGAGAAAAAACTGCCCACCGTGGCCTACCTTGCGGGGTTCGGCATTTCCCCGGACGAGATCACCGGGGTGCTGGACCGGTATAAGGCGCTGGGGGTTGAAACCATCTTTGTCATCCGGGGGGACGAGCCCAGGAATGACGACTTTACACCCCATCCGGACAGTTTTTCCTACGCTTCCGATCTCCTTGGGTTCATCAGCGGCCGTTACGACTTTGACCTTGGGTGCGCAGGCTATCCCGAGGGCCATGTCCAGGCCGAGAGCCTTGAGAAGGATATAGAGTATCTCAAGCTGAAACAGGACAAGGGCGCCCAATATGCGGTTGCCCAGTATTTTTATGACAATGAATTTTTCTTCTCCTATGTTGATCGGTGCAGGGCCTGCGGAATAACCATTCCCATCATCCCGGGCATCATGCCCATCTATACTGTCAAGTTGACCAACATGCTTTGCAAGCTCTGCGGATCGACCATTCCCGCCGAACTCAAGGGGCGGCTCGATGCCCTTGCCGATGCGGATGCCAAGGAGGTCGCGGCCCTGGGGGTCGAGGTCGCCCTGGAACAGTGCAAGGATCTTCTTGCCCGGGGCGTGGACGGTCTTCATTTTTATACCATGGACCGGTCCGGGTCGGTCATGCAAATCGTTCAGCAGCTCAAGGAGCAGGGATTGCTCAAGTGAGAAAGGGAGAAGTAGAGGGAGGAACAGATGGCAGATAGTTTGGATCAATTCCTGGACGGCCTCCAGGAGAAGATCTTTGACGAGGCAAAAGAGGTGCTTGGCGACAAGGGGTTTGATCGCTGGCGGAATCCCCGGTTCAGGGGGAAGATGGAAAACTGTGATGTCCATGCCCATGCCCTGGGGGATTGCGGGGACTCCATGGATATCTACCTGAGGTTTGACAAGGACCGGGTGGCCGAAGCCACATATGTGACGGACGGATGCGGTTCCAGCCAGGTGTGCGGTTCGTTTGCAGCCGAGATGAGCGTTGGAAAACGCGTCGAAGAACTTGCCGATATCACGGGGGAGGTGGTCCTTGAAAAATTGGGGGATGTTCCCGAGGATGATCAGCATTGTGCCTTTCTTGCCGCCGGAACCGTGCAGGAGGCGTTGAGGCTCTATATGACCGGCGCTGCCAGGAATGAAGGAAAAGAGTGATGGAAGAAGAAAAAGAGATGGTAACGGTCCAGGTGAATCTGGATATCACAGTTGAGGCCTTGAAGGCCGTTGTTGCAAATGCCAAGGCCGTTGCAGGCACGGATGACCGGGGTGTGTACCGGGTCGACACCGCCGATAAGCTGGGGGAGATCATCTCCCGGTTTCTGGAGGAGCGAGATTTTGAAGGTTTTGCAAAGGATCTGCAAAACTACAACTGATAGCAAAAGATTGGAGATGTTATGAGTAAGGTAATTGCGCTGGCTGGCAAGGGTGGTGTTGGTAAAACAACTGTGGCTGCACTTATTTTGCGTCATTTGGCAGAGAGCGGAGAGTCTCCGGTGCTTGCGGTGGATGCCGATCCCAACAGCAACCTGGGTGAGACCCTTGGTATCGATGTCGATAAAAGTGTGGGGGATGTAAGGGAGGGATTTATGAAGAATCCCCAGGGCGTTCCTTCGGGCATGGACAAGATAGTATATCTCGAGATGCTCATGCACCAGGTCCTCATCGAGCAGCAGGCGTTTGATCTCCTGGTGATGGGCCGGCAGGAGGGGCAGGGGTGTTACTGCATGGTCAACAACATCCTCAACCGCTTCACCGAGGAGCTTGAGAAAAATTATAAATACCTGATGGTTGACAACGAGGCAGGTATGGAGCATCTGAGCCGCCGCACCAGCGGCAAGGTGGATATGCTGCTGCTTGTCACCGATTATGCCCTGCGGGGGTTGAGGGCGGTGAAACGGATTAATGACATGCTGGAGGAGTTGAAGCTCAATGTGGGGCAGGTGGGGCTCATTGTGAACCGCGCTCCCAAAGAGCTTGGAAAGGCGTTCCTTGACGAGTGTGAAAACATTGGCGTGCCCATTATCTGCACCATTCCGGATGACGGGGCGCTTCTGGAGTTTGACATGGAGCAGCGTTCCCTCATGGAGCTGCCCGCTGATTCGGCCGCGGTCATGGCTGTGGATGGTTTGATGAACAAGGTGGCCGAATACATTGGCTAACGCCCGGGTAATATTTCCCCCGGGCGGGCTTGATATCCATCCCTCGTTTGTTCATAATAGGGGGAAAAGGCTGGGATGCTCCCTGGGAACATCTAATTAGAAGCCCGGGAGGTTTGACATTACAACGATTTATCCCGTAATCCTGAGGGTGCCCCCGGCGGGCGCCCTTCTCAAGGGCCGCGCAAGGGTGGAAGCCCTGGGACGCTATGCCCGTCAGAGTCTCAGGATTTCGGGCGAGAGATCAGGGTTCCATCCCGGGACCCTGTTGAAAGGGGAGGCCGGAGAGCCCCTGTCGTGCAATGGAGTCCACTGGTCCATCTCCCATAAACCCGATTTTGTCGCAGGTGTGGTTTCCCATGGTCCTGCGGGGATTGACATTGAACGGGTAAAACCCGTTTCCGACAGCCTGTTTAACAGGCTTCTCTCCCCGGAAGAGTTTGCCTGCTTTGGAGGGGGTGATCGTGTCCAGGCATTTTTCAGGACATTTACGGCCAAGGAAGCGGTGCTCAAGGGGCAGGGGGTCGGACTTGCCGGCCTTTCAATGGTGCGGGTCGTTGGCGCGCCAGCTCCCATGGTTACCCGCCTTGATTATCAAGGGAGTGTTTGCACGGTGGAACATTTTTGGGTGGACGGGCATATCGCTTCGGTGGTAAGGGATGAATCCGATGTTGTGTGGGAGTGTGTCGATACAACCCCTTGCCCCTGTGGGGCGCCGTCGTGTTGACCGCTTAAATCACGGCCCGGGGAAGTCGGGTATCCGGCTGTCCCGGGAGTTGAAAGTTTAACCAGGAAGGAGGTAACAGATGCCTGAAGGAAAGGGTTTTACCATGAAAAACGGCAAGCAGCAGCCAGGTACCGGCAAGGGGATGCCGCCCGTGGATTTTTCCACCTTTATTCTCTCTCTCTATTCATCCGCCCTTGTGCAGCTCGGTGAGATGGAAGATCCCGCCACCGGGACCAGGAGCAAAAATCTGGATCTTGCCAAGCAGACCGTTGATATGATCATCATGCTGGAGAAGAAGACCCGTGGAAACCTTGATAACGATGAGGCCAATCTCATGACGAGTCTTCTCCATGAGGTTCAGATGGCGTTTGTCAAGGCAAAAGGATGATGGAGCAGGTTCTCTCACCGGCAAAGATCAACCTGTTCCTCCATGTCACCGCCAGGAGAAACGATGGGTATCATGAGCTTTACACCTTGATGACCTGCCTTGATTTCGGTGACACGGTTGGATTTGATATCAATGTTCCGGGCGTGTCTGTGGCGTGTGATCACCCGGATGTGCCCGAGGATGGCTCCAATCTGGTATGCAGGGCGGCGAATCTCTTTTTTGACGAGCTCTCAAGGACCGGAGCGTCCAGAGGGGTCAGGCCCGGGGTCCGGGTGGTTATTAATAAGGTGATCCCGGTGGGGGCCGGCCTGGGCGGTGGAAGTTCCAATGCCGCAACCACCCTGCTGGTGTTGAACCGCCGGTTTGGTTCTCCGTTTTCCCGTGATGCGCTCATGGCAATGGGGCTCCGGCTGGGAGCGGATGTTCCGTTCTTCATCCATGGGGGGGCGGCATTTGCCCGGGGAGTGGGTGAAAAGCTCTCTGATTGCGGCGTTTTGCGGCCTTACCACGTTGTTGTTTTCTTCCCCGGATTCAACGTTTCCACCCCCCTGGTTTATAAAAATATCGATTTGGCATTGACAAAAGGACAAAATTCTAATAATAATGCCCTGTTAAATGAGCATGGGATGGGCAAGGAGCTCGATATTAAGGGATTACTGCAGAATGACCTGGAAGAGGCCGCCTGCAGGCTCTATCCCGATATCCCCTCTGTTAAAGAGGAGATGGCCGAATTTTTTCCGGACGGATTGCTGATGACCGGGAGCGGCTCATCTTTCTTTGCTCTTTTTTCCGATGGTTCAAGGGCTGAACAGGCCTACGATACTCTGACAGAAAAAACCAAGGCAACTGACAAGCAAGTGTTTCTGACCTCATTTGCAACGGCCGGGAACAATTTGCAGGCATTTTAGTTGAAAAAAAAAGATTTTTTTGGGGCGTCGTCAAGCGGTAAGACACAGGATTTTGATTCCTGCATTCGGAGGTTCGAATCCTCCCGCCCCAGCCAGCAATAACAAAAACTACAAAGAGAATTTATATGAACGGAATAACGGTTTTTTCAGGAAATTCCAATCCTGTACTTGCACAAAAGGTTTCTGAGTATCTTGCAAGGCCTCTGGGGAAAACCAAGCTGAATCGATTCAGTGACGGTGAGATACAGGTGGAGATCCATGAGAACGTAAGAAGGCAGGAGGTTTTTGTTATTCAGTCCACCTGTTCTCCGGTGAATGATAACCTTGTTGAGCTTCTGCTGATGATCGATGCGTTGAAACGGTCATCCGCCAACCCCATAACTGCGGTTATTCCCTATTTCGGTTATGCCCGCCAGGACAAGAAGGTGGCGCCAAGGGTTCCCATCAGCGCCAAGCTGATAGCCGATCTTCTGACCCAGACCGGTGTTCACCGTGTTATCACCTTAGATCTTCATGCCGGTCAGATCCAGGGCTTTTTCAATATTCCCGTGGATAACCTTTATGCGGCACCGGTCATTCTCGAGCACATCCGGAACAATTTCAACGGGGAGCTGGTCGTTGTATCTCCCGACGCCGGCGGAGTGGAACGTGCCAGGGCCTTCGCAAAACGCCTCCATGCCGGACTCGCCATTGTTGATAAGCGCAGGAGTGCGCCCAATCAGGCAAAGGCCATGGCCATCATCGGAGATGTGGAAGGAAAGACCGCCATCGTTCTGGATGACATGGTGGATACCGCAGGTACCCTTACCGAGGCCGCCGGTGTCATCAAATCCAAGGGCGCCAAAGAGGTCCATGCCTGCTGCACCCATCCGGTTCTTTCCGGTCCGGCCGTGGGCAGGATTGAGGAATCCGCATTGAAATCTCTTCTGGTTACGGATACCATTCCCCTCTCCAAAGAGGCCGAGCAGTGCGAAAAGATACAAACGGTTTCCGTGGCACGGCTTGTGGGTGAGGCGATTATACGCAGTTACAGGGGCGATTCTGTAAATTCCCTTTTTGTATAGACAACACAGTTATCAGTCTGCATTGAGATGCAGATATGGAGGATAAAAATTTGGAACTACTAGATTTAAAAGCTGAAATCAGAGAGACCAAGGGTAAGAGCGCCGCACGCCATCTTAGAAATAACGAGGCTGTTCCGGCTGTTCTTTACGGGCCAAAGACCGAACCCATCACCCTTTCGCTGTCAACCCCCGATCTTACAACTTTGGTAAGGGTGAACGGCTCTTCCGGACTCTTTATCAACCTTGCCATTGAGGGTGATGCAAAACCGGTAAGGACCGTCATGCTCAAAGAGCTCCAGATGGATATCTATGGACTCAAGTATCTCCATGTTGATTTCCAGGAGATCGATATGGATGAGAGGATCACCATCACCGTTCCCGTTGAAGCCAGAGGTGAGTCCGCAGGCGTCAAGGCCGGAGGTCTTCTCCAGGTTATTCGCCGTGAACTCGATATCATCTGCCGCCCCGGTGACATGCCCGAGGTGATTGAAATCGATACCACCGATCTTGAGGTGGGCGATGCCATCCATGTCGCAGAGATCGACCTGGGTGAGAATATCGAGATCCCCCATGAGGTCGATTTTACCGTCCTCACCATCGTGCCTCCTGCCGGCGGTGCTGATGAGGAGGGTGAAGAGGAACTTGAGGAGGAAGCCGTAGAAGAGGCTTCCGAGTAGTAGAATTTCCTTATGGCTAATAGCCGAATTTATATGGTGGCGGGTTTGGGCAACCCAGGTGGTAAATATGCCCAGACCCGGCACAACATTGGTTTTTCCGTTGTTGATTCCCTTCTCAGACACTATTGTCTCCCTCCTGAAAAATCCCGCTTTGACGCAGACTACTCCAAGGGTGTAATCAATGGGCTGAATGTTGTTTTGATGAAGCCTCAAGCGTATATGAATAGAAGCGGCCCTCCTGTTCAGAAACTTGCTTCTTATTTTAAAATTCAAGTATCGGATATAATCGTTGTTCATGACGATCTTGACCTGGATTTCGGCAGGCTGCGCATTGCCGGCAACCGGGGTCACGGCGGCCACAACGGTATTCGTTCCATTATCGAGGCCTTAGGGACAAAAGCGTTTGTCCGGATCCGGGTCGGCGTCGGCCGTCCCCAGGGGCAGCGTGATGTTACAGGACATGTCCTAGGGCGCTTTTCCTCGGAGGAAAAAGGGGCCTTGGACACGCTTGTGACCCGTTCTGCCGAAGCCTGTGTGTCTGTGATGGAGCGAGGGGTGTCCGCAACCATGAACGCGTATAACACCAAGAAGTAGAAAAAATCCTTTAATTTTAATGGTTTTTGTTTGATTACAGTGTGAGTATATGCTATATTGCTTAACTATGGCCATATTGTTTTCTAAAACAATTTAACAAAGAGAGTGGTGGTTTATATGGGGGAAAGAGCTAAGCAGGAAGATGTTGTCAAACCTGGGAAAAAAGAGTTTCTTGAGGGTGATCTGGCAGTTTATCCGGCCCATGGCGTAGGGTGTATTGAGTCCATTGAGACCAAAGAGATAAACGGCGAAAACATGAGTTTCTACATGATGAAGATAGTTGACAACGGAATGGTCATAATGATTCCAACTGCCAACGTTGAATCTGTGGGCTTGAGGGAGATTATCCAGAGGGAGGATATACCCGAGGTTTACAGGATCATGCAGGAGAGGGGATTGGATCACGACAAGCAGACCTGGAACCGCAGGTACCGCGAATATATGGACAAGATCAAGACCGGGTCCATCTATGACGTTGCCGAGGTGTTCAGGGATCTGTTTCAGCTCAAGCTTGAAAAGGATCTTTCCTTTGGTGAGAGAAAGTTGCTTGATACCGCCCAGAATCTGCTGGTCCAGGAGCTTTCAACGGCAAAGGACATGGATGAAGAGTCCATGATGACCGAGTTGGAACAATTATTTACCTAGAAATTCATTAACCACACAAAAAAGGCCACAGTTTTTTAAAACCGATAGGCGAGTAAGCGTCTGTCGGTTTTTTTTACCATGAAAATCGAGATCGAAATATCAGACGAATTGATGGGAGAAAGGCTGGACCAGGTCGCTGCCGCGGCAGCGGGCGTCACCAGGGGGCGTGTTGCCGCGGCCATTAAAAATGGCTTGATCCTGGTATCGGGCCGGGTAAAGAAGCCGGGGTACCGGGTGAAGCCCGGGGAGATCATCGCAGGCAGGGTTGAATCAACAGTTGAGCCTGCGGCACCCTGTGCCGAAGACCTGTCCCTTGATATCCTTTTTGAGGACGACCATATCATTGTGATGAACAAGCCTGCCGGAATGGTGGTTCATCCGGCTCCTGGAAATCCTTCCGGAACCCTTGTCAATGCACTGTTGCACCATTGTCCTCACCTGGCGCATCCCGGTGAAAAGGTGCCGGAAAGGGCGGGTATCGTCCATCGCCTGGACAAGGATACCAGCGGGGTGCTGGTGGCCGCAAAGAGCCGGCATGCCTTTGAGTTCCTTCAGAAGGAGTTCAAACAGCGGCGGGTTCAAAAGCAGTATATTGCCCTTGCAATCGGAACCATTCGGGAGGATTCCGGGCGGATCACCCTGCCCATCGGCCGCCATCCCGTAAAACGAAAGATCATGGCCGTCAACACGGAACGGGCCCGGCATGCGGACACCCGTTGGCGGGTTCTGGAGCGGCTGGACGGCCACACCCTGGTGGAGGTGGAGCTCAAGACCGGAAGGACCCACCAGATCCGGGTTCATTTCCGGGCCCTGGGATATCCCCTGGCAGGGGACGCAGTGTACGGGTTTCGCCGGAAAAAGACAATGGCCGTGCCAAGGCAGATGCTCCATGCAAGAACCCTCGGGTTCAGGCATCCCTGGTCCGGACAACGGGTGGATTTTACCGCCCCCCTTCCCATGGATATGACAGGGGTGCTCGAGCGACTGGCGTTTTCCAACCCCCTCTGACCGGTGGCTGGATTTCAAGGGGCCGGGTATTCCCGGGCCCCTCGGGTTTATGGTCACGCAGCTTCTTGCGTCGGCAACTCAGCCTTTACATCTTTCGAGTCTTCCAGCGTATTGCCGTATTGCCGCACAGGTTCTTGGTGTCAGGCGACGACGACATCTTCCTTTGACATCTCTACCAACTCGCCATCCAGGGTGATCACCGTAAAGTTCCCCGCCTCATCCTTTGCCTTCACAATGCAGTCAATGATTTCCCCGGCCTTTGGCTGGATCGAGCACTGCTCCTCCTCATTCAGGGTGGTGATTTCGACAAATTTTTTCTCGGTGGTAAGCTGCCTGAATTGCTGGGACGCTTTTTCAAAGACCTGTATCCGGTTGAACTCTTCAGGGTCGATGGCTTTTATCTGTTCCCTCAGATCGGCGATCATCGCTTTTTTGTCCGCAATGATCTTGAGCGTCTTTTCCATTTCATCCGTGTTGGCGGACGGGATTGAAAAGAGAATCTGTTTCTGGATCTCCATGTCCGCTTCGATGTAATTGATCTTCTTCAGAATGTCCTGTACTTTTTGACTCATAGTATTTTCAGTCCGTTTTATCGGTTGATTAAAGTCCCGCGCCTGCCTGTTTCTTTTGAATCCGGGATTATACCCTGTCTTTGTAAAATTTTCCACGCCTATGTCGGATGAGTGCCAGTAAAAACGCCTGGAAAAAGTAAAACATGGCCAGCATATGGAATCCGGTGAGGCCGTTGAAGCGTGTTTCCGGTGATTCCAGGAGCAGCGGGCCTGAAAAAAATCCCATTCCCCAGAAAAGGTAGAAGGCCCCGGATACGGTGCCCTTGAGCGAGTCCCCCACGGCGTCGTTCAGCCATGCCAGGGCGGACACGCAAAACACCCCGAGCCCGAAACTTGCCAGGAACAGCCAGGGATGGATTTCCCAGCCCTCCTTTGCGGGAAACAGGCCAAGTCCCAGGAAAACGGCCAACAATCCGAAAATCATGGTCTTTCTGCGTCCGTGCCGGTCCGACAGTGGGCCGGTGATCACCTGGGACAGGCTGACGGCTACATAGAAGAGCATGAAAAACCAACCAATCCCTGTCTGGGTAAATCCCTTGTCCTGGATCAGAAAGCCGGGGAGGACCGTGAGAAAGATACCGTATCCCGCGCCGTACAGGATGATGCCGCTGAACACGGCAAGGGTGTCCGGATCTGTCGCCAGTTTTTTTAACGACCCTGTGTCCATGGGGGCGTCACAGACGGAATCCGTCCGGTCGGGATCTTCAACCGCGACAAGGATGAGCAGGGCGCCCAGGATGCCTGACAGGGCAAAGAGCAGGAAGGGCTGGTTCTTCACCCAGACGGATGAGACCAGGATGCCGGCAACGCTGCCAAGGGTGAGTCCCATGTGAATGGCGGCGTTGTAAAGGCCGATCACCTTTCCCCTGGCTCCGGGGTATAGGATGGAGAGCAGGGCCGGGGCCAGGGCCCACAGGGGCGCCTCCCCGATTCCCTGGAGCATTCTTCCGAAAAAGATCATTTCCTGGGTGTTTGAAAAACAGTAAAGGAGTCCCGAGATTGAACAGGTAAGGTAGCCTGCCAGGAGGAACCCCCGGAATCCGAACCGGTCCGAGAGCCGGCCGATGGGGAGCTGAAGCAATACAAAGGAGACGGCAAAGGCCGAAGCCAGGTAGCCCACCGTTTTGAACGACCCGGTGAGGGTGATGATTTTTTGGGGAAGGATGGGGACGATCATTCCCACTCCGAACATGAAAAGAAATACGGACAGGTTCAACGCAATGATGGATCTGTTGTTTGCCATGATAAATTCCGCCTGTGATTGTGGATACCCCGTGATCTGTCCTGGGAAAGGCCCGGTATAAGCGGAATTTTGTAAACCCGTATGCCGGGCGCACCAATGGTGTCTTCCTGAAGCGGATCAGGGGATCGATTGGGTGGTGCCGGGTGATAGACCTGTGACGGCTTAGCTGTTACAGGGCGGCGGAGGCAGGATCTGTTGTATGTATGGCAACATGAAGGTCCTATCGGGTTGTGTTGTTTCCGGGCGGATCATTTTTTTTATCCCGGAAAGCGTCCCCTTGTGGGGCGTTATTTGCCGGTATCCGGGAGTGAAACGACCCGGATACGAGTCAAAGCCATACCACGAATTAAGATGAAAAGACAAGATATGAAAAGTTTTTTCTTGACACGATCCAAGGCAAACACTAAGTAGGAAAAACAAATTTCATTGTTCGTAACGGTACGAAATGGTTAATCAAGGTATTTTATAGTCTTTTAAGAGGTAACATTCGGGTAGTTGTTACCATAAGTCACCATTGTTTGACCTTGGGAGATGCGGATGGGAAAAGAGATGACACGGCTTCATGATCGACCGTTTGATGGCGGCACAGGCTGGTGCACCGATTGCCACGGACTGACCTATTCCTTTGAGGGGTATGCCGGCCTGGCCCAATCCTTCCACGGCTATGCCGCTCCCGGTGAATTGAAATTTAACCTATTGGAAAATTGATATAAAAAGAGGGAGTTCAACCTGTTCATGAGGGGGCAGCTTTTGTGCTGCGCCAACCAAAGGAGACTCGTTTGATGACAGATAATTTCATGGTGATAAACAATCGGGAGGTTCGTTTCGAGCCGGGCCAGACCATCCTTGAGGTGGCCGGGGCCAATGACATCGAGATACCGACCCTGTGCCATCTCAAGGGGACAACCCCCACCGGGGCCTGTCGAATCTGTGTCGTGGAGGTGGAGGGGGCGAATAACCTTGTTCCTTCCTGTTCCGAGCCCGCCAGGGCCGGCATGGTTGTGCAGACGGAATCAGCCGAGGTGATCAAGGCCAGGCGAAGCATTATCCGGCTGATGCTCGCATCGGGAAATCACAATTGCGACATCAAGGATTTTGACACCAGGGACTGGACCCAGGATCAGCTCAGGATACTGGAAGGGGAAACCCCCCAGGATCTGTGTCCGGCCTGGGGTGATTGCAGGCTCCAGGACCTTGCCTTTAAATACCAGGTCAAGGCGGTGGGCCTGCCCCTGACCGAGTGCAAGTTTCCCATGGAGACGGGCAATCCCCTGATTGTCAGGGATTTTTCCCGGTGTATCCTCTGCGGCCGTTGTGTCCAGGCCTGCCGGGAGGTCCAGGTGAACAACGCCATCGATTTCGGGTACCGGGGGGCGGATGCCAAGATCGTTGCCGGTACCGATGTTTCCCTCAAGGATTCGGACTGCGTGTTCTGCGGTGAGTGCATCCAGGCCTGCCCCGTGGGGGCGCTCTTCGAGAAAAAGGCCAAAAACACGGCCCGGCCCTGGGAGGTTCAAAAGATCAGGACCACCTGTCCCTACTGCGGTGTGGGGTGCCAGCAGATTCTCCACGTCAAGGACGGCACCATCATGAAGGTGACCGGCGCCGAGGACGGCAAGCCCAACCTTGGCCGGCTCTGTGTCAAAGGCCGGTTCGGGTACGACTTCATCTATTCGGAGGAGCGGCTCAAAACCCCCTTGATCCGGGAGGGCGAGGATTTCAGAAAGGCCTCCTGGGACGAGGCCCTGGACCTTGTGGTCCGGCGGTTCAAGGAGATCATCGAGACCCACGGAGCCGACGCCGTGGCCGGGGTGAGCTGCGCAAGGAGCATCAACGAGGATTCCTACCAGATGCAGAAGCTCTTTCGATCGGTGTTCAAGACCAACAATATCGACCATTGCGCCCGCACCTGACATGCTCCCACGGTCGCAGGTCTTGCGACAGCTTTTGGTTCAGGCGCCATGACAAACTCCTTTGGGGAGTTTTCCAGGGCAAAGATGTTTCTCGTGATCGGTTCAAACATGACCGAGGCCCATCCCGTGGCCGCCACATTCCTGAAGAATGCGGTGGCGGATGGGGCCAAGCTCATTGTGGTGGATCCCAGGGCCCACGCTCTTACCCGGTTTGCCGACCTCCATGTGCCCATCCGGGTGGGCAGCGATATCGCCTTCATGAACGGGCTGATGAACGTCCTGATCCGGGAGGATCTCTATGACAAGGAGTTCGTCAAAACCCGGACGGTTAATTTTGAAGAACTTAAACAAACGGTGCTCGCCTGTGACCCAGAGTCCATGGCCGCCATCTGCGGCATCGAGCCCGAGGTGATTGTAAACGCGGCAAGGATGCTTGCATCCGTGAAGCCGGTGATGCTCTGCTACACCCTGGGAATCACCGAGCATACCTGCGGACGAAACAACGTGGTCTCCACGGCCAACCTCCAGATGCTCCTTGGCAACATGGGCGTGGAGTGCGGGGGCGTCAATCCCCTGCGGGGCCAGAACAACGTCCAGGGAGCCTGTGACATGGGGGCCCTCCCCAATGTCTATCCCGGATACCAGCAGGTGATCAACGGGGATGCAAGGGAGAAGTTCGCCAAATTCTGGGACGTGGGCGACCTGCCCGACAAAAACGGGCTCATGATTCCCCAGATGATGGACGGGCTGGTGGACAAGTCGGTCCGGGGATTTTACATCTTCGGCGAGAATCTTGCCAACACCGAACCCGATATCCGGAAGGTGGAGCATGAACTCAGTTCCGCCGAGTTCATGGTGGTTCAGGATATTTTTCTCAACGAGACCACCCGGTTTGCCGACGTGGTGCTCCCGGCCGCGGCCTGGAGTGAGAACGACGGCACCTTTACCAACAGCGAGCGAAGGGTGAACCGGGTGAGAACGGCCAGCGTTCCCCCTGGAAAGGCCATGCCCAACTGGTGGATCTTCAGGGAGATCGCCAAACGGATGGGACGGACCTGGGAGTCCGTGAGTGCCCAGGAGATCTGGGACAACGAGATCTCCGAGCTTGCCCCGGCCCTTGGCGGCATCAAATACCATCGCCTCGAACAGGACGGCCTCCAGTGGCCCTGTCCCACAACGGACCATCCGGGAACCCCGGTCCTGCACCAGAATCTCTTTACCGCGGGCAAGGGCAGTTTCACCCCGGTGGAGTGGACCCCGCCTGCCGAGGTGCCCGATGATAAGTACCCCTTTGTCCTGAGTACGGGACGGCGTCTTTACCATTACCACACCCGGACCCAGACGGGCCGGTGCGAAGGGCTCAACGATCTTCTGGGGGAGGAGACCGCGGATATCTCCCTTGGGGATGCCCAACGCCTGGGGGTTGGTGACGGAGAGAAGGTGGTTGTGCGCTCCCGGCGGGGCAGGGTGGAGGTCACGGCCAGGGTGACCGAGGAGGTCCCCGATGGAATGGTGTGGATGGCGTTCCACTTCAGGGAAGGCAACTCAAACTGGCTGACCAATCCGGCCTTTGATCCGGTGACCATGACGGCGGAGTACAAGGCCTGCGCCGTGAGTCTTGAAAAGGCGTAAACGAATAAGGAATAAGGAAAAAACGACCCGGTTCGGTGGGCGAACCGGGTCTTTGATTGATACTCTACTAGGCGGCCTTTCGTATGGTGATGGCGCAAACCTTAAATTCGGGAATCTTTGCAACCGGGTCAATGCTGGCATTGGTCAGCCGGTTGGCCGCGGCCTTTGCAAAGTGGAATGGAATGAACAGGGTGCCGTCCACGGCCTTGGAAGAGATCTCGAGCTTTGCCGTGATCTTTCCCCTGCGGGAGAGGACATCCACCATGGCGCCGTCCTCAAGGCCGAGCCCCTGGGCATCATTGGCCGAGATCTCCACAAAACACTCCGGGGACATGGTGTTCAGCCCCGGGCTCTTCATGGTCATGGTGCCGGTATGGTAATGGTAGAGCACCCTGCCCGTGGTGAGCATGAACGGATACTCCTTGTCCGGCAGTTCCGCGGGCGGCCTGTGGTCGATGGCGTGGAACATGCCCTTGCCCCGGGTAAACTGCTGGGTATGGAGGATGGGGGTGCCCGGATGCTCAACCGTGGGGCAGGGCCAGTGGAGCCCTTGGTTTTCGATTCTGTCCCATGTGATGCCGGCATAGGAGGGGGTGACCCGGGTGATCTCCTCAAAGATGGCTTCGCTGTTGGCGTAGTTCATGGGATAGCCCATGCGGGTTGCGATCTCGCAGGTGATTCGCCAGTCTTCCCTGGCAAAGCCCGGGGCTTCGACGGCTTTTCTCACCCGCTGTACCCGTCGCTCGGTGTTGGAGAAGGTACCCTCTTTCTCGGCAAAGCAGAAGGCGGGCAGCACCACGTCGGCCATCCTGGCGGTCTCGGTGAGGAAGATATCCTGGACCACCAGGAAATCGAGATTTCCGATGGCCTTTTCCGCATGGTTGAGGTCCGGGTCGGAGACCAGGGGATTTTCACCAATGATATAGAGGGACTTGAGTTCTCCCTTGCCGGCCAGGTCGATCATGTCGGTGGCGGTGAGGCCGGGGCTGGCCGGAAGGTCCGCAACGCCCCAGGTCTGTTCGAACTTGGCCCTGGCAGCGTCGTCGTCCACCTTCTGGTAGGCGGTGAGCACGTTGGGAAGCCCGCCCATGTCGCAGGCGCCCTGGACGTTGTTCTGGCCCCTCAGGGGATTGACGCCGCCCCCGGGGATTCCCAGGTTGCCGGTGAGCATGGAGAGGTTGGCCAGGGATTTGACGTTGTCGGTGCCGGTGGTGTGCTGGGTGATGCCCATGCAGTAGAGGATGCTCGCGTTTTTAGCCTTGGCAAAGGTCCTGGCCGTTTCGGTGATATCCGTGGCACTGATTCCGGTGATGGCCTCCACATAGTCGGGGGTGTAGGTCTCAACCGTTTTTTTGAGTTCCTCAAATCCTTCGCACCGTTTCTCCACAAAGCTCTTGTCAAAGAGATCTTCCTTGATGATCACGTGCATGAGGCCGTTGATCCAGGCGATGTCCGTGCCAAGCTCGGGTCTCAGCCAGGTGGCTGCGTGGTCGGCGAGCTTGATTCTCCTCGGGTCGATGACGATGAGGGTGGTTCCCTTGAGGGCCGCCCGCTTGACAAAGGTGGAGAGCACGGGATGGTTTTCGGTGGTGTTGGAGCCTGTGACCAGGATCACGTCCGCTGTTTCAATGTCGGCGATGGTGTTTGTCATTGCGCCGGAACCAAATGCTGCAGCCAGACCGGCTACAGTGGAGGAATGTCACAGTCGGGCGCAATGGTCGACATTGTTTGTCTTGAGAACCGCCCTTGTGAACTTCTGGGCGATATAGTTTTCTTCGTTGGTGACCCTGGCCGAAGTAAGCACGCCCATGGTGTCGGACTCGTGGGTGTTTTTCAACTGGGTCAGCCTGCTTGCCACGAGATCCAGGGCTTCATCCCAGGTGGCGCCTTCGAGCTTGCCGTTCTTTCGGATCAGGGGAGAGGTGAGCCGCTCTGGGGAGGCGACAAAGTCGAAACCGAACCGGCCCTTGACACAGAGGCTGCCGTTGTTGGGAGCAACGTCCCCGGCGCTTTCCACCTTGATGATCCGGTTGTTCTGGACACTGAGCTGTATCTGGCAGCCAACGCCGCAGTAGGAGCAGGTGGTGCGCACCTTCTGGGTCTTGACAAAACGCTCTGGCTTCATGGCGTGTTCCGTGACAAGGGCGCCCACGGGGCAGGCCTCGATGCACTCTCCGCAGAAGACGCAGTCCGAATCCTTGAGGGCCACATCTGTGCCTGCAACGATCTTTGTGTCGGCGCCCCGGTACCCGAAATCGATGGCGTTGTTCACCTGGATCTCCCTGCAGGCCTGGACACAGCGGCCGCAGAGGATGCACCGGGAGAAATCACGGATGATAAAGGGGTTCACCCGTTCCATGGGGTATTTGCTTTCGGATTGGGGAAGTCCCTTGGCCTTGACCTGGTACCGGTAGGCAAGGTCCTGGAGTTTGCACTCGCCCCAGACAGGGCAGAGGTCCTGGGTTCCGTCCTCCTCGAGCACCTTGAGCTGGAACTGGGTCCAGTCCTTGGTGTCAAAGTCCCGGATGGCGCAGTTGTGGTGCCCCGAGGACAGCATGAGCCGGATGATGGATCTTCTAGCCTTGATTACTTCCTGGGACTCGCTGTAGACGACCATGCCGTTCGCAGCCGGCGTTGCGCAGGATGCGACAAGGTTCGGCGCCCCTTCAACCTCGACAACGCAGATCCGGCAGGCGCCCGTGGGGGTGGCTCCTTTGAGATGGCACAGTGTGGGGATGAAGATGTTGTTGCGATGGGCAACGTCTAGGATAGTCTCGTTGGGCTCGAAAGTGAAACGTTTATTATCTATCGTGATAGTAGTCTCTTTTCCCATTGGAATCCTCTCCAAAACTGTTGTTGCAAGTTAATTCCTCAAATTAATGATAGTTACATGATTCTTTTTGTATTGTCAATGTGATCATTTCCTAAATTTTTATGATATCGTTGACATTTCCTATTTACATGTCTATAAAAAGTCGAGAACAATCTGGAAGCCCTATTAATAATGAACATGCGGAGGTAGCAATGCTTGAAGCAGTTTTTTTGATGGGTGGTCTCGGTCTCACGATTGGTGGAGCCCTGGCCCTTGCGTCTAAGGTTTTTTACGTCTATGTAGATCCTCTGGTTGCGGCCGTTGACGATGTTCTGCCCGGAGCAAACTGCGGCGGTTGCGGATTCCCCGGATGTACTCCAAACGCCCAGGCGATTGTTGACGGGAAATCGTCCCCCGATTCCTGTGTTGCGGCAGGCCCCGATGTCGCAGAGGCCATCGCCGGCCTCCTGGGGGTTTCCATCGAGGCCAAGGAACCGGAACTTGCCCTGCCCGGTTGCCACTACAGTATTCAAGATACGGATATCAAATATCTTTACGACGGATTGTCCGATTGCAGGGCCGCGGCCCTTGTCTCGGGCGGCATGAAGGTGTGCAGTATCGGATGCCTCGGCCTGGGTACCTGTGTCAAGACCTGTCCGTTCGGCGCCCTGACCATGGGGGAGGACGGCCTTCCCAAGGTGGATCAGGAAAAGTGTACGGGATGCGGGGCCTGCGAACGGGTCTGCCCGAAAAACATCATCCGCCTAACCTCGGTTACCCGCAGGATCATTGCGGAGTACACGGAGGATGAGTGCGTCACTCCATGCCAGCGGGCCTGCCCCACGGGCATCGATATCCGTGAGTATGTCCGGTTGATCCGGCACGGAGATCCCGCCGGCGCCGTCCAGGTGATCAAGGAGAGAAATCCTTTCCCAACGGTGATCGGGCGAATCTGTCCCGCCCTGTGCGAAGTTGCCTGCAGGCGTCAATACCTGGACGAGCCTGTGGCCATCAATCATTTAAAACGATATGCCTGCGATATTGAGATGGACCTTGGCGAACGGGTCCAGCCCTTTAAGGCTCCTGACACGGGAAGAAAAGTGGCGGTTATCGGCGGCGGCGTGGAGGGGCTTTCCACCGCATTCTTCACGGCACGCCTGGGTCACGAACCAACGGTGTTCGAGGCGACGGCCATGCTTGGCGGACTTCTGCGGGTGGCGATCTCAGAGGACCGGCTGCCCCAGAGTGTTCTGGACTGGGACATCGAAGGCGTGCTCGAAATGGGTGTCAAGACCCGGATGAGCGCCAAGGCGGGACGTGACTTTACCATTCCGTCCCTGTTAAAAGAGGGATTCGAGGCGGTCTTCACGGCCACCGGCGGCTGGGACAACCGGCTTGCCCGGGGGGATGTCGCCGAACGCTCCACGGTGTTTCCCGGCGGTTACCTGTTGATCGACTTGCTTCGCACCGATATTGAAAAGAGCGAACGGATTCCCTGCGGACGCAACGTTGTCATTGCCGGCGGCGGTATGATGATTCCCAACGCTGTCAAGATCTGTAAGGAGCTGGGGGCGGAGAAGATCACCGTGATTTCGAGGAAGCTTGCGGAAAATTCCTCCTTTGACAGGGTCGCCCTTGAAGATATTCGCAAAAAAGGGGCCACGGTGCAGTACAACACAGGCATCACCCGGCTTTATGGGGAGGAGGGCAACCTCACCCACATTGAGTACACTGAATTTGAGTCGGGGACAAGGCATATTCTAAGGGCGGACACCCTTTTCATGGCGTCGGGCCGCTTTCCCGAGCTGGTGTTTGTCCGCTCGGATAAACCGGATACTGAGGGTGAAACGGAAACCGATCCCCTTGCCCCGCTCCGGTGGGAGGGGATCGAGATCTACAAGGAGCCCATCAACAGGCGTGAACACGGTCTTCTTTCAGACGGGGATGTCATTTCCGGATACAGCGCGGCAGTAGCCGCCATCAACGGCGGGCGCAAGGCAGCGGCATCCATACACCATCTCCTGTATGGGCTTTCCCTTGAGTATCCGCCCAATCTTATAACAAAACAGAGCGTTCTCCAGGGGGTCAACCACCTGGAAGGCGTTCAAATATCACCCAGAAACATCATGCCTGTGACGGATATCTCCAACAGAGGCAATGAGGAGCTGTTCCAGGGATTCAGCGACGAGACCGCCGTTAGTGAGGCGGAACGCTGCCTCAGGTGCGGACTGATCTGCTATGAGCGCTCCAAGCTGGAGGAAGGAAAAGAGGTAGTAGAATAATATAATGGTCGTTTTTGTGCAGTATTTGGAGGGAAAACATGGATGCTGAACGGATTCTGGTTGTGGACGACGAGGCCAGGGTCCTGGACAGCATTCAGTTTTTCCTTGCCCGGGAAGGGTATGACGCAGACAAGGCATCCTGCGGCACGGATGCCCTTGCCCTGGCCCGGGAGAAGCGGTATGACCTGGTTCTCCTGGATGTCAGCATGCCCGGCATGGACGGGTTCGAGGTGATGGATCACCTCTTTGGGATGGATCCCGATCTCTTTGTGATCATGGTGACGGGGTATGCCACGGTTGAATCCGCGGTCAGGGCCCTGAAGCAGGGGGCCTATGATTATCTCAAGAAGCCCTTTGAGTTCGCGGATCTGATCAAGACGGTGAAGAACGCCTTGACCCAGAAACGGCTGATCCGGGAGAACAGGGCTGTGACGGCCCGGCTGGAGGCGTCCGAGCGGCGGTACCGCTACATGGTAAACAATTCCCCGGATCTCATCTACACCCTGGACTCCAAGGATTGCTTCTCTTTTGTGAACAGCGAGTTTGAGAGAGTGCTGGGATACAGCCGGGAGGAGCTGCTGGGGCGGCCGTTCGAGACCATTGTCCATCCGGGTGACCTGAAGACGTGCGAGTACGGGGCCATTGCCCCAAGCAGGGAACCGGAAGAAGAGGGGGGGATTCTCCAGATCCGGTTCAAAAAGGCCGCGACCCACCCGGGCAACAGTGAATTTTACAACTGTTTTGTTTCGGTGGAGCTCAAGGCCACGGCCATGTATTTCCCGGACGAAGACGCTAAAAACGAGGTGTTTATAGGCACTTACGGGGTTGCAAGGGATATGACCGAGCGGATCAACCTCCAGGAGCAGCTCCATCAGGCCCAGAAGATGGAGGCCATCGGCACCCTTGCGGGCGGGATCGCCCACGACTTCAACAATATACTCATGGGAATCCAGGGGTATACCTCCCTGGTGAGGACATCCCTGGAACCGTCAAGTCCGGAGTTCAGAAAACTGAGCTGCGTGGACGACTATGTAAATTCAGGGTCGGACATGACCCGGCAGCTCCTGGGGTTTGCCCAGAAGAGCGACCATGAGGTTTGCCTGATCAACATCAACTATATTCTGAAGATGTCCGCCAAGATGTTCGGCAGGACCAAAAAGAGCATTGTGATCCGCCAGAATCTCCAGAAGGATCTCTGGAGCTGCGAAGTGGACGAGGGTCAGATCAAGCAGGTGCTCCTCAACCTCTATGTCAACGCCTGGCAGGCAATGCCCGGGGGCGGGCACATCTATATCAAGACCGAGAATATCAACGTGGCCCGGTCAAAGTACGGGGAACTCGGCCTTCCTAAGCCCGGACGCTATGTCAGGACTTCCGTGGTGGACTCGGGCGTGGGCATGGACAAGTCAGTCATGGAGAGGATCTTCGATCCCTTTTTTACCACCAAGGAGATGGGGGGAGGAACGGGATTGGGACTTGCCACGGCCTACGGCATCATCAAGAGCCACAACGGCGCCTTCAGGGTGTTGAGTAAAAAGGGTGAAGGCAGTTCCTTTATTTTCTATCTTCCGGCGAAGCAGTCAAAGTATTCCCGGAAAAGACTCGACAGTGACACGCCTCAGATTATCAGCGGCAGGGGTACCATCCTGCTTGTGGATGATGAACAGGGGGTGATCGAGGTGTGCTCCGAGATGATAGAGAGCCTTGGCTATTCGGTCAAGGCCGTGACCAGCGGTGGGGAAGCCGTGGATTTCATGAAGGAGAAGGGAGGGGATGTCGATCTTGTCATCCTCGATATGGTGATGCCGGAGATGAACGGGTTTGAAACCTATGAACGGATCAAATCCATCGTTCCCGATGCCAAGGTGCTGATCTCCAGCGGATACAGTAAAAAGGATGATCTTGTGGAGATTCTTGATCCCCAATTGGAGAATTTCCTCCAGAAGCCCTATGGCATGGCAAAGCTGTCGGAAAAGATCAATACCGTGTTTGACCTGTAGGTAAAGAGGGCAGGGCGGGGAGAGGAATGCTGAAAACAAAAGGGGCGCGGGATAACAATTATCCCGCGCCCCTTTTTAACTTCTAATGACTGCTATGCAAAGGCTTTCTCAAGGTTGGGAACAACCTGTTTTTTACGGCTCATGACGCCGTCAAGGTATGCTTTGCCGTCCTTGGGAGCCACGCCAAAGGCTTTTTCGATGACAGACTCGTCGTCAGAGGCGATGAGCATCTCGGAACCTTCCTTGATGATGTCCGTGAGGAGAAGGAATACGCTGTGGCGTCCGCCTTCTTCCTTGAGGGCTACGATATCTTTCTCAAGGTCAGCCTTGACCTTGTCAAGGATGCCGAGGTCAACAACCTCGAGCTGGCCGATGCCGACTTTTTTGCCGTTCATCTCGAAATCCTTGTAGTCACGAAGAACCAGCTCACGAACGGGAGTTCCGTCAACTGCGGATTTCACCTTGAACATATCCATGCCCAGCTCCTGGGTGTCTGTGATGCCTGCAATGGCGGCAAGGCTTTCGCATGCCTTTTTATCGGCGTCGGTGCAGGTGGCTGACTTGAAGATGACCGTGTCGCTCAGGATTGCGCAGAGCATGATGCCGGCGATCTCTTTGGGGATTTCAATGCCGTGGAAGTCGTACATGGATTTGATCACGGTACAGGTGCAGCCTACAGGCCAGATCCAGCACTCGAGGGGCTGGGATGTGGTAACGTCACCCAGTTTGTGATGGTCGACAACACCGAGAATGTTGGCCTCGGCCAGGTCGTCGGGGCTCTGGGAAAGATCAGAGTGATCCACCAGGTAGACATCCTTGCCGGCATAGGAAGTGACAACGGCAGGTGCTGCAACGTTGAACTTCTCGAGTACGAACTTTGATTCAGGTGTGAGATCTCCCTGGATCGCAGGTGCGATGTCCTCGCCGAGTTTCTTCTTGAGATCAGCCAGGGAAATGGCTGCACAGACAGAGTCTGTATCCGGATTCTTGTGACCAAATACTAAAATTGACATAAATCCTCCTAATTTATATATGCACAGTTTGCATTAATTTGATGACCAACCTAACCATTGACCATCCGTATCGTAATTGCGTGTTGTTGTCCGCCGTTTGACAGACCACGTTTCTTATAAAATGGATTTGCGAGATACACAAGGAAAATTTTATTTATTGATCCGGGGGCTGCCTGCCGGGTTTTGAAGATCCTGTCCACGGTCATATCCCTTGCTTCTTTCCGATATAGTAAAACCCGTTTGAGCGGTTCCGGTGCATGGTGGCAAACACGGTCTCCTTGAAAAGAATCTCCCCAAAAGCGTTTGTCAGTTGAACCATGTGATCCCGGCTGTGGTGGCGGAGCACCGCCCCGTCCTCAAGTTCGAAAACACCGTAGGGTCCCCTGTCGCACCGGTTGTAGCGCTCCCGGTTGCGCTGGTCCGTGTTGATCATGAAGTCGGTGATGTAGAGAATGCCGTTCTTCCTGAGCACCCTGCTGATTTCGTCCATGAGCCGTTGCTGGTGGGTGTCGTCGGGAATGCAGGTCAGCACCGCCATGAGGACCACCGCGTCAAAGCTTTGGTCCCGGAAGGGGAGGGCCGGACCTGCCTGGGCAAAATTAAGGCCGGGGAAGGACGATTTGCCAAGGTTGACCATCTCCCAGGAAAAATCGACACCAGTGATGCCGGTGAACCCCTGCTGGCAAAGCTGGTCCATGATGCGGCCGTATCCGCACCCGATATCCAGGATGGTCGCCTGTTGCGACACATGGGCTTTGAATATGTCAAGATCAAGGGGGGTGGAGAATGTCGTGTTTGTCGCTTTTTTGTCCCAATACTGTTTCTGGTCTTCAGGGTGTTCCATGGCGTCACTCCTTTCAAAATCCGGGGGCAGGCCTTGTTTTTGGCATTTTATTCTTCGTCTGACTATCAAATTCCGGCAAAAAACACAATTACATAAGCCTGTCCCTTGTCCCTTTTAATCAGGCGTGGTGATTGGTTGATATTCTGGTCCGCCATAACCGTGCAATGGGTGAAAAATTATAAGATCTTGCATATATAGAGCGGTCTGTGCTATTTATATCAGGTTATGAAACAGTATCTAATTGACGGGCTCAGACCCCAAGACCATGAACGTTTAAAGCGATATCTTGATGAAAACCATGGACCATGCGATCTCGGAGCGATTTACTGGATTGAGCTGGATCGCGACTTGCTGACCCCGTTGCAGAAAGAGCACGGAAAATGCGGTCCCCACCTGTTCGCCCTGGAGCTTGGGGAGTCAACCCTTGCCTGCGAACTGCTCGTGAGAATACGAACAAACATCAAATGCGACTGCATGGGCTATGCAACCCCCCAACAGCGGGAGTGGCTGATCAGTTCGATCGATGCCGTATTGGAGAAACTTGAAATCGTTATTTGATCCCTGGAGACCTTTAGGATGTTGAAAATAATCCCCCTTGGGGGCCTCGGAGAAATTGGCCTTAACATGATGGTGGTCGAGTACGAAGACACGCTTTTTGTCATCGATGCCGGTCTCATGTTCCCCGAAGATTACATGCTTGGCGTCGACATCGTCATTCCCGAGATGGAATATCTGAGGTTGAACCGGGACAGGTTGAAAGCGGTTGTTCTCACCCATGCCCACGAGGATCATGTGGGCGCCATCTCCTACCTCCTGAGGGAATTCCCTATCCCCGTATACGGCACGCCGTTTACATTGAGCATCGTAAAAAACAAGCTCAGGGAGTTTGACCTCCACAACCTGGTTGAGCTGAACCGGGTATCACCCTCGGACAGGATCGATATCGGTCCCTTTGAGATTGAGTTCATCCGGGTGAGCCACAGCACCGTGGATGTGGTGGGGCTTGCCATCCGCACTCCGGAGGGCCTGGTGGTCCACACCGGGGATTTCCGGATCAACCACTGCTTTGACATGTCAAACTGCACGGACATCTCACGGTTTTCCCAGTGCGGCGAGGAGGGGGTGCTGGCTCTTCTTTCCGACTCCACCAATGTGGAGAAGGAGGGGTATACCGAGTCGGACCAGAAGGTGAAGGAAAATCTGGCCAAGATCATTGCAAAGAGTGAAGGCCGGGTGATCATCGCCCTGTTTGCCTCCAATGTCTACAGGATCGGACAGATCATCGATATCGCCCTGAAGAACAACCGCAAGATCGTTTTCAACGGCCGGAGCATAGAACAGACCGTGGCCGTCGCCAGGGAGCTGGGCTACCTGGACTGGCCCGATGCCATGTGCCTGGACGTCAGGAGGGTCAAAAAAGTCCCGAGCCGTCAGGTCCTGGTGATCACCACCGGCAGCCAGGGGGAGCCCATGTCCGCCCTGTCCCGCATGGCCACCGGCTTTCATAAGCATTTGAACATCAAGAAGGGCGACACTGTCATCCTGTCATCCAAATCCATCCCCGGCAACGGCAAGGCCATTTCAAACATCATCAACAACCTCTACCGCAGGGGAGCAGAGGTGGTCTACGACAGGGTTTCCAAGGTCCATGTCTCCGGACATGCCTGCCAGGAAGAGCTCAAGCTGATGATGAACCTGACAAAGCCCAAGTACTTCATTCCCATCCACGGGGAGTACCGGCATCTTGTCATCCATGCAAGGCTTGCCGAAAAGCAGGGTATTCCAAGGGAAAATGTCCTGGCCGCGGAAAACGGCAAGGTGATCGTTTTTGACGAACACGGGGGCAGGATAGACGGCCGGGTGGACACCGGCAGGGTGCTCATCGACGGCAAGGGTGTCGGCGACGTGGGACGAAGCGTCCTCAAGGAGCGGCGCAACCTTTCCGAGGACGGCCTTGTGGTTGTCACCATGATCATCGACGAGGAGACCGGGATCGTGCTTTACGGTCCGGAACTCATCTCCAAGGGGTTTGTGTTCGGTGCCGAGACCGGCTACCTTGTGGACGACGCCCAGTGCGTTATCCTCGAGATCGTGGAAGAGGTCGAGGTGGGCAGCAAGTCCAGGGTGGATGTCATCCGCACCAAGCTTCAGAAGGCCTTGAAACAGTACTTCTTCTTCACCATCAGGCGTAGGCCCCTGGTTCTGCCAATCATCATCGAAGTATGAAAAAAGAGATAACCGGCATTCTGTTCGCGTTTCTCGTTGTATTGACAACGATAAGCCTTGCCTCCTACAGCCCGGTGGATCCTTCGGTGAACACCCGCATATTTGCGGCCCATAATCATATCGAGAACAGTTTCGGCCTGGTGGGAGCCCATCTGTCGGGACTGCTGGTCGCCCTGTTCGGCCTCGGGTCGTTCTGGGTGCCTGTGTTGATGCTGCTCTGTTCCGTCTGGTATTTCCAGGGGCGGTCCAACCGGATCATCGGGATGACCCTGGGCGGGGGGATGATCCTGGTCATTACCACAGGAAGCATGCTCACCCTGTTCCGGGAAAGCTATTCCCTGTGGGGAAGGGCCTACTCGTCCGGAGGCCTCCTGGGAATCCCCTTTGCCTCGTTTCTGCTGGAATACGCCAATCCCACCGGCTGTGTCATCATCCTCCTGGTCCTTTTTGTCATCGGGTTTGTCCTCACCACCGGCATCTCCATGATGACCGTGCTGCTCTTTGTCAAAGGGTGTTTCATCCGTTTTGGCCGGTTTACGGCAACACAGGCAACCACCCTTGTCGACCGTGGAAAACAAAGGGTCGGCCAGTGGAAGGAACAACGGAAAAAGAGGCTCAAGACCATTGAGATCAAAGCCCTTGAGCCGGAAAAGGAGATCAAGCGCCTGAAGAAGCGCAATTCTCCTAAAAAGATGCTCGAAAAAGTGATCCAGGCCGAGCCGGTGATCACCCAGATGGCCCCCCAGCCCCCGGCCCGTAAAGCCCCGGGCCAGCAAAGGGACCTGAGGGACCGAACCGGATTTCAGCTTCCCCCGGTCTCCCTGCTCAATGAGAAAAAAGCGTCAAAACGGAGCGTCAATATTGAGAAATTGCGGAAAAAAGGGGAGATCCTGGAGAAGAAGCTCAACGATTTCGGTGTCTCCGGGGAGGTGGTGGAGATCATGCCGGGCCCGGTTATTACCACTTTTGAGTACCGGCCCGCCACCGGGGTAAAAATCAGCAAGATCGTTAACCTGACAGATGATCTGGCCCTTGCCCTGAGCGCCCTGAGTATCCGTATCATCGCCCCCATTCCCGGAAAGGATGTGGTGGGGGTGGAAATTCCCAACGAGAAGCGGGAGTTTGTCAACCTGAGGGAGATCCTCACCTCCACGTCATTTGTGGACTCGGCCTCAAAACTGTCCCTGGCCCTTGGCAAGGATATCGTGGGTGTTCCCATTGCGGCCGCCATGGACCGCATGCCCCATCTGCTCATTGCGGGAGCCACGGGCACGGGAAAGAGTGTCGGCCTAAACTCCATGATCATCAGTCTCCTCTATAAGGCAACGCCTGAAGAGGTCAAGTTTATCATGGTGGACCCCAAGCGCATTGAGCTGTCCGTCTATGACGGCATTCCCCATTTGATATCCCCCGTTGTCACGGACATGAAAAAGGCCACCAACGCCCTGTACTGGGCGGTGCGGGAGATGGAAAGACGCTATGAGCTGCTGGCGCAGAACGGGGTGCGGAACATCCTCCAGTTCAATGAGCTTGCGGACAAGGACGGTTTGAAGGATACGGAAGAGGCCGGGGCCGGTGGCGGTGGCGGAAAACTGCCCTACATCGTTGTGATCGTGGATGAGTTTGCCGATCTCATGATGGTGGCCTCCAAGGATGTGGAATCGGCCCTCATACGCCTTGCCCAGATGGCAAGGGCCGCCGGTATCCATCTGATCCTGGCCACCCAGCGCCCTTCAGTGGATGTGCTTACCGGTATCATCAAGGCAAACTTTCCCACGCGAATCTCCTTCCAGGTCTCCTCCAGGATCGATTCCCGGACCATCCTGGATTCCAACGGTTCGGAGCGGCTTTTAGGCAACGGCGACATGCTCTTCCTGCCGCCGGGAACCGGGCGGCTCCAGCGAATCCAGGGGGCCTACATCTCGGAGACGGAGATCGCCAGGATTACGGGATACCTCAAGGAACAACAGGCTCCGGAATATGTGGAGGACGTGACCGAACGGGCGGAGGAGGCCAACAGCGACAGTGGAGAGACAGAGTATGATGAAAAGTACGATGAGGCCGTGGCCCTTGTCACAAAGAGCAGGCAGGCCTCGATATCAAGTGTCCAGCGCCATCTGAGGATCGGCTATAACCGGGCTGCGCGGATCATCGAGACCATGGAGAAAGAGGGAATCATCGGACCCCAGGAGGGGGCGAAACAGAGGGAGGTACTTGTAAAAGATTATGGGAATTGATTTTAAGTTTTCAGAGACCATCAAGGGGTTCATGGCGGATGACGAAGCAACAAAACTATACGAGACCTCGCTTGCGGCGGCAGAATTAGGTCCCTGCCTTGAGATAGGCTCCTACTGCGGCAAGTCGGCCTATTTCATCGGCAAGGCATGCATGGAACGGGGGGGCATCCTCTTTTCCGTGGACCACCACCGGGGATCGGAAGAGCAGCAGCCCGGGGAGGAATATTTTGATCCCGAACTGTTTGACACGACCCTTGGCCGGGTCAACACCCTGAGTGTATTTCAAGATACCCTTGAACGTGCGGGGCTTTCCCAGGCAGTGATACCCATGGTGGCCGAATCCGCCGTTGCAGGGAAGCAGTGGTCCACACCCCTTTCCCTTCTTTTTATCGACGGCGGCCATAGCTTTGAGGCGGCCGTCAACGATTATGCCCTCTGGTCTCCCCACATCATGGAGCAGGGGTTCCTGGTGATCCACGATATCTTTTTCGATCCGTCCGAGGGGGGGCAGGCGCCCCGGCAGATCTACGAGACGGCCCTGGCTTCCGGGGCGTTTGAACCGGTGTCCGTAACCCGGACCCTGGGTGTTTTGAAGCGTTGCTGATCGGTTGATCCGGTTCTTTTGGGAGAAAAAATGCATAAAATCCTTGACCAATGATGATAAATGAATGTATGAGTAGGTATTCATATGAATGAGCGAACACATGTCGATACGGGTGAAGATGATCTTTGTAAAACAGTCTGTGTTCACAAGGATGCTGTTGACGCCGTAAAAAAGTGTATGGTCGGCGATGAGACCCTTCGGGAGCTGGCTGAGCTGTTCAAGGTGCTTTCAGACCATACAAGGATACGGATTCTCCATGCGCTTCTGCACGCTGAACTTTGCGTGTGTGATCTTGTGGACGTTCTGGACATGAACCAGTCCGCCGTATCCCATCAGTTGAGGGTGCTTCGGACGGCAAAGGTCGTCAAATACAGGAAAGAGGGCAGGAATGTCTTTTACAGCCTGGATGACGATCATATTTTTTCCCTGTTGCGGGACGGGATGGACCATGTGATGGAATAGCCTTTCCGGGCACCATACGGAAAGGGGCATGGATGGCCATCAGGCGATTAAGTGGTTGGAGCGGCCCGGGAATGACCCGGGCCCCGGTGAGCAGGCGTCTGCTCTTTTTTTATAGATAATATATGAATAAGTACGCATATTTTCATGCTTTGAGATTGCGGTTAAAGGACGGGTGGCAAGATGATAGAGACATTTTTTATAAAAATAGCGGTGGCATGCTGGGGGATTCTGGTGGAGTCCTCCGGGTTTATTCTGTTTGGATTTGTGGTGGCAGGCCTCTTAAAGGCATTTGTTCCCGAGGATATCGTTGCCCGGCACCTGGGCAATGGCGACGCAGCAAGCGTGCTGAAAGCCTCGGCCTTTGGCGTTCCCCTTCCCCTTTGCAGCTGCGGCGTTCTGCCGGCCGCTGCCGGTTTGAGGGAGCAGGGGGCGAGCAAGGGGGCGGCATCCGCCTTTCTCATCTCCACCCCCGAGACCGGGGTGGACTCGGTTGCCGTGACCTGGGCCCTGCTGGATCCGGTCATGACTGTGTTGAGGCCCGTGTCCGCGTTTTTCACGGCAACCCTGACAGGGCTGTTTGTCAACCTGTTGGAGCGTAAGGAACCAACCCTTGCCATGGAGCCGTTGTTGATCGATCCTCCCTCCTGAGGGGGCGGATGCGCCTGCGGTGCAGGCGAAGAAACTATTGTTGCTCCCACCGTTTTCCAGAAGCTTGGCCGTGGCATGCGGTTTGCCTTTGGCGATCTGTTTGAAGATATCGGCCGCTGGTTTCTTGCCGGTATCGTGATAGCAGGCCTTATCACGGCATTTCTTTCCCCCCAGGTGATCGAGCGCTACCTTGGGGACGGAATGTTTTCCATGCTGGCCATGCTGGCGGTCGCCGTACCCCTTTACGTGTGCGCCACGGCCTCCACTCCCATTGCCGCCGCCCTTGCCCTGAAGGGGCTATCCCCCGGCGCGGCCCTGGTTTTTCTCCTGGCAGGGCCCGCCACCAATGCCGCATCCCTAACGGTGGTCTCAAAGATTCTCGGCAAACGGGCCACGGGGATCTATCTCGGCTCCATCATCCTGTGTTCCCTTGGCATCGGCATGGCGGCCAACGTCGTCTACAGCTGGCTGGGCATCGACATCACCTCATGGGTCCAGCACGATTCCCTGGAGGAGCACGGTCTTTTTTCCATTGCCATGGCGGTGGTCCTGCTTTTTCTGATCCTTAGAACCTTTATTCCCAAGTCAAATAAGAGCTGACCCCATTCAGCCCTGAGCACATCTGTTTGCCCATAGGAAAAAGGGGACGTTGATTCGTCCCCTTTTTTGCTGTTCTGTTAGTGTATACTCCTCTATACGTATTATCCCTACTAAATAGAGAACCCTCCATAAAATCTACAATTCTTAGCCCACTGCCGGTAAAAAAATGTTGACAAAAGTTGGATTGCAAAATAGTTCTGTATAGAACTCTATACTTTTTGAACGGTGTTTTAAAAAGTTGCCACCCGTGGTGGTGCCCGGCAGTAACAAGAGTGTCAAACAGGTATTTCTTATATTTAACCCTTAAAGGAGATGAGTATGAGCAGCAAACGAATGCGGTTGATTCTTGTGAATGTAATGGTGAGTTTTTTTGTGGTCCTCATGGGGTCGGTTGTCTTTGCGGCAAACGCCCCCAAGTATGTCTTTTATTTTATTGGTGACGGCATGGGCCCGGCCCAGCGGCAGGCCGCCCAGTATTTCTATAAGGTGGAGACCAAAAATCCCGATGCAAGGCTTTTGATGAACAGCTTTTCAGGCTCGGCCCTGGTCACGACCCATTCCGCCAACACCCTGGTCACGGACAGCGCCGCAGGCGGAACCGCCCTTGCCACGGGATTCAAGACCACCAACGGGGTGATCGCAAAGCTTCCCGACGGCACCAACGTCAAGACCATTGCCGAAGCTGCCCGGGACAAGGGATATGCCGTTGGTATCGCAACAACGACCCGGATCACCCATGCAACGCCGGCAGCTTTTTCCGCTCACAACATGAGCCGGTCCAATGAAAACGAGATCGCCGTTGATCAGCTTAATTCCGGGTTTGATTATTATGCCGGCGGCGGGTTTCGCCATTTTGTCAAAAAGGGCAACGATCAGGGACTGAAGTCCAAGCGCAAGGATGCCAGGGATCTTGTAGCGGAATTCCAGGCAAAGGGCTACACCACCTTTGTGGGCGAAAAAGAGCGGGACGCCTTCCGGGTGTTTGAGCCGAAAAAAGGGGACAAGGTCCTGGCTCCACTTTCCTATTCCACCATCGCCTATGAGATCGATCGCAGGAACAGCACCCAGATCGAAAATCCCATGCCCTCCCTTGCCGAGATGACGTCCAAGGGAATCCAGGTGCTGAAAGCCCAGGAAAAGCCTTTTTTCATGATGGTTGAGGGGGGGAAGATCGATTATGCCGCCCACTGCCACGATGCTGCTGCAACCATCTGGGATACCCTGGCCCTGGATGCCGCCATTGCCGAGGCCTATGAGTTTTACAAGGCCCATGCGGACGAGACCCTCATCATTGTTGCCGCTGACCACGAGACCGGCGGCATGGCCATGGGGATCAGCCTCGACTCCAAGGGCTACTTTCTCAAGCTCAACGAGCTCACCAAGGTCAAGGCGTCCACCGAAGATACCCTCTGGTACCTCTATCCCGGCATCTACAAGAAATACAAGGATGTTGAGGAGCGTCACCAGGCCTATATCGCCCATGTCGAAGAATACTTCGGCCTCACCGACCTGACCGAGGGCGAAAGGATCAAGCTCATCAAGGCCATGGAGGTTGAGGACCGCAACCAGACCCTTCCCTATGAAGAGCAGACCAACTACGGCTACGAGTACACCCCCACCATGATCGCCGTTGCCCAGCTGGTCTCCTACAGGGCCCGGCTCAACTGGACCTCCTATGTGCATACGGCAAGCGTGATTCCCCTCTCCTGTGAGGGTGCCGGCTCCCAGTTCTTTAACGGGTTCATTGACAACACCGACATTCCCAGGATTCTTGCCAAGGCCATGGGGGTTGAGCTGACCCCGTCAACCGGCCCGGCCTCGGAGGCCCTGCTGGGTGACACCGTTGGTCCCCAGAAAAAGTATTCAGAGAAACCCTATCTCTAAAGGAGACTGTTCGGGGCAGGCAAGGGCCTGCCCCGCTGAAGGTATCCCCCACCACCTCCAGGGCTTCGCAAAAGAGGACAACCGCCTCCTTTTCCATGTCCAGCACGGTTTTTTCGTTGCCCTCCACCAGGTTGGCCGTGGAGCGTGACTGGTCGATGAGGAGGGTTACGGCAACGTTTCTCTCCTGCTTGAGCCGCTTGATGTAAATGTTCTCTTTGGGTGTCAGGCGGGCTTGCCTGTCCACGGCAAAATCCACCAGGGCCCGGTAGTCGAACTCCTCCCCCTCGAGGCTCTGGCGAATGATTTTGACGGTTTCTGGCTTTAACAGCTCAAAGGTGTGCCGGATTTTTTTCACAAGGCCTGTGTATTCATTCAGGGTCTTCTGGTAAAAATCGTTGTCGCACTCCGGGAATCCGGTTTCATGGACCCACACATGGTCGTTGCGATAGTCACTGGCAGTGCAGTCCCACTCGTTGTATACGGAAACATTGTCACCGAATACCGGTGAAGACGAAAGAGGGGTTTTGTTCTTTGGAAGGATTTCTGATAATCCCGGGATGGCGGTGACAGCGCCCATATCCATGTCGCGGTTCTCCTGGTGTTCCTGGATATCCTCCATGGAAATGGTGTCGTTGTTAGCCACAAGTTTCTGTTGGATATCCGAGGTGTAAATCTTGGCATTGCCCCTGTCCAGAAGCTCCTTGATCTCTTTTGCCCGGGCATGGGTGGTTCCGTTGACCTTGAAATAGGGGCCTTCGTCAATGTTCCTGTGAAAGGGGGCCGTGAAATTGAGGAACTGGACCGGGGTCTGGGCCACCAGGGGGTAGGCCGCGACAACAAAGGCACCGCTTGCCTCAACCTCTGATTCATGGCTTTCAAGACCTGCAGCCAGGGTGTCGAGCCGATTGAGGAGGCCGTCATCATTGAGATCCTTTCCAAGGGTTGCGGCCAAATCGCGATCCATGGCAATTCGTGCATAGAGGAGCTGCGGCAGCAGGGCAGGGCTGTCTGTGGCGTTTGCCATTTCCCTTGCTTCGTCCGCGAGAAAGGGCAGCACCTGTTTCACCATGCCCGGATAGAAGTGCTTGATTCGGTGCATGATCCTGGCATGTTCGGCTATGGTGAAGAGGACCCTGGCGAGGACCGGGTCGGGGAAACAGCCGAAAAAACGGGTCAGGTCGTTGGTGGCTGACTCCTTGGAGAAAATTATTTTTAATTCCGGGAAGCGTGCCTGGATCTGGGGGGTGTCATGGGAAGAAAGATGGCGGTCAACCAGTTTTTCCATGTCAAAGAGAAAGGTGCCCCACTCATAGTAGCAGGCCTCAAGCCTGACCAGGCAGGTTGCAAGGGCCTTGTTCGACGGTTTATCCGGGTACCGGTACCGGTCGAACTCGTTTGGCAGAAACAGCTCCCTGCCGTTGGAGTTGACACAGGTTTTTCCCGTATTGTCCTGAACGGGCCTGATGGCGAAATTAATCCCGGTTCTAAGGGTGATGTAGCGCTGGAGCTTTGCCTGGATCTCATTCAGCACCACCATCACTTTGATTTCGTTGAACCAGTCCGTGGCCACCCGGGATTCAAGGGCGAGGAACCGCTCCCCCCTGGAACGGTCCTTTGCCAGGATTTCCAGGGCCTTTGTGAGAAAGCGGTCAAGCCCCTGTTGGGATAAAAAGCAAAGCCCGTTCCCGACGCCGTTGACCAGGTGGCCAAAGGACGCAGGATGGGTGCGGACCATGGGCCTGAGTCCATTGATCAGCCAAAGGCGTTTGGGGCGAGGCAAGGGGGCAATGGCCCCTGGAAGTTCCTTGAACAGGGTCTGGTGAAGGGCGAACGGCATGGCCGCTGAAAAAACGTCATGGAGAAGCTCAAGGAAGAGGGCGGCTGCCCGGATGTCGTTTTCCCCCAGGAACCGGGCGGCCAGGGAGAAACATTCATGGGATGAATGGAACGATCCCCGCTTTTTCATGGCGCCAAGGGCAAGATCGAATCTTTCCTCCATGCCGGTATCCCTGCACAGAAGTATGCTTCCGAAAAAAAGAGCCGTGATTTCGGCCTCTCCGGGGGCGTTTTCCGCGGCTGCCCTCAGTTTGCCCGACAGCCGTTCCATAAGATGCGGTCGGGCGTTCTGCTGTACAAGATCCAGGTGGGCCTCAACAATGGTTCCGGCAAGTTTACGGGTGTGGGTGAGCCCGAAGATGGTGTCATCGACCACAAGGGCGAGTTGCTCTTCTGTCAGGGAAAGGGAAAGGTTCTCAAGCTTTTCCGATACAAAGGCCGCAATATCGGGATCGGCAACTTTCAGCTTATCAAGAGCCTTATCAAGAGCCTTATCAAGTTCCCTCTCCATGGGGGTCAAAACAGATCGTCGATAAGATCGTTCATTGTCTCCTGGAGCCGGTCGTCATCGGTAAGGGGGAGGGTGATGGCTGTTCGGGCGGCTGTCTTGGGGGGAACCCCCTGGCGCAACAGCGCTGCCGCATAGATGAGCAGCCGTGTGCTTGCGCCTTCAACAAGGCCGTGTTCCTTGATTCCCCGGATTTTGACGGCAAGGCTGACAAGCTTTTGGGCTGTCTGCCGGTCGATGCCGCCCTCGTTCTCGACAATGGTGGCCTCGTCTTCGGGATCGGGGTAATCGAACGCCATGGAGACAAAGCGCTGGCGGGTGCTCTGCTTTAGGTCCTTTAACACGGACTGGTAGCCGGGATTGTAGGAGATGACCAGGAGAAAATCCGGGTGGGCCTTGATGATCTCCCCGGTTTAATGGCTCATGGATCTCCTGATTCTCCCGCCTGTGATTGAAGAATTGTCCCGGTTGGGCTGTGTGTTCCCTCTAGTCCTTCGGCTCTTTTACAAAGTACAGGGCCAGGCTCTTGCCCAGGACCGGGTTGAGAAGCCTGTCCAGAAAGGTGGTCAAAAAGGGCTTTTTCATGAGGTCCCACACCAGAAACCGGTGGTAGAGATTGACGCTGAAGGAGTCGGTCCGGGTGGGGCCCTTCAGGCACTTGAGCCACCAGTAGGGCGAATGGAGGCTGTGGGCGTGGTGGGAGCCTTTGAATGTCACGCCCTGGGCCAGGATTTTGGAGACAAGCTCCTTTTTTTTGTAGATCCGGATGTGGCCCTGGTTGGCGTTGTAGTACTCGTCGGACAGCTTCCAGCAAATGGCCTCGGGCCAGTACCTGGGAACGCTCACCCCCAGGGTGCCCCCGGGCTTCAAGACCCTGACGATTTCAGAGAGGGCCTTCTCCTCCTCGGGGATGTGTTCCATCACCTCGGAGCAGATCACCGTGTCAAAGCTTGCATCGGCAAAGGGAAGCCGTGTGATGTCGGCCGCCGACAGGGACCAGGCGGACCCCTTTGCCGTTGAGAGCTGTTCGTGGAGCTCGAGTTTGGTTTTTGATGTCAGAAGATCCTTGGGGTTTCTGTCGGCTCCCAGGCAGAAGGTTCCGCCCTGCTCATAGGCTTGGGCGGTGTGTCTGCCCTCACCGCATCCGATGTCGAGAATCTTGTGTCCGGGTCTGATGTCGAGACGCTTAAAGTCCAGTGTGATCATCGATGATTTTCCTGTAGGCTTGGGCGGTTTTTACAGCAGTTTTCTCCCAGGTAAAGTTTTCCATGACGCGTTTGTAGCCGGCGTCGGCAAGGCGCTCACGCTCGGCGGGATCGTCAAAAAGCGTTTCAATGGCCGTCTCAAGGGCCTTGGCATCCTTTGGGGGAACCATGAGAGCTGCATCCCCCGCAACTTCCGGCAATGCCCCGCCGGTGGTTGATATCACGGGAATCCGGCAGGCCATGGCTTCTCCCACGGGCAGGCCGAACCCTTCGTAGAGGGAGGGGACAACGGCAATGCTGGCTCTTGCGTACTCCTGGAGGAACTGCTGGTTGTCGATCCTGCCGGTGAACTCCACATGACCGGCAAGGTCCAGCTCTTTCACCAGCCGTTCAATGCCGCCGTTCTTTTTGGGGGCGCCGATGACGGTGAGCTTGACCGGCCGTCGCAGGGAAAGATTCTTTACTGCATGGAGAAGATAATAGAGTCCCTTCAGGGGGGTGTCGGCACTGTTGGTGACGATCAGCCGGCAGGGATCTTTTTTCACCGTTTCCAGGGGGTAGAAAATGCTCGTGTCGATACCGATTGGAATGGTGGTGAACCGGTCGGCCGGGATGGAGAACTCCTTGGCTATATCATGCTTGGAGTAGTCGGACACGGTGATGAGGCTTTTGAGCCGTCTGGCGACAAACTTCTGCATCCCGATGAAGGAGTACCATCTCAGGTGTTTGACCTTTTTGATGAAGGATCGCGTGCTGTTTACTGCGATTCTTCTGTCAACCGTGATGGGGTGGTGAATGGTTGCCGTGAGCGGCACCTTGTTGGCAAGTGAGAGCATACTGTAGCTCAAACACTGGTTGTCGTGGATGATGTCGAACCGGTCCAGCTTGCCTTTGAGGTATTTGTTTGCCCGCATGCCAAAGGTGAGGGGTTCGGGATACCCCATGGTCGAAACCCCGAGCCACTCCATCAGATTGATGGGGTCCTTCAGCTCGTCCAGGGAGGGTGTCCTGAATAGATCCTCCGGATTGTACAGGTCCAATGTCCTGAGCATGGTAAGGGCTGCATGGCCGTTGAGCTGGGGATCGGGTGGTCCTGCGATCACTTCGACCCTGTGCCCGAGATCGGTCAGGGCACGGCTCAGGTTCCTTACATAAACCCCTTGGCCGCCGCAGTGGGGGTTACTTCGATAACTGATAATTCCTATATTGAGTGGATTTGTCATGATGAGATGGGGTTGGTGCGCCCGGCTGGAATCGAACCAGCGATCTTCAGCTTCGGAGGCTGACGCCTTATCCACTGGGCTACGGGCGCAAACAAGTACGTATACTACTCCTAAAAAGGTTATAATGTCAAGACCGAATTTCCTCTACTAACATTTTTCTTGCTTCGCCGGCAACATAGAGGGAGCCTGCAATGCATACCGCCTCCTTTGGTGACGAGGTTTTGATGGCATGATCAACTGCCTCGGCAACGCTTTCGATGACAGTGATATCCTTTGAAAAAAAGGAGCTGGCTGTCTGTTGGAGGCGGTCGGGATCGATGCTCCGCTTATTGTCCGCCCGGGTGAAGATGACCCGTTCCGCCCAGGGCAGCAGCAGTTTAAGCATGGGTTCAAAGGCCTTGTCGTCCAGGATTCCCAGGACCAGTGTCAGGGGCCTGTCTGAAAGTTCCTCTTCAAAAAAGCGGGCAAGGTTGGTTGCCGCGGCCAGGTTGTGGGCGCCGTCCAGCACCACCAATGGGTCTGCCATGATCTTTTCCAGGCGTCCGGCCCACCGGGTCTCTGACATGCCTTTCTTTACGGCTGCATCTGAAATGGCCGGCTTCCCGTTTTTCAGGGTTGGAGACAGCAGTTCCACGGCGGCAAGGGCCAGGGCAGCGTTGTCCAGCTGGTGACGGCCGGGCAAACGGGTGGTTACCCCGGGTATGGTTCGTTCCATGCCCCTGTAAGTGAAGCTTTTTTGATCCCCGTCCCGGCTGGTGTGGAAATCCCTCCCAAGTAAATGGAGGGGGGCCTGCCGCTCAGTTGCAATGTCGGTGAGTACCTTAAGGGCCTGCTCCTGGGCAACGCCGGTGACAACCGGCACCCCGGGCTTGATGATGCCCCCTTTTTCCATTGCAATGGCTTCGATGGTGTCCCCAAGGTATTCCGTGTGCTCTATGGACAGGTTGGAGATCACGGATAATTCCGGGGAGAGGATATTGGTGGCGTCGAGCCTTCCGCCCATGCCGGTTTCGATGATTGCCAATTCCACGCCGTCCCTGTCAAACAGGTAGAACGCCATGGCTGTCGCAAGCTCGAAAAAGGTTGCCTGCCGTTCGGCCGTATCCGCCTTCTTTACGGCCAGGTAGGCCTCCACCACGTCATCATCCGAAACCTGTCTGCCGTCGATGACAAAGCGTTCATTGAATTTGACAAGGTGGGGGGAGGTGTAAAGGCCGGTCTTGAACCCGGCGTTCCTGAGGATGGAGGCAAGGTATGATGCTATGGAACCTTTACCGTTGGTGCCGGCAATGTGAATGCTCTTGAATCGCTTTTCCGGAGAGCCGAGGTTGATCAATATCTGGGAAATGGTGTCAAGTCCCAGTTTGATGCCAAACCGTCCAAGTCCGTACATATGTTCAAGACACTCTTCATAGGAGATCTGTTTCATTGTAAGCGATACTCTATCGGGTTTATGAGAAAAAAACCCGGCAGACATGCTTGATCGCTATCTGCCGGGTTTCCGGTAACCATTGAGGTTATATCTTCAACGGATTGTGCCTAACGTCTTCTGGAGCTTGCAATGCGCTGTCTTCTCATTGCCTCTCTCATCTTACGTCGCCTGTACTGGCTCGGCTTTTCAAAATGTTTTTTCATTTTGAGACGTTTGAACAGCCCGTCATTCTGAATTTTTTTCTTCAGAATTTTCATGGCTCTTTCAACGTCATTGTCAATGACTTTGACTGTAATATCCTTCAATATGTATCGCCCCTTTCTTACCCATCGATAAACGACGGTTTATTTTTTATGATATTAACCAATGTTAATATCAGAGTCGATAACAATGGGCAAGTAAAAAATGACCCGGTTGTATCAATCTTATAATTTTGAGATCAGTTCAGCGGTAACATCGGGGAGGGCATTCTTGCCTTCAAGGGTGAAGTATTTGACGGAGCTGTCATTTGCTGCCAGATCACGGAAGTAGTAGGCCGAAGCAAGAGTTCCGTCTTCTGTGTTGTAGTAGATGGAGTGACGCTTGTCGATGGCGCCCTCGTCCTGGTCATCGGCCCTTGAGCTCAAGGCACCGCCGCATACCCTGCATACGTCTCCGTTGGGTTTGATGGCGTCGATGAAGATGTTGTTGGGGTGGTTATTGTCTTTTTCACAGAGGCGGCGGCCCATGATCCTGTCCTTTGCAATCTGGCGGTCGAGGAGCATCTCGATGACGATGTCAAGCTTCATCTTCTCTTCCTTGAGGGATGCATCGAGTTTTTCAGCCTGAACCTTGTTCCTCGGGAAACCGTCAAGGAGCCAGCCCTTTGCGCAGTCGTCCTGTTTGAGTCTGTCGAGGATCATGGGGATGGTGATGTCGTCGGGTACAAGGTCGCCCTTGTCGATGTACTCTTTGGCTTTCTTGCCAAGCTCGGTTCCACCCTTTATATTGTCACGGAAGATGGCGCCGGATTCGATGTGGGCGATGTTGTACTTGTCCTTGAGGATAGCTCCCTGTGTTCCTTTGCCACTGCCGTTGGGTCCGAAAAAAATGATGTTCATGTAAAGCTCCTTTTGGTTAAGTGATGTTTTTTTTCTTATCCTAAAAGAGGTTCCCACCTCTGATATGGTTTTATTGGCACCGGCAATGCGTGGTGCAGGTCTTTAACTATAAAAGTGGTTGATGATTGTCAAGCTTTGCTGTATTGAAAAAAAGATATTATGAAGAATACTCCAATAAAAATCGGGGTTACCGGTTGTGCCGGATCGGGTAAGAGCCTTGTCTGTAAGCGGTTTTCCCAGCTGGGACTCAAGGTTGTTTCCTGTGATGGGATTGCCCGCCAGGTGGTTGAGCCGGGAACAAAGGCCCATGGGCAGCTGGTGGCAATGTTCGGAAAATCAATGCTTGGCGATGACGGGGGGCTTGACCGGAAAAAACTGCGGGCCCTTATATCCGGGTCTCCCGCCGACAGGGAGCGGTTGGAAGGGGTTGTTCAGCCCGCCATCGTGGCGGAGATGCTGCGCCTGCTCGGGGAGCCGGGGGGGGAGCTGGTGGTCGCCGAGGTGCCCCTTTTATTTGAACTGGATCTTGACCGGCATTTTGATGTGACCATGGTTGTGGCCGCGCCCCGGGAGACGTTGATCCAAAGAATCTCCGTCCGGGACGGCGTCGATTTTGATTCCGCCGGCTCCCTTCTTGATATGCAGATGTCCCAGGAGGAAAAGATCGACAGGGCTGACCATGTCCTCTGGAACACCGGTAGTGTGGATTCTTTATGCTCGAGAGTTGATGAACTTTTTGGTATAATAAGAAATTCTTTACTTGACATGGGGTAAAGAATAGTTTACCAGTTGTAATGTATGTCCCATGTGTCTGCGTAAATCTGCTGATTTAAAACCAGCTGCCGCAACAAAATTTCACGAGTATATTTCAATCCATTAATGAAGGTGCTCTTCGTATTTTAATTCCAATGAAAGACAGTATGAAAATCAACTATTTTTACGGAGTCTATTCCCATGAATCTTGAAGAACTGCAAAAGATGAAGATCAGTGAGCTGACCGAGCTTGCAAAGAAATACAAAATCAAGGGGGTCGGCGGTGTCAAAAAACAGGAACTGATCTTAACTTTGCTCCAGGCGGCAATTGAGGAGAGCGGACAGATTTATGGTGAGGGAACTCTGGAGATTCTTCCTGATGGATTCGGTTTTCTAAGGGCCCCCGACTATAATTATCTTCCCGGGCCGGATGACATCTATGTGTCTCCGTCACAGATTCGAAGGTTTAATTTGAGAACGGGAGACACCCTGTCGGGGCAGGTCCGGCAGCCAAAGGATAGTGAGCGCTACTTTGCATTGCTGAAGGTGGAAGCTGTCAACTATGAGAATCCCGAGCTTGCGGCGGAGACGATTCTGTTCGACAACCTGACGCCCCTTTATCCCGAGCGCAAGATGGAGGTCGAGGGAGAGCCGGACAACTATTCCATGCGCGTCATTGACATGATGGCCCCCATCGGGTTCGGACAGCGTGGCCTCATCGTTTCTCCCCCCAGGTCCGGTAAGACCATGCTTCTGAAAAACATTGCCAACTCAATGATCGCCTCCCATGAAAATATCGTTCCCATGATCCTGCTCATCGATGAGCGGCCCGAGGAAGTTACCGATATGGCACGTTCGGTTCAGGCCGAGGTGATCAGTTCGACCTTTGACGAGCCTGCCGAGCGTCATGTGCAGGTCGCCGAGATGGTGATTGAAAAGGCAAAACGAATGGTTGAGCAGGGCCACGATGTGGTGATCCTCCTGGATAGTATCACTCGACTTGCCCGGGCATATAATGCTGTTATGCCTCCTTCCGGAAAGATTCTTTCCGGTGGTGTTGATTCCAACGCCCTGGACCGGCCCAAGCGGTTCTTCGGTGCTGCCAGGAACATTGAAGAGGGTGGCAGTCTCACCATTATTGCAACCGCACTCATCGATACGGGCAGCCGGATGGATGAGGTTATTTTTGAGGAGTTCAAGGGAACCGGTAACATGGAGCTGGTTCTTGACCGGAAGCTCGCCGACAGAAGAATTTTTCCCGCCATTGACATGAATAAATCCGGAACCCGAAAAGAGGAACTGCTCTTGGATCCCCAGACTTTGAATCGGGTCTGGATACTCAGAAAGTTGCTTTCAAGTTTAAATCCTGTCGATTCCATGTCTTTTTTACTTGAAAAAATGCAAGGAACAGAGGATAATAAAGAATTTCTTGATTTGATGAATTCATGATAAATATGAAAAGAAGATATATAACAAGGAGTTAAGGGTATGAAAAAAGGTTTACATCCGGAATACACACGAACAATGGCATCCTGCGCATGCGGGAATACACTGGAGGTTGGCTCCACAAAAGAGAACATTAAGGTTGAAATTTGTGCAAAATGCCATCCTTTCTTCACCGGAAAGCAGAAGCTTGTTGATACTGCCGGACGAATCGACCGTTTCAAGAAAAAATATGCGGGATTCGACGCTGCTTCAGCTGCTTCAAAAAAGTAGATCAACTTTTTAAAAAAAAAGAGGGGGGCCAGGGGATGTGTATACCTGGTTTCCCTTTTTGAGTTTACGGGCCATGATAAATAAATTACAGGGTACAAAAGAGCGGTTTGTAAAGCTTGAGCAGCTGTTGAGCGATCCGGCTGTCATTGCCGACCAGGTCAAGTATCAGAAGTATCTCAAGGAGCATGGCGAGTTGAACAAGGTTGTTTCAGTGTTCACCGTCTATGAGGAGGTCGTCGGGGAACTGGCCGAGGCCAAGGAGCTTCTTAAGGATACCGATCCCGATATTCGGGATATGGCAAAGGATGAGGTTGTTTCCCTTGGCGAAAGGCTTGAGGAACTCGAGTCTGACCTGAAGCTGCTTCTCATGCCGAAGGATCCCCGGGATGACAAGAACGTCATCCTCGAGATCCGGGCCGGAACCGGAGGGGAAGAGGCCGGGCTTTTTGCCGGGGATCTTTTCAGGATGTACTCCAGGTATGCCGAAGGCAAGCGGTGGACTGTGGAGGTGATCGAAAGCAGCCATTCCAGCGCCGGCGGATTCAAGGAGGTTATCTCCATGATTCGGGGAGCGGGCGCTTTCAGTGCTTTCAAGTATGAGAGCGGCACCCACCGGGTGCAGCGGGTGCCGGAGACCGAGACCCAGGGCCGGGTTCATACCTCTGCCGTGACCGTTGCCGTGTTGCCTGAAGCCGAGGATGTGGAGCTTGAAATCGAACCTACCGAACTCAAGGTAGATGTGTTCAGGGCGTCCGGGCCGGGCGGCCAGTCCGTCAACACCACGGATTCCGCGGTTCGAATCACCCATCTCCCAACGGGTATTGTCGCTACCTGCCAGGATGAGAAATCCCAGATCAAGAACAGGCTCCAGGCCATGAAGGTTCTGAAGGCCCGTGTTCTTGACAAGATGGTGAGGGAGCAGGACGAAAAAAGGGCTGCCCAGCGGAAAGGGCAGGTTGGAACCGGCGATCGCAGCGGAAGAATCCGGACCTACAATTTCCCCCAGGGCAGGATGACCGATCACAGGATCGGCCTTACCCTCTATAAGCTGGACAGTATCATGGAAGGGGATATCCAGGCTATTGTCGACGAGCTCAAGACCCACAGCCAGGCTGAGGCTCTTAAGGAAGCCCAGTAGTCATGGCCGGCGACCAAGGACCGTGGACGATCAAAAAGATCCTGGACTGGACGGATACCTATTTTAAGTCCCACGACATCGACAGTCCGAGGCTTGCTGCCGAGATCCTGCTCAGCCATTGTCTTGATGTCAGGCGGCTTGATCTCTATCTCCAGCATGACCGTCCCCTGAATCCGGATGAGCTTGCCTCGTTTCGCGAGTTGATAAAACGGCGGATCAGCCGGGAGCCGGTTGCTTACATCACCGGATCAAAAGGTTTCTGGGAGTCTGATTTCAAGGTGGCTCCAGGGGTGCTGATCCCACGGCCGGATACCGAGGTGCTGGTGGAAGCTGCGCTCAAGGTGCTCGCCAAGGGAGGGGATAAACCCCTTCGGGTGCTGGAGCTTGGGGTCGGGTCGGGAGCGGTGATTGTCAGTCTTGCAAGGAGTAATCCGGAATTCCGGTGCGTTGCATGCGATCTCTCCCTGACCGCACTGGGGGTGGCCTCTTCCAACGCGGCCATGGAGCCCCCGTGCCCAAATCTCAGTTTTGTTGCCGGTTCCTGGTTTACCCCGTTCCGGCCCAAGGCTCAATTTGATCTTATTGTTTCCAATCCTCCCTACATCCCGACCCGGGATATCGAGACCCTGCAACCTGAAATCAACCGCTACGAGCCGCTTCTTGCCCTGGATGGCGGGCCTGACGGGCTGGACTGTATCCGAACCATCATGGCCGAGGCGTGCGACTATCTCGTTCCGGGCGGAACCCTGCTTCTGGAAACGGGGTCGGATCAGCGGGAAGGGGTTGACGGGATTTTCAAGAATTGCCGGGAATTCGCATCCATCGAGTTTATTGATGACTATGCCGGGCTGCACCGGGTGGTCAAGCTGGAAAAAAAGATTGCCAACAGCAAACCTCTTTGATATATAAAGCAGGATTTGTTTAAAGTTAGTTTTGTTACTACACACACTCCCTGATTCGATTCCGGGTGCTTTTCCTGTGTCATGTGAAAAGTCGGGGTCGGAAAAGATCGGAGTGGCGGAAAAAAAACCATTAAGAAACAACGGAGAAAAGTATGGCTTACGTTACAATGAGAGAACTTCTTGAGGCAGGTGTCCACTTCGGTCACCAGACACGGCGCTGGAACCCGAAGATGAAAAAATATATCTTTGGCGCAAGGAACGGAATCTACATCGTCGATCTTCAGCAGACAGTCAAGATGTTCAGGACTGCCTACGATTTCATTGCCGACACAGCAGCCGAGGGCAAGAGCATTCTCTTTGTCGGTACCAAAAAACAGGCAAGGGAGTCTGTCTACGAAGAGGCCAACCGTGCAGAGTCTTTTTATGTTCAGAATCGCTGGCTCGGCGGTATGTTGACAAACTTCCAGACCATCAAGAAAACCATCGGTCGGTATGAGTTCCTCAACACCATCGAAAACGACGGAACCATCGAAGATTATCCCAAGAAAGAGCGGGTCAAGATGGGCAAGGAGAAGGATAAGCTGGAGGCGTGCATCGGCGGTATCTCCAAAATGAAGAGCCTTCCCGGCGCTATCTTTGTAATTGATCCTAAAAACGAGTCTATTGCCGTTAAAGAGGGCAAACGTCTCGGTATCCCCATCGTTGCCGTGGTTGACACCAACTGCGATCCCGATGATATCGACTACGTCATCCCCGGAAACGACGACGCCATCCGTTCCATTCGTCTCTTTGCCTCAAAGATTGCCGATGCTTGCATCGAGGGTAAACAGCGGTACATGGAGAAGCAGCAGGCAGGATCTGACAAGGAGATGGAAGAGGCGTTCCAGGGCGCAGGCGCGGCCGACGAGCGAACCGTTGAGTCCGATGGTTCAGACGGACCCGTTGTCGAAAAGATCAGAAGGAAAACCGCACCGGCTGAGTAACGGCTGAAACGATAAGGAGTGTTAGAAATGGCTGAAATAACAGCAGCAATGGTAAAAGAACTTCGCGATAAAACCGGATCCGGGATGATGGATTGCAAGCGGGCCCTGGCCGAGAATGAGGGTGATGTTGAAAAAGCACTTGATTTTCTTCGGAAAAAAGGTCTTGCAAAAGCTCAGAAACGGGCCGGCAGAGCAACCTCCGAAGGCGTTATCTTCCCTTACATTCATACAGGTTCCAAACTGGGTGTCATGGTCGAGATCAACTGTGAGTCTGATTTCGTAGCAAAGACTGACGACTTCCTCGAGTTTGCAAAAAATATTGCCATGCACATTGCCGCAGCCAACCCCGCCGGCCTCAACCCCGAGGATATTCCGGAGGAGGTTATCGCACGGGAGAGGGATATCTACCGTGCCCAGGCTCTGGAGCAGGGAAAACCCGAAAATATCGTGGACAAGATCGTGGACGGACAGATCCAGAAATTCTACAAGGATTCCTGTCTCATGAGCCAGCCCTACATCAGGGAGCCCAAGAAATCCATTGCGGAGATTACCACTGAGGCAATTGCCAAGATCGGTGAGAATATCCAGGTCAAGAGATTCGCACGTTTTCAGATAGGAGAGTAAAACTTTGGAGAGGAAACCTGAATTTGACAGGATTCTGATCAAGCTTTCCGGTGAAGCCCTGATGGGAGATCAGGGCTTCGGTATTAAACCGGAGATGATCAGTTACGTTGCCGCGGAAGTGGCAGAGGTACACAGAATGGGAGTCCAGGTTTCCATGGTTGTCGGAGGCGGCAACATCTTCAGGGGAGTCGCTGGAAGCTCTGCCGGAATGGACAGGGCTTCCGCCGATAACATGGGAATGCTGGCTACTGTTATCAACAGCCTTGCTCTCTCAGACGCTCTCGAGAAACACGGGGTGCCAACCCGGGTCCAGTCGGCCATTGAAATGAACCGGATTGCGGAACCTTTTATCCGCAGGAAGGCTGAACGCCATCTGGAAAAGGGCAGGGCAGTTATTTTTGCGGCCGGAACCGGCAACCCCTACTTCACCACCGATACGGCAGCAGTGCTCCGGGCCCAGGAGATCCAGGCCCAGATTCTGTTCAAGGCGACACAGGTGGACGGTGTCTATGATAAGGACCCCGCCATCCACGATGATGCGGTCTTTATCAAGCAATTGTCCTACATGGAGGTGTTGGAAAAACAGCTCCACGTCATGGATATGACCGCCATCTCCCTTGCCATGGACAATGATCTGCCCCTTCAGGTGTTTGATCTCCACGCAAAGGGCAACATCGCAAAGGCCGTTACCGGAAACGATGTTGGTACCCGGATCTACAACAATTGATTGTTGGTGAAACACTCTTCTCTACTTGCTTAAATTATAAAAACAGGGGTGATGCATTATGATAAAAGAGGTATGCCAGGAGGCCCGTGACAGGATGACCAAGTCTGTCCAGGCCCTTGAAAAAGAGATGACCCGGGTCCGTACAGGCCGGGCAACCATGACCATGCTCGACGGTGTTAAGGTGGACTACTACGGAACCTTGACCCCATTGAACCAGATGGCTTCCGTTGCCATTCCCGAGAGCCGGCTGATTACGGTTCAGCCCTGGGACGTCAGCGCCATTAAAGAGGTTGAAAAGGGGATTCTCAAGGCAAACCTGGGGCTTACCCCTTCAAGTGACGGAAAGATCATCCGGATCTCCATTCCTCCCCTTACCGAGGAAAGGAGAAAGGAGATCGCCAAAACCGTTCACAACACTTGTGAAGATTTCAAGGTGGCCGTTCGAAATATCCGGCGGGACAGCAACGATACCCTTAAGTCCCTTCAAAAGGACGGGGATATTTCCGAGGACGAGAATTTTAACGCTCAGAAGCAGGTCCAGGATATCACGGACGAGTTTGTAAAGAAGATCGACAGTGTCTTTGGCGCTAAAGAGAAGGAAGTCCTTGAAATCTGATCCGGCCGAATCATACGGCATTGATTTAAAAAAACTTCCCCGGCACGTTGCCGTCATCATGGACGGCAACGGCAGGTGGGCCAAAAAGCGGCTTATGAACCGGGTCAACGGGCATAAGCAGGGATCTGAAACGGTCCGCGACATTGTCTCCGCCTGCCGGGAATTGGGAATAGAGGTCCTGACCCTCTACGCCTTTTCAACAGAAAACTGGTCTCGCCCTGCCGCAGAGGTGACCGCCCTTATGGGGCTCCTCAAACGGTTCCTGCGCTCCGAACAGGACGATCTGGACAGCAAGGGAATCCGCCTCAACATCATCGGCCAGAAACACCGGTTACCCGCCGATGTGCAGGCAGAAATCGATGGCGCCACCTCCAAGACCCGCGACAACACCGGCATGGTCCTGAACCTCGCCTTGAGTTACGGGGGCCGGGAGGAGATCACCATGGCGGCGAAGCGTCTTGCAGAGGATCTCGCCTCTGGAAAAATACTTGCCGACGACATTACGGAAACAGCCCTGGCCGACCGCCTATATACTGGTGGTATGCCGGATCCCGATATTGTCATCCGAACCAGCGGAGAGATGCGATTGAGCAATTTTCTGTTGTGGCAGGCAGCCTACGCTGAAATTTTTATCACTGATACCCTGTGGCCCGATTTTTCCAAACAGGAATTTTACGATATTGTCAGGGAATATCAGACCCGGGACCGCAGGTACGGAAAGGTCGTATGCACCTCAAACGATGGCTCACAGCAATAGTTCTTGTCCCCCTCCTTTTTTTAATCCTGTTAAAGGGAACTCCGGTTGCCTTCTCTATCCTGGTGGCCCTGGTCACCCTCCTCGGCCTGAAAGAGTACTTCACCATCATCGGCGCCGTTGGCACTAAAATTCCGCTCACAGTTTCGGTTCCAGCCTACGGCATGGGACTTGCCGTTATCTGGGCCGCCCATACCGGCGGAGCCGGTGCGGTCCTTGCAATGGTTGCCTTCAACCTTGTTCTGCTCGCACTGGTGGTGGTTTTAAAATTTTCACCGGATTCGCCAATCCTCGATGCCGCAAGAAAAGAGATTCAGGGAATCGTCTATCTTCCCATGTTTCTGTCATTTCTTGTCCTGATCCGGAACTCGGACCAGGGAGCGGTCTGGATCATCTGGACGTTTCTCATTATCGCTGCAAGCGACACGGGCGCCTACTACTGCGGCACCCACTTCGGCAAGCGTCCGTTGTCCCCCAGGGTAAGCCCCAACAAGACTGTTGAGGGTTCTGCCGCCGGGATCGTTTCCGCCCTTGTCATCGGGCTTTGCTTCAGCCAGCTCTTTGTCTCGGGTGTCTCTCCCCTGCAGGCGATACTTTTTTCAATCATCGCAGCCGCTGCCGGGCAGGTGGGGGACCTCTTTGAATCGGCATTGAAGCGCAGGGGCAAGATCAAGGATTCCGGATCTATTCTACCCGGCCACGGCGGAATCCTGGACCGGATCGACGGCCTCATATTCGCCCTGCCCATCGCCTTTGCGTTCAAGACCCTATTGTGATTATTGATATATTATGAAACGACTATCCATCCTAGGCTCCACCGGTTCCATCGGAACCAGCGCGCTTGATGTTGTCGCCATGCACCCGGACCGGTTTGATGTCAGGGTGCTTACCGCGGCAACCAATGTTGATCTCCTTGCCCGCCAGATCGAGATCTTTAAACCCGAAACCGCAGTGGTGATCGATGAGCTCCATGCCAAAAAGTTGAGGGAGCGGGTTACCGGAAATCATATCCCCGAGATCGTGTTTGGTGATCAGGGGTACGCCCATGCCGCAAGCCACGATAATGTCGATATGGTGCTGCTGGCCATGGTGGGGGCCGCGGGCCTCATGCCGGCCATTTCCGCCATCGAGGCGCAAAAAGAGGTCGCCCTTGCCAACAAGGAGACCCTGGTGATGGCCGGGGAGCTGGTCATGGGCCTTGCAAGGGAAAAGGGCGTGACCATCCTTCCTGTGGACAGCGAGCATTCCGCCATATTCCAGTGCCTTGCCGGAAACCGGGACAGGGACGCCAAAAAGATTTTTCTCACGGCCTCCGGCGGTCCGTTTCGCAACACACCGGCCGAACAATTCGCCGGCATCAAACCCAAGGACGCCCTGAGCCATCCCACCTGGAACATGGGGTGCAAGATTTCCATAGATTCCGCCACCCTCATGAACAAGGGACTGGAGATCATCGAGGCGGTCCACCTCTTTGACATGCCGGTGGACCGGGTAGAGGTGCTGGTGCATCCCCAGAGCATCGTGCACTCCATGGTCGGATTCCATGACGGTTCAGTCATGGCCCAGATGGGCGTACCTGACATGAAAACCGCCATCTCCCTCGCCTTTTCCTGGCCGGAACGCCTTGATCTCGGCCTTGATTTTCCCGATTTCACTTCCATGAAGGGGCTCGTGTTCGAGGCCCCGGATACAGAACGTTTTCCCTCCATCGGATTTGCCGTTGAGGCGTGCACCCGGAAGGGCACCCTGCCTGCTGTCATGAACGCGGCCAACGAGGTTGCGGTTGATGCATTCCTTGGTTCAAAGATCGATTTTCCCGGGATCTTCAGGATTGTCGAGACCACCATGACACGACACAACAGGGTTGACTCTCCCACGCTTTCCGATATAGTTGAAGCAGACCGTTGGGCCCGGCATACGGCCGAAGCCCTAATTTAGCAAGGAAGGTATTATGGGTCATTCATTGGTTGCATTTGTGGTTGTACTGGGAGTTCTGATTTTTTTCCACGAGTTGGGCCATTTCCTGGTGGCGCGGCTGTTTGGCGTCGGGGTTGAAACCTTTTCCTTGGGATTCGGGCCCAAGGTTTACAAAAAAAAGGTCGGAATGACGGATTACTGCCTCTCCATGATTCCCCTGGGCGGATACGTGAAGATGGTGGGGGAGGACCCGGATGCCCGGATCGCCGCCAAGGACATCTCCCTTTCGTTCAACCACAAGAAACTTTACCAGAAGAGCCTCATCGTTGCCGCAGGCCCGGTGTTCAACTTCCTGCTGGCCATCCTGATCTTCTATGTCCTGTTTCAGGTCTCCGGCAGTTATTATGTCAAAGCCGTGGTGGGAACGGTGGCTGATGATTCTCCGGCGATTTCCGCCGGTATCAAGCCCGGGGACCGGATTGTGGCCATTGACGGAAACGAGGTCCATTCCTGGGACGACATGGTTGCCCTCATTGGCAAGGCACGGGGAACCTCCCTTGAGATTCTTATAGAACGGGCCGATCAAAACCTGAGTTTCAACGTTGTTCCGGCAATATCGACCACCACCAATATCTTCGGGGAAACCATTGAAAAGCCCATGATCGGCATCTCAGCCTCGGGGGATATGGTCCATGAGCGCCTTAACCCGTTCCAGGCCATGGGAACGGCCCTGGTGCGGACATGGGATATCATCCGGCTGACGGTTCTCTCCGTGGCGAAGATCTTCAGTGGATCGGTCTCTCCAAAAACCCTGGGCGGCCCCATCATGATCGCCCAGATCGCAGGGCAGCAGGCGCAGGCAGGTATTGCCAACCTGGCTTTTTTCATTGCCATGCTGAGCATCAACCTTGGCATCATCAATCTTTTCCCCGTGCCCGTGCTTGACGGCGGCCATCTTTTCTTCTTTGGCGTCGAGGCACTCACGGGAAAACCCGCTAGCGAGGGACTCCGGGAAAAAGCCAACCAGTTCGGTATCGTGCTTCTCCTGGCCCTCATGGTATTCGTTTTTTATAATGATATACTAAGACTTTTTAATGGTGGATAATTTTATAATGATATACTAAGACTTTCAATGGTGGATAATATGATCTCCTCTATCGAGATTGCTTTAAAGCCCGAACTTTTTGATGCGGAAGCCGCAAGTCTGAAAAAAAAGGCCTTTAATTATTTCAATATCGACGTTTTGGATGTCAGAACCATCAACCTTGTTACCCTGGACGCGGATTTTACCCGGGATCAGCTTGGAATCATAAAGGATGAAATCCTTACCAACCCCGTGACCCAGGTCTCCTCCCTTGCTCCCCTGGACTTTAAATTTGACTGGTGCATCTGGATAGGCCTCAGGCCCGGGGTCCGGGACAACCCGGCCAGCACGGCCGTGGAGGCCGTGGAAGATCTGTTGAAACGCAAGTTTCTGCCGGAAGAGGGGGTGTACACCTCGAAACGGTACACCATCAAGGGTAACGGCCTCACCCGGGAACAGATGGAGACCCTGGCCAGGGAACTTCTGTCCAACCCCATCATCCAGCAGTGGAAGGTGTTCTCCGCCGACCAGTGGGACCCGGAAACCGGGACCGGCACAAAGCCCGCCAGGGTGCTGCTGGACCACGAACCCGAGTTCGCCGTCGTGAGCATCGGCTCGGACCGGGAACTCCAGGAGATCAGCGACCAGCGGAACCTGGCCCTCAATCCCAGGGACATCCCGGTGATCCGGGAGTATTTCCTGGACCCTGAAGTGCGCAAGTCACGGAAGAAAGCCGGTCTTGCCGAGCCCACGGATGTGGAGCTTGAATATATCTCCCAGGCGCGGAGCGACCACTGCAACCACAACACCTTCCAGGGTGTGTTCACCTACCTTGACAGCGAAACCGGCGAAACCCGTATCGAGGCCAACCTCTTCAAAACCTACATCAAAGATCCCACCCTTGAGCTCAAGGACCGGAAATCCTGGGTGGTGTCCGTGCTCTGGGACAATGCCGGTGTGGGCCGCTTTGACGAAACAAACAATTACGTTATCACGGGAGAGACCCATAATTCCCCCTCCAACATGGAGGCCTACGGCGGTGCCATCACCGGTATCGTCGGCGTCTACCGCGATCCCATGGGCACGGGCCTGGGGTCGAGGCTCATCATGGGAAGCTATGGATACTGCGTCGGGGATATCGACTATGACGGTCCCCTGACACCGCCCCTTCATCCAAGGCGGCTCCTGGACGGGGTTGTGGAAGGGGTTAAGGACGGCGGCAACAAGAGCGGAGTGCCCACCACATTCGGACAGACCCTGTTCAACAGCGGCTACATGGGAAAGAGCCTGGTGTTTGTCACGGCCCTGGGCATCATGCCGGCAAAAGTAAAGGATCAGCCCAGCCATGAAAAGGCGACCCATCCCGGGGATCTCATCGTCATGAGCGGGGGCAGGGTCGGCAAGGACGGCATCCACGGGGTCACGGCCTCCTCCGAGGTGCTTTCGGAAACCACCCCGGCCGGTCATGTTCAGATCGGCGATCCCTACACCCAGAAGAAGATGCACGATTTCCTTCTGGCGGCAAGGGACGAGGGACTCTACGGATTCATCACGGACAACGGCGGCGGCGGCCTCTCCTCGTCCGTGGGCGAGTCCGCCATGATCAGCAACGGCTGCGAGGTGGACCTGGAAAAGGTGCCCCTCAAGTACGAGGGCCTGGACATGTGGGAAATCTGGATTTCGGAATCCCAGGAGCGCATGACCATTGCCGTTCCCCCTGAAAATATCGAGCGGTTCATGGAACTCTCGGCCGAGCACGCCGTGGAGAGTACCGTGATTGGTACTTATACCGATACGGGCAAGCTGCACATCAAATATAACGGCAACACCTGCGCCTATGTGGACATGGATCTCCTTGAAAAAGGCTTTCCCGACTGGGAGTTCGATGCCGTGTGGACCTCTCCTGAAAACCGGGGACTCATGGAACCTGTCCTTGGGGAGCCCCGGGATTATGAAAAGCTTCTTTGCGACATGCTTTCCCGGCCCAACATCTGCTCCAAGGAATGGATCACAAGGCAGTACGACCACGAGGTCCAGGGGGGAAGCGTTGTCAAACCCCTGGTGGGCGTGAACCGCAACATTCCGTCGGACGCATCCGTCATCCGTCCGGTGCTTGACTCCAAAAAGGGGCTGGCCTTTTCCCAGGCCCTGCTGCCCTGGTATTCGAAGATTGACGCTTTTCACATGATGACCTGCACCATTGACGAGGCCGTGCGCCGGATCATCGCCGTGGGCGGCACCCTTGACCACATGGGCGGGGTGGATAACTTTTGCTGGCCCAACATCGGGTATGATCCCGTCAGGAATCCCGACGGCAAGTTCAAGGCGGCCCAGCTGGTAAGGGCCTGCCGGGCCTTGAAACAGGCCTGCATGGCCTATGGCGTACCCCTGCTTTCAGGCAAGGACTCCATGTATGTGGACGGCCATCTCACGGGCGGGTACGGCGAGTCCGTCAAGGTGTCGGCCATGCCGACCATGCAGTTCTCAGCCACGGGCGTGGTGGAGGATGCCGCAAAGGCGGTCACCATGGACCCCAAGATGGACGGGGACCTGGTCTATGTGCTCGGGGATACCCTGAACGAGCTTGGGGCGTCCGAATACTACGAACTCATGGGAACCACGGGACTCAAGGTGCCCGAGGCGGCCTTCGAGCGGTTCAAGGTGGTCTACAAGGCCCTTTCAAAGGCCATTGACCAGGAGATCGTCGCATCCTCCCACGCCGTCGCAAGGGGGGGGCTTGGTGTTCATCTGGCCCTGTGCGCCATGGCGGGCGGCCTTGGCATGGAGATCGACCTTGGAAAGGTGCCGAAGGACAGTGCCGGGGGTGGGTTGAGAAACGACACCCTGCTTTTTTCCGAATCTTCCGGCCGGTTCGTTGTTACAATCGCCGGGGAGAACAGGGAAACCTTCGAAAAGCTGTTCAAGGGCATGGCCTGTTCCTGTGTGGGCCGTGTCACCAACGACCACAAATCCTTGAAAATCAACGGCCTTGACGGTACCACCCTGGTGGATTTGTGTGTGGACACCATGGAAACCGTCTGGGCAAGGCCCTTGGGAGATATGGTATGAAAGAGGTAAGAGCGCTCGTATTAACCGGTTTCGGACTTAATTGCGATATGGAGACCGCCTACGCCTTTGAGCTTGCAGGGGCAACGGCCCGGCGGGTTCATATCAATGCCCTGGTCGACCGCAAGGTGGATCTGGACGATTTTCACATCCTTGCCTTTGGCGGCGGATTCTCCTGGGGAGACGACCACGGGGCAGGGGTGGTACAGGCCCTGAAGCTGAAAAATCACCTGGGCGACAAGCTCCTCTCCTTTGTTGAAAAGGGCCGCCTTGTCATCGGCATCTGCAACGGCTTCCAGACCCTGGTCAACCTGGGGCTTCTGCCGGGCCTGGACAATGACTACCGGGCAAGGACCGTGGCATTGACCTGGAACGACTGCGGAAACTTCCGGGACCAGTGGGTCACCCTCAAGGGTAACGAAGAAAGCCCCTGCGTTTTCACAAAGGGAATGACCTCGGCGGACATGCCGGTCAGGCACGGTGAGGGCAAGTTTGTGACGGACAAGGAGCTCCTCGAGCGCCTCATCGCCAACAACCAGGTGGTGTTCCGGTATGCCGATGAAAACAACGAGCCTGCAAGGGGAAAATTTCCCCTCAACCCCAACGGCTCCATGGACGACATTGCCGGCATCTGCGACCCCACGGGCCGCATCTTCGGCCTCATGCCCCACCCGGAAGCCTATAACCACGTAACCAACCATCCGGACTGGGCAAGACAAAAAGAGGCGCTGAAACGCGAAGGCAAATCCCTGGATACCGGGCTCACCCCCGGCATGCGGATCTTCAGAAACGGGGTCGATTACATGGCCGCCACCCTCTAACGTTCTCATTCGGGGTCAGACCCAGGGTACAACAGCCGGGGTCAGGCTTAGCTTATTGCGACATCCCTGATCAAACCAACAAAATGCCAATAAGCTAAGCCTGACCCCATCGATACGAGCGAAGCAAATTTAGCTTACGCCTTCCTACATCGAGGCCTACAACAGCCTGTCCCCTTAAGGGAATCCACATGCCGCCATTCCTGGGACGACCGGCATCTAAGCGGTATTTTAAGATCGGCCAACTCTCTTAAACCGGAACAGCCCCCCGTTTTTTCTTTCCTCGCATTTTTCTTCTACTTTTTAGCCGTATCCCCCATTTCTTGATACTGCATTTTTGCGCGAGTTGTGGTAATAAAGAGGGATCTTTATTTTGCTTTTTTTTGCTTCAAAGGCCCACCCCCTTTACCAGGAAGGACATTATGAAAACATTCGGTGAAATCCTTGTTTTTGTCTGGCTGTCCATGGCAGCCGCTGTTTTGGTCAATTTTTTAACGCCTGCCGTCTGCCAGGCCGGCCAATCCCTCGGGGTCACACGGATCGTTCCCCAGGGCGCGGATGTTCCGCAAAAGCGGCAGATCACCATTGAATTCAATCAAAAGGTCGTTCCCCTTGGCCGCATGGAGCGGGACAGTTCCGAGATTCCCGTCACCATCACGCCTCCCCTGGACGGCCAGTGGCGGTGGCTTACGCCTTCCACCCTCAGTCTGGAGCTCGATGAGGCCAACAGGCTGAAACCCGCCACCCGCTATACACTGACCCTCAGGCCCGGCCTGGTTGCCGTGAACGGCGCCACCATGGACCGTTCCCTTGTCCATACCTTCACCACAAAGACGCCGAAAGTTCGCTACACAAGATTCGACAACTGGCACTCCCCCGGAACCCCGGTGATCCGGGTGGTGTTCAACCAGCCCGTCACAAAGGCTTCCGTTGCAAAGCATATTTTCATGGGATTAAAAAGGGAATCCGGAAAGAGAATCACCCTTGGGGTAACCCGTCATCCCAATGACCTCGATCCTCCGGTTCTGGTTGACGGCCCTGGCGGAAAAGAGGAGGCACGTTCCAGATGGCTTGTGTCTCCTGAAAAAGAGCTTCCCCATGATGCCCCGGTGACCCTTATGCTGGAACCGGGACTCATATCCGCCCTGGGACCGTTGGCTGGAACTTCCCGCCGCATCCTGGTTGCGTTTCACACCTTTCCGGAGTTCAAGTTCCTGGGGCTTAGATGTTATCTTAACAACAAAAACGAACCAACACTGATCCGGGCCGGCGTTAAACAGGACCGGGAGCGGTTCAAGCCCAACCCCCTCGGCTACACGTCCCTTGTATTCTCTTCCCCGGTTATGGTGGACCAGGTCAGGAAGACCCTGGAGTTTATTCCAAGCCTTGGAAGCGAAAGGACCGGTTACAATCCCTGGGCCAATTATTACTCCTACTCCTCCCTGGGCGTTCCCCATACCCGGGGGCGGACCTACCGGATTTCCCTGCCTGAGCTGCTCAGGGCACATACCCCTTACCGCATAAAGGAGACCGAACTCAGGCTCAGGGACGAGTTCGGAAGGCGGCTTGAAACGCCATTGGATTTTTCCTTTCATACGGATCACCGTGTCCCCGACTACACCCTTTACCACGACACTGCCGTGATCGAAGAGGGGGTTGACACCGATGTTCCCCTGGTGGTCACCAATCTTGACCGGGTCAGGGTCAACTACAAGCGGCTGACCGTTGACGGCAGGGCCGACAACCTTGACGCGGAAACCCAGGTGCCAAAGGCGGAGGACGTTGCCTTCAAGATGCCCCTTGGGGTGAAAAAGATGCTTGCCAATGGGTCCGGCGCCGTGTACGGCACCATATCCAGCCAACCCGGGGTTCGGAAGTCGGACCGGGAAAGAACCTTTTTTGCCCAGGTTACCCCGTTTCAGATCCATGTCAAATCGGGCCACTTCAACACCCTGGTCTGGGTGGCGGACCTGAAAACCGGAAATCCCGTGTCCAATGCCGAAGTCACCCTCTACAAGGACTCCATCGAAGGATTGAACAGCGACCGGCCCGTGCTTGCAAGGGCCGTGACCGGGGAGGACGGGACAGCCCTGTTGCCCGGCAACTTAACCCTTGACCCCGACCTTGAACTGTTTGACTGGGGCTGGGAGAACAGCGACCCGCAGTTCTTTGTCAAGGTGGTGAAAAAGGATGATATGGCCCTGCTGCCCCTGGCTCCACGGTTTCGCATCGACACCTACAGGGCATCCGGCTACAGTGTTTCCTCCCGCCACAACCAGCGCTACAGCCACATTCACACCTGGGGCACCACGGCCCAGGGGGTCTACCGTGCCGGAGACACCATCCAGTACAAGATTTATGTCAGGGACCAGAACAATGAAACCCTGGTGGAGCCCCCCGGGAAGGGGTACACCATTAAGGTGATGGACCCGCTTGGAAAGGTGGTGCTGGAAAAGAGCGGGATCGAGCTTTCCGCCTTCGGGGCCTTTGACGGGGAGTTCAAGGTGGCGAAAACCGGAAGCGTGGGCTGGTACTATTTTGAACTCTCATCTGATTTTACCGACATGGCCTGGAATCCCTTGCGGGTTCTGGTGAGCGATTTTGTTCCGTCCCCCTTCAGGGTTGCGATCGAACTCAACAACCATGGGTTCAGGCCCGGCTCCAGGGTCGAGGTGGCCACATCGGCCCGGCTCCATGCCGGCGGCCCCTACACCGATGCCTCCACCAGGATTCTTGCCCGGCTGGAACCGAGACGGTTTTCATCCTCCCATCCCCTGGTCAAGGATTTCATCTTCCAGGGTGATGAAGAGGAGGTTCATGGCCGCACCATTTTCGAGACCCGGGCGAACCTGGATGACAGGGGCGATCTTGTGAAGGCCTTTGATCTTACGGGCCAAGCCGTTCCCTTTGGGCGGCTGGTTGTGGAGGCGGCCGTCCGGGACGACCGGGGCAAGTCCATTGCATCAACCGCGTCGGCTGATTTTTTCGGCAGAAGCAGGTTCGTGGGCCTGAGATCCGATCACTGGCTCTACCACCAGGGGGAGGAGGCCGTGTTTCCTTTTGTTGTGGTGGATGAAAAAGGGGCCCCCGTATCTAACATCGAGACCGGTTTTTCCGTTGAACAGCTTAAGACAAAGGCCTCCAGGGTCAAGGGTGCGGGCAACGCCTATCTCACCCATTATGTGGACCAATGGGTGGAGGTTCACAAGTCTTCCGCCGTGTCGGGGGCCGCGCCCGGAACCATGTCGTTCGTGCCGGATGAACCCGGCTCCTATCGCCTGATTGCCCGGATTAAAGATTCCCGGGGCCGGTCCCACACCGCCTCCATCTGGTTCTGGGTGGCGGGAAAGGGACGGGTGCTGTGGCACGAGCCCGAGGCAAACGTTCTTACCCTCATCCCTGAAAAAGAGAGCCTCCAGGTGGGGGATACCGCCCGTTATCTGGTGAAAAATCCCTTTCCCGGCGCAAAGGCCCTTGTTACCATCGAGCGCTACGGCGTGCTGAAACACTGGGTAGAGACCCTGGAGGGGAGCACCCCGGTGATCGAGTTTCCCATTGAGCCCGACTTTGCGCCCGGATTTTTCTTTTCCGTGAGCCTCTTTTCTCCCAGGGTGGCAAAGCCCCTTGGCGAGGGCGGTGTGGACCTTGGCAAGCCCCTTTGCCGCATGGGCTATCACCGGGTGGAGGTGAAGGACCCGGCAAGGGAGATCAAGGTTGCGGTCGCGCCTGAAAAGGAGACCTACAAGCCGGGTGAGCTGGTGAGGGTGGCCCTCGGGGCCGACCTTGGCAAGGACCGGAAGGGCGAACCCGTGGAGCTTGCCGTTGCCGTGCTTGACGAGGCGGTGTTCGACCTCATCCGCAAGGGCAGGGACCATTTTGACCCCTTAAAGGGCTTCTACAGCGTTGACGGGCTGGATCTGGTCAACTACTCCCTCCTGCAAAGGCTTGTGGGCATCCAGAACTTTGCCAAGAAGGGTGCGTCCCCTGGCGGGGACGGCGGAGCGGCCATCTCCATGCGGTCGCTGTTCAAGTTTGTCAGCTATTGGAATCCCTCGGTTCAGACGGACCAGGAGGGCAGGGCGGCCATCGAGTTCACCGTGCCCGACAATCTTACCGGGTGGCGGGTCTTTGCCATGGCCGTGACCCCCACGGACCGCATGGGACTGGGGGACCGGGGCTTCAAGGTCAACCGCCCCACCGAGGTAAGGCCCGTGATGCCCAACCAGGTGATGGAGGGGGATCGTTTCAGGGCCGGGTTCAGCGTCATGAACAGAACGGACACGGAGCGGGTTGTCACGGTCAAGGTGAGTGCCCAAGGCAGCCTGGACGAGAAATATCCTACAATTACCGAAAAGCTGACCCTTGCGCCCTTCAAGCGGAAAACGGTCTTTTTACCCGTTACCACGGAAAAAGAGGGGGAGGTGAGGTTCCAGGCAACTGCCAGGGACCACATGGACGGTGACGGCATGGTGCACAGGGTCATTGTAAAACCCCGAAAGGATCTTCAGACCGTGGCCGCCTATTCCAGCACGGTTGAGAGCCGTGTGAGCCAGGCATTGAAGATTCCCGGCGAGATCCGGACCGACAAAGGCTCCCTGGGGGTGGTGCTTTCCTCCACCGCTCTGGGCAATCTTGAACCTGCCATCCTGTATATGCGTGATTACCCCTACTCCTGTTGGGAGCAGAAGCTCAGCAAGGCTATCGTGGCAGCCGGTTTTTCAGCCCTCAGTCCCTATCTGGACCCGGAAATTTCCTGGGAGGACAGCGATGGGGTGGTGGCAACCACCCTTGAGCAGGCCGTCAATTTCCAGGCGCCCAACGGCGGCATGGCCTATTTCCGGGCCGAGGACCGCTATGTCAGCCCCTATCTTTCCGCCTATACGGCCCTGGGCCTTAACTGGATCAAGGCGGCGGGGTATGATGTGCCCGAGCCCGTGGAAACAAAGCTTTACGCCTATCTTGAAGGGTTCCTGAAAAAGGACGTGGTGCCGGGATTCTATTCCAGGGGAATGGTTGCAACGGTCAGGGCCGTGGCCCTTGCCGGACTTTCCGCCTCCGCCAACAACCGGGTCAAAACGGGAGATCTCGGGCGTCTGCGTCCCCATGTGGAATCCATGAGCCTCTTTGGCAAGGCCATGTTTCTCCAGGCGGCCCTGGCAACCCCCGGGGGGGACGCCATTGCAGAGGAGGTTGCAGGATCGATCCTGGCCAGGTCCAACCGGACGGGGGGAAAGATCAGCTTCACGGAAGAGCTTGACTCGGGCTACGCAAGGCTGGCTGCAACCCCCATGCGGGCCAATGCCGCCATTCTATCCGCCCTGACCAGTTTCGGCCAAACCCACGCCTCCCTGTCAAAGGAGATACCAACCGGGCTTGTGCGTTACATCACCCAGACCCGGGGCGGCCGGGACCACTGGGAAAGCACCCAGGAGACGGTTTTTTCCATCAACGCCCTTATTGAGTACGCAAGGGTGTACGAAAGCCGAAAAACCGCCATGACGGTAACGGCCTCGGTTGACGGCGAGCCCCTTGGCACCGCCGGGTTCCAGGGCAAGAAACAGGAGAGCGTGACCCTGTCCCGAAAAATCCGGCCGGAAGATCCCGACAAGACCCTTGCCTTGGTGGTTGAAAAACAGGGGGAGGGAAGGCTTTACTACAAGGCTGCCATGAGCTATGCCCTTGAAAATCCCCCGAACAGGCGGATCAATGCAGGCATTGACATCCGAAAAGAGGTGAGGGTTGAGCGGGACGGCAAGTCCATGCTCCTTGCAAGTCCCATGACCCTTAAGCGGGGTGACCTTGTGCGGGTGGATATCTTTATCTCCCTGGCCGCCCCGCGGAACTTCGTGGTTGTGGACGATCCCGTTCCCGGAGGGCTTGAGCCGGTGAACCGGGAGCTTGCTACCTCTTCCCTTATTGATGCGGACAGGGCGGAGCCCGCCGCTTCCGACAGCGGAAAGGTGTGGAGGGAGTTCAGTGCCGGAAGGTGGAGCTTTTACCATAAAGAGCTGAAGCACGAGGCTGCCAGGTTCTATTCTGACTGGCTGGCTCCGGGCGACTACCGCCTCTCCTATACGGCCCAGGCCATTTGTGAAGGCACGTTTGCCTGGCTGCCGGTACGGGCCCAGGAGATGTATGACATGGACGTGTTCGGCCAGGGCCTCGAGAGCACGCTTGTTGTGACGGACGCCCAATAGGATAGGCAGGGGGTGATGGTGCGCCGTTTTTTTGTCGTTGTTCTGCTGGTGGGGATATTGGGTGCCGGGGGCCTGGTTTTTAAAACCTGCCGGGATATGATCCCCATGCCGGTCTCCCTTGGGGCGCTTTCTCAGGAGGTGAAGAAGCCACGGCTTGTTGACAGGTTCGGCAATGCCCTGACCGTCACCTACACCAATCCGTGGAACACCTCCCCCCTCCGGCTCCACGACATGCCGGAGCGACTCAGGCAGCTCTTTGTTTTTTCGGAGGACAGGCGGTTCCTCGAGCACCACGGGGTGGACTGGATGGCGAGGATACACGCCCTCTGGCAGAACATAAGGGCCCTTGGGGCGGTCCGGGGGGCAAGCACCGTCACGGAGCAGGTGGTGCGCATGATCCATCCCAGGAAACGGACGGTCTGGTCCAGGTGGGTGGAAGGGTTTGAGGCCATGGCCCTTGAACGAACCGACACAAAGCAGGCGATCCTGGAGTTCTACCTCAACCAGGTGCCCTATGCCGCCAACCGGCGGGGGATCGCCCAGGCCGCATCCTTTTATTTCAACCGCTCCCTTGCCACCCTGAACCTGAAGGAGATGATGGCCCTTGTGGTGCTGGTGAGGGCGCCCTCCTATTACGACCTTCGTATCCACCCCGGCGCCATTCAGCCCGCCCTTGGCCGGTTTGCGGATGCCCTGTACCGGGAGAAGCTGATCACCGGGGCCGAGCTGGAAAGGGTAAAGGAAGGCGGTTTTTCCCTTGAAAATCCTTCCCTTGCCATTGATGCCAGCCATTTTGCAAGATTTGTCTTCTCCTCCGTGGATGGTTCCAGCCCTTTGAAGGAGATCAGCACCACCCTTGACGGCCCCCTCCAGAACCTGGCCCGAAAAATCATGGGGGCAAGCCTTCAGGATCTTCGGAACAAGCATGTGACCAACGGCGCTTGTCTCGTTGTGGACCATCGCACCGGCGAGATCCTGGCATGGGTAGCCGCCGGAAATAACGATTCAACAAGCCGCATCAATGCCGTGCTGGTGCCCCGGCAGCCGGGCTCCTCGTTGAAGCCATTTTTGTACGCCCTTGCCCTGGAGAGGGGATGGACAGCCGCCACCATGATCGCCGATACCCCGTTGACAAATCCCGTGGGAAGGGGGCTTCACACCTATCACAACTACAGCAGGCGTAATTACGGCCAGGTGACCCTGCGCCAGGCCCTTGGGAATTCCCTGAACATTCCCGCCATCAGGGCCATCCGCTTCACCGGGGTTGAGGCGTTCCTCGCCATCCTGGAGCGGGTCGGGATCACAAGCCTTGACCGGCACCCCGATTTCTACGGGGACGGCCTTGCCCTTGGAAATGGCGAGATCACCCTTTATGAACTGGTCCGGGCCTACAACACCCTTGCCAACAGGGGCGTTTTTTCCAAGTTCTCCTGGGACGGCGATGCCCCGTTCCTGGCAGGAAAAAAGAGGGTCTTCTCCCCCGAGGTCGCCTCGATCATCGCAAACATCCTTTCGGACCCCGAGGCCAGGGCCCTTGAGTTCGGCCGGGGAACCCTGCTCAACTTTCCCGTTCAGACCGCGGTGAAGACCGGCACCTCCAACGACTACCGGGATGCCTGGGCCGTGGGGTTCAACCATGCCTATACCATTGGCGCCTGGATGGGCAACCTCGACGGCAGGCCCATGGACGGCGTCACCGGTTCCACGGGTCCGGGTATGGTCTTGAGATCCCTTTTTTCCAGGCTCAACGAAGCAGGGGAGACCGCCCCGCTTTTCCTCAGCCCAAAGCTTGTGAAAAGAGCGGTACACGCCCCCCAGGGCAACGCCGACACCCGGAACGCCGGCTCCCGGAACGCCGGCTCCCGGATCGAGGAGTGGTTTGTGCCGGGAACCGAGCCCGACAATGAGGTCTATATGGAAAAAAAGGAGCGGGTAGGTTTCCTGAAACCCGTGAACGGCCTTGAGATGGCCATGGACCCGAGGATTCCGGACCCGGACGAGGTGTTTGAATTTGTCATCCTGGGGGCAACCCCTTCCGAGCGGGTTGAATGGATTCTGGACGGCAAAAAACTCGGCAATACCCGGGGAGGACGGTTTCTATGGCAGCTCAGTCCGGGAGCCCACGCTCTTTGTGCAACCATCCGCAAAACCGACGGAACCGCGATCCACGACAAGGTTACCTTTAAGGTAACGGGGGCGGGCCTGGCCTATGGCCGTTAAAAAAAATGACGGCACGGCGGATGAATCCGTCATGGCTTAAAGTGCCTGTTATTTGCCCAGGAAATCATTGTATGCTTTTTGGTATTCAGCCGATTTCCTGACTTTTTTTACTTCCTCCCACAGTTTCCTGCACAGTTCCGGCTGTTCGTTCCATAATTTATGGGAAAGGATCAGGTAATAGGGCTTTTCAGCCAGGGGGGCGGCAATTCGCTTTATCTTGGATGCAAGGCCCGGTGTCCTGCCGATTGCATGGTCCCCTATGGAGGTTAAGGTCACCGCCCCCTGGAGGTGGCCTTTGGCGAGGGTAAAAAACAATCGGCCCATACACTCGAATTCCGTGACCTTGGCACCCAGGTTCGTCAGTTTCTCCCCTATTGAATACCCCAGTGGAATACCGATATCCCCCGTTAAATTAACGAGCTTTTGACCGTCAAAGGAGAGGGGCGAGTCCTTTAAAACATACAGGCTGTAACTGCTTGAGTGCATTCTTTTGTCAGGGTCGTGGGTGCCGTTTTTCATTGGAAACACGCCCATTTTCATCCGCTCCTCTTTAAAACTGCCAACCATGACCCCATCCACCCTATTATTCTTCAGGGTGTGCAAGCACCGTTTCCAGGGGTAGGGAACATATTCAATTTTGTAATTGAGGTTTTTTGCGACCATGTTCATATGGTAAAAATCGATACCAGACCCATTTTCTAAGGTCCAGGGGTATGAATCCGAATGGTCATAGGCGATTTTCAGTGTGATTTGCTCTGCACCGGATACGGGAATTACAGCGCAGCAAAGAATGAAAATAATGACAAAAACGTCGGCAACTGATGTTATTCTCATGATTCGACTCCTACAATACAAATACCCATCGGTTTGGAGAGGATAGGTCTTCTCGGAACCTGTAACCCGCAATTTCAAAGGATTGAATTGCCATGGGTTCCGTCGGTCTTGTTCGGACGATCTCCTTCAGGAACAGCCCCCTGGCCTGTTTGGAGTGGGCCCCGATGGATTTCAGCTTTCCGTCCTTTCGTTCCAGGAATTCCAGGCTGAAGACCCGGTTTTTCAGGGGACCCTTTGTTAATAACCGTTCATACTCTATGGATGCCAGGTTGAGGATCGGCTCATCCTCTCCAAGGAGGCGTTCAAACCATTGGGTGACCGGCGTTTTCCAGAACGCTCTCAGGTTGTTTTTGCCGTCATGCTTCAGGGGCGTGTTCATATCGAGCCGGTGGGGAACGATTCCGTCAAAGGGCCTCAGCACCCCGTAAAGCGCCGAAAGAATGATCAGATTTTCCCGGGCGAACATAAGCTCTTCCCGGTCGAATTCATTGGGAGCCAAGGCTTTGAATACAGTTCCTTTAAATGCCATAAGGGCCGGTAAAGGCCGGGCCTCCTTGAACCGGAGGATCTGCTCCCGTGTTTTTCGGGCAATGGCGTCGCTGGTTTTGAACAGGGCCTTGAGCGATTCAACCTGCATTCCTTCGAGGGAACGGATCAGGCGCTCCGCCTCCTGCTGAAAGGCCGGGCAATCCGTCTCATAATCAAGGCCGGGCGTCCCAGCGTCCGGTTGAGCCATGGTTTTGGCTGGGGATATGATGATCTTCATGGGATTAACTCCACGATTCCTTTTGTCGGTTAAGGACCGTCGGTGACCTGAAAAACTTTTTATCTATCTGATTATAATGCCGGGCGGGGAAAAAATCCATGGCTGTATCGTGTTTCCGCCAAGGGTTTCCCAAAACAAAAAAGGCTTCCAGCAAAAATGCTGAAAGCCTTGATTTTTAAAGTGGTGCGCCTGGCAGGATTCGAACCTGCGGCCTCCTGATTCGTAGTCAGATACTCTATCCAGCTGAGCTACAGGCGCCCAAAACTCGACTATAGTACATCTCTGATTTTTAAATGTCAAATAAAAAATGAAATTAATTGACCTAAAGGCAAAAACATGAATATAGAAGTACAAATGAAAGATAGTTTTTATATGGCAATTGCCCTGGAAGAGGCGGAAAAGGCAGCCCGGATTGATGAGGTTCCAGTGGGTGCGGTGCTGGTGGATAAGGATGACCGGATTATCGCACGGGCCCACAATCAACCCATCACCCTGTGTGACCCCTCAGCCCATGCAGAGATGCTGGCGCTTCGTATGGGCGGGGAACGAATATCAAATTACCGGCTGACAGGTGCAACCTTATATGCCACCATTGAGCCCTGTGTCATGTGCATGGGCGCCATTATTCATGCCAGATTGTCAAGAATCGTTTATGGAGCTGAAGACCCCAAGTGGGGAGGAGCAGGTTCATTGTATAATTTTGCTTCCGATGAAAGGCTGAATCACAACCTCGAGGTTGTATCCGGAGTGTGCAGAGATGAAGCGAGGCAGATCATCAGAAGTTTTTTCAGAAACAAAAGGAGTAAATAGTGCCAAATACAGTTGTTGTGGGAACCCAGTGGGGTGACGAAGGCAAAGGAAAAATTGTCGATCTTTTAAGTGATCGTGCCGACTATGTCGTGCGGTTCCAGGGTGGAAACAACGCCGGCCACACCATGGTGGTTGATGGCCAGGAGATCATAAGCCACCTTGTGCCGTCTGGAATCATCCAGAACAAAGTGTGTTTCATCGGCAACGGCGTTGTTGTTGACCCCCATGTCCTTCTCGAGGAGATCGATTACCTTGATTCAAAAGACATCGACGTATCTCCCAAGATGTTGAAGGTCAGCGACAGGGCTCACATAATCATGCCCTACCACAAGTCCATCGACCAGGCCCGTGAGATCAAGAAAGGGGACGCCAAGATCGGCACCACCGGCCGCGGCATCGGTCCCTGCTACGAGGACAAGGCCACCCGTCGTGGAATCCGGTTTGCAGATCTTCTTGATAAGGACCTTTTCGCCCAGAAGGTCACCACCATCATGGAAGAGAAGAATTTTTACCTCGAGCATTATTTTAAAGCCGAGACCCTGGACCCGGAAACCGTGATCAACGAGTTCTTTGATATCCGGGACCGCCTCCTGCCCTATATAGCAGATGTATCGGTTACCCTTAACAAGGGCATGGATGATGGCAAGCAGATCCTGTTTGAAGGCGCCCAGGGCACCCACCTCGATATCGAGCACGGTACCTACCCGTTCGTCACCTCATCCAACACCGTATCCGCCAATGCCGCCTGCGGCTCAGGCGTAGGCCCCGGCAAGCTCAACGAAGTGATGGGAATCGTCAAAGCCTACACCACAAGAGTGGGAGCAGGCCCCTTTCCCACAGAGCTATTTGATGAGACCGGAGCCACGCTTCAGAAAACAGGCGCGGAGTTCGGTGCCACCACTGGCAGAAAACGCCGCTGCGGATGGCTCGACATGGTGATCCTGAAAAATGCCGCACGCCTCAACGGCCTCACAGGGCTCGTCATCACAAAACTCGACGTTCTCGATGACCTGGACGAGATTAAAATCTGCACCGGGTATGAGCACGGCGGAAAAACCTATGATGCGTTCCCGCCCTGTATCGACACCCTCGAGAATTGCGTTCCCATCTATGAAACCCATCCGGGCTGGAAAGAAAATATTACGGAAATCCGGGAGTATGACAAGTTCCCCGAGAACACCAAGAAGTACCTGAAACGCATCGAAGAGCTCTCCGGCGTACCCATCAAAATAGTCTCCGTGGGACCCGGAAGAGAAGCAACTATCGTTCTTGAGAATGTATTTGCTTGACATTAGCGTTAAAAAGGTCTATTAACCTTTTCCAGCTGTCGGGATGTGGCTCAGTCTGGTAGAGCACAGCGTTCGGGACGCTGGGGTCGGAGGTTCGAATCCTCTCATCCCGACCAGTAACTTCAAAAGGTTACAAAGATTTTATTCCCGCATATAGAAGGCTCAGGAGGCTAATTGCCTCCTGGGCCTTTTTTAGTAGTGACAGCTACAATTCAATCATCTCCGCTGTCTGTTAAATAATAGAGATAAATGGGTTGACAATGGGTTAAACCAGGTTTAACTATAAAGCATGAAGACCACGAAAAGAAATATAATGAGAGGTGCAGGATCGGTTCTGGATCTCTATCCACCCAAAAGAAGGATTCTGATATCAAAGCGGTTGCGTACTACCAGCACGACAGGTTCCCTTCAAAAGGATTGGGAGAGGGTGGGCGAAACTCTCTCAAAAATCATAAGTTCCAACATTCATGTCCAAAAATCCTAAAAAATCAAGAAAGCAGAACCGTCCGGTTGTTGCAAAATCCGGATCGCAAAGGACTGGTTCAAAGCAGCACGTAACGCGATCAATTTCAGAAAGTTTGGTAGCGTCACAATTTCAGGGCCCCATTCCTCCACCAGAGCTACTTGCTGGCTATGACGACGTTGTTCCTGGAGCTGCCGATCGGATAATCGCTCTTGCCGAAAAAGAAACTGCTCACCGCCATGAAATGGAAAAAAAGGTTTTAGATGCTGAAGTTAAAGTTATAAGCAACGAAGCAAGAGAGATTTTCCTCGGGCAAATATTTGCATTTTTAATTGGAACAACCACGGTTCTTGCCGGAGTGTATGCGGCTGTTCATGGGGCGCAAATTACCGGATCTCTTATCGGTACAAGCGGAGTCGTGGGGTTGGTCTCTGTTTTTATTCTTGGAAGAAAAAATTCTGACTCCAGTATTGACAATCAATCAACAAAAGATGTTCAGAAAACAAAGAACAGCCGATAGCACTGCGAGTATCCTGTGATAGGGGAAAAGTATGGCCTTTCGTTGTATGTCGTGAACCTGTCCAGGCATGAAGAGTTTTTTAACGGAAAACTGGGCCTGGTTCAATAACGGGTAACAAATGAATGGAATTAATTTAATGAAAACCATACCGAGTTCTGTTATTAAAGATACACCACATATCAAATAACAGTAAAGAAAGGTACTACTCGGTATGGTCAAAGGTATTATCAACGCTTCTAACAATTTTTGCAACCCTGTTTCCAAATATTCTTTCAATGCGACCAATCTAAGCCCTGCCGAGAGAAAGGATATCTCCATTAAAACTCTTGCAGGAGGATGCGTTACCGAGATTGCAGACAGTAACAATGTTAGTCGGAAGTTTATTTACAAGCAAAAAGAGATAGCCAATAAAGGCCTTGATCATGCCTTCAACCCTGTACCAAAAGATGATGCGGTTC
>JAAEMK010000303.1 GCA_024225635.1 Desulfobacteraceae bacterium | reverse complement strand
CTTTGAAAATGAAACCCATGTCTTTGATGTTTCCTGCAATGGCGGAACAAGAACCCGGATATCCGCAACCATCCCGGAAGGCGCACCGACAGGCGCCTATGATCTGCGTGTGATAAACAAAAACGGCATATCCCGGCTTTTTGAGAACGCTTACACCGTAATTGAAGCGGCAACGCCCGTGCCCGAGGTGACGAACCTGTCTCCCATGGTTGTCAGCAAGGGGCTCTCCTACGAAATAACGGTAACCGGAAATCATTTTGCGGAAGAGATCTCCGGCGTGCGGGTCGTAGGCGGGGACACTCCCCTGCTCCAGCTTTATGATGCGGTCCGGGTGGATTCCTCAACCGTTAAAGCACGGATCGATGTCCCGGACGATTTTGTGGAAGGTGAGTACACCGTACAGGTGATCAATTCGGATGGGAACAGGAATAAGGTGAGTGCCGTCAAGCTGGATGTGTGCGAGGTGATAAACCTGAGCACGGAAACGGCAGCTGTCAGAACCACGGCAACCGTCACCACCGATGACGGCGTCATTCCCGTCCCCACTACCTTGACCACCGATGACCGGGATGAAGTCGCTGCCGTCAGCCGGAGAATCGCTCGAATCGAGGCGGTTTTCGATCCCGGTACGATCCTGGAGGAGGTGGATGGCGACGACTGGACGGATTACGATGGGATGGTCAATCCCCCCCGTCAGATTCCGCTGACCGGGGAAGTAAGCGGCGAGTTAAGTAAAAACAGCATCCTTTTCACCATGGGGGCGGACCACCTGCTGAGACTCAAGCACGGCAGGACCCTGTTTGTTAAAATCGAAGCAACCGTGCCTGACTCGGAACCGGTGCCGTCGTTCTATGATGTGGCCCCGGACGGAACCCTCTCCATGGCGGGGGTTGACGGCACCCGGAACGGTGTCGCGTATCCCGCTGGGGGAAAGGTGCTCGCCACCCGTCATGATGTGCCGGAACCGGGCATGACCACGTACACCATCGGCATTCTCCTGGACCGGATGTCAACATATGCGGCCGGATCATATACCGATACGGAACCGGACCCGAATCCTGACTCCGGCCATGGTCACGGAGGCGGCGGATGTTTCATTGGAACCGCCATGGACGGCAATTTCGATTTTGGGATGATCTTTTCCCTTGTTCTTGCCGCCCTGTCCGCATCTGTTCTCATTTGCGGCAGATTCAGGAATTAATAATCGCGAGATTTTAAATCCTTTCTTATAAGCCGGCCCCTGCCTCTACTTTGAGGCAGGGGCCGGTCTTATATGATAAAGAAACAATTTCCGCCGTCCCTGATATAATCGTTCATGGGTATAAGCTCAGAACAAGCACATCAATCCGCCCCCCGGAACACCATTTACAATCAAAATAAATAATGCTATCCATTAAAGCTGCGAATGGATAAATCGAAAACCCCATCATTGATCACGGCAGGGATATGAAAAAAGAAGAGACAGAAAACAAAGAGTCATTAACGGCCAAGCCGTTACCGGCCAAGGCCCGGCTGCTGGCCCAGCTCAAGGACGAGGGGTTCAACGTTCCGGACTTTATCTATGTTTCTGCGGATGATTTCAACACCGACAACTTCGGCCCCCTGGAGAGTTTCCTCGCCCTGCACCAGGATCACTACAAGGTGATCGCACGAAGCGCCCACCCCAAGGAGTACTGCTTCAAGGGCGGCACCTTCGACTCCATGGAGACCTATTCCGACCTCATGGGCATTAAGTATGCCAGGTCAAAGATCATCCGCTCGGGAAAAACCACCAAGGCCCTGTCCATCAAACGGCAGCAGAAGTTCCTCAACGCCCCCGAAATAGACCTTGAAGAGATGGGCATCATTGTCATGCCCTTTGTGGAAGGGTCCAGCGTCATGGCCAAGGTGATCTCCGGGGACTGGGAGTTCGGCTACTGCAGGGACCGCAAATCCAGGGTCCAGTCCGAACCCTATATCACCAAACCCCCCCATGACCGGCAGCTGATGGCCATCTCCAGGGATATACAGGAACTTTTGGGATTTCCCTGCGAGATCGAGTACATCATCTCGGAAACCGGTGAAATATTTGTGGTCCAGGCAAAGAACATCTCCAACATAGAGATCCTTGAGCAGAAAAAGGGAATCATCTCCATACGCCTCAACGGAGCCAAGCGGATACGGAAACGAAGAAGCTACCGGGAGCGCAACATTTACGTGATGGACACCAAGGAACTCTACCTGGACGTCATTGCCAAGTGCGAACAGATTGTTCTGGGGGGAATTGACCCGGAAAAGGGGCTAAAGGAAGCCGTCGGGGTGATCCACGCCTTCCAGGAGGAGCTTGAAGCCTTTGCCATGCGGAACGAGCGGTTTGCCATCCTCGGCATGTCCATCAAGGAACCAGAGGAACTCTACCAGATCGCCAACCACTACCTTGACGATTTCCCCGAGCTCCAGAAGGAGATCGCCCGGGAACTCAACAACAACCTCTACCAGATCGATTTTTTTCTTTCCGAGGCCGATACCCTGATCGCAAAGGACCGGTTCAGGGTCAACCTCTGCAGCCACGACGCCTATGGGATCGACACGGTGAGAAACCCCATGTGGAATGTCTTCTGGCACGCTGACAAGCATGAATCCTTTACCACCCGGTTCAAGGAGCTTGGGTTCAGCACCGGGGACACCGTTGGAATTTTCATCAACAAGGATGAAATCCCAACGGTGTACAGGCTTTAGGAGAACCGGGTGTCAGGGACTACCACCCCTTGGAGCTGATAATCTTCTTGATCTTCTCTTCGGTGTGTTTCTCGACGAGGATCATCTTGCGGGCCTTGGCTTTCTTGATCCGCTCCGTCAGATTATTGAGATCCGCCGGTTTTTCCAGAAGATCCATGGCGCCGAGCTTCATGGCCTCGATACCCTTTTCAACGGTGGCATTGCCGGTCAACAGGATAACCTGAAGGTCTGCGTTGATCTGCTTCAGGGTCTCAAGGGCCTCAAGCCCGTCCATTTCAGGCATGAGCAGATCAACGATGATGGCGTCAAAGTTCTCGTTCTTGACCTTTTCAATGGCCTCTTTTGCGGAAAGTGCGGTTGTCACATCCATACCCCGGTTGGTCATTCTCTCGGACATGGCTTCCAGAAACTCTTTTTCATCATCAACTAACAGTATTTTCTCAGACATGGCAATTCTCCTTTCATAGGTATATTAAGCTATAGGAATTATAACTTGGTTCTGCATGACAATAAGGGGTTGCGAAAACATCGATTACTGCATACAACAACTACATATTACACTTTTTACACAGTTTCGGGAAGTGTTAACACAAGTGCCCGGCTGTCGGCAAGGTTTAAAATCTCGGCATTCAAGCAGGATACAAGCCCGCTGAAAGGCGCCTCATCAAGTGAAAACCCGTCCTGCCCGGCATCATTCACAGGTGTAAACGCAAGTTCAACCCCCTTGGCATTCCTGGCAACGGCAATGCTGATGGCGGGGGTTCCATCCACCCGGGTGCAGGCATAGCACATGACTTCCCATAAGAGGTTCATCAACAGAAACGGGTTGGAGTTGATCCTAACCGGGCTTGGGGGCGGCGTCACCCGGAGCTCCACCCCAAGGGAGGCGGCCGATTTTTTGCCAAGTTCCATGGTAAAATCCAGGAGCTCGGCCACATCGATCTCTTTGACGGGATCATCCACGCTGTGGGCCAGCCGGTTCATCTTTTTAACGGTGGTATCAGCCCGCTGGACCTGCTTGATCACCCGGCCGGAGAGGGCCTCGACCCGCTGGGGGTCCAGTTGATGCCCGCTCTTTGCCATCAGGCTCAGATCCTCCATCAATCCCGCGTTTTCATTGATGATGGCCAGTGAGTTCTTGATCTCATGGCTGATGGCGGCCATCATCTTACCAAAATAACGCAGTTCCGTTCCAGTCAGCTCCTCTGTTTCCATGCTCATTATCAGCTTCCCCTGTTTGTCATGGCTTGTTTCATGATGCTCATCAACTTGTCAATATTGACGGGTTTGATCAGGTAGGAGACCCCATCCGTCACCCCTTTTTGATAGTCGTTTTCAGATCCGTGGCCGGTAAGATAGACAAATTTCATATCCGGTTTAATCTCTTCGATCGCCTGTTTCAGCTCTATCCCCCCCATCTTGGGCATCTTCACATCCAGCACTGCGATGTCAAAGCTTTCCTGCCGGATGCGCTCCAGGGCATCCTTTGCGCTTGATACCCAGCTTGCGTCGATCCCCCTGAAGGAGAGGCGTTCGGCCAGGGTTGATACATATTCCACTTCATCATCAACTAGAAGGACTCGCACGTTTTTGCCTCCTTTCGTTTTTTGGGTTTAAACGGCAGATTTACGATAAAACTTGTTCCCACACCCTCTTCACTCTTGACCTTTATGCAGCCGCCTGCCTCCTTCACGAGCTGATAGGTGATGGAGAGGCCCAGCCCTGTTCCGCCCTGACCTGATTTCTTGGTAAAGAACGGTTCAAAGATCAGTTCCAGCTCTTTTGCCGGAATGCCGCATCCCGTGTCGGAGATGGTAACGGTCAGGTACTTCTCATCCCGTTGCTTCACATGGATGGAAAGCTTGCCTTCGGTCCCGATGGCGAAAAAGGCGTTGTTCACGATATTCAGCAGCACCTGCTGGAGCTTTCCCCGGTCGCACTCGACCTGTGGAAAACTGTCAGGCACCTCCACCGATATATCGATGCTTCTGTACTCGGCCTCCTTGCCCAGGAATCCAAGCACCTCCCGGATCACCGTCTCGACATCCACAGTCTGGAAGGATTCATCCATGTGACGGGCAAAGTTGAGCAGCCGCTTGGTGATGGTCCCGCACCGGGCCACCGAGGAAATGACCGAATCCACCAGGCCCATGAGCTTGTCGTCGGCCGAATACTTCTCCCGGTAGACAAAGATGTCCTTGATCAGCCCCGCCTTTTCATTAATGATGGCAAGGGGGTTGTTGATCTCATGGGCAACTCCCGCGGCAAGCCTGCCTACGGTGGCAAGCTTGTTGTCATACTCGATCCGGTGCATGGCATTGGCCCGCTTCCTGTCGGAAATAAACATCTGGTTGACAAGGTAGGTGGTGACAAACACGATCACCCCGATAATCACGGTGATGCTGATCAGGAGGAACCCGATGAGATTGGACCGGGTCGCATACCAGGACTTCATCAGGGCGGCCTTCTCCTTGACCAGCATCAGGATGAAATTGGTGTCCGGGATGTAGGCATACCCCACCACATACTGCTCCATGTTCCGGTTCTGGTACTCCTTCACCCGGGTCCGGTCCGAATATTCCGGCACCGGGATGTCAACGGCTGAAAGCACATCCCCGTGACGGCGGCTGGGGGTCTGTATCACCCGGTTCCGGTTTATGAGAAACACGTCCCCCTTGCCGTTCAGCTCAAGATTCGAAAGAATCTCGTTGAACCGGTCCGTGTCGATGGTGGCCCGGAGCACGTAAAAGGCGCCCTTCTCAACCCTGGACCTTACCGCAATCACAAGATGGGGCTTGTTCCTGAACCCCAGGAACACCTCGCTGATGTATACCCCCCTCTCCAGCACTTTGTTGAACCAGGCCTGGTCGGAATAATCCTTTCCCCCGAGGTTGTAGGTCCCGGAATAGGCGATCTGGATTCCCTGATCGTTGACCACGCCGATATCCACAAACCCGCCGAACCCGTTCTGGAGGTTCTTGAGGATGGCGGACAACCGGTCCGTGTCGGTCAGGGCCTGGAACCCGTTGTCATGGACAATGAAATCCAGGGCCGCCTTGCGTTCGGAAAGGAAAAACGAGATGGCCCGCTTGGTGTTGGAGGCGGTCCGCCGCGCCCTCAGTGTAATCTCCGACTCAATGGAACGCTGGGTCACATTGTAGTCAATGGAGGTGATGATGATCAGGGGAATCAAGGTCACGGCGGAAGTGAGCAAAATCACCATCTGCCAGATCTTACGGTAATTAAAGGAATGCTTATACCGTTCTCCTCCCGTTCCCGGGTATTCCAGAAAAATCGGCTTTAACTTTTCAACAATGGACATGCTACCCTCGATTCCCCTTTGATCATCTCGTTTTAGCTATTCGCATATGAATTGAGCCCGGCTCTTATACAACATAAGAGCCGGTATCAATTCGATTGGAACGTCTATACAACGTTATTATCCTGCTATCTAAGCGTCCTTTTTCTTGATCTTCTCATTGGCAAGCTTAAGGGTCTCGCTCAGCAGATCGATATCAACCGGCTTCTGCAGGTAGGCAAAAGCACCCAGGTCCATACAGACCTTCTTGTCCGCTTCGCTGCCGTGACCGGTGAGGATGATCACCTCGATCTCGGGTTTGGTGGCCTTGACCTTCTTCAGCACCTCGATGCCGTCGATGCCGGGCATCTTGAGATCGAGAATCATCACCTCGGGCTCATCCTCATCCACGATGCTGAGGGCGGACTCGCCGTCATAGGCGACGGCGGAACTCATCTCCCGCATCAACAGCCGTTCGGACAGGGTCTGGACAAACTCCCGCTCATCATCCACCAGGAGCACCTTTGAAGGTGTCTCAAAATCAAACTGCCGGTAGATGTCGGTCTGGTAAAACCCCTTGCCGATCTCGGTCTCCACCGCCTTGACCCCTTCCACCTTGTTCACGATGGACTGGAGATCCTCTTCCAGGCGCTTGAGCATCAATACATTCTTGTTGATGGTCAGCACCACCTTGCCCGCTTTTGCGGCCACGGCCACGTTGTGTCCCTCATTGGCCAGGGTGGTTTCAACCCTTGCGGCCAGGAGAAAATCCTGTACCGCCTGGACCGAGGCGTCGGAAGACGCAACGGCGGGGCTCTGGGATTTCTCGCAGATCAAGGCGACCGCATCGGCAACCGAGTTTACGTTCATGGGAATGACAATGTCGTACAGCGCCTTGTCCCAGGGATCGCTCTTGCCGACAAGGGTGTTGACCCAAGTAGAACTGTTATTGTCACTCTCATTGATAAGTTTGAGGGCCTCTTTTTCCCCGGTGCCCTGGTTTGCCGCCTGGCCCAGCCGGTATTTTAGTTCGGCAATGAGGCAGACCCTCAGGGCATGGCTGATGCTGGGGGGAATCAAATGAGCGGGAAACCCCGTGATCACGAGGTTGTCCTGGGCAAGCACCTCCGCTACGGCCAGTCGCAGGTAGGCCATGGAGCGCTCTTTCTCATGGGTGAATTTATTGAAAATCGACGTCTTGGCGAGAAACGCCTCCTTGATCTTTTTTTCGCTGATGGAGGAGAGGCTGCTGGCCTTTTCCACAATCTGCTGTTCCGTAACCAACGTGGAACCCGTTGACTCGATCAGAGATGCCTCGACCTTCTCATTATTGCAAAAACTGCCGCTGAATAGTGTAATGACAGACATGATAACTCCCTTATCTAAAAATTATACCAGTTTGCAGGTGGTTGAAAGCGGGCACTGGTGCTCCAGGTCATCCTCGTGGGCATGTTCGTGAACCGCGCAGATGGCCTGCTCCATGGTCGGATAGATGTGGTCCCTTCCAATCTTCTCAATGAGATGGGTTCTTTCAAATACCTTGGTCACGGATTCGTTGACCCCGGAAAACGAGATATCGACGCCTGAACTTCTGACGTTGTCGATCAAAAGGGAAAGCAACTCTTCGCCCGAGGCATCGATGTCGTTGATGCCGTTGGAAACGATGATGATATCCCTTAGTTTTTTCTTGTTCGTCATCCTGTCGTTGATCTGGTCCTCGAGATAGCTTGCATTGGCAAAAAACAGGGGGCCTTCGAAACGGACAAGGTCCACATACTCGCACTCCTTGAGACCATGGGTCACGGAACAGCGCAGGGCATTGTCGTCAAACCTTGACAATGAGGGCACCTTGGGCCGCATGCTCTTGTAAAGGAACACCATCAGTGACAAAGTTACACCCACCATGATCCCCTTGTCAAGGTGGGGAGCAAAGGCAAGCGTACAGAGAAAGGAGAGGATGGAAATAGCGCCGTCATACCACTGGGCCTTCCAGGCGTGGATGAAACCGGACACGTTGACAAGCCCGATAACCGCCATCATGATAACGGCCGCAAGCACACTCTGGGGAAGGTGATAGAGAAGAGGAGTAAAGAAGAGCAGCACAACCACCACGGCAAGACTGGTAAACACACTTGAAAGCCCGGTAACCGCGCCTGCCTGGAGGTTGACCGCAGACCGTGAAAAAGAACCCGAGGTGGGATAACTCTTTCCAACTGCGCCAAGGATGTTGGCAACGCCCTGGCCGATGAGCTCCTGGTTGGGATCAAGCCGCTGGCCGGTCTTTGCGGCCATGGCCTTGGCAATGGAGATCGCCTCCATGAAACCAAGAAGGGAGATGATGGCGGCAAAGGGAAACAGCCGGAGCATCACCTTCATGTCGATCTTTGGAACGCTGAGTGAGGGAAGTCCCTTGGGAACGGTACCGACCACAGCACCGCCGCCCATCATCAGCAGGTCGGTGGTATCCAGCAGCCTGTTGCCCACCTTGACCCGCCAGGTCCTGCCATCGGTCTCAACACCCTGGGGCTCCTGGCCCTGGAAATAAAATTTCAGGGAACCGTCCGCCTGCTCGACCCCGGAGAAGAGATAAGCCCTCAACTGCTCCCGCTGGACATGGGCCTCGTGTTTCAGGCGCTCCAGCTTCACCACCGTGACATTGAAGTCATGGACCGTATCCAGTTCCAGGATGGTATCATTGGCTTTTTTGGCCTCGTCCACGGCATTGGACTGGGCGGTTCGCGTGTCTGCAAGAACCGGGATCTCATTGATGATGCCATTGAAGAACTCGATCTGGGAGCGAACCTCGGGGGAGTCGATGGTGGAGATGTCCACACGGGTGTTGTGCTCAAAGCCCATGGCCCAGGAGATGACGATGCTCACGGCAACGGCCACAAGGACGTTGGGAACCTTTGGCATGACCTTCTTGAGGCCGTACATGATGGCAAAAGCAAGAATTCCCATGAACAGGGTGGGCCAATGGGTATAATGAACGGCCGCCTTGCACACGTTGATAATGGTTTCATAGTGGTGTTCAGACTTGTCCACATACACGCCGAACATCTTGGAAAGCTGTGAGGAGGCGATGATGATGGCTGCCGCATTGGTAAAACCGTTGACAACCGGATGGGACAGGAAGTTAACCACGACCCCGAGCTTCAAGACTCCAAGGGAAAGCTGGAAGATACCGACCATCAAGGCAAGGATGATGGCATAGGCGATGTAGCCTTCGCTGCCGGCGGTTGCCAAGGGTTCGAGACTGGCCGCGGTCATGAGGGAAACAACTGCCACGGGGCCGGTCGCAAGCTGGCGGCTGGACCCGAACAGGGCTGCGACCATGGGAGGAAGAAAAGAAGCATAGAGCCCGAAATAGGAGGGCATCCCGGCCAGCTGGGCATAGGCCATGGATTGGGGAATAAGAACCAGGGCAACCGTCAGCCCCGCCAGGAAATCGATCTTGAACTTGTCAAGCCCATAGCCCTTGAACCATGGAAGGAACGGAAATAATTTTGTCAACATTTAACCACCTAATTGTTAAAGTTATCTTACGTTTTATATTTTAGGATCTTCCTGCATGAATTAATAAGTTCATTAAACAGGGCACCTGTATCGTAAAGATTGTAGATCTTGAACCGGACCACGCCGTCCACCATGGAAAAAATCACCAGGGCGGTTTTTCGCGTATCCCCGGCATCGATGGAGCCGTCCTCCCGTCCCATGGCAACGGCACGTTCAAAGAGGTCAACAAGGCTGTTATATATTTTTTCAAGGTGACTTCGGCACTCTTCGTTGACCAGGGCAAGCTTGTAGGGGTAGTGGCTGTGAAGAAGCAGGAACCACTCTTCCATGGTTCCGGCAAGATAGAGGTAGAAGGAGATGATTCCTTCGGCAAGATCGATTCCCGATTCGAAATCGTGTTCCCGGAGGTACTGGTCAAACTTTTGAATAATGCCGTCCTTGACGGTCTCAAGGGCTGTGAGGAACAACGCCTCCTTGCTTTTGAAATGGTAAAATACGGTGGCTCCGGAAACGCCGCTCATCTTGGCGACCTCGGTCATGGAGGCGTCTTGAAAGCCCCTGTCGGCAAAGAGGGTTATTGCGGCCTTTAGTATATCGTCTTTCTTGGACATCATCGCTCCGTTTGAATTCTTATACCCATCCGTTTCCGGGACTGATTAACCAATCAGTTCACTCTACTGATTGGTCAGTCAGTTTTTTTCTTATCAACAAAATCCCAAGGGGTCAACAAAAATAATCGTTGCCCCGGCTCAAAGCAGACCGCTGTTTTGGGGAAATTATTTACAAAAAGAAATGGGGTCAGCCAAGAACCCTGATTTTGTCAACGAGTCGGTCGATGTCAACGGGTTTCTGGAAATAGCCCGATGCGCCCAGGCCCTCCACAAGGACCTGGTCCTTGCTGTCGCCGTGGCCGGTGAGAATGATGACGCCGACTTCGGGATATGCGGCCTTGACCCTGGCAAGGACATCGGTACCGCCCATGCCCGGCATCTTCAGATCAAGCACCATTACGTCGGGAACCGTATCAACGATCATCTCCAGGGCCTGTTCACCGCTGTAGGCCACCTGGGGACTGAGACTTCTAATGCTGATACGTTCAGCCAGGGTATCCACGAACTCCTTCTCATCATCCACCAAAAGAACGGTTGTCGCATCCATAGATTTCCTCCCTAATCTAAAATTAGAATGGCAAATTTTTCATACTCGTTTACCATCTGCGTCAACGGATTTCAAACAAATTATATCAGCGTCCCCCCAAAGGACCGGTTGCCAATCATGGGAAAAATAGATATGAAAAGACGATGATACCTGAATTCATCAACCTGTTGAAGGGGGAAAACCGGGAGTTTGACATCATCCCCTCCCCCCGCAAAAAAATCTTCCTGACCCTCTTTTTCACCATCTTCACCACGGTGACCGGTGTTGGGATCGTGGTCCCCCTGCTGCCGGTCTACGCCAACGACCTTGGGGCGAAGGGCATATACATCGGCATGATCTTCGGCGCCTTTGCCCTCTCCCGCACCTTTTTTCTCCCCTGGTTCGGCCGGGCCTCGGACCGCCACGGGCGCAAACCCTTTATCGTTGCGGGCCTTCTGGGGTACATCCTTGTCTCCATGGCTTTTGTTACCTGCGACACGGTGACCGGCCTGATCCTCTTCCGGTTCATCCAGGGCATCGCCTCGGCCATGATCATGCCCGTGGTCCAGGCCTATGTGGGAGAGATCACCCCCCGGGGTAGGGAGGGCTACGCCATGGGCCTGTTCAACATGTCCATGTTCGCCAGCCTGAGCCTGGGACCGCTCATGGGGGGAGTGATTGCCGACCTTCTCTCCATGGATGCCGCCTTTGCCTGCCTGGGGTTCCTCTCCGCCACCGGGCTGTGCCTATCCATCGTCCTTCTGCCCCCCACCAGCGATGAGCAGATCCGACAAAAAAAGCACACGCCCCTTTCCTGGGCCTCCATCATCAAGGACCCGACCCTGATAGGCCTCTTTGTTTACCGGTTTTCCTACACCGCCTGCATCGGCATCATCTGGAGCTTTCTGCCCATCTTCGTCCATTCGCGGTTCGACTTGTCAGACAGCCTGACCGGGGTGCTGGTGATGCTGGGGGTCTTTATCAGCGGACTGCTCCAGCTGCCCATGGGATATGCGGCCGACCGGTTTAATACAAAGGTGATCGTTTCCGCCGGGGGAGTACTCTGCGCCATTGCCATGTGGCTGATCGTCGAGGCCACCTCCTATGCCGGCCTTGTGGGTGCGATCACCCTCTTCGGCCTGGGCGGGGGGATCTCCATGCCCTCCATCATGGCAATGGCCGTGGTCAAGGGCCATGAAAAGGGGGCCATGGGCGCCGTCATCTCCCTCATCACCATGTCCCACAGCCTGGGCATGCTGACCGGCTCCATGGCGGCCGGCATCGCCATGGACCATGCCGACCTCGTGGCGGTCTTTCCCCTTGGCGCCGTTCTCATGCTCCTGGGCGGCGCCGTATTCCACCTCACCGCCGGCAGGGCTCAAACTTAGCTCACGCCAGTTGGGGTCATACGCCAGATGGGGTCACGTCAGCTGGGGTCAGGCTTAGCTTATTGATGAGATTCTTTATAAATCTAAAACTTAATATAACAATAAGCTAAGCCTGACCCCGGGAATGTGGGTTGCTAGGTGCATTTAGGTTGCACACCCGCCCACAAAGTATGTTAAAATTGAAGCGTTATTAACCATGAAGAAATAAAAAAACAGAAAGAAAAAGCCTCTATGACTCAAATTGATCCGATAGATATACTGAAAACCGGCCAAGGCTGGCTATGCGTTGAAAAACCCTTTGGCATGAGCGTTCACAACGAACCCGGCCACGACCTGCTCTCGATCCTTGCCACCCGGATCCGGGGCGATGAAGCGCTGATGACCACCCTCGGCATTGACAGCGGGTTTGAGATCCACCCGGTTCACCGGCTGGACCGGGACACCAGCGGCGTGATCCTCCTGGCAACACAACCGGCTACCCTCTCCGCCCTCTCCACCCTCTTTCAGACAGGCGCGGTGAAAAAGACCTACATCGCCCTTGTCCACGGCAATTTCGACCTTGCCCCCGGCGCCGTCCAGGTCTGGGACACTCCCCTGTCCAAGGAAGCGGGGGGCCGCACCAATCCCAAGGGACGGGGAAAACGGGTCCGGGCGGAAACCCGGTACAAGCTCCTGGACCAGAGCGCCCACTACGCCCTGCTGGAGATCGAGCTTCTCACCGGCCGAAAGCACCAGATCCGGCGCCATGCAAAGCTTGGCGGCCACCCTGTCACCGGTGACCGGCGGTACGGGTCAAAGCGCTCCGTGGCATTTTTAAGGGAGAACCAGGACTTTCATCGCCTGGGGCTCCACTCCTTCAGCATTGAGTTTGTGCTGGACAAGGTTTCCCACACCATCCGTTCCCGGTCGATTCCCCCTGAGATCCAGACGCTCCTTGACAATGACCGCTGATATACCATCAAGCGGGGACAGGCTTAGCTTACGTCAAGTGGGGACAGGCTTAGCTTATTGCCAATTAAATCATGAGACTCGATAAAACGAACAATAAGCTAAGCCTGTCCCCTGGAATATTGGCGAGATTCTTTCTAAATCTAAAAATTAATAAAACAATAAGCTAAGCCTGTCCCCGGGGATTTTCACATCAGCTGGTCATAGCTGTCAAAGGAGCGTATGGATGTGAGAACGATGGCGAGGATCACGGCAAAATACTGGACAATGAAGATGGCCAGCATGATGGCGATCTGATACTTGATGGCGGTCATGGGAAGGGCGCCCCCCAGGATCTGGCCCGTCATCATGCCGGGCAGCGCCACAAGACCGATGGTTTCCATGCCGGCGAGCATGGGATTGGCCACGGCAAGAAGCCCCTTCCTCAAATAAGGCATGAGGGCCTCGACCCTGGAATTTGAAAGGCTCAGGGAGTAGAGGTACTCTTTCCGGTTCTCACTGACTCCTTTATAAAAGGTGTTCACCCCGATGATAATGCTGCTCAAGCTGTTGCCAAGGAGCATGCCGGCAATGGGAATGGTGTGCCTGGCGTTCAAAAGGCGGTCCAGATCGGCCACAAACATGTTGAAGTAAAGCAGCATGAACAGGCTTGGCAGGGCAAATGCGACCAGTATGGGAAAAAAGAGCCTGCCCCATTCCATGTCACAGCTCTTGATGCCGGAGACGGCGGCCACAAGGATCATGCAGCAGACATAGGCGATATTGATCAAGGGGTTGTCCAGTTCAAAGACAAACTTCAGGAACAACCCCACAAGGCTCAGCTGGACCACCATGCGAAACACGGCCCAGACAAGCTTTTTATTGATAAAAATCCTTAATTTACAATTGACGGCAATAATGGGAACGAGCAGCACCACAAGATAACAGAGGCTGCCGTAGGTCACGGTTCCGGTCTCCATGTTTTCTCCTTACCAGGCGATCCGCCTGAGGGCGCCTGAAGCGTTCCATAGGTCATCGTGGGAAATGATCACCGCAGTCCTGTCTGAGCTGAGCACCGCCTGGATCACCCGTTGCTTCAGGGTTTCGTCCAGGGCCGAAGTGACCTCGTCCAGAAGCCAGATCGGGCGGTTCAAAAGCAGACAGATGATCATCCCCAGGCGCTGGCGCTCTCCCCCCGATAGCCGGCCGACCCTTTTCTCCAGCACCTGGCTGTCAAGGTCGAACCGCTCCATCTCACGGGCAAGGACGGCAGGGGTATAAAGGGCGTCACGATTGTTTTTGTAGGAAAAAATCTCGGTGACCAAGGACGCCACCACCTCATCCCTCAGGTCCACATCCTGGCTCACATAGCAGATCTTCCCCCGGCAGGCGGACAGGGTTTTCCGGGAAAGCTCCCGGCCGTCGATGACAATCCTGCCCCTGTCCGGCCGCACAAACCCCAGCATCATCTTCACAAGGGAGGACTTCCCGCTTCCCGACGGGGCCGAGAGGAGCACCTTCTCCCCTTTTTCCACTGCCAGGGAAAAGTTGCTGAACAACACCCTGCCGTCAAAGGCAAGATCTATTTTATCCATCCGGATCATGACCGTCTCCTAATCGACCACTTCATGGAAAAGCTCTCCTGCCTTGGCAACGGCCTCGGCCAGGATCTCCTGCCCAAACTTGCTTATCACATATAATTTGCCAGCCCCTGTCAAGGCCATTTTCCATCCCCTGGCGAATTTCATTGCTGTTTCTTCTGAAACTTGATAAATGGGAGGGCTGTTTTAAACCTTTTAAACGATAGATACATGGACATACCAACAATTATTTTCCTGGCCGTTGCCCTGGCAATGGATGCCTTTGCCGTTGCGGTAACAGCCGGTTTCCAGATCAAGCGGCTCACGGCCCGCCACGTATTCAGGCTCTCCTGGCATTTCGGGCTGTTCCAGGCACTGATGCCGGTGATCGGCTGGTGCTCGGGCCGGGCCGTGGTTTCATATATCGAACGCTACGACCACTGGGTAGCCTTTCTCCTTCTCCTGTGGATCGGTGCCGGCATGATCCGAGAATCCTTTGACACAGATGAAGACAAGCCATTGAAAGACCCCACCCGGGGAACAAGGCTCGTCCTTCTCTCGGTTGCCACAAGCATCGACGCCCTGGCCGTGGGATTCAGCCTGGCCGCACTTAAGGTTTCCATCCTTCTGCCTGTAATAATCATCGGAGTGGTCGCCCTCTGTTTCACCTGGATCGGCCTGATCCTGGGCAACCGGTTTCTCTCATCGGGAAGGGTGGGAAAAAAGGCCGAGCTTCTGGGAGGAGCCATTCTCATCTTCATCGGCATCAGGATACTCCACGAGCACAACGTATTTTAATTTTTTTGCACCCTTAATCCCCGACTCCATTTTTCAACCAGCAACCATAACAACATTAAACGAGTAAACCATGACAACCCTGACCCAACCCATAGCATCCCCTCTTTCCACCAGGCACAATTACCTGGGAGAGCTTGCGGCCATTATCAAGCTTGCCTTTCCCATGCTGGTGACCCAGCTCGGCGTTTCAGCCGTGGGATTCATAGACACCATGATGGCCGGCCATTACAGCAACACAGCCCTTGCAGGGGCGGCTGTGGGCGCAAGCATCGGCTTTCCCTGCATCATTGCCCTGAACGGGGTGATGATGGCGGTCACCCCCATCACGGCCCAGCTCACGGGAGCGGGCAAACTGGCTGAAACCGGCCCCAAGGTGAAGCAGGCCCTCTGGCTCGGCCTTGTGCTGGCCGCCCTCCTCTTTGCCGTCTTCGGCCACACGGACACCGTCCTTAGAATGATGAAACTCGACAGCGGGGTGGTTTCGGTGGCCAAGGGCTACATTGCCGGTCTATCTTTGGGATTACCTGCGGTGGCCGGCTATTTTGTCCTGAAATCCTTTGTGGAAGGCCTTGGCGACACAAAACCCCAGATGGTGATCTCCGTCATCACCGTGGCCTTCAACTATGTGGCCAACGACATCCTCATCCACGGGAAATGGGGACTTCCCGAACTTGGCGGGGCCGGATGCGGCTATGCCAGCGGGCTGACCTTCTGGGTTTCTTTCATCTGCATCCTCGGCTACACCCTGGTAAACGAAAAATGCCGAAAGACCGGTGTGTTTTCAGCCCTGTCGCTTCCCTCCGCAAAAGGGATCATGGAAATCCTGCAACTGGGGCTGCCCATCGGCGCCACCATCTTCATGGAATGCAGCATCTTCGCCTGCATCACCCTGTTCATAGGCGTGCTGGGCCCACTGATCGTGGGCGGGCACCAGATCACCCTCAACTATTCGGGCCTGGTCTTTGCCTTTCCCTTGAGCATCGGCATGTCCATCACCATCCGGGCAGGACACGCCATCGGCCGGAAGGACCCTGAAGCGGCACGTTTTGCCTGCATCATGGGCTGCGCCCTGGCCGTGGGAATCTCCCTTTTGACCCTCGCCTTCACCCGGCTCTTTTCCCATGAAATCGTGGCCGTCTACACCAAGGATCCCGAGGTGTCGGCCATTGCCGTGTCCCTCTTGAAAATCGGCGCCCTCTACCAGGTCTCCGACGCCATCATGACCACCTCCCAGGGAGCGCTCCGGGGATACAAGGACGCCAACATGACCCTGCTGTTAACCTTCACGGCCTACTGGGTCATCACCCTGCCCCTGGGCTATGTACTTGCCATGACCGACCTTGTGGTGCCGGCACTGGGAGCCAAGGGGTTCTGGCTGAGCCTCATCGCGGGCCTCACCATCTCCGGGCTGTTGCTATCGTCCCGCCTCTACAGGGTCAGCGGCAAGCATATCAAAAAACAGTTCCGGGATGGCGGCCATCACCGTTTTTAATAGTTGCCGGACCCTCCGGGGGCCGGCCTGAAGCTTATTTTTACAACGCCCAGGAGACACCATCCACCATGACGAACCACAACCAGTCCCCGATCCCGGATCCGTCACTGCTTCTCAAGATCGCCCGCACCCCCATGCCCTTCGGGAAATACAAGGATCTTCCCCTGGTGGATCTTCCCGAGCCCTATGTGGTGTGGTTTGCCCAGAAGGGCTTTCCCAAGGGAGAGCTCGGTGAGATGCTGAAGATGCTCTACGAGATCAAGGTGAACGGGCTCGAGTACCTGCTCAAGCCCCTGAAATAACGCGCTCCGGGGCCCGATCTGAAACGGAGCCCCCGTTTTTATCGGTTTTACAAACCTTTATTCTGTCTTATAATGATCTAATTAAATATTTTCTGGAGAATGAAACAATGCTAGTAATCGGCAGCTATAACGAACTTGTTGTTGAACGGAAGGTGGATTTTGGTTTTTACCTCAATCCCAAGGAGGACGAGGTCCTGCTACCGGCCAAATATGCCCCCGAGGGTCTTGAACCCGGGGATACCATCCAGGTGTTTGTCTACACCGATTCCGAGGATCGGCCCATTGCGACCACCCTCACCCCCCTGGCCGTGGTGGGCGACTTTGCCTGCCTCGAGGTCAAGGATGTCCAGCCCTTTGGCGCTTTTCTGGAATGGGGACTTGAAAAGGATCTCTTTCTGCCCAAATCGGAGATGCAGGAACGGGTGAAACCGGGGGATAAGGTTGTCGTAAAGGCCTGCCTTGACACAAGCACCAACCGGGTCTATGCCACGAGCAAAATATCCCTTCACATGGATAAGAACCTGGAAGAACTCGCCCAGGGGGAGATGGTGGATCTCATGATCTACGACATCACCACCCTTGGCTTCAAGGCGATCATCAACAACCGGTACACGGGCATGCTGTTCCGCAACGATACCTTCAGGGAACTCTCAATGGGGGAGAGGACAACCGGGTACATCCACCGCATCAAGGAGGACGGCAAGATCGATCTTCTCCTGAAAAAACCCGGGTACGGCTCTGTGTCGGATTCCGCCGCAGGCGTCCTCGAACTCCTGGAAAAGGAGGGAGGCTTTATCCCCCTCAACGACAAGAGCTCCCCCGACGCCATCAAGGAACGGTTCTCCATGAGCAAAAAGGAGTTCAAGCGAACCATCGGCGGGCTGTACAAAAAAAGGATCATTCAAATCACCGACACCGGCATCGCCCTGGTGGAACAGCCCGGGGAAGCCCCCAAGGCCGCCAGGGAGCCCTCTCCCTGGGACGCGGCGACAAAAAAACACTCCTGATCAGACGACCCGCCGACACTCCTGGCCGCCACCCGAAAACGACATCAGTTAAACCGGAAATGGGCGGGCGGCCAGGAATAGATGTAATCAATCCACCTTGATGAGGCGGAGGGAATCGAGCCTTAGCCTTGCCGTGTCCATGTGGGCCAAAAGGGCTTCGGCCTCCTCCCGGGCCGCCATGATCTCATCCTCCCGTATGGCAGGGTTTCGCTCCTTGAGCCGGGCAAGCCGCCTTGCCTCGCCCCCTACCAGGCGAATCACCTCGTCCTTGGCCAGGTTTATGGCCAGGTCCGCTTCTTTTTCGGCAAGTTTGAATCCGGCGTCCACAAGCTGTGGCAGCAGCTTCTCCTTTATCTCGGGAAACTGTCCGAGCCAGGATTTTGCACAGGTGGAGACCCTTTTGTTGAGGGCCTTGGCCGGGTGCTTCCGGGTCAGGTCGGTAAGGGTGTGATCCACCAGGCACCGTATGGGCGTTCTTGCCAGGAACCGGTTTATGTGAAGCTCCCTGGGCGCAATGCACTCCAGGACGTAAACCGACTCCAGCAGAATCTGAAACTCGCCGGTGCCGCTGATCTCGGCAATGGAGACATTGCCGTTGTCGCTGCCGAGGAACAGCTCCATGGCGCCGGTCACCATGGGATGGTCCCAGGTCAGGAATTCAATGTCGTCACGGGTCACGGCCACCTTTCTGTCAAAGGTCACCACCATCCCGTCCGACTTGAGGCCGGGGAACTCAACCTCCGAGGCATTGAAGACCTCAAGCCTGTAGGTCCTATCCATGACGGGTTCCGGCGAAATGCCGTAAAACTTGAACATCCTCGCCATGAACCGGTCTATCCCCGTGTCCCCATCCATGGACCGGATGGTGTCGACCAGGCCCCGGGCTTTACCGGGCCGGTAGGAGTTGAGTTCCAGCAGCCGGTCCCGGCCTGAAGAAAGCTGTTCGGAAATCTCCAGGGAAAACCGGCGGGTATGGTCTATCAGCCCCTTGAGCGCCTCCTCCGGGAATATTCCCCCAGCGTTACACTGATCACCGTTACACTGGGTTGACAGGGTTCCAAGGGTCGGTTCAAACCGTTTATGGATCTGGTGGATGCCGCTGATATTGTTCTCAAAGATGCCCGCGCCCTCCTTGTACCACCGGGCCAGGATCTCCTGGACACTGCCCTTGGCATAGGGCACATGAATGGATATCGGGTGCTGCTGGCCGATCCTGTCCAGCCGTCCGATCCGCTGCTCCACAAGTTCAGGGTTGACGGGAAGATCGAACATCACCAGATGGTGGGCAAACTGAAAATTGCGCCCTTCGCTCCCGATCTCGGAGCAGATCATCAGCTGTGCCCCGTCGGGTTCGGAAAACCATGCCGCGCTCCTGTCCCGCTGCATGATGGTCATGGTCTCTGTAAACAGGGAGATCTTGATGGACACGATCTCCCGGATGGCGGTTTCGATCCGGGCCACGGTGTCCGGGGCGCTGCAGATCAGCAGCACCTTGTCATTGCCCCGTTTTTTCAGCAGGGTGACAAGCCACTGGATTTTTTCACGAACGGCAGCGGAATCGTCCCCCCCGGCCACGGTCAGGGGATAAAGGATGCCCCGGCGCTCGGGAAACCCCTTGATCACGGCCCGGGTATTCCGGAAAACGGCCCGGCCCGGCCCGTGGCAATCCAGCATCTCCCTCATTTCAGGCGAATCCTCATCAAGGGCCATCAAATCGTCCATGGCCGAGGCCGTTTCCCGGTAGGCCCGGCTCTCCGCAAGATAGGCCTCAAAATCGGTGTACCGGGCGGGATCCAGGAGCCTGAGATGGGAAAAATGGGTCCGACGGCCAAGCTGTTCCGGGGTGGCGCTCAACAGCATCATCCCGGTCTGCTGGCTGCCAAGCCCCTGCAACAGGGAATAGGCCATGCTTCCCTCTTCCACGTGGTGGGCCTCATCCACCACCACCATGTCCCATCCCGCTTCCATGAGCTGGGCCCGCCGACGCTTGTTCTCCGCCAGCCCCCCAAGGGAGCAGAGGACCAGCTGGTCGGACAAAAAGGGATTTGCGCCGGGCTCGGACCGTTCCATATCCCGGCAATGGTCTTCGTCAAAGATCCGGAAGACAAGGTTAAACCGCCTGTAGAACTCGACAAACCACTGGTGAACCAGGGCGTCGGGCACCAGGATGACCACCCGGGAGATCCGCTCGCTCAACAGGAGCCGGTGGAGGATCAGGCAGGCCTCGATGGTCTTGCCAAGCCCGGTCTCATCGGCCAGGAGAATCCGGGGCACGTGCCGGGCGGCCACCTCGCCGGCAATATAAAACTGGTGGGGCACCAGGTCCACCCGCCCCCCCATGAATCCCATGGTCTCGGAGCGTTCATGCTCGTACCTGAGAAGGTTGGCCTCAAACCGCAGGTCAAAGGCCTCCACCGGGTCGAACATGCCGGCGGAAAGCCGGTCCCTGGGTGCGGAAACACTCATGGCGTCGGATAAATCCGGCTCAAGAACGCTCCTGCCCCCGCCCCGGTAGCAAAGAAGACCGTCCTCCTCCTCCACGGTTTCAACCACCATGGTGGTGTTGTCACGAAAGATGACGGTGTCCCCCACATCAAACCGGACCCGTCTCAAGGGGGCGTTGGTCACGGTGTACCGCCGGACGCAGTTGCTGGCCGCAAAATTGATGGCAAGGGACCTTGCATCACTCTCAACAAGGGTGCCAAGCCCCAGTTCCGGCTCCATTTCGCTTGTGAAGCGCTGGCCTTTTTTCAATTGTATCATCGACTCAGGATTTCCCAGAAAGGTAATAAAAAAGGGGGAAATATGCCAGAAAACCGAACACTTGTCAATGACCGCCCCGGGGAGAATCGGGATAAAAACCTATACAGGAACGGAGAATACAGATATAGTTGGCCGATTTTAATTATCGGAAATTTAATTCTTCACCGGGATATGGAACATATGACAGATCAGAAAGAATGTAAGCGGTGCGGCACCTGCTGCGAAAACGGCGGCCCTGCCCTGCACACCCAGGACCTGCCTTTAATTGAAAACAGGTCTTTATCCTTTGATGACCTCATCACCATCAGAAAGGGTGAGCTTGCCCATGATCCGGTCACAAACGCCATCGAGCCGGTAAAGACCGAGCTGTTGAAAATCCGCGGAAAAAAGGGGTCATGGGCCTGTATCTTTTATGACAAGAACGGGAAGGGATGCAGCATATACGGTCATCGCCCCCTGGCCTGCGGGGTTCTCAAGTGCTGGGACACGGATGAGATTCTCGCCCTTGCCGGCAAGGATCTACTTTCACGGCTGGATCTTGTGAAGGAGGACAATCCCCTGAAAAAACGGATGATCGAGCATGAACAGCTCTTTGCCGTACCGGATATGAAAACCATCTCCCGGACCGTTTCCCGGTCATCCAAAAAAACGATCAAAAAGCTTGAACGGATCAGCAATAAGGATCTTACCTATCGCAGCCGGGCAGTCCATGATTTTCATCTCTCCGTGGCGGAAGAGCTGTTCTATTTCGGCCGCCCGCTTTACCAGCTGCTTACCCCCCTGGGGTTCACCGTAAGGGAAACGGCCACAGGCATCAAACTGCAATTTAAATAACAATAACCGGTGCTGAAGGACGGGCGCTACACATGGAGCGTTACGCCGTTCTCCGTCAGGATCTCCACCATGGACTCCGAAGGCATGGTGTCGGTGAAAAGTTCGTCAAGATCCGAGACATGGCCCAGGCGAACCATGGCCTCCCTGCCGAATTTGGAGTGATCGGCCGCAAGCAGCACCGTTGACGAGTTGGCGATGATCGCCTTGGCCACCTGGACCTCCCGGTAGTCAAAGTCGAGGAGGTCCCCGTTCTGGCCGATGCCGCTGATGCCGATGACGCAAAAGTCGGTCCGGAACTGGCGGATAAACTCAAGGGTGGCATGGCCCGTGATGCCGCAGTCCCGGTGCCTCACTATCCCGCCGGCCATGTAGACCTCGATTTTGGGATTCCGGCTCAGGATGCCGGCCACGTTCAGGTTGTTTGTAATGACCCGCAGGCCGTCTTTTTTCACCAACTCCCTTGCCACCTCCTCGGTGGTGGTGCCGATGTTGATGAAAACCGAGGCCATGGGTGGAATCCGCTCGGCAACCTTTACCGCGATGGCGCGCTTCTCATCCTGGCAGAGGACCTGCCGGGCCGAATACCGGATATTTTCCGAGCTGGATGCAAGGCCTGCTCCGCCATGGTAACGCCGGAGCACTCCCTCCTTGCTCAACAGGTTGATATCCCTCCGTATGGTCTGGGGGGTGACCTTGAAATTCCGGGCAAGATCCTCGATGGAAACATACCCAAGGGCCTGAACCCGTTCAACAATTTTTATCTGTCGTTTCTGCATCTGTTCTCCGTTCTGATATCCGTAATCAATTATCAATCCCATGCTTGTGTACCAATATCGAAAGGATTTGTAAAGATGCTCCCGGCTCAGAGCCTTTACACCTTATAAAAAGGTCACGCCAGGCGCTTCTCGTCACCACCAGGACCAGAGCCCTTACACCTTATATAAAGATCACACCTGGCGCTCCACTCACTACCCGGATTAAATCCTGAACCGGCCCACCAGAGTCTTCAGCCCTTTCGCCAGCCCTGAAAATTGTTCCGAACTATGGTTCACTTCCGCGCTGCTTTCGGTTATTTCCTCGGCGGCGCCGTTCACCTCATGGATCTCGGCGGCGATCTTGCCCGCAAACCGTGAGCCCTCTTCCACCTGGGTATTCACCTGGGAGATGGCCCGGGAAGAGTGGGCCACGTTCTCGGCGATCTCCCGGGTGGTGATGGACTGCTCCTCAATGGTGGACGCGATCATGGTGATCACGCTGTTGATCTCATTGATGATCCACGTGATGGCGGTCATCCCTTCGGTCGCATCGTTTGTGGAGTCCTGGATGCCGGTGATCTGCTGGTTGATGTGGGCGGTGGCGTCAAAGGTCTGCCGCGCCAGCTGCTTGATTTCGTTGGCCACCACGGCAAATCCCTTTCCGGCTTCCCCGGCCCGGGAGGCTTCGATGGTGGCGTTGAGGGCAAGCAGGTTGGTCTTGCTGGAAATATCGTTGATGGTTTCAGATACTTTTCCGATCTCCATGGCCGCTGTTTTCAAGCGGTCCATCAGTGCCCTGGCCTTTTCCGCCTCTTTTACCGCATTTTCGGAAATGGTGTTGGCGGTTTCAGCGCTTTTGGCAATTTCACCGATGGAGGCGTTCATCTCCTCGGTGGCCGACGCCACAAGGCCGGCTGTGGAAGAGGCCTCGTTCATGGCGGCGGAGATGGTCTCGATGCTGGCGCTCATGTCCGATGCCGCCCCTGCCACGGACGCCACCCTGGCACCCATGTTTTCCGCCCCATGGCTCATGGTGCCGGAGATCTCCAGCAGCCGTCCGGACGAGCGGTCAATGGTGCCGGAGTTGTCCGCAATGTCAAGGATCATGGCCTGGAGCTTTTCAAGGAACGCATTGAACCACTTTGCAAGCTCGCCGATTTCATCCTTGGCATCGTAGGTGAGCCTCCGGGTCAGGTCCCCCTGGCCTTCGGCAATATCCCTGGCCATGAGGATCACCTGGTCTACAGGCCCGGTGATGGACCGGGTGATTATTACGGCAAGCACGATGCCGATGATAACCGCAATGACGCCCATGAACATGGCCGCACCCGAGAGGGTGTTGGCAGCCGTTGAGATTTCTCCGGCCTGTGAATCGCAGATGGCCATGGCGGCCTGATAGATCTGGTCAACCTCCCGGCTGATCTCCGCCGCAGCGGAATGCATCTTCTCCTCGGCCTCCCTGATGAGCCCCTCCTCGTGAACAAGGGAATCAAAAGCGGTTTTATAAGCGTTGAGCTGGGTTTCGGACGCGTTAATGAACTCTTCGCGCACACCGGCGGTTTTCAGCTGGTTCATCAAGGTATTGATGGCATTCCGGGTGGCGGCGGCATACCTGGCATCACCGTGGAGCAGAAACAGCTTCTCCTCCTGCCGGATGTTGAGCAGCAGTTCCCCGGCCATGGGCACATACACCTCGTTCAGGGCCCGCTCCATGTTTTCCCTTGTGGTCACCATGATCTCATAGAAGAACTCGTCATCGTCAAGCTCGCCAAACGCTTCCTTATAAAGGGCAAGCTCCTTTGCCTGGTATGCTTTGTTCCCGGGGTTGCAGGTGGATCTCTCAAGGGCGTCCCGGTAATTATCCATGCTGGCAATGAGATTTTCACGGACATCGGCAAAGGTGGTCTGCTTGAACTCACGTTCGTTGATCCAGAGCCTGAGGAATGCCAGGTAGAGCTCGTCCACCTGGTGTTCTTTCATCTTTTCAGCCAGGATTCCGGCCACCCGGTTGAACTCCCCTTTCAGGCCGGAATCGGCGGTCAGCCCCTTTCGTTCCCATGCGGATACAAGTTCCGTAAAGGAGGAGAGGTATTTCTCCGAAAGGGCGATGATCTGCTCCGATTTTTCCGCACTTTCGTCATAGCCCGCTTCCGCGGCAACGGTCCGGATGGTGCCTGCCTTTTCCTGGAGGGAACGGATGCTCTGTTCCAGACTGCGGGTATGGGAGATCTCCAGGGTGTTGAGAAAGGCGTTTTCACTCTCCCTGCTTTTCAGCATGGCGGATTTCACCAAGGCGGCATTTTCCGCGATCTTCAGTTCCACTTCCATGAGATCGTTGACGTTGGACACGGTGGAGCGAACACAGTACTGATAGGTTCCCACGACAGCCAGCAAAAGGACAAGAACGATACCGAAGCCGCCGCTTAGTTTATATAGTATTTTCATGGCTGTCTCCTACTCCTTCCATTTTTTGATCAGTTCGTCATAGGGCATTGTTTTTCCCTTCTGATCCGGTTTTTCCGGTTTTTCCGGTTTTGGCGCGCCGGGCCGGGACAGCCAGTATTCCCTGGACTGCTTCGGATTAAGCCTGGGAGAATATTGTTTCAGGTCCATCTTTTCCATGAGGTCATCCATTGCGTAGGCGATGTTGTCCATGGCCTGCTGGGAGGTGATCTCTCCGGCCACGGCCATGCCGACGTTTTTGGCCCACTGGGCGGACATGGTGGGATAGTAGGGAACGTTGGGGCCGGTATCGGTCCACCGTTTTTCCACCGGCGACCGGTAAAAGGTGATCAGGCCGCCGAACTTTCCTTCCAGCTTGTCCAGGTGGCTTGAGTGGATGGTACTTTTCCGGATGGGGGTTTTGCCCACAAGGAATTTCTTGAGACAGACCGATTTGGAGATGCAGAACTGGGCCCACAGCCAGGCGGCCTTTCTTTCATCGCCTTTAACGGAGTTTTTAAGAATGGTCCAGCTTCCTGTGTCCTGGTACCCCACCTTCATTCCCTCTTCCCAGTACTTGCCGTGGGGGGAGGGGGCGACCCGCCAGAGAGGCCGTCCTTTATCGTCGGTAACCAGACTTTCGGGGCTGGTGTATTCATCTTCGGAAAGCCATGTGGTGTACTGGAAGATACTCTGGGCGATTCTTCCCTTGGAGGGAACGATGCCTGCAATAAAGAAATCCATGTACTTTCCGTAGGGCGGGGCGAATTTCTCCATCCATTCGATATATTTTTCCATGGCGTAAACCGCGGCCGGACCGTTGGTGGCTCCGCCCCGCTCCACGGAGGCGCCCACGGGTATTTTGTTCTCAACCCGGATGCCCCACTCATCCACGGGCAGGCCGTTGGGCAGGCCCTTGTCGCCGGCGCCGGCCATGGAAAGCCATGCATCGGTGAACCGCCACCCAAGGCCAGCGGATTTTTTGCCGTAGTCCATGTGTCCGTATACTTTCCGGCCGTCGATCACCTTGCCGGTAAAGAATTCGGCAATATCTTCATAGGCCTGCCAGTTCAGGGGAACACCCAGCTCGTAACCGTATTTTTTCCGGAACGCCTTCATATATTTCGGGTTGGTGAACCAGTCATACCGGAACCAGTAAAGGTTGGCAAACTGCTGATCCGGTATCTGGAGCTGGTTGCCTTCATAATCCTGGCCGAACTCCGGATTGAGGAAATCATCCAGGTCCAGGCGGGGATTGGTGACATTGCTTCCCTCCCCCCGGATAAATTCATTAAAATTGAGAGCGCTGTCCGCCCGGAGATGGGTGCCGATCAGGTCGGCGTCGTTCACATAGATGTCGTATGCTTTTTCGCCGGTCTCCATCTGGCGGGTCATCCGGTTCACCACTTCGCCTTCGCCGATGATGTCAACCTTGACCCTGATGCCGGTGATGTCGGTGAATGCTTTCGCAAGAACTGCGGCTTCCCATTTGTGGGTGGGGATTCCTTCCGAGCAGGACTTGATTTCAAGTCCCTTGTAGGGCTTTGCCGCCTTGGCGAACCATTCGAATTCCGCCCGCTGTTCACTTTTGGACAGAACCGACGGCTGAAACGTTTCGATCCATCGCTCCATATTCTTCGCCGGCACAGGGGACGGCCCTGCTCCGATCATGATAAATGCGAATATAATAAGACTTGCACTTTTCTTAATGAACATACACTTCTCCTCATTCTATAAGGCAAAATCGGGTAGATACGAAAACATCTATACCACCCGATTTTTACCGAATGCAAGCAATATAATCCCGCTCTCGACGAGGAACACTTCTTCCAAAAAGCAAACATATTAGGAATATTATAAATCCGCCCAAAAAAATACTAAGGGAGCAGAGTTAGTCATTCCCACGGAGAAGAACATTTGAGACAAAAACGATGGTTTGCTAAAAAAACTTTGATTTGAAAAATGTCTTTCTTTGCTAGTTACCATGCTCCCGCCCCTGTCCGTCCCCCCAGAAAAGGCGGATCACACTTGACGCAGGCTTCGGGGTCAGAATACTTACCAGAATAAAAACCCCAAGGGTGATTGCCAGGGTCGGCACGATCACGTGCATGCCTGCCACCCGCTTGAAGAATACCGCCAGGATCATGTAGGAAGCCACCCCCGTCGCCATGGCGGCCATGGCTCCGGCGGCATTGGCCCGCTTCCAGTATAGCCCCAGGACAAGGGGCCATAAAAAAGCGGCCTGGAGCCCGCCAAAGGCAAAAAGGTTAAGCCAGACAATGAGATCCGGCGGATTAAAGGCGGCGGCAAAAACGATGAGGCCGATCAGGATGGTGGTGTAGAAACTCAAGCGATGGAGGATAGTGTCCCCACCTTCGGCAGGGCGCTGGTTTTCGGTTCCGGGCCGTATATAATTGATGTAAATATCCTTTACAATGGTTGCCGAAGCCAGGATCAGCTGGGAATCGATGGTGGACATGATGGCGGCAAGTGGCCCGGCCAGGAAGATGCCCGCAAAAAACGGAGGCAGCACCTTGAGGGTCAGGGCCGGCATGATCTTGTCGCCCACGGCAAGTTCCGGAATGACGGCGCGGCCAAGGGCTCCGCAAAGGTGCATCCCGAGCATGAGGAACCCCAGGATAAAGGTGCCCATGACAATGGCCCGGTGCATGGCGCGGCTGTCTTTGTATCCGAAACAGCGGACCGCGGTGTGGGGAATGCCGATGACGCCGAAGCAGACCAGGACCCAGAACGAAAGTATAAAAGGTTTATTGAGGAACTGGCCGGGCCCGGCCGGAGTGATCAAGGCCGGATCGATGGCGGTGAGCTTGGCCATGATGGCGGGAATCCCCCCGCCCGCCGCAACGACCCCTGCCAGCAGGGCCGTGGTGCCGATCATCATCACCACCCCCTGGACCGCATCGGTCAGGGCCACGGCCCGGAATCCCCCGATGGTGGTGTAAAGGATCACCGTGGCCGCAAAGATGATCAGGCCGGTGTTGTAAGACAGGCCCGTGATCCCTTCGAACAGCCGGGCGCCGCCGACAAACTGGGCCACCATGGCGGCAATGAAAAAGAGCACCAGGCTCAGGGAGCCCAGGATCACCACCCACTTGTTTTGGTAGCGGGCAAGGAGAATATCATTGATGGTGACCGCCTGGACCCGCCGGGCGATGATGGCGTATTTTTTCCCGAGTATCCCGAGGGAGAGCCAGGCGGCGGGCACCTGGATCATGGCCAGAAGAACCCAGCCAAGCCCCATCTTGTAGGCCACACCGGGTCCGCCCACAAAGCTGCTGGCGCTGGTGTAGGTGGCGACAAGGGTCATGGCAAGGAGGAATCCCCCCATATCCCGGCTTCCGATGAAATACTCCTCAAGGAAATTACCCGACTTTGAAAGGACTTTGTTTGAATAGATGGCCATGAGATAGACCAGCATCAGATAAAAGAAAAGGGGAATCACAATTTCGAAATTGATCATGATCATTTATCTCCTTTATCTGAACCCTCAAGGGAAATATCCTTGAAAACCGTGGCGACCATGAAGGATGCCAGGATGGCAAACAGAACGAATCCCAGGATGCAGCTCAGAAAGAACCAGGCGGGAAAACCGAAGATGTATGTATACTCCTCCACCGGCACTTCCCCCGGAATGTAGGCGGAAAGATACCACCAGCCAAAATAGCACAGGGCAAGACCGGCGGCCCATAACGCCTCCCTGTTGGCCTGGATGAACCGTTTGTCCGTTACTATTGTTTCAGTTTTTTCCATATAAAACCCCTCTGTTGTCCGTTATACCTTTGCAGGCAGCCATTCATAAACCGGGCGCTGATTATAAGCGGAAAACCGGGGATATGGAAACACTATTATGGCCGGGCAAGGTTTCAACGCCTGCCGGGTTGGGTCCCTGAAGGCGCCCCGCGCCGGTTTCACGCCCATGGGGACTTTCGGTTATGCTCTATTTCGAAAACACAGATTCATTTTCCGGCCAATGTTCTTTTTCTAAACATGGTTCAACCAGTCCGCCACCCCCTGCAACAATTGCCGTAACACAGGGCACAAGGGAACCTTCACCACAAAACAAAGCGCACCCCCTGATTTTCACCTGAGCATAGCTTTTCGTTTTCGAAAGCGAAATGTTCGGTTTTGAATATTTTTCTCTTGATTTTAACGAAACCGTATACTATTACACTCTGAAATCTGAATTTTTACTAATCCTGGGCCTGACAGCCCAACGGAAATATTAATATCGGAGGGAAAGCAGTATGATTAAAATAGGTATCAACGGTTTCGGCCGTATCGGCCGTCTGGTTTTCAGGGCAGCATCCAAACGGGATGATGTGGAAGTTGTCGGAATCAATGATCTGATCGATGTCGAGTATATCTCTTATATGCTGAGATACGACTCAACCCACGGGCGCTTTGACGGCGACGTGGAGGTCAAAGACGGCAACCTTGTTGTCAACGGTAAGACCATAAGGGTAACGTCTGAAAAAGATCCCTCCAATCTCAATTGGGACGCAATCGACGCAGAGTACGTCGTGGAGTCAACCGGTCTTTTTCTTACCCATGAAAAGGCAATGGCCCATCTCAAGGCCGGCGCAAAAAAAGTCGTCCTCTCCGCCCCTTCCAAAGACGACACCCCCATGTTTGTAATGGGAGTAAACCATACCGAGTACGCAGGACAGGATATTGTCTCAAACGCCTCCTGCACCACCAACTGCCTTGCCCCGCTGGCAAGCGTTATTCACAAGGAATTCGGTATCGTTGAAGGGCTTATGACCACGGTCCACGCATCCACCGCCACACAGAAGACCATAGATGCCCCTTCCAACAAAGACTGGCGAGGCGGACGAGGCGCCAGCCAGAACATCATTCCCTCTTCCACAGGCGCAGCCAAGGCGGTGGGAAAGGTCATTCCATCCCTGGATGGCAGACTCACGGGCATGGCCTTCAGGGTCCCGACCCCCGATGTATCTGTGGTTGACCTGACCTGCCGCCTTGAAAAAAGCGCCAGCTACGATGAGATAAAGTCGGCCCTTAAAAAAGCTTCCCAGAACGGTCTCAAAGGCATCCTCGCCTATACGGAAGACCCTGTTGTTTCCACCGACTTTACCGGCGAATCCTGCACCTCCATTTTTGATGCGGAAGCAGGCATTCAGCTGAACGACAACTTTGTAAAACTCATCTCATGGTACGACAATGAGTGGGGGTATTCCTGCAAGGTCCTTGACCTGATCAAACACATTTCAATAAATTAAGCACAACCACAGGGCCCGGTCCGGTATGGACCGGGCTTTAAGGGATCTTGAACCATGGAAACGCTTTTTGTAGAGGATCTGGAAGTTCGGGGCAAGACCGTGATCACACGGGTCGATTTCAATGTGCCCCTGAAAGACGGCAGGGTTGAGAACGACAAACGAATCAGGGCGGCCCTGCCCACCATCGAGTATTTAAAATCACACGGAGCACGGGTCGTGCTCATCTCCCATCTTGGCCGGCCGGGCAGTGAAGTGGTTGAGTCCCTCAGCCTCTGCCCGGTGGCCGAGCATCTTGGAAAGCTGCTGAATTCCCGGGTGAAATTCGTCAGGGACTGCCAGGGGAAAGCGGTCGAAACCGCTGTGGCCAACCTTGATGACGGCCAGGTTCTTCTCCTGGAGAATCTGCGGTTCCATGGCGAGGAGACCGACAATGACCCGGCCTTTGCAGCTCGCCTTGCCCAGGGGGCGGACATCTATGTCAACGACGCTTTTGGAACGGCCCACAGGGCCCATGCGTCCACCCATGCCATCACCCGCCATGTAAAACAGGCGGCCTGCGGCTATCTCGTCAAAAAAGAGATCGATTTCCTAGGCAACGCCCTTCACATTCCCAAGCCACCCTTTGTCGCCATCATCGGCGGAGCCAAGATTGCCGGAAAAATAGATGTCATAAAACACCTTCTTCCCAAGGTCGACCGCCTCATCATCGGCGGCGGCATGGCCTGCACCTTTTTAAAGGCCCAGGGAGCCGAAATCGGCGCCTCCCTTTGCGAGGACGATAAAATCCCCCTCGCGAAAGAGCTGATGGCCCAAGGCGGCGACAAGCTCGTCCTGCCCACGGACTACACCATCACCGATCACTTTGATTTCAATGCCCGCACCATGAACCCGACCCGGCAGGTCAAAGCGGACGAAATCCCCAAGAAGATGATGGCCGTGGACATTGGCCCTGCTTCCATAAAGCTCTTCTCGGAAATCATCCTTGAGTCGAAAACCGTTGTCTGGAACGGCCCCATGGGTGTGGCCGAAATAGACGCGTCGGCACAGGGAACCATCGGCATTGCCCAGGCCCTGGCGGAAGCGACCCGGAAGGGCGCCATCTCCATCATCGGCGGCGGGGATTCCGCCGCGGCCATTGAAAAAACAGGCCTTGCGGACCAGGTTTCCCATGTATCCACAGGAGGCGGCGCCTCCCTCCAGTTCCTCGAAGGAAAACCCCTTCCCGGCATTGAAGCCCTTTCACAATCAAAATAGGATTTTTCTTATGCGCCGTACCAAGATAGTCTGTACCATCGGGCCGTCCAGCCAATCCCCGGATGTGTTAAGGGAACTGATCCAAAGCGGCATGAACGTTGCCAGAATGAATTTTTCCCATGGCACCCATGACGAACACCTGAAGAAAATCGAACGTATCCGGCAAATCTCCCGGGAACTTGACACACCCGTCGCCATTCTCCAGGACCTGTGCGGTCCGAAGATCCGCACCGGGATCATCGAGGGAGCGGGCATTGAACTTGTGCCCGGCAAGGAACTTATCCTCACAAACGAGGAAATAACCGGAACGGGCAACCGGGTTTCCGTATCCTACGCCAACCTTCCCCAGGAAGTCAAAACAGGGGATAGCATTCTCCTCGCCGACGGCATGTTCGAACTCAGCGTAAAAGACAAAACCGCCACCGACATCTTCTGTGAGATCGTCCATGGCGGGCTTCTCACCTCCCACAAGGGCATCAACCTGCCCGGCACCTCCCTCAGCATTCCGGCCCTCACGGAAAAAGACAAGGAAGACCTTAGCTTTGGCTTGAAAAACGATGTGGACTTCGTTGCCCTCTCCTTTGTCAAAAGCAGTGACGATGTCATGGAGATCAAGGATCTTATCAAGGCCGCCGGGAAAGATACCCCTGTCATCTCAAAAATCGAGAAGCATGAGGCCATCGAAAACATTGACAAAATCATGGAGGCCACCGACGGCATCATGGTGGCGAGGGGCGACCTTGGGGTTGAAATCCCCCTTGAAGATGTGCCCGGGATTCAGAAAATGCTGGTCAAAAAAGCGGTGGGGGCGGGAAAACCCGTGATCATCGCCACCCAGATGCTAAGATCCATGGTGGATTCCCCAAGACCCACCCGGGCCGAAGCGGCGGATGTCGCAAACGCCGTCCTCGACGGCACGGACGCCCTGATGCTTTCGGAAGAGACGGCCAACGGCGATTTCCCGGTCGAAGCCCTCGGGTACATGGCCAAAATCGCCCTCAAGGCCGAAGACAACTACCGGCATGACAAGTTTCTTGAAGTCCCCGAAACACCGGATATCGCGGCCTCCGTGTCCTATGCCGCCTCCGTGCTTGCCGAGAGTCTCCATGCCAAAGCCATTGTCGCATCGACAAAATCGGGGTTTACCGCAAAACAGATCTCAAGGTGCAGGCCCGACGCTGAGATCATCGCCCTGTCTCCGGACAAAAGGGCCCTGCGGCAGCTCTGCCTGTGCTGGGGATGTGTGCCAAGCTATATCTGCGATCCGAAAGACACGGACGAAATGATCGAGAAGGGAACCGGCGGCGCCCTGCGCACCGGCCTCGTCCGGGAAGGCGACACGATCATCATCACCGCGGGACACCCCATGTGGGTTCCCGGAACGACCAATATGGTTAAAGTAAAACAAATTTAGATTTTTTATTTTTTTATTTTTTATTTTTTTTGAGAGGCGATCATGACCACCATTGTAAATGTTATTGCCCGTGAAATTCTCGATTCCAGGGGCAATCCGACTGTTGAAGTAGACATCTTCCTTAAATGCGGCGCCATGGGAAGGGCATCCGTGCCTTCCGGGGCATCCACCGGCACCCGGGAAGCCCTGGAGCTGAGGGACAAGGACGAAAACCGCTTTCTTGGAAAAGGGGTTCTCACCGCGGTTGAAAACATCAACACCATCATCGCTCCCGCCATCCTGGACATGGATGCCGCGAACCAGGAAGCCCTGGACCGGCAGCTCATCGCCCTTGACGGCACAGACAACAAATCCGTACTGGGCGCCAACGCCACCCTGGGAGTGTCCATGGCGGCGATCCGGGCCACCGCCAGCGCCTACAACCTGCCCCTGTACAGATACATCGGCGGCATGGTGGCCGGCGAGCTTCCCCTTCCCATGATGAACATCATCAACGGCGGCTGCCATGCGGCAAACTCCCTGGATATCCAGGAGTTCATGATCATTCCCGCCGGAGCCACCTCCCTCAGGCATGCCGTTCAGATGGGCGCAGAGGTGTTCCATCACCTGAAAGCCCTGCTGAAAGAACAGGGCCTGAACACCGCGGTTGGGGATGAAGGCGGGTTTGCCCCGGACCTCAAGTCCAATGAAGAGGCGATCCAGTTTATCATCAAGGCAATCGAGGCGGCCGGTTACCGTCCGGGCCACGACCTGTTCCTTGCCATGGATGTGGCGGCCAGCGAATTTTACAGAGACGGCGGCTATCACCTGGAAGCCGAAGACAGGACCCTGTCGGCCGTCGAGATGATCGATTATTACGAAAACCTGATCAACACCTACCCCATCGTATCCATCGAGGACGGACTTGCGGAAGGCGACTGGGAGAACTGGGCCGTGATGACCAGGCGGCTGGGGGACCGCATCCAGCTGGTGGGGGATGACGTTTTTGTCACCAACCCGTCTATTATCGAAAAGGGGATCAAGGACAGCATCGGCAATTCCGTGCTGATTAAGCTCAACCAGATCGGAACGGTCAGCGAGACCCTCGACGCCATATCCCTTGCAAAGGATGCGGGCTACACCACCGTTATTTCCCACAGATCCGGCGAAACCGAAGACAGCTTTATCTCCGATCTCTCCGTGGGGGTCTGCGGCGGCCAGATCAAGACAGGCTCCATGTCCAGAAGCGACAGGATCGCCAAATACAACCAGCTGATCCGGATCGAGGAGCAGCTGGGCACCGGTGCACGGCTTGCGTGCATGCCGTTTGCGCCGTAACACCGGACATCGCAACAGTGTTCTGATTGGAAAATATCACATTCGTATACGAACTCCGGCTTGAATTTTACAATCCCAAGCCGGATACGAATAATTGGTCGAGCACCAACAAACACAATATATACAGAAGAATTAAACAATTAGCACCGTTTGTTCAGCAAAAAACATTATTTTCGTTTTCGAATATATTTTTCTTGCAATTTTCATATTTCAACTATACATAGTTGATGAACTTTAATTGTTATTGTAAGGGATTAGCAATAACAGATGGCAATAGTCCAACGGTTTTATTAATTTTATTTTTTTTAAGTTTTGCGGAGGTTTGTATGTCTAGTTTTATGGGTGAACTGCTCGGAACAATGATACTCATCATCTTTGGCGGCGGCGTTGTCGGTGGCGTTGTTTTAAACAAATCCAAGGCTCAGGATTCAGGCTGGATCGTGATAACAGTGGGCTGGGGTTTGGCAGTCGCAATTGCAGTTTACGTTGTCGGTAAATTCTCAGGTGCGCACATCAACCCTGCTGTGACCATCGGTCTTGCAGCCATCGGAGAATTCCCCTGGGCACAGGTTCCCATGTATGTAGCAGCCCAGATGATCGGTGCATTCCTCGGCGGCGTCATCGTATACCTGCACTACCTTCCCCACTGGGAAGCAACCGAAGACAAGGACGCAAAACTGGCTGTTTTTTCAACGGGTCCTGCAATCAACAACCCGGTTGCCAACCTGATCAGTGAAATCATCGGTACCGCAGTTCTGGTATTTGGAATCCTCGGCATCGGCGCAAACGAATTCGCCAAGGGTCTCAACCCCATGATCGTAGGTGTCCTGATCATCGCAATCGGCCTCTCCCTGGGCGGCACCACTGGTTATGCCATCAACCCTGCCCGTGACCTCGGACCCAGAATCGCCCACTTCTTCCTGCCCATCGCAGGCAAAAGGGATTCCGACTGGTCCTACGCATGGATTCCGGTTGTCGGCCCCATCATCGGCGGCGTATCCGGAGCATTGCTCTTCAAGTTGGCCTTCGCATAGCCGACACAGCTATCAAGAATAGAACATTGTGAATGAATAACGTATAAATTTTGAATCAAGAGGAACACAAAAGAAAATGGAAAAAAAATATATAATTTCTATTGATCAGGGTACAACAAGTTCACGTGCAATCATTTTTGACAAGGCCGGTGATATCAAGCTGATCACCCAGAAAGAATTCACCCAGATTTTCCCCAAGCCCGGCTGGGTTGAGCATGATGCCCTTGAGATCTGGTCCTCCGTACTTTCCGTTGTTGCCGAGGCCCTTGCCAACAAAGATTTCAGAGGCGACGAAATCGCCGCCATCGGTATCACCAACCAGCGTGAGACCACCGTTGTCTGGGACAAAAACACCGGCGATCCCATCTACAACGCCATCGTATGGCAGTCCCGCCAGACCGCAGGCATCTGCGAAGACCTCAAGAAAGACGGCCATGACCAGGCGGTCCGGGACAAAACCGGCCTTCTCATCGATGCCTACTTTTCCGGCACCAAGGTAAAATGGATCCTGGACAATGTTGAAGGCGCAAGGGAGAAAGCCGACAACGGCGATCTTCTCTTCGGCACCATCGACACCTGGCTCACCTGGAAGCTCACCGGCGGCAAATCCCATGTCACCGATTACTCCAACGCATCAAGAACGCTCATGTACAACATCCATGAGCTCAAATGGGACGAAGAGCTCCTGGACATGCTCACTGTTCCCGCTTCCATGCTTCCCAAAGTCAAGCCCTCCTCGGAAGTTTACGGTACCACCATTCCCAATCAGTTCTTCGGCTATGAGATTCCCATCTCAGGTATTGCCGGTGACCAGCAGGCAGCCCTTTTCGGACAGGCCTGCTACGAAAAAGGCATGGCAAAGAACACCTACGGCACCGGTTGCTTCATGCTCATGAACACCGGCGAAAACGCGGTCAAATCCGACAGCGGCCTCCTCACAACCATCGCCTGGGGCCTTGACGGCAAGGTTGAATACGCCCTTGAAGGCAGTGTCTTCGTGGCCGGTTCCGCCATCCAGTGGCTCCGTGACGGCATGCGGATGCTCAAGGACGCCAAGGACAGTGAAGCCTATGCAGAGCGTGTCGAATCCACCGACGGGGTATATGTGGTTCCCGCCTTCGTAGGACTCGGCACCCCCTATTGGGACAGCGATGTCCGGGGTTCCATCTTCGGCATCACCCGGGGCATCACCAAAGAGCACTTCATCCGTGCAACCCTGGAGTCCCTGGCCTACCAGACCAAGGACGTCATCTCCGCCATGGAAGCCGATTCAGGCATCGACATCAAAACCCTTCGCGTTGACGGCGGCGCCACCGGCAACAACTTCCTTCTCCAGTTCCAGAGCGATATCCTGGGTACGGATGTTGAGCGCCCTGTTATCGTCGAGACCACTGCCCTTGGCGCAGCCTATCTTGCCGGCCTTGCCGTCGGCTTCTGGGCAAGCAAGGATGAGATCGCAGCCAAGTGGAACAAGGACAAGACCTTCGAGGTTCAGATGGACGCAGCCCAGTCTGACGACCTTTACAAAGGATGGCAGAAAGCCATTAAAGCATCCATGGCGTACAAGTAAACAAGCCATGGAAGTTCATTCCCATGGAATGAACTGACGACCGGCCTGGCGGCTGGGGAAGCGGTTAAGCTTCTTCAGCCGTCAGCCGCCATTTTTCACGTTCGCCGTATCATCCGCCCATGGCCTGGAAACGGTCGATTCCTGATTCATCAATCGTGGTGAGCCTGAAGCCCCACCCTACAACTCAAGAGGAAGAAATGAGAAAACCCATTATCGCCGGAAACTGGAAAATGAACAAAACCATTGACCAGGGGATCAGCTTTGTCAATGAGATAAAAGAAAAAATCGCGGGAACCGATGCTGAAGTGGTCCTGTGCCCGCCCGCCACCATGCTTGCCCAGCTGAAGCAGGCCGCCACCGGAACCGGCGTCAAAATCGGCGCACAGAACATGCACCAGGCCGAAGACGGAGCGTTTACCGGCGAAATTTCCGCAGCCATGCTGTCCGATCTCAAGATCGATTATGTCATCATCGGCCATTCGGAAAGACGGCAATACTTCAACGAAACAGACCAGGGTGTCAACGAGAAAGTTCTCAAGGCCCTTGAGACCGGCATCACCCCGATCCTGTGCTGCGGCGAAACCCTCGAGGAGAGGGAGGCCGGCAACACAAACGAAGTGGTCAAAAAGCAGGTGCTGGCCGGCCTTGAAGGCGTGCCCGCCGAAAAAGCCGCCACCGTTGTCATCGCCTATGAACCCATCTGGGCCATCGGCACCGGCAAGACAGCCACCAGCGAAGATGCCAATACGGTTATCTCATTTATACGGGAAAGCGTGGACGCCGTTTACGGCAAGGAAGTTTCCGAAGCCGTCCGCATCCAATACGGCGGCAGTGTCAAACCCTCTAACGTAAAGACCCTTATGGCTGAAACAGACATTGACGGCGCCCTTGTCGGCGGTGCAAGCCTTGATCCTGAAAGCTTTCTGGGCCTTTTGGATTTCTAAAACAGCCTGTAAGGAGAGAAAAAAGTGAAAACCGAGGTACTCATCATCGGCGGCGGTGCCACAGGCACCGGTATTGCCAGGGATCTCGCCCTCAGGGGCGTAAAGACCATTCTTGTGGAAAAAAATGACATCAATGCAGGTGCTTCCGGAGGCAACCACGGACTGCTGCACAGCGGCGGCCGGTATGTTTCCAATGATGCGGAAAGCGCCATAGAGTGCATGGAAGAGGGCAAGATCCTCAAGCGGATCGCCCCCACCTGTATCGATGACTGCAAGGGGCTCTTTGTCGCCGTGGAAGGGGACGATGAAATATATGCGGCCAACTTCCCCGGGTTCTGCGAAGAGAACGGCCTTGCCTGCGAAGAGCTCTCTGTCAAAGAGGCCCTTGAACGGGAGCCCGTGCTCTCGGAAAAGACCTTTGCCGCCTATGAGGTCGAAGACGCCGCCATCGATCCGTTCATGCTTTCCCTGGAAAACATTGCCCATGCAAAGACCCTCGGGTCCAAGCTGTTATGCCACACAGAGGCGGTCAAGTTTGAAACCAGCGACCGGCGCATCACAAAGGTATGGCTCAGGGACACCCGTTCGGGCAAGGAATTCTTCGTGGAACCGGAGCAGGTCGTGAACGCGGCCGGCGCCTGGGCCGGCAAGGTCGCCTCCCAGGTGGGGGCGCACATCAACATTCTCTACTCCATGGGTACCCTGCTGGTGACCCAGTCCAGGCTCACCAACGGCGTTGTGAACCGCCTGAGGCCCCCCTCCGACGCAGACATCCTTGTTCCCGGCGGCACCGTATCCATCCTTGGCACCACCTCCGTCACGGTTGAGAATCCGGACCTGATCATCCCCAGCGTGGCTGAGACCGATCTCATCGTACGAAAGGGTGCGGAGATGATCCCAAGCCTGGAGCACACAAGGTATATCCGGGCCTATTCAGGCGTCAGGCCCCTGGTCAGCCATGGTGAAGGCGGCGACGGCAGGAACGTCAGCCGGGGCTTTGTGCTGCTGGACCATCAGGACAGCAACGTTGAGAACCTTGCCACCATCACCGGCGGTAAGCTGACCACCTTCCGGCTCATGGCGGAAAGGACTTCGGACCTTGTATGCGAGCGTCTTGGCAACACCAATCCCTGCCTGACCCGCACGGAACCCCTTCCGTCCTCCATGGAAGGCAAATGGACCGAGCCCGGCATTGCCCCCAAAAGGTGGATCACCAAAAACAGCGACGTAAAGGACAAGATCCTGTGCGAATGTGAAATGATATCGGAACATACCATTGACGATATCGAGCAGGAACTCAAAAAGAACGGTGAAACCCCGGATCTCCTGAACATCGGCATGCGAAGCAGACTTGGAAAGGGCCCCTGCCAGGGCGCATTCTGCAGCGTAAGGGTTCTGGCCCACATGTATGACAAGGGGTCTTTGACAGGAAACAATGGCATCCACGATATCAAGGCATTTCTGAACGAAAGATGGAAGGGCCAGCACCCCATCTTCTGGGGCGATCAGCTCGTCCAGGCGGAACTGACCGAAGCGATCCACTGTGGCCTGTTTGACCTTGAACTTTGCAAGGAATAAGGAAGCGTTGATGACTACCAAAACGAACACCACAATAAAAACGGAACTGGCCGTCCTGGGATCGGGCTTGACCGGCTTTGCCGCCGCCCTCTTTGCGACCAACCGCGGCATTCCCACCGTTCTTGCCGGCCAAAGCAAGGCCATCGGTTTTGCAAGCGGCCTCATGGATCTTCTGGGGGTTCACCCCGGCCAGGCCTCCTGGGACGATCCCTGGGCCGGTATGGAGCAACTGCGAATTGATATCCCGGGCCACCCCTATGCCAGGATCGAGAACAAAACCATCCGCCAGTCCTTCCAGGAGGTCCATGATTTCCTGAACGACCAGGGGCTTGCCTACCGTAAAGACGACTCATGCAAGAACGTCAATACCATCACCTCCCTTGGCAGCATGAAAAAGAGCTACATGGTGCCGGAGGGGATGTGGCACGGCATCGTCGCCTTTGAAAAAAAGCCCCCCGCCCTTCTGGTGGACTTCGCGGGCCTGAAAATTTACAGCGCCAAGCAGATCGCTTCCTCCCTGTCGGAGCAATGGCCCGGCCTCAGGGCGGAGCGCATCGAGTTTCCCGGCACCGAACACCTGGAAGAGCTCCATGGGGAACACCTGGCAAGAAGCCTGGATCTCTCCGCCAACCGGGTAAAACTGGCGGAGCGGGTCAAGCCCCTCATCAAGGATGCCGAGTGCATCGGTTTTCCGGCTGTTCTCGGCATGTACCGGTCCAAGGAAACCATCGAAGAGCTGGAAGAGCTCCTTGGCCTGCCCGTGTTTGAGATCCCCACCCCCCCTGTCTCCGTTCCCGGCGTCAGGCTCAAGGAAACCCTTTCAATGGGACTTGAAAAGCGGGACCTCCTCCAGGAACTGCCCCTGGAGATCACCGGGATCACCCCGGTTCCAGGCGAAGGGTTCAGGATCACCCTTGGAACGGGCGAAACGGAAAAAACCGTGGAAGCCAAGGCAGTCATACTTGCCACGGGCCGGTTTCTGGGCAAGGGCCTTACGGCGGAACGGACAGGCATCCGGGAGAGCCTTCTGGATCTTCCCGTTCACCAGCCCCAGGACAGAAAGATGTGGCATAAAAAGGATCTTTTTGATCCCCAGGGCCATCCCGTCAACCAGGCGGGCATTGAAACAGACTCGATGTTCAGGCCGGTCAACGGCGCTTCGGAACCAGTTCTTGAGAACCTGTTCTGCGCAGGCTCCATCCTGGCCCACAGCGACTGGACACGCTTGAAATCCGGCGCGGGGGTTGCCATCGCCACCGCCCTTGCCGCAGTAAACGCCTTCGAGAAAACCACGGCTTAAATCACAGCCCTTGGCGGGTAACAGGTCATTTGCCACCTGTTACCCGCCCTCCAATCCCTGAAGCAAGACCTGAAACCTCCCGCCGCCCTCCCCTTTTAAGGTCAGGTCTACACACTTGACACCCCCTATCCCCTTGAACAAAAGTCACTTCCGAACAGGTGAAATTTACCGGGGCAAACTCCGAAAATCGCCATGCCAGGAACCAGCAGAGCCCCTATTTCAACATATTGAATTTATTCAGATCCGAATACCGGAAAAGAGCAACAATCTTTTTTCTCTTGACGACCTCATTTTTAGTTTGTAAGAGTTCTTATATATTCTTTCAAAAAATGCCCCATGAAAAAGAACAAAACTGTAACAAAGCAAGGCTGGAAGGCCATCGTCATAATTGATAGCCGGAGTGCCATTAGGTTATGTTATTTGAAGTCAATAATTTCAAAGATCAAATATTTGATCTTTGGAATTGTCCAGCCTTCCGGATAACATTACAAACCACTACACTTGGACAATCCGGTGAGTTAAATAGATTCGATGAATAAAAAGACAAATGGGAATAGGTATAGACGTTCGCAATCGAATTGATACCTGCTTTACCTATTATTATAAGAACTGGGCTCAATTCATATGCGAAGAGCTATAGTACATTGAAATCTGGTTTTATTTCAAGCTTTAGATTTGATAAAGGCTATGGATTCATCTATACAATTGATGACGAAAGATCCTTCTTTTTCAATGAAAAAAGTTTGATCAGTGGATCTCATTCAATTCACCCTTCCATTTATCCCGGACACCGGTTTCGTTTATTGTAAAAAAAACGAGAAGAGGCCCTTTAGCAAACCACATTGATAGATTTAACATTAAGCTAAAGACTGATAAAAAGCTTACGGGGCTATGCACTTGACTCCCCATACCACAACATATAGTATGAGGGTATGGAAAAATTTCCAAAAAACCTCATTGAATTTAGAGAGCACTTCGCTACTGAAGAAGCTTGCCTTGATTACATTACCTCTAT
>JAAEMK010000302.1 GCA_024225635.1 Desulfobacteraceae bacterium | reverse complement strand
TCTTGGGCTTGTAGCCGTTGGCATAGCCAGTTCTTTGCAAATTTCGCTCATAATGCTCGGCACCAAGGTATTGCGATCTTTCTATTTTCATCGCTTCATTTAACAATATCTGCATCGCATCAGCCATGCCTGACATCCCCTGCTGATTAATGATAGTATTTTCCAATTGAGAAATGAGTCTGAAAGTTACCTTTAGTTTAAGCAAGTTTTGTCTGTTCAAAAATCTGGTTAAATAATATCTGCCTTTCCTTTTTTAGAGTTTCGGCAGCTTGGTTGTCAGTCATTTTCATTGCCAGCTTGTCAAGTATGTCAAAGGACATTGGTACTGTAATATTCTTTCTGTAAATTTGGTTTAGGCTGGCAGAAAAATTTGCCAGATGTGTAAGCCATCATCTATTCTTGAAATTCAAAAAAACTTTAAGGAAAATAGACGATGACTTACGAAATTGATAATAGGAGTTTTAAGGATATTTTTGCAATCATTAATCAGCAGGGAATGTCAGGCATGGCTGATGCGATGCAGATATTGTTAAATGAAGCGAT
>JAAEMK010000301.1 GCA_024225635.1 Desulfobacteraceae bacterium | reverse complement strand
GGTTACAGGGCAGCAGTGGGCGGCCTCCACCTGGGAGTGCATGTAGTACTTGGCTGCGCGGGCAACATGCGCGCCCTGGCCTGGATGGCTCCAGGGGCTGCTGTGGAGACCATTGTCGAAGGCAATCCGCATCAGCTCATGGTAGGCCGGATGGAAGTCCACTTCGTCGATGCGGTGGCCGAAACGGTCATGGGTGTTGAAGACCGGTTTGTTGGCGTTGGCCCGAAACCCCAGGTCAATGGTCTGCGCGGCCCCGGCCAGGGCTCCGAATGCCTTGAGGTCCTCGGCAGCTTTACCGGCGCCCTCCCGGAGGGCAGCTTCCTGCAGGGCAATGTCCTGTTCGAACAGGTTATAGTTCTCCAGGGCCGGTGGCTGGTTGAAGACCTCGTGGGTGCTGGCCAGGTAGCGATCTTCCTGGTCGTTTGATGGCGTCTCTGGCCCGGGCTGCCGCGCGTTCATAGCTACCTCCTGGTGCCGGTCAACCCCTGCATACAAAAGCAGATGATGGAATTGACCAGCGGGTCATTGTTGTCTTCTGTTGTGCTGGTGGCCTGGCTGGTCTGTGTCGGTGACAG
>JAAEMK010000300.1 GCA_024225635.1 Desulfobacteraceae bacterium | reverse complement strand
GTTCTTGCCGCTGAAACGAGCAGGGAGCAACTTGCAGCTTTAGTCATAGAACTGGTATGTACGTAGTAATACAACTCGCTTCATTCGGCGGCGGCGGCGTCGGTGGGAGCAATTCCAATCCGTCGTCCTCCATAGCCGTTGGCGTTCGACCTTCAAAACTCTTTTTCTCGAGTCTGTCTGTCTGCTCCCTTTCCCGTGGCTGTTTTCGGCGTTCAGTAGAGCGTTCTTTCGCCGCGAAAACTCGTCCTTTTGTTTTCTCGCAAGTGAAAGTGCCGCCGTCGTCGTCGTCGTACCTACCTACTAAAGTGTTGTAGGGTCGTATTCGCGTTTTACGCGCCCCAATGACCTATCAACCTATATATTTCTCTTTCCTTTCCATAAAGGTCGCCAGCTCAACAACAACAACAACAACAACAACAACAACAACAAGATGATGTCATCTGCCTGCATCGTCATCGCTTCGGTCGTACTGTCGTGCGACGAGTTCGCCGAGAAAAGGGATTTGGTCCCTTTCGAAGGAAGCGAAGACATCAG
>JAAEMK010000299.1 GCA_024225635.1 Desulfobacteraceae bacterium | reverse complement strand
CGAGGGCACGTCTTGTGCACCCCTTCTGGACGTCCAGGCGAGACCCCAGGGCAGCGGCTGCCCCCCTCAGGCACTTTCGGCCCTCCTCATATCTGTCATATCTGTGGACAGCAAAGGGCGCCGTGCGCCAAGATGAGGACGAGAAAAGCGACCCACTGCAAGGTAACTAAATACTTTACTGCTCTTTAAGGACCGGCCGACTCAGATGGGCGCGGAAAGGGTCTAGCAAGCGTGTGGGAGTGTTGTTGTCCAAGAAGAGGGGTGATGAGGTGCGCCCGAGGGGTTGCCAACGGAGGGCCACGTGCATGCATCCACTACATGTAAGGTTAACGTATCGAGTACATTCCCTTGCGTGCATAGCCCAGTGGCCAAGTGGACAACGATGAATACGACACCAGGCGGCTTGGTTAATGGTGGCGAAGACCGCGTGATGCTTCCGAGAGCCGAAGGCTCCTGCATGCCAGCGCTGATGTGGTTGTGTCGTATTGCATATTTGGGCAGCTCATTGTAGCGATTTGGGCAGAAAAATCAGCATTGTGCAAATCCAGCCCACCGGCGGCACAGCAACACCGCGAGTGCAACCAAACAAACCATGCCAGGTTGTTGCATATGCATCGTAGCAACCCGCAAGCAACCGCAAAAAATTCCACTCGCGGTGCACTGGTGTGTGGTGGCATGGAGTTGGACAGGTGTTACCCCAGGGCAGCTCATTGTAGCGATTTCGGCAGAAAAATCAACATTGTGCAAATCCAGCCCACCGGCGGCACAGCAACACCGCGAGTGCAGCCAAACAACCCATGCCGGGTTGGTGCATATGCAGCGTAGCGACCCGCAAGCAACCGCAAAAAATTCCACTCGCGGTGCACTGGTGTGTGGTGGCATGGAGTTGGACAGGTG
>JAAEMK010000298.1 GCA_024225635.1 Desulfobacteraceae bacterium | reverse complement strand
TAGTATAATTTAGTCTTTGTTTAATTGAGACACAGATGTAATTTACCCAAATTTGTGAAGCGTCCTTTTACCTTCTACGTACACCACACTATTTGTCATGCAAATCGTGGTACGATTTGTGGGATCGCGGCTGCAGCATCAACAGATGACGTTAATCGTAATGATACAACGCCCTTTGATGGTAAACGAACAAAAACGACTGCAAAAACATTGGATGACTATAAATTTTAGTCTGCTACATTGTAGATATTAACGGCGAAAACGACTCTTGATTTATATATTAATTTGCCGACTAATTTATATATATTAATTTGCGTGCCTCGAGATCTTGTGGGGAGTTGCTTATAGATAGGGGAGCTCTTATAAGAGGGATTTCCGGTATATACAATAGGTACTGCATGCTGCTCACCTTGTATATCGCGAGAGCAAAGTGTCCGGCAAATTTTAACGGTCTATAGTGGATTAGGCTCAATCCATGGACAAGAACAGCCAAGAGAAAATGCACCGCCATTACAATGGCGCAATACTTGGCCATTCGGCGCACTGGCTTCTGTTTCTGGTCGTAC
>JAAEMK010000297.1 GCA_024225635.1 Desulfobacteraceae bacterium | reverse complement strand
TAGGTTACACTACTGTACTGCACACTAAGGCAACCTATTTGGACGCGCCGCGTCAAGATTCAAACGTGGGCATGAATATTATCTCTTCAGAACCGGAAGATGACAACTCATTTCCTGTAGTGAAGCTTTGAAAACAGGGAAGGCGAAACGTCTAAACAATGCTGGACATCGTCCGTACCCATTTCGCCAATAATGGCTGGGTTGCTTTCCGTTATGCGAACAGTGACGACTCCGCAGTCATAGTTGACGCGGAATCGACTACTGTATTTGCGTTATTCAAACACTCAATCGCTACATATGTACATGGCGAAATGGACCGAAATACCCGATCAAGACGCGTCACATCTTCTTCTGTTCCCTTCCCATCTTCCACTCTGGAGCGGTGAGCCCTTGGCCGTCGCCCTGCTCGCCCAGTGGGGTGTGTGGGGTGTTGTTGTCGTCGAGAGTATATTCTTCTTCCAGCATGATCCGCAGGCACTCCTCTTCTTCCACGTCGTCGGTGCCCATCGGAAGGGCATTCATCTGGAGCACTATCGCCGTCTCGCTCTCCTCGTCTCGCTTCCTTTCTTTCTCCATCTTCTTCTTGAGGTGTTCTCGCATTCTCTTCTTGGCCTTGCTCTTCACCCTGTCGACCACCTTCTCCAGCTCCTTCATCTTGTTCTTGTGCCGGCGCTCTTCCCACTCTGTCAGCAGGCACTGAAAGGAGACGAAGAGCAAGGCGAAGAGAAGGAACAGCAAGACGACCGAGAAGACGAGCCAGGCGAGCCAGATCGGCAGCCACTCATCATCAACTTCTTCTCCTTCCATTGCGCTTTCTTCGCATTTCGGCCATTCTTTAGTAATGTTCGTCTGGTTTTCTCTGGTCAACTTCGTCTCTTCAGTGCCATCTGGCGCGTTATTTTCGGTGAACGACCCTTCTGCGTCTGTACCACTTTCTTCGTCCGAATCTATATCTTGAGTAGTGGTTGTAATGATTCCTTTTCTGACAGTAGATGTGCTTGGAGTAGATTCCGGTGTCTTCAACTGTGCCTCGCTTGCGATGGCGTGACTGTAGGACTGGTGACCGTGATGCGCCGTTGTGGTGGTTGCTGCCTGGGTTGTTTTATTGGTAGTGGTAGCCGTTGTCGTTGTTGTTGTGGTGATGAGTGAGTAGTATCTCTTTGGATCCATTTCTGGGTTGAGTATGTAGTTGTTGCAGAAGGGTGTCTTGCAGCAGCAGCCATACATCCACTTTCCCTCCGTTGCGAAGCAGAAACCTTCCTTGGTATCCTCACTACCACTGTTCTCGTTAGCTGCCCAACTGCACAACGCTTGTTCTAGATGTATGTATTCTTCAGGAAATGAAGCCCACAACGGCAGCCCTGGTTGCGCGACTGGTTTCGCCTGTTCTTGAGGAACGTATGTATTCAGGAACCAAGGCTGCGGCTTTGTCTCGCCAGAGATCTGAACGGGGAACCAAGGGGAGGCCCAGCAGCC
>JAAEMK010000296.1 GCA_024225635.1 Desulfobacteraceae bacterium | reverse complement strand
AGCTTGTTCATTTGTTCCGTGATCTCCTGTTCAAGTTCACGGGCAGTATCCTCGAATTTATCGAGGTAAAGTTTGGACAGAATCGCATTTTCCGATAGGACCGCGTTAATACCCGGCGGTCTATGTAAGTACATTGGAGTTTCATCCAAGTTGAAATCGGTCTGACTATTAGTCAGATTTGCTCCTGGACAGGCTTTCAAAATGGCTCCAAAAGCCATTACGGCAGCGTCTGGAAATGCATCCAGCTGCATCCTGCCAGCCTCGTCTTTGATCGCTTGTGAGGAATAAAAGCGATTTCTACAGTAGCCGTTGGTATGCGTCCAGCATCGAATGCCTTCGTACCAGTTCGACCTATCGGGTGTAGGTGGAAGATGAAAAATCATCCTCGAATGCACCCTATTATGTCCGATTTCCCAAGAAATTCGATTGTAATCGACAATTCTTGATTCATCGTATGAATGGTAATATTCTTTCAATTCTTCTCCATTAAGAATTCTGTTTAGGGAGCAGAACAATTCATCATCTGAATGATGTTGTTGTTCTTGAGTGACTCCATGTGGAGCGTTGTCAACGGTCTCCATCAGGGTTTCTCCCCTATCTGTCGGCCCTCTTTCACCCAAATTCGAATTCGGGAGAAATTCCGGCGGGTCGAAATATTGGTGTGCTGCTGTACGCCGTTGGCGAGCAGTAAGCGCTGCTCGTTGGGCGTCAATATTGGGCACCATGAATTCAAATGGCAACGATTGATCGTCGCAAATTTGAGGTTCCCCATAATGGGTATATCATGGAGCTTCTTGTCCTGGTTCCACCTTAATTTCTTTAGGCAGTTCCGGGGGTCCGGGTGGGCCCGGGAGATTTTTATCTCCTGTCCCTTTCCCTTTCCCTGGGTCTCCACTGCGTTTCTTGGAACCATCTCTT
>JAAEMK010000295.1 GCA_024225635.1 Desulfobacteraceae bacterium | reverse complement strand
GTTAAGTCTTCACGGCGTATAAACTTCTTTCCTGTAAAAATAAATTCTGATACAGTCTTTTCATCTGTGAGCAGCATATTCCCTCCGGAGTCTTTTTTTTTCGCAAATTCTAAAGTACAACGAATGGAGTGCTGCTCACAGTATTTTTTAAAATATTCTCCTGCCCGTCAAAAAATCATTTTAATTTGCATGAAGTGTAAAGCGGGAAATGAAGGATGCCAAAAATCGAATTTGAAGTGTTTACCTGGGGAACGGAGCACTATTCCGTGAATAGAATTAATCCAAACGTCACCGTTGCAGAGTTCCTGGACTATTTTTATGGATACGTATCGGCCAGATAGGAGGACGGCAATGCCATTGGCCCATCGAATTTGTTTTCTTTTTTTCCTTAGCGTGTTTGTTGCGGGGTGTAACCGAGGACTGCCTAAATCATCGGTGCAGTTCCGGGAATGGCAGCAACTATTGCTCCAGCGCTACGAGGGTGAATCTATTGCGCGGGTTGATCTCTCCGCCGATGGCAATTGGCTGTTAGCTGCAAACACGCATCACATACTGCGTTTATGGGAGATGGCACAGCCGGATCAGCCACGCTTGTATGGGGTCTCGGGGGCGCTTGCAAATGCGGTTTTTCTTGGTGATCCCAGCGAGCTGATGATCGCAAACCAAAACGGTTTGGTGCAACTTTGGGATTACCAATTACATGATAAAACCTTTGAATATCATTTTCCCGAAGGCGCCGGACACGCCATAGCGGATGCGCCTGGACGTTACCTTGCATATGGTGGATACGTGTATGACCGGCAAGGCGCCGGAATGCTGGGAGAACCAGCGGTCCATGCGGTACAAAGCGCACTGTCCATGAGCATGCAGCCATCGGTGCTGACTGCGGGCTACCATGACGGCGCCTTAATATTGCGAGATCTCACCACCGGAAAAACGAACCGCTGGCTTGGCCCCCAGGCTCTCACTGCCGCCACGATCAGCACCGATGGGAAATACGTGATAGCAGGCAACAGGGACGGCCACGGTTACCTGTGGCATGTCCCGGCCCAGGAACCGGTGCGACAATGGAACATGCCGGGCCGGGTGCTGACCATTGAGGTTGCTTCGACCTGCAAATGGTTCGTCGTTGTGACCGACGCCGGGTTTGACCTCTACCAGTTCAATCCATTTGCTTTACGTGCCAGGGTCAAGCTCAAAGTTGCGGTACGTTCCGTGGATGTATCGCGGCAATGGATCGCATTCGGCGATGATGGCGGCAACGTGCATGTCTGGCAATCCTCCGATGGGAGCTGCCTATGGAAGCGCAATATCGCTTCAAGCCCTATCACCAGTATTCGTTTACTGGCGGACCAGAGTTATATTGCCGCTGGTTCTTACAGCGGTGATGTCGCAGTTTTTCGATTGAAAACGCCTTAAATTGTCTTGATAAATCAGTCGAATACTTGACAAACCATTAAAGCTATAGCCTCTGAACAGAATTTTCGGCACTGGGAAAATGGAAAGGATAAGCCCCGGGCCGCACAAAGGCGGTCCGGGACGTTTTTTTTGAAGAGATGATCAGGCGATAAGTTTCTCAATTTTGACCGCACCGACCTTGAACTCGGGGATCTTGGCGATGGGATCAAACGCCGTTGAGCTGGTCAGCGTATTGGTGGGATTCTCGCCAAAATGGATGGGGAGGAAGAGGTTCTTGGGGGGCACGGAATCGGTGATCCGTGCCGGGGCCTCGATCTCTCCCCGCCGGGAGGTCAGAAGGACCATGTCCCCGGAGGCTATGTTGAGCTTTTCCGCATCCTCGGGATTGATATCCACATATCCTGTCTTCTGCTCGGTGTCGAGGCTGTTTGAGACCCGTGTCATGGTGCCGGTGTGGAAATGGGCAAACATCCTGCCCGTGGTCATCATCATGGGGTACTCGTCACAGGCGGCCTCGGCCGGCTCCTTGAACTCGATGGCGTGGAACCTGCCCTTGCCCCTGGTGAAAGTATCCTTGTGGAGGTAGGGGGTGCCGGAATGATCCTTGGACAGGCAGGGCCACTGGAGGCCATCGATGCCGAGGCAAAGACAACATCGGCGACCTGGGCGCTCTCGGTGAGGAAGATATCCTCCACAACCAGGAAATCCAGCTTTTTCAGGACATGGTCCAGGTGATTCTTGTCCGGGTCGCTCAGCTTGGGATTCTCGCCGATGACGTAGAGGCCCTTGATTTTGCCATCGTCAATGGCCGAGATCATGTCGGTGATGGTCATGCCCGGGGTGTCGGAGAGCTCGCCGCAGTTCCATGCCTTGGCAAACTTCTCCCGGACCTCGGGGTCCGTAACGGGCTGATAGCCGGTGAACACGTTGGGAAGCCCGCCCATGTCGCATGCGCCCTGGACATTGTTCTGGCCCCGGAGGGGATTGACCCCGCCCCCCCGGCACGCCCAGGTTGCCGCAGAGCATGGCAAGGTTGCAGCAGGACTTGACGTTGTCCACGCCCGTGGTGTGCTGGGTGATGCCCATGGCGTAAAGAAGGG
>JAAEMK010000294.1 GCA_024225635.1 Desulfobacteraceae bacterium | reverse complement strand
TCATGGACTCTTCAGCGTTGCTCATCGACTGCTCTTCGTCCTCCGACTCCTGCTCTGTATCACTCATGGACTCTTCAGCGTCGCTCATCGACTGCTCTTCCTCTTCTGTGTCAGTATCATCCCCCTCCTCATCCTCTTCTTCACTGCTCTCAAACAACGCCGTGATCTCGTCAGCATTTTCTTTTAGGAGCTTTTTGAGTAAGTAGCGCCGCTCGCTCCACGCCATCTCGCGGCATTCGAATGGTGTCAACCCTTCCTTTGCGAACTTTTCAGCAGACGTTTCTATCTCCTTGATGAAGTGGCTTTGCTTCAGTAGGTCGGCCCTGTTGAGAGCATTGACTACTTTCTGCTTCACACGCATTAACAGCGCTTCATAGTTTTCATCGCGCGACATGTCTGCCTCTGTCTCTATTTCGTCCATTTCAAGGATGACTTTGCTGACGATTTGCAGGACCGCTCGCTTTCCGTCGTCGGTGTTCGCTGCATTTTCAGGAGCTGCTTTGTGTCCTAGCGCCATGTGCCTGCGCAGGTTGAAAGCACTCGTGTATTTCTTTGGGCAAAACAGGCAGGGGAACATTTTCTTCTTTTCCTGGAAACAGAGTGAACTTATGTTGAAAATTTCAAGAATGAGCAGAGATCTCGGAGAGGTGGAGAGCCTAGTGTGTGGGATGGAGCAGAGTTGGAGCGTATAGAGAAGTTCAATTCTGGCTTTTCCCAAGGCTTCTGAACGGGTCTATGCTCGTGATTGATGTCCTGTCACTGCAAGATGCCAAAACACTGGTGAGTCAGTGTGATTTAGCAACTCTCTAGCGCACCACACCCTCCCTCCTCCAAACGTTGGTTGCTCATCTTGTTCTCTCGCGCACTCCAACTATTCTCCTCGTCGCGGCGCGGCGCTCCTTGTTCCAGGCATCCGTGAAACGCGCCGCGCCGCGACGAGGAGAATAGTTGGAGTGCGCGAGAGAACAAGATGAGCAACCAACGTTTGGAGGAGGGAGGGTGTGGTGCGCTAGAGAGTTGCTAAATCACACTGACTCACC
>JAAEMK010000293.1 GCA_024225635.1 Desulfobacteraceae bacterium | reverse complement strand
GCACCCGAGACCCGGGCCAACGACCACACTCGAGAGGGCAGCCGAGCTGGGCGGCATGACGACTGCAGACCCCGGGCCGAAGGGCCGACTACGCGACCAGGTGGCCAGAGGCCGCCGCGCAGCGGCGCCCAGGGACATTCCGACCCAGTGCGGCCGCCAAGAAGGGCCGAGACCACTCCACTCCAGCGCCCGTCCAACTCAGCGGTTATGCGCTCCAGAGCTATCCGTTCCGCCACATTTAGCGGCTCAAAGGGGATGGGCCGGCTGGGCAGCCACGGCCGCGCCCAGGATTCTGAGAGTATGACCCCTAAAATTGGAAGCGCCTCTAAATATAGCCGAGCCAACTCCCCCGTGTCGACCCCACCAGCCTCGTCCGACGAGTCCTCCGCGACCCCACTACTTCGGGAGGAACGACGCCGGCCAAGTACGCCCGTGAAAGAACCGCAAACGGCGGCGATGGCCAGAGTCGCCCGAAGGGCCAGGATGGGCAGCGGACGAAGGGGGACCGGACGCCGCCCTCCGTCGTGGACCCCGGAGGAAGGATCCTCCGCGTCCGACGACGATCACGTACCCGAGCTCAGCGACGCGTCGCCCACCACTCTGACTGGGCCGCTCCGGACCGATGGCGGCAACCCCGCGCTCGGGAGACCGCCAGAGGACGGGGCAGTGGACCTCCCGCCGAGCCTCGACACCGCGGAGACAAGAGTGGTCTCCACGAAGCGCACGGCCCCTCTGCCTCCAAGACCGGGCACTCTACAGCGGCCGCTCGGGCAGCAACCACCTCCAGAGAGCCTCGAAGACAGACCGAGTGGCCCCCAGCTGACGGGCGAGGAGACGACCCCAGCACGCGAGGAAGGCCCAGTGAGGAAGAAGCGCAGGGTGGAAGCTGAGACCTCGCTGGGGGTGAGTCGGTTGTGTTACCTGTATACTGTATATGAGCTCATCTATGGCCGAGACCGAACGGGGAACATATGCAAAGGAAGCAACCTGCATACACACCATACTATACACGACAGTGGAGCTGGTGAGGTCTGGGCCCAGCGCGTCGCCGCCTGACGAGGTTGGCTATGGCGCGCCTAGGGTCCGTGACCCCAGCGACCCCAGGAGGGGTGTAGGGTGGTCCTGGTGAGGACAAACGTACGGATGTAGTGGGGCAGCTCGTGAGCGAACGGGGCATGAAGGACGCCTCGCTGAGTCAAATGGTCAACCAGAAGTGTGAGTGTGTTCTTAACGCTGAGCTGGGATGCTCAGAATGATCTATTTTGTTGTGGGTCCTCCCTAGTGAGGGCCCCCGTGAGTGAGCAGTGTGAGACCATGACTAGCGAGGTGCGATGCCCCGGTTGCGGGGCTGCGAGGCGTGCGACAGCGACACGCTCCCCCTTGAGCTGGCCACCGGCGGCCCCCCCAACTCGACCAGCGGTAAGCCGCGGGTCGAGGCTGGTGTGGGCTGGGGGTGGCTGGACGTGGGGGACGTGGGGTCGGTGAT
>JAAEMK010000292.1 GCA_024225635.1 Desulfobacteraceae bacterium | reverse complement strand
GCAAAAAGCGGCGAGCATGGTTAGAGGAAGAGAGTGAGGACGCCGACGACGATCCATACCTGTGCACAGAGTGTGGGCGATACACCGATGTCAGTGATCACCGTTGTGATTGTTCGTTATTTTTTTGATGTGGAACACAAGGAATACATTTTTGAAATTTCACATTGACAAGAAATTGGCATGACGACGGTTCAACTGATGAATCGCGTATCCATGATGCGTCGAAAACAGAAAATCACACACAGGACACAACAACGAATCACCAATCGAGTATGGCTGAATTTCAATTCCAACGCAGATACCAGTCTGGACATCTACGTGGGCGTCCTTCCGGCACTCTGTGCTACACTGCATTCCAGGGAGGAACTGCAACTAGTCAGGGTGGTGAGTACACAGGTAGATTGTCACAAGTGGTAGACCGGTATCATTATGCACTACCTTGCCCTTGCTGTCTCGGTCGGCCGCACCTTGCTTGAGAGGGTCTTGCGATTCGTCATCGCTGGACATGCCGATTCCTTCATCCACTTCCTCGTCTTCAAGTTTCGGGTCAGGTGGGATTTGCTCAGTCGATTTCGGGTCGGATGGGATTTGTTCTGTTGCCTCTGGTTTGACAGGCTGTGACAGTTCGATTGGAATGACTGGCACACTTTGCACAACATGACTGCCGGCTCTGTCGACTTGATTCTTCAGTTCTTGCAACACTTTGGCCTTGACTTTGGTCACTCTGTCTACCACCTCTTTTGGAAGTACTACACGGTCGGTCATTGTCTCTTTGGGTGAAACTTGCGCAGACGTTGCTTCCCTTTCGGCACGGATTCTGGCGGCTCTGTTCTGGTTCCACTTCTTCCGCTGGGCGGCCATTTTGTTGCGTTCATCGGTTCCATTCTTTAGTGCCCACTCTTTCAGTGTCTCCAATTCAATGTCCTGTTGAGATTTTTTTGGCTTTTGTGTAGGTTCAATGGATTCGTGCGCCTTGCGCTGTCGGTTCACATACTCAACTGCGGAGGCGGCGACGAACAGAGGATCCATGATAT
>JAAEMK010000291.1 GCA_024225635.1 Desulfobacteraceae bacterium | reverse complement strand
CTGGGGCCTCTATTATCAAGCTAGGAATGGGATTTAGGAATAGGAATAGGAATTAGGAATAGGAATAGGAAAAATTCTCTACTATCAAGTTAGGAAAGTTTTCCTAAAAAATACAACAATTTTAGGAATGACTTAGGAAAAGCAACAACTATGAGATTTTGAGAGAAGTATGGAAAATTGCGAGAATTGCGAGAATTTCGGATCAAAATGCCTCCGAAACGGCGGAACATGACTGTAAACGAGCAACAGTGGCTTCTTCAGCAAATTTTGGCTTCCAAAATTACCCTTTTCGGCCAACACGGCGCTTTGGGTTCGAAAACTGCATGGGTACAAGTAGTAGCTTGCATTCTTACGCGGAACATTTTGTTCCGCTGAATTTTCCTTGGGAACATTTCGCCCGTCGCCCTTGGGAACATTTCCTTGGGAACATTTTCCTTGGGAACATTTCGGCCGCTGGCCGGCGGCGGCGGATTGCGTAAATTCTTACCTACCTACGGTACCTACCTACCTACGGTACCTACATACCTACGGTACCTACCTACCTATCATTTTCGTGTGCAAGTCTACCGTAATCCTTCGTTTCAGGCGCGGGCGCGTGGCGGCCGTGGTACGTACATACGTATGGAGGCGCGAATCTCAACAAGGGTTCTATTCACGCGAAACGACAACTAAGGGCGAAACCCATAAGAAGAGAAATTGGATGCACTATATGGAAATCATACTGTACCTGCAGAGCAGT
>JAAEMK010000290.1 GCA_024225635.1 Desulfobacteraceae bacterium | reverse complement strand
GGTCGTGACCGGCGGGACCGGCAAATCGTGCCCGGCGGCGATGGTGTGGGCCGGTTGACCCACGGCTGCAGCCACCATCGCCGCACCCGGGAGTTCTCTTGCCGTCCCAACCGCGCCCTGCCGCCACAGCCGCCGATCTTTGAGCCGCCTGGCGTCCCACTTGGCCTGCTTCGCCGCACTCAAGACCTTCTTGCGCGTGTGCAGCCCCCTCTTGTCGACCACCACCTTGCGCGACGTCGACTGGGTCATCATCGCCATGTCGAAGCCGCCGGGCCGATCCGGCGACGCCGAGCCGAAACGCGTTGGCCCACGAAGCGTCTCCTTTCGAGGCGACGCAGGAGACTTCTTTGGTGTCGCCTGCCGACCACGCCCACTGCGCTTCTTCACGAATTCCTTCTCTGGAGTGAGGACAATGATTGGCCTCGGGCGCGGAACGCCAACCTCTTCCCCCGGGGGAGAGAGAGGTCGAGGGAACCATTCTCCTCTGCCGCCGCTGCTGACGACCGCCCGACGATCGTCTTCTTCCTTGTCTCGATAGTACTGGTCCAGGACCAGCTGGTCTTCCCTCTGTTTGGCGGCGTTTTCGTCAAAACGACGCGACATCTCGCGCTCGGCCATCTTGTGAAGGATCTTGATCCCTTCATCGTCTTCCCTTTTCCTGGCGGCCTCGTCGGCGCGGCCCCTGCCCTTCCTCAAAAGGGCCTCGCGCTCCTTCTTTTGGCGTTCGTCAAACGCCTCTCGCCTGTGCGCCCGTGGACCCTCTTGGCCTCGACCCTTGGGTGGTGTGCGGCTGATGTGGCGGACCCGGCTCGCCCTGGCAGTAGAAGACGACCTCGAAGAATGAGGCGAAGTCAGTCTCCTCG
>JAAEMK010000289.1 GCA_024225635.1 Desulfobacteraceae bacterium | reverse complement strand
GACTCGTGTCATACTAGTTTCGGTCAGTGATTCAGAGGTGACGGAAGGTTGTGTTTCTTCCTCTTCCTCTTCGTCTAACAACGCTTCCGGTGTATGACTGGCCGGAGGACGGCGCGGAGGTTCACCTCCCCCATCACCACCAGATGCGGCTGTATCACCTGGGGGACCTCCACTAGTGCTCTGTGTAGGTTCTGCTGCAGCCGCCTGAGGTGGTGGCGGTGCAGTAGACTGCGTTTTTGTCGTCTCTTTGTCGTTGTCGGCGGCTTGAATCGGTCGAGGAGTTTGCGATGGGACAACGTCCATAGCAATAACCTCCTCTTCGTCGTCGTCATCTTCCGAACGGTAGGGCTCTGGAGTCCGCGGTGTTTCACGTTTCGTGGGCTCCAGCAGTGTGAATTTCAGAAATACGGCCAAATTGTGGTGTATTTCTGTTAGTCTATCTTCTAATAGGTGTGTTTGTCTGCCGTCGGGCATGCTTGCGGGGACGAGGGCGAAATAGTATTCCGATTCTGCTGTCGT
>JAAEMK010000288.1 GCA_024225635.1 Desulfobacteraceae bacterium | reverse complement strand
TACCCGATGGCCTTGAAGATATACCGCCGTATATCCCAACACCGGAAGAAGAAGTGATGGCGGCCCTGATCGCTGAAGGGGTGAACAACCAGGCATTGACCAGCGCACACTACCTAGACCGTATGGGCTACCCCGATCAGGCTGAAGCCATGGACGAGGCCATAACGCGCGTTGCTGGGGATTTTCCGCACTACCCGTCACCAGAAGCCAACCTGCCCGAACGAATGGCGGCGATCCTGGCGCTGATCTGATGATCCCCCGGGTGATTGTTTGGCTGATGGCACTGGAGCTGCTGGGGTGTACCCATGTGTGGGTGCGTGGGGATGATAACGAAATCAGCACTACGGCAACATTGGACCCGCAGAACTCAGGCCATACTCTGGAGATAAAAAAAAGCCCCGGAGCAAAACCCCAGGGCTAAAGCTGGATCTGCAAGGCGCGGGAGTATTCACGCCAGGCGTCACCAGTATGTCGGGGTGTCTGCCCGACGAGCGCGATTATAGGCGATCAATCCCGCCACAATCAATGGAGATAAAAAAAAGCCCTGAGGCAAAACCCCAGGGCTAAAATTTGCTTATTTTCCAACACAGTCATAAAATCGGAAAACTCAGCCAACAGGTGACACTGTTGACCGAACAGCAATACCGAGTATCCGGCTCGATCAGGCAATTATAGGGCTTTCGCCCCATACCTAGCAACAACATTGCCATTTCGTCATCCGGACTCGGTTAAATCATAACCTTGTACGGAGTTAGCAATGTCATATCCAGTACGAACCGTCCCTATTCAACATCTCAATTGGCTGAATCTGGTATTTAGCGCGGAACTCCCGCCCTATGCCAAATTAATAGCATCTTATTTGTCGACTTACATGAACGCCAGGAACCAATGCGCCTGGCCGTCGATAGCCCGTATATCTGCCGAGTGTTCGATAGCCCGCCGCAGTGTATTTACACACCTTGATGAGCTGGAAAATAGCGGTTGGTTGAGTCGTAAAAGTGGCGGCCAGCATGACGGAAAAAACATTGCCAACCTGTATACGATCACAGTACCACCAACGTCAAAAGATGGGGGGGTGGTGCAGGAGCTGCACGGGGGTGGTGCAGGAGCTGCACTACCGGTAGTGCAGGAGCTGCACCCTAATCTACAAGATAAATCTACAAAGACCTTAAAAGATACGGTCAAAACCGCATCATTTACCGATTTCTGGAAACTATGGCCACGCAAGGTCGCTAAGCGAGAGGCAGCCAAAGCGTGGAAAAAACTCAGCCCGACAGAACTGATGTTCGTTGCCATGGTTGCCAATCTTGAAGCACACGCAAACGCTGGGGATTGGAGTGATCCGCAATACATACCGCATCCGGCAACCTGGCTAAACGGCAGACGATGGGAGGACGCAGTACATCCGGTAAAAGACAAGACGCCAGGTGATCACAATCCACCAGAACAGAATTTCACTTCTGAGAAGCAAACCGAGTCAAGACGATGGAGGGACAAGCTGAAAGATCGGCAACTCGGTTATCCACTGTAGGACAGTACAGATACTTCGCATAATCATCATTATGTTAAATAGGATTTAGAGTTATCCACAGGAGTAATAACATGAAAAACCAGCATGAGAAAATCAAAGGCTATCGGGATTTGAGTCAACAAGAAGTTGACCTTATGAATGAAATTAAAGCGAAGGGGGAAGAGCTTGGCGCACTGATGAACAATCTTACCCACGGTTTATACAACTCAGGCCATGGGGCCGATTATATTGCAGAGGGTGCGCGATGGCAGGCCATAGCAAAAACACACTTGCAGCAAGGAATCATGGCGGCTGTAAGGGCAGTGGCACAGCCCACCACGTTTTAAAAGCAAACAACCTAGGGTAGGTTTTCGGTCAGTAATCACGCGGGTTTACAAAACCTAGGGTAGGTTTTTTTAGCCAAAACCTTGAAACCTAGGGTAGGTTTTAGGTAGTAATCAAAACACGATCAAGAAAGGGAAGGGTCAAAAAATGGTTGATAGGAAATGTATACGCTGCTGGGAACACAAAGGGCTTGATGAATACAGACCAAAGGCGCGGATCTGTAACGATTGCCGGGGGCCGGGTGACGAGCCAGGCGTCAGGCTTTGCCGTCGATGCGACAAGGCGCTGCCGCTGACGCAATTTGAGGGGAGGCATGGGCGAACGTGTATGCCATGTAAGGAGACCGCATATATGCGAACCCACGCGAAAAAGGCAGCGAAATACGCTGGCCGGATGGAACAACCGCTGGATGAGTGTATGGGGATGACCCGTAAATCAATTGCGATGTTGTCCAAGCCCTGGCATTAGTGCTTGCCAGTCACTAAGTATGTATGTACTATTCAGCATCAAACCACGGGAGGGGTAACGATGGAATCAGAAATAGACGCACAGATCACTCATGCTGGGCCGGATTATAGTTCTTACACGGTGGCCAGGCTGAAGAACGGGCATATTAAAATCTCGCCTTGCTCGCCTTATCAACTGAACCCATCAATCCCCCCGGGTGAATTTGGAATGCCGCCCGCGCTGGCCAGGGCAATCGCTGGCTCAATTACTACGCTGCTGGGGGATGCATTGTGATCAACGTAATAGAGTTCGAGCTACCATTCCCGCCAACAGTCAACACCTACTGGCGGCGCGTCGGCGACAAGACCGTTACCAGCAAAAAAGGCAAGGCGTACAAGCACAAAGTAGAGGCGGCAATTCTGGAACAATCCCCGTTCGTCATGAGTGGCCGCCCTGGTGACGCCAATATCGCTATTGAACTGGTGGCTTGCGCTCCCTGCAAACGTAAAAGGGATTTGGATAATCTGCTGAAAGCACCGCTTGATGCATTAACCCACGCGGGCGTTATGGACGATGATAGCCAGATTCAATCCTTGACGATCACTAGGGGGTCGATTGTCCGACCAACCGGGATGCTCATGGTCAAGATAAAATGGTATTCTCCGGATAAGCTGTATTCGCAACCAAAACAGGAAAACATCAATGACTATCCCCGCTTCGATTAAAGCCGGTTTTATTCGGTATGTTTTGCGATTCAATTACAGCCTGGGCAGACACCGCTTGGCAAGGCCAAGCGATGAAGAGGTTGAAGCGCAAGCCAGCAAACTATATGACTTTCTGGTGGAAGGGAAAAAG
>JAAEMK010000287.1 GCA_024225635.1 Desulfobacteraceae bacterium | reverse complement strand
CTTCAGTAATGAAGACATGGTCCATCAAAGGGAAGTGACGGCTGACTACCAAAAGGCTTTAACCGACCACATTCGGAAATATCCGAAACAGAACCCTGAGCCGGGAAATATGCCCAACTCTCGTCGGATAGACACAACGGAAAAGCAATCGCCGACTCCGTCAAGTGCTGCTAGCTCATCCCGTATGACGGTGTTTGAGCAAGCGCAGTACCGGTCTACGGTTACTCCGTATGTTCCCCCTCCTCCGGCAAAAGGTGATATTGTTCCCCTGCCGCAGGAATTACCAATGTATAAAGGACCCACACAAGGTTCAGTTTCCGGGTATCCACCCGCCCAACACGCCGGATACCAGCAAATGCCGCAGTTTCCGGGCACATCTCGTTACTCTAAATGGACGACGCCAGAGCAAGAAGCTATGGAACATGAAATGCTCCGACATGCAAGGGAGGAGAAACGACTGGAAGCCAAATACCAGGCTCTGTCGAAACTCGACCCTACTCCACCGAGGTCACGAGTGTTCCATGGGAACAAACGTCCCGCTGACGACCAACCTTAGATAGTGTGACTACTCCGCGAGTAGGCTAATTCAGCCAGCTCACGGTGGTGTTACTTGTTTAATTTCCACGTTAAAATTGCCATTACCTCTGAGAGTAAAGCT
>JAAEMK010000286.1 GCA_024225635.1 Desulfobacteraceae bacterium | reverse complement strand
TGTTTTATCTCTGGTGTCAAAGGTTTACCTGGTCTTGAAATCATATTCTTCCTATGCTTCTATTGTATTCTACAACAAAGTAATTTAAGCAGATTGAATATCACATTAAGTTTCTTCCATCAAGGAATCAGTCCATGTGCCCTTATCTATAACTATCTTCTAAATATATGGCTCCGACATCAAAGCCTTCTTCAGGTGTCCCTTCGAATGAACCGTTCTCAAACACACATGGATCATATTTCATTTTGCCATAAGAATAATAGGCAACACTCCATCTATCCTCAGAAAAATGACGAAGCCGGCATAGCTTCATTGAAGTGTTGCGAATCCTTTCGATATATTCTTCTCGTGATTCCGGAAAATCAGGTGGAGGAAAATCGTCCGGCACATATGGTTCAGTATAACATCATCGGCGTTTTTTGCAGCCAGGGTGCGTGTGATTGCCAGCACTATTCATTGCGTAAAACGCGAATACCGGAACCAATTCGCGACCCCACGAATTGATGAATTAGCGTCATATATTCTCTTCCTATTTTTGTTCTTCGTCTGGCAACAAACCGGATTACTCCCAAGATTTTTACAATTTTTTCATTTCCAACATCTTTCAAATCTTCTCTTATTGATTTTTCGACGTAATGAACCCCATTCACAATTAGCTGATGCTCCTGGTCCATTTGCCGGTCTTGAAAATGGTATTGGTCAATAAGCAACTCAATGATTCTAATGGCATCATTGTCGTTTAATTTTTCCCCGCATTTTATGTCATATGCGCATAAAGCGCCTTCTATTGAGTTTCCGTAAGACTCAAGCTCCATATTGCCATTCATCTCAGAAACAGAATAAGCAGGAACTTCATTATATTTCCTCTTTGGTTTCTGATAGAACGTACATCCTGAACATTCCACCGCTGTTCTTGTATTTCCACAGCACAAACTACAAATCATACCATCTGCAATTAAGCATTTTCTCTTCCCCTTTCTTGAATTGCATATAGGACACTTTGCCATCTTAATCTCCTGGTTGTTTTCTTGTTCTGAATTAAATTTCCGGGTGCTGACATTCAAAATCACCGGCTCGACCGGTACATTTTCATTGTTGGATTTAAGTAAGGTGTCCCCCGATCTCCCCGATCCCACAAAAAAAAATCACCTGCCCTAGCGATCTGTCTGATATACTGTATCTTGACGAAAAAGAATAGAAGCATTTTACAACTTTCAGTTGCCACTATTAAAAAAACAGTCCAAAGCCCATTCCGGTTCGAAAGCCCACAGAGGAGAGAGCCATGACGAAACAATTTCTGGTACCGGCAAAAGACCTGACAAGAAAGTGTGACACCTCCCTTTTTTCGATTAAAACCACAGAGGAGCTGGCCCCCCTTGACAGGGTCATCGGTCAGAAAAGGGCGGAGGGGGCCATTGAATTCGGACTGAACATGACCACTCCCGGATACAATATATTTGTCACCGGGCACGAGGGGACCGGAAAATCGACCATTGTCAAGGAGATCCTCAGCCGGCATGCCAGGCAGTTCGACACTCCTCCCGATTTGTGCCTGGTTTATAATTTTGATGATGAATACTGCCCGGTTGCCCTGGAGATGAAATCCGGGACGGCGGCTTTGTTCGCCCGGCGCATGGCAAGGTTCATCGAAACCCTGAAGGTCAAAATTCCCCGATCCCTTGAGTCGGATAAGTTCCAGGATAAAATCACACAGATTGAACGAAAATATACGGACAAACAAAATTCGATCTTTAAAGCTGTTGAAATTCAGGCCAAGAACCTCGGGGTGGGCATCATTGAGATAGAAGACGGATACCAGACCATCCCGCTCAGCAATGGACAAGCGATTTCGCCTGAAACCTATCAGGCCTATGATGAAAAAACAAAGACAGGGATTCAGGAAAACCTGGACCAGGCCATGGAAAAACTGAACTCGGCTCTCCGGGACATGGGAAAGCTGGAACAGGAAATGGTGAGAGAATCAAAAAAAATAGTTTCAACAAAGACCCGCACGATCATATCCGGACAGATCAAAACCATGGGGGATACCTTTGCCCACAACCCTGGTATTGAAAAACACCTGAAAGCCGTACAAACGGATATCGTGGAAAATATGGCATTGTTTTTGGAGTCCGGGAACTCCCAGCCGGAACAGGAACTTCCGGTGATGACCGATTCCCTGATGCAACACTACCAGGTCAATGTGCTTTGCGACCGGAAAAACGAGACCGGAGCTCCGGTCATCTTTGAAACCAGCCCCGGCTTTCAGAACCTTTTTGGAAAGATTGAAACGAATTCGGCCGGGGGAGCCTCGCCCACCGACTTTTCCAAGGTCCGGGCCGGATCGATCTTAAAGGCCAACAACGGATATCTCATCCTTGAGATAGAACCCCTGCTGAAGAATCCCTATGTCTGGGAAACATTAAAGAACACCCTGCAGAACAGGACCCTGAATATCGAAGACCTTCCGGACCAGTCGGGAATGGGCACCACCCTTTTGAAACCCCTTCCCATCCCGGTGGATGTGAAAGTTATTCTTTTGGGCAGCTATGAACCCTTCAGGATACTGCAGAGGACTGACGAGAAATTCAATAAGATATTCAAAGTCCGGGCCGATTTTGACTATGAGGCGGACCTGACAAGGGAGAATGAACTCAAATATGCCGGTTTCATTGCAAGGATATGCAGGGATGAAAACCTGCTGCCCTTTACCCCCTGCGGGGTAGCGGGCATCATAGAATACGGCAGCCGCCTGGCTGAAGACAAAGAAAAGCTGACCCTGAGGTTTGGAAAAATCACAGGCATTATTAAGGAAGCGGATTATTGGGCCGGAAAAGGCAATGCGGGAAGGGTGTCCCGGTCACATGTCATCAAAGCGGTCAACGAGCAAAGGTTCCGCCACAATCTATACGAGGAAAAGGTGCAGCAGGAGTTTGACGACCACTCCATCCTCATGGATGTCCAGGGGCGCATGACCGGCCAGATCAATGCCCTGGCCGTTTACAGCATGGGGGATATCGCCTTTGGAAGGCCCACAAGACTCACTGCGGAATCCTATATGGGCGAGCCGGGCATCATCAATGTGGAGCATGAGGCCGACATGTCGGGACAGACCCATGACAAAGGCGTGATGATCGTTTCGGGATATCTGGGGCGCATGTTTGCCCAGAATTATCCCCTGAGCGTCAGCATCAGCATCACCTTTGAACAGAGTTATGAGGGCATAGATGGAGACAGCGCCTCTTCAACCGAACTCTATGCCGTGCTGTCAAGCCTTTCCGGCGTCCCGATCCAACAGGGAATCGCGGTGACGGGATCGGTGAACCAAAAGGGACAGATCCAGGCCATTGGCGGCGTCAACGAAAAGATAGAAGGGTTTTATGACGTTTGCCTTAAAAAAGGGCTGACCGGGGACCAGGGTGTGATGATCCCCACAGCCAATGTAAAAAATCTCATGCTCAGGCAGGATGTGATCCAGGCCGTTGAAAAAGGCAAATTCCATATTTACGCCGTTGCCGCCATTGAACAGGGCATAGAGGTGCTCATGGACCTCTCCGCTGGAAAGGCGGATTCAAAATTCAATTACCCTGAAAACACCGTATTCGGCCTTGTCCAGAAAAAACTCGAAAAATTTCACAAGCGCTCCCTGGAATTTGGAAAATAGGACCGCCTTGTCAGGTAAAACATATGGGGATCGATCATCCTGTTGGGTTTGTTTGTGCCGTCGTAGAACAGATCGATAACCGGTATGTTGAACCGCTCCTGGATCTTCCGGAAAATGGATGACGAGATAACCCCGGGACAGCATAAAACCGGGTTCACATGGATCACCGCGTCCACCAGGTTGTGTTTGATATAGTAGAGCGTCCGGCCGAGGCTGACAGCGGTTTCCCCGGCAATAAAGTTGTCGAGGCCGAACTCTTCCATAAGCACCCGGCAGTCTTCGAGGGAAGGCTCGAACACATCATCCAGGAGACCCTGGAAAATCCGTTCGAACTCGTGCTCGTATCCGGCCATGGTGTTCAGAAGCCTTGGATCGGCATTGTGTTCAACCACATCCGCATGCATGGTGTGGAGAAGCAGTTCATTGTATGAGGGAATCAGGATTTCTCCGCCCAGGTCTTCAGCATAGTCACAAATGGCATCATTCAGCACATCATTGTACTTGGCGTACAGATCCCCGAGAATGCCGATCCTTGGTTTTCTCTTTTCGGGAAGTGGGAAGGTGTCAAAGAGTTCCCGGATTTGTTTGGCCGCATTAAGAAGGGATTTTTTGTTGAGCACATGGCACCGGATGATCTCCTCAGCCTTGTCCACGGCTTTCCGGGTTGCGCCCGGCTCTGTTTCATAGGGCTGGAACCGGTATCTGAGCTTATTGAGAATGGAGCTTAAAATGGTCACGGAAATAAGCAGGGCATTGGATCGCGCCGGGAGACCCGGGAGGGGGTTAAGCCCGTTGTAATTCATCACCCGGACATGGCCCATGCCGGCTTTTTCACATGCCAGCTTGACCAGGTTGGCATACTGGTTAAGGTTGCAGGACAGGCAGAGGTTGGGCAGATAGAGCACCGCCTTTTCAGGATCGATCCTTTCTTTTTCAAGGGTGGCGATAAGGGACCCTGCAATGGCCACATTGGGCAGGCATTCACCGCCGGTGGCATAGCGGTACCCCTGGTTCAGCATTTCCCGGTCCAGGGAAGCCACATGGGCATCGAATCCCGATACTTCGAACAGGGCTTTCTGGAGATTGTTGAGTTTTCTGTCCGTCATGGGAATCAGAACGGTATCCCCCGGCTGCAGGATGTCCGGCGCATAGTTGCGGCGGTTGACGGGAACCGGGGCGGTTTGGGTTTTCCGGGTATGGAAATCATTGATAAAGGTATCCACCGCCGCCTCGATCCTTGTCATATAGCCCACATCAGAGCTGTGTTCATCCAGCTGGAGGATGAGGTAGGGCTTGTCGATTTTCTCCATGAAATCCCTGAAATAGTTGATCAGGTAAGCGTCCGGACTGCACCTGAAGCAGGTGAGAAACACCGGGTAGATATCGGGGTTTTTCCTGACGGCTTCGGCGGCGAGTAAAATCTGCTGGCCGAAATACCAGTGCATATTGTCCAGGTGATCGGGGCTCTCTTCCCCGGATACCGCATCGAGATCAAGCATGGTCTGGTTGATCAGGTCAAACCCCATCTGTTCAAGCCTTGCGGGAATCCCCAGGTTTACCCGCTTGTCAAACAGGGCATAGGGCCGTCCGAGAAGCAAAAGTTTGATTTTCTCCCCCCGGCCTTTCAGAAGGGTCTCCCCCTCTTTTACCCAGAGACGTTTTTTCTCCGTAAAGGCCTTTCGGGCAAGGATAAAGGCGTCTTTTATTTTTTCAGGCGCGATGTCCAGCACATTTTTCAAATCATCCGCCAGCCGTTCGGCAACCTTTTCCACCGGGGTGTTGTTGAACCGGATCTTGGGCATCAGCAGTTTGTCTCCAAATTCCTGACCGGCCAGATTGTCTATGATGGTTGCGGCATAGGACGAGTAATAGCAAAAGTAACTGTCCGTGGCTTTTTCCCGGAACAGCTCTTCCCGGTCAAGCCGGTTCACATACCCCTGCTCATTGATCAAGGTCGGCAGGAAGATATAATCGACGCCTTTCCGGGACAGGGATTCCACCAGGCCGTGGGCCAGGGCCATGGGCGCGCAAAAATCCGCATTAAGCATGTTCATCCCCTTGGTGAGTTTTTTCGCCGTACTTTTTTCAACCACCACATTCAGGCCCAATTGCTGGAAAAAATCCTTGAACAAAGAGGTATACTCTTTCATAAACAGGGCTTCCGGAATACCGATGACGGCGGCCCCTTCCCTCCTTACCCCGGGGATGTCAAACAGGTCTGCAAATTTTTTCTCAAACTTTGACCCCTTATCCTGTTTTCCCGCCTTTTTGTCATGGTAATCCCTGCCGCACTTCAATCCCCAGGCCGTTGTTTTATCTCCCACGGTGTAAATCCTGAGATCACACTGGTTGGCGCAGATGGTGCAGATCTCGGAAGACACCTCACAGGAGAAATCTATTCCTGTAAAACCGGATTCCTGATAATTCGCCTCCATCAGCGCAACGGCGCATCCCAGGGCTCCGGTCAGATGGCAGTACTTTGAAACAAAGACCGGCTGATTCAGCTCATTTTCAAACACGGCAACCAGGGCCTTGTTCCTTGCCGTGGCTCCCTGGAAGTAAATTTTGCTGCCCGGAACACTTTTTCCCACCACCTTGGACAGGTAATTGTCCCTGACGCTGTAGAGCACCGCGGCAATGATCTGTTCCCTGCGCCACCCTTCCGAGAGAAATATGTTGAGATCCCGCTCCATGTATACGGTACACCGGTCCGATGTAAACGGGGCGGTTTCTCCCGCAACCATTTGGGATATTTCATCCAGGCTCATATCAAGACGCCTGGCCTGCTCTTCAATGAAGGAACCGGTTCCCGCAGCACAGACATAGTTCATTACTGCATTGGTCACCACCCCGTTTTTAAGAAGGGTGAATTTCGAATCCTGACCGCCTATTTCGATGATGGTATCCACCCGGGGGTCAAGGAATGTTGCGCCCTGGGCATGGGCCGTGATCTCATTGATGGCCATATCCGCCCCCACGATCTCCTTGATCAGTTCCCTGCCCGATCCCGTGGTGGCAACACCTTTGATTTCAAGTACCGTTCCTGAAAAGATCTCCCTGACCTGGGCCAGAAGCCCTGTCACTGCCTGGACCGGATCTCCCTTGGTCCGCCCGTAAAGACCGGCAAGAATCGTCCCCGCCGTATCCGTCACAACCGCCTTGGTACTGGTCGAGCCCACATCAATCCCGATATAGACATCACAGGCAGTTGCTTCGGGGGGGGCGTACAGGGTGATTTCAATTCCGTCGGCCTCATAACACCGGTCTTCACTGAAATCAGGATAATGGGCAAGATTTATTTCAAGGGCCTGCCGTACCTCTCTTTTTTTCCGGATAATGGTGGCAAGCCCCCGGCTTTTCTCCCAGGGCAATTCTCCAAGGGCGGCAGCACCAATGGCATTAAAGTAAAGCCCGTCTTCGTGCAGCACAACCTCCAGGCCAAGGGTCCGGCTGATCTCAGCCACGATTTTCCGGTTCCGGCTCATGCCCCCGATAAAGAGCACGCTTCCGGACAGCTCCCGGCCCTTTACCGTATTGCCAAGAACACTGCGGGCCACCCCTTCGCACAGGCCCGACGAGATCGCCTCTTTTGAGAATCCCTGGGCCTGGGCATGGATAATATCGGACTTGGCAAAAACAGCACACCGGGTGGCAATGGAGGGCGTTGTTCCGTCGAACGCAAAAGCCTTTTCCGCCAGGGTTTCAGTTGTAAATCCCAGCCGCTCCGCCTGCTGGTCAATGAAGCTTCCGGTCCCCGAGGCACAGTCGGAATTGACAAAATGCTCCACATAGTTGAAGTCCTCGTCCAGACGGATCATGTAGAAACTCTCGCACCCGATGGAAAGGATGTTCCGGCATTGGACTTTCATCAGACGCCCGGCCTCAACCGATGCAATCACCGGATCAAGGGGCTTTATCCCGTCCAGTTCAAGGCCGCCCGTAATCCCAAGACTTTCTATGGCGTCACTCCCATTTTCAATCTGCCGGAGGATACTGTCATAGGTACCGCTGATATCACCGTTATGGGGCACACTCCCCTTTACTACCAGTTCATCGCCATCTAAAAGAACATATGAAATGTTCTTTGATCCAAAATCAAATCCTGCCTTCATATCTCTTTCCTTCTCCGCTCCGCTCCGCTGCGCATCTGCTTCCAGTGGGGCAATTAATATTATTATGCGACTACATTGAATCTCCTGCAATTTCCGAATGTTCGTATATTTTCAACAATCACTCTCAGTCTATATGGATATTTTGATCTTCTTCCCTGTGCTCACAAATAATCTATCACCATTGGATTTTCTGTGGCCGTATCTGGCCGGGGCCATATTTCGGGCGTTTAATAATCGTTTATACTTTTCTTGACAAAAAGCAACTTCCTATCCTACAATAGTCGGAAAACGTACACAGGGAACACTGCAGGCCGCAGGGGAGACGTACCCCCCCAAAAAAAATTTAATTCAGGCTCGTAAATAGCAACGGCCTTCCGCAAATGGCTTAAAGCCGGCATTCCGCGACCCGGTGACGATCACGCTTCAAGGTACGCATTTCCGCTCTATTGTCTCGGCAATCCCCTCATGCTCATGTCACGCTTTGGCGCTTGCGGTGCGCGGCTCGAAAAGACTTCGCAATTAACTCGCCATGCTCTGGCACAGAGAATTATTTAAGCCGCAATCCACGCTATCAATAACCCAGCAACCATGATGGGGTGAAACATGGAACATGAATTGACGAAATCAAAGACTTCGAGGGCCGCCGGAAAGCAAGGTGCAGTCGCCCAAAATCGGCAGCAACTCCCCTCCCATTACATTCACCATTTACAGCGCACCATTGGCAACCGCGCCGTGCAGCGTTTGATTCAGGCGAAGCTCGATGTAAGTCAGCCGGGGGATGCGTATGAACAGGAAGCGGATCAGTTCGCCAGGCGCATCGTGACCATGCCGACTCCTCAGGCACAGCCTGCGAACCAGCCACAAGCGATGCCAAGGCAAGAGGACAAGAAGCCGGTGCAGATGAAGTCGCCCACTGAATCCGTGGCGCAACGCGAAGCTAAATCTGGAGAAGCCGGAGAAGTGGGTGATGACATCGAGCAACAGCTAAATCAAAGTATCGGCAATGGCAGCGCACTGCCGGATCACACCCGTAGCTTTATGGAACCGCGCTTCGGCACCGATTTCTCCGACGTTAGAATCCACACCGGACACAAAGCGAGACAAATGAACAAAGCGCTTAGCGCACAGGCCTTTACGGTGGGGTCGGATATTTATTATGGCCCTGGCAAATCACCATCAGATTTAGAATTAACCGCGCATGAACTCACTCATGTCGTGCAGCAAAGGGGGGCGGGAGCACAATCGAAACACACCGAGTCTGGTGATGCTGTGAAAGGTCTGGCTAACCCCAGCCATGGGCATGTGCTTGATATGGCGCCGCCCGGCTCTGCCTTGACTTCGCCCGGCCAGGGGCTGTCGCGGCGGATGATCCAGCGCCGTGGCGTACCTATCCCCTCCGGCGCGGTTCCGGTCCCGGCGCCCAACAACACCGTCGATGGTTCAAGGGTGGTTTCCAAACTCAACCAGATGGGCAGCGGCATGCGGCGAGGGTTCGAAGGGTTCAACGGCACCCCGGTTGAGCGCACGATCGTCAATGCGTTTGAGACCGCCAATCTCCAGCCACGTTCGATTGCGATCAACTGGGTTGACGAACGGGGGATCAACATGATCTGGACGGGGACAGTTAACATCCGCATGGAGAACTCGGCGCCAGTGCAAGGTTCCGGCGGTTCAGGCACAGGGAGCGTCACCGGTGCCGGAGGCGGTAGCGGCACGAGCGGCACCTCCACGAGCAGTAGCAGCACCGCCGGTGGCAGTGCCGAGGTTTCCGCCGGCGGCCACGAGGGAGCCGCTGGTGGAAAACTCGGCGGATCAGCGTCCACAACCACGGGCCAGAGTGAGACACAGGGTGCGACAGGGTCGGCAACCACTGGCGCGACGGCGGCGAACCAGCTCAATCGCTATGAATGCTCGATAATTGCCGACATCCATCTAAATGTAGAGATGGACTTTTCGGGCAGTGACTACTTTAATCCGTTCAAGTGGGGTGGTGCGATCTCGTCTTCGCTCATTGACTCTAACAGACGCGATTCGGTGGGTTGCGGCCGATGGACTTACATTGTCTCAACGGGCTTCGCGCCTCCCCCACCCGCACCTTAAGGAGGGCTTTAATCCATGAAGTTATTTGCCCGTGAGGTGATCGACACGATCGAACGCCGATTGAAGGAACTCGAGATCGACACTGAGCCTCTGACTGTCGATGAACTCAAAACCCATTTCGATCGTCAGCAAGTCTCTGGCGACGCATTGCATTTCGAAGTGGAACTGGACGACACCCCCTGCGCGTTGACTGCCACTGTGCTCGATCAGCAAGAGGCGGATGACTACGGGCCCGTGCGCACTGTCTCAAAGGAAGTCGGACGACTCCAAGCGTCAGGCCGGTTTGTGGTCTACCACCAAGTGATGGTCGCACCACGGGGCACGATCCTGCTCGATCTCGTTGGCCCCGAACGATCCGCAAGTGAGATGTCGCTCGAAGAGGTGGCCGGGCGCTTCCTCGAGCGACTCCTCGACCACCGCACAGTGCGACCGCTGTTGAGATAGACCACTTGCGCACCAGCGATTCTGGTAGAATGTTTGTCACAAGGTTTTATGAACGTAGCTGAGGGGAGGCAAAAGCCGGCATCGATCCACTCGGCCACCTGGACGGAATACGCAGCTTAGAGAATAATTGATAGAATGACATTTCTATATCTCAATCAGCCTATGGCATATCCTTCAGTACATCCTTAATGTTATTAGCCGTAATCGGGAATGATTTTTATTTAATGGGAATATTCGGTATGCTTACTGAAATATTTTTATATTTTTTTTGTTTTTCATCTAAAATAATTTGAGCCCGGCTCGAAAAAGAGATTAAATTCCCATCGAGCTGGGTCCATATTCCAATCCCCGCTATTATAATGACAGCCTTGAATGCCTGTCACGTTATTCACATGCATTATATTTCCTTTGTTATCGACTATTGAGGGTATAGGTGTGACAAAGATGACAGGAAGAGATGCTTTTGTCTCGTTGATTACTCCTAAAACAAGATTTACGGACTTTGAATTTTGTGCACGCGAAATATTTTGTACAAAAAATCTGAGTCCTTCAGCATAGAAAGACCCTTTTTTATTGGTGTTAACAGAGGGGATGACCATTCCGGAAGTAGTTGGCGCGTTGAATTCCGGGCCTGCACCCATCGCCGTGGTGCCCCCGCACAAGGGACCGCTTTCCATAACTTGTTCAAGTAGTTCTTTTACTGCCTGGGTTTTAGGTATCGAGATCGCAGCGGCTGAGACAGTACGAGCAGTATCTGTTTCCACCAACCGAGCATTGATTCGAATACGATCTCCGATAACCGTTATGGTTCCTATAGTAAGTGCCTGTACCCCGCTGATATCACCCAATTGTTTGGTTGTCTTGGGATTAAGAAGGCCTCCGGCGCCCAACTTGATTTCAGAAAGCAGCGCTTCCAACTGCGAACGTTCGATTATTTTTAGCGCTGATTTTGGGACATTAAACAGGTGGAGGATTAGTTCATCTACAATGTATGTGCTGAGTACACTGCAACGGCCATCTGCATGGGGGAAAGGTAATACTGCTATCGTCGTTTTGTCTGCTGCCAACGATTTGTTAACTATTTCCGTCGCCAAGGATTCAAGACCAGCTTCTACGCTACCAGCCACTTCGCTTGCTGAAAGTGTATTTACATTTGTTGCTAATAAAAGGGTTTAATGAGAATACAGTCACAACTATTTTCATCTCTTCCTCCATATCAATAATTATTATTTTTTTTCTTTTATGATTTTCGATTAACCTGAACCACCACTCTTTTACTGTCAAAGTCAATATTTCTCGCGGTAGGAACGCCGGTTACCCAGCGCCCCCCGCACAGTCCCGGACGTGCGGTTTTCCCGCATCCGGTTCTTCGGTTATACTCGCCTTCGCGTAAAGCATTAGCATTAAGAAAATACCCGATGCCGTTTGGTTGCTAACGGGAGTTTGGGTCTTGCAAGCCCGAGGCGTTCTATGGCTCTACTGAATGCCGTCCAGGTAAAGCTCTTACGCTTTCCACCTCGTCGGTTTAGCCACTTAAAAGCACATTTAACCGCCCAACCATAGAAAACCCATAAAGACCTTAAGTTCCCAACCACACTGTAATAGTTATAATGTCCGTGTAGCCGTCTGTTTAGGGCCGTTATGAATTTTATTCCCTTTAAATGACGATTTTCCTTTATCCAATCCTTGATGCGTCTACAGGCACCTTGTAACTTTTTGCGTGCGGTGCGCTGCATAACTCTTGGCATTCCTTTTTGGTCCTTGGTCCAGTAAGTCTCAAAACCCAAAAAGATAATCCGTCTGCGTCTGCTCGGATGAAATCGGCTAAATCTCATCATCCCTGTTTTCTCAGGCGCTACCGAAAGGTCAAACTTAGCAAGTCTTTTAGGCAGTACCTTGAAAAACTTTATGGCATCTTTACGGTATTGAAATGCACAGGCAAAGTCGTCTGCGTATCTCATTATCATAACATCACCTTGACAGTGCGCCTTGACAACCTTTTCGAACCATAAATCAAGCGCGAAATGCAGATAAACATTGGCTAACACGGGCGATACAATACCACCTTGCGGTGTTCCTGATTCTGGATGAATAACCATACCATCCGTATCCAGGATGCCTGCCTTCAGCCATTTGCGGATTAAGTTTAAAAACGCCGCATCATCGATTCTTTCCTTAAGCATCCGTAATAGCCACTCATGGTTCATATGATCGAAAAAGCCTTTAATATCGGCTTCAACAATGTACCCAAACTTCCCGAACTGAAGGTTAAAGCGCAGATCATTGACCGCATCTTTTGCACTCCGGTTGGGTCTATATCCATAGCTATTTTCAAGAAAATCGGCCTCAAATATGGCTGTCAGCAGCTTGGCACAAGCCAACTGCACCAACCTGTCTTCAAGAGCCGGGATGCCCAATGGTCTTTCTTTGCCATTTTCCTTGGGGATGTAACATCGTCGTACCAGTTTGGCACGATAACGGTTCGTTTTCAGCCATTCTACCAATCCTTGAATGTTGGCCTCAAGATTTTCCTCGTAGACCTGTGCCGTAACTTTATCTACACCACTGGCAGCTTTCTTATTCAAGTCCTTCCAACAGGTATGTAGAAATGGGGCATTCAGATTTCGATAAAGATCTTGAAAACGATGTTTTCCATTTGCTTTTGCCTTAATTGCTATTCCCCGTAGTGAGGTTTGCTCGTATTGTTCCAGCCCTACTTTGTCCGGTACGAGTTTCCTTTGCGGGCTACGTACTTCCGTCAGGTCCTTCCCCGTGTAGTGCGCTTTCCACACCTCTGAGTAGTATGCCTGATAAGACACCCCATCGGCTTCTGGAGGCACGCCAGCGGACCAGCATGTCTCCCACCAAGGTTTTTGTTCCTCTATTTCTGATGAATTAGGTTGCATAGTTCCTTTAACTCTATTCATCCAGGAGCAAATTTCCTGGAACCTTTGGGGCTTCCCGAGTTCTACGGCGCATCTCTTCTTGCATGCCACGGCCTGATGACTCCGGCGGACCTCCACATTCTCGCCAATATCGAATGCTTCTGTGTTGCCTTCGGTGTACGTTAAAACCCTCGGCATCCGCAATTGTAATTTCGAAGCTGTACCAGCACTTCAGGGTGCGCGACCACCCCTACGGCCTACAAAATGCTCTGCCTACGCTTAACCCATCTTGTTCGCTGCATTCATTTATACAACTCCGCCATGGGTCCAAGGCTCGATACGGGTGGGTGGCTAACCCTTACAAGAAATCATTACTAATTTCCATCCCGACAGGGACTTTCACCCTGCAAGATACGCCGAGCTTTCCTCGGCGCGATAACGTTTAAACCAAGCTGCCGGACAAAGAGCCTGGAACCTGCACAGCCTTTCTGGAAAACAGGGCTGGTTATCCCGGTCAGGTTCGACGACGGGTTATCTTTCAGGAAAAAGTGTAACTAAACCATTTTTCCGACATCATGACGACAATTTTGGCATATAAAATTCTCCTCGGAATAGCATAGAAATAATGATTCGTCATCAATTACACCACCATGGACACATGAGCTAACCCAATTTCCTTCTTCATCATCGATCATGCCAACTGGTCCTTCGCATGGTACGTTTTCAAGTAAGGGCTTCAAAACATTTTCATAATGATATACCTGCTTTTTTGATAGGGCGGCTACCGACTTAAGCCGGGACAATTTTGATGCTTTTTTTCCGAAAAATAAACTGGACATCTGATACCATCTATTGAATAACGTTTTCCCAGATATTAAATGATAATTAATTGTGGGATGGTAATATTTCATTGAGATTACGAAGTCAGAAAATTGTTCCTTTTTTTGGTTGCAGCCCGGTTAAAACTTCTGTAAGAAAAATTGCCGACCTTGTCGAAATATCAAAAAGTAGCGTACATCGAATTGTTACTGCCCTTAAAAAGAGGGATCGTCACCCTGAATCATATTTTTGGGAGACCGTTGCAGGAGAGGCGTGGTTAAAGTTGCTTGTTTACGGAACCATTTTTCATTTTGGAATCCGGAGCGGTGTCGGTGCCGAGATGATCTCTGAGTTTTTTAAGCTGTTGCATCTTGATAAACATATTGGTGTCTCTCCATCATCAGTCAACGACCTCCGGCAAAGCCGGAGGCTTGTATTGGAAACCGCTCAAAGCGGTCATAAAAGCATGAGCCACCTAAAGGTGGCTAAAATAAATCCAATTGTTCCATCCTTTTATCTGCGGCTTCCTGTTTTTGGATGTATTTTCTTACAGTCTCTTCATCTCTACCAACGGTTGAAACATAATAACCTCTGGCCCAGAAATTTTGCCCCACAAAATTGCGTTGCTTTCCGGCATAAGTCCGGGCTATGTGAATAGCACTTTTCCCCTTAATGTAACCGACAACTTGAGCTACTGAATACTTCGGTGGTATTGCTATCAGCATATGAACGTGATCTCCCATCAGATGCCCTTCAAGAACCTCTGATTCCCTTTGTAATGCCAAATCTCTAAAAACTTCACCGAGATATTTTCTCAGCTGGCCGTATATTGCTTTTTTCCGATATTTTGTAATCCAAACTATATGGTACTTGCAATCATAGGTCGTATGGTTTAATTTTCTATTGTTGTTCATTGAAAGTCTCCTTTTCTGTGATCTTTGAGCGGTTCACAGTTTGGGAGACTTTCTTATATTCCCGCAAATGTCAAACTTTGGGAGTCTCCCCGGCAAAGCCGGGGGTTTACCTTTGATTAATTA
>JAAEMK010000285.1 GCA_024225635.1 Desulfobacteraceae bacterium | reverse complement strand
TCTGAAGACACCACGATGTGGACCTACCATCCAGTAGTGTTAGATGGTGCAATTCAGACAGCAGGCCGTGTTGTGTATCACTTTGCTGAACACGAAGTCATTGTGCCTTTCCACCTGACAAACACTTTCAAAGTAACAACTGTGAAAAACATATGCAACATGATTGCCAAAGCTGACGCAGAGTACAGTGCCTCGATGTGGCTATTCCCGCCTAATAACAATGGATGTGCTATTATCCTTAAAGGGTTCACAACGAGACCAATGTTGCAAGAATCGAACTTGGATGCTACTGCTGTTACTGATGGTATAGTGTACAGGCATTCTTGGAGAACTTCCACTTTGTATGGTTGGGAAGAGGATCATATTGATCAAGTTCACGTGCTAGCAATGATTCTGAAACGAGGCATGTCACAGGGATATCATAAAACTGGCATTTCATCTTTCATCTCTGTAATTCCACAGCAGAGTAACCTGGGAGTTACAAAGTCAGATTTCGCCATCAGTGTCAACAGCGCATTTGCCATCAGTCAGAAATCTGCCCAGTCAAGCTGGTTCACTTTCCCTCAAG
>JAAEMK010000284.1 GCA_024225635.1 Desulfobacteraceae bacterium | reverse complement strand
TTGGTTCGTGCCTGAGCACAACAAATCCGGCTGGCGCTCATCGCGTGATTCAATCATGATATGACTGAACATGCTCTGCTCACTGATGGAGAAAGGTAAAAGCCAACATAGAATGACTATTTTTTGTCACAGTGCACCATGTCTGTCTGATATAGCATGCCTATTGTGTTAACCTCAAGCGTCAGTATGTGAGTCAACACAGAAAATCTGGCTGGCGCTCATCGCGCGATTCCTTCATAATATCACTGCACAGTGTGTGATCACTCATGGAGCGAGGTCAAAACGAACATAGAATGATATCATTTGGTCACAGCGTGCTTTGCATGTCTGCCATAGCATGCCAGTGGTAGCAACCTCAAGAGTTTGTTCGTGTCTGCGCACAGCAAATCCGGCTGGCGCTCATCGCGTGATTCAATCATGATATGACTGTACAAGCTCTGCTCACTGATGGAGAAAGGTCAAAGCCAACGTAGAATGACTATTTTTTGTCACAGTGCGCCATGTCTGTCTGATATAGCATGTCTAACCTCAAGTGTTGATATGTGCGTCAACACAGAAAATCTGGCTGGCGCTCATCGCGGGATTCCTTCATCATATGACTGCACAGGGTGTGATCACTCATGGAGCGAGGTCAAAACGAACGTGGAATGATATCATTTGGTCACAGCGTGCTTTGCATGTCTGCCATAGCATCCTGGTGGTAACAACCTCAAGAGTTGGTTCGTGCCTGAGCACAGCAAATCCGGCTGGCGCTCATCGCGTGCTTCAATCATGATATGACTGTACATGCTCTGCTCACTGATGGAGAAAGCTAGAAGCCAACATAGAATGACTATTTTTTGTCACAGTGCACCATATCTGTCTGATATAGCATGCCTATTGTGTTAACCTCAAGCGTCAGTATGTGAGTCAGCACAGAAAATCTGGCTGGCGCTCATCGCGCGATTCCTTCATCATATCACTGCGCAGTGTGTGATCACTCATGGAGCGAGGTCAAAACGAACATAGAATGAT
>JAAEMK010000283.1 GCA_024225635.1 Desulfobacteraceae bacterium | reverse complement strand
GCACAGTACTGCCCCTCCCCATTCACTGTCATGCTCTGGTTTCGGTACGCGTTCCTGTTTACCCCATCTCCTTTTGTTCGTTTCGGTCCTACGCCTCGCCCATCCTGGTCCGCTTCCGGCCCCTTCGTCTACCCTTCGTCGCCGGCGGACCGGCTTCCTGTCGTGCGGGCTGCGGGGAGGCGCCTTCTGCCGTCGTCCAGTTCCCTGCCGTCCTCCGTCCTGGCCCGCCCCGTCCATCTACCTGCCGCCCATCCGGCCACCCTGTCACTATCGTTCTGACTTTCTTTCATTCGTTCTTCTCGTGTTATGCGTCGGCCCCAGCCATGTGAGCCGTCTACTTGTCCGTCATCTGTCTCTTGTAGTACCTACGTACGTACGTACATATGTAGTATGTACGTGATATTTGAATTGCCGCCATACCGTGTTCATATTATGCAATTTCATACTGTACCTTTCGTACCCTGTCCGGTCGCAGTCGTTTCTTAGAGAGCGGCAGTCGGATATTGAGTGGACAGTTTTGGGAGTTCGAGTTTTGTTTTGAGGAGTCGTAGTTACTCGTTTTGTGAAATATAAGTTCAAGAAGATGTGATCGTCCAAGCGTCTCGACTGACTTCGAGCTGGAAAACAGCTGCTTCCCTTCGTTTGTTTGTTTGCTCGTTTTGAATCGGTTTGTACAACAGTTGTCTCGACATCGAACAAGAGGACGATCGACCCCTTTCTATCGTTTCATCGGCTACCACTCAGCTACACGGGACCTCTATCCATCAGGCGTCTATCTCTTTCAGTCTTCAGTCAGTCTTCGCTTTGGTCTTGTCTCGTTCGTTCGTGTCGTGCGTTGCTGGACAGTGGGGTAGGTCCACGCAGACGGTAGATCGCCCCTTTCAGTCTAGACAACGAATGTTCAGGGCTGAGTTTCAAGAAATTAACCGTTAGCCAGGCAGAAAATTTATCGAAAATTGCCACAAACGCTTGTTGGAGTGGGGTAGCGTCCTCAAGGGGATAACTGGACCAATCACCGCCCCACTTCGCGCTCACCGTCCGCGACTGGCTGGACGGGACCTTCGAGGACAAGTGGATTGGCCAATGCGGCCCTACCGAGTGGCCGCCTCGGTCTCCGCATTTGACGCCCTGCGATTTATTCCTCTGGGGCTATTTGAATTCCTTTGTGTACCGCCAGAAGCCCAGAGATTTGGAAGACTTGAAGCAGAAGATTACGGACTCTTGCGCGGATATTGAGCAGCACATTATCAATCGTTTCCTGGTAGAATTCAGGAAAAAGTTGGGAAAATGTGTAGAAAATGGTGGCGGCCAAATCGAGCACTTGCCTTAATCG
>JAAEMK010000282.1 GCA_024225635.1 Desulfobacteraceae bacterium | reverse complement strand
TGGGAAGAGGCTATGAAGGGGCGATTAAGGGGCGATGGAGAGGCTATACAGGGGCAATCAAGGTGCTATGTTAGATGAATATTGTGAAGAGGCGATGGAGGGGCTATGAAGGGGCAATGAAGGGGCGATGGAGAGGCGATTAGGGGCGATGGAGAGGCTATACAGAGGCCATGAAGGGGCTATGTAAAAAAAACAAAATTTAAAAGGAAGGGGCGATGGAGGGGCGATGGAGAGGCGATAAGGGGCGATGTAGAGGCTATACAGGGGCAATCAGGGGGTTTTGTATCATAAATAATAGGAAGGGGCTATGGAGGGGCTATGTAAAAATCATAAAAAAAATAGGTAAGGGGCGATGGATAGGCTGGAAAAATTATAAAAATTAGGTAAGGGGCGATGGAGGGGCTGGATAAATTATAAGGGGCGATGTAATAGCCCCATATCACCTAGGGGAGATGTGATAGCCTCTTTACAGGGGCTATGACATAGCCCCATATCACCAAGGGGCGATATGATCGCCCCTGAGGGGCGATGTAAAAACAAGGGGCGATAATGGGGTGATGTCACCAAAAGGACTTGATCCAAATAAACTTCTTGTCTCTTTCTGATCTAATATCTAAATCTAATGCAACATAACTTTTTTTATGTTCCAACACCATATAAGGAATGGTATTTTTTTAATGGGAGTTTCTATAATGTAGATAATATTACACATTAGCAAATTACAACAATATCTCCCATTTTTTTGCTTTTGGAGCACAAATAACCCTCCCACCCTGGATTTTTC
>JAAEMK010000281.1 GCA_024225635.1 Desulfobacteraceae bacterium | reverse complement strand
GAAGTCGGCCCACTCTTTGGTGTATGTCCTTAAGAAACTATGTTCTCTGGTACGAGTGTGCCATTAGCAAGTATTAAAAGTTGCATTTGTTTTTTGGTTTGTGTATGTATGTAATCGTATGTTGAGTTCGATATATCCATTATTGCTGCCAAACAGTGCTAAAAACCATGCAAAAATAAAATATAAAATTCAAAAGAAGAGATTTCAAAATGTATTATTGAAAACAGTTATGTATTTTTTGAAAGACAAGACACTCATGGGAAATTTCTAACTTTTAAAAGATGTGATGTGTTTCATATCACGCTAACTAATTGTATAAATATTTACAAAAGTTTCAAAAACAAAAACAAAAACAGAAACAACACAATTTAAAAAATAAGAATTCACTAACCTAGTCACAAAATATTTGTCACTTAATGATGAGCTTGTCATCTTTTAGTAGTGACTGTAAAGAATCTGATGGTGAATCAGAACCACCATCATCATCAGTAACGCCTATCCCAAAAACATTCATGTCCAAACAGACATCAACAATCCCAACATCATCATCTTCATCAATAGTATGTTATTAAAAACAAAGTAGTCACAAAATATATAAATGTATATATTTATATAGGGTAGTAATGGTCGAGAAGGTTTTAATAATTGGAATGATTTTGAAGGAATGTTAAATATTTGTAAAAATATTATGGAAATGAATGAAATGGAAGTGGATGAAAATGGTAATAATAGATTATTGATAATAAATTTTACAAAGGGAATAAAAAAGGAATTTGAAATGAATGAATTAGAAATGGATAATATAAATAATATAAAAAATGAAATGGGTATAAATGATGATGGAAATGATGATGGAAATGAAGAAGGATATTATGAGGATGAGAGTGGAAATGATGATGGAAATGAAGAAGGATATTATGAGGATGAGAGTGGAAATGATGAATATGATGAATATGATGATGATGAGAGTGGAAATGATGAATATGATGATGATGATGATGATTATTATGATTATTATGATGATAATCATGATGATTATTATTGTCATTATTATGATGATTATGATGATGAAGAAGAATATAAAGATGATGGAATTGAAATGGATGTAAATTTGAATGAGTGGGATAATAATAATGAGGAATATAATATAAATGATGATAATGAAGAAGGAAAATATTATGATTTTATTGTGGTAAATTAAAATGTTTTGTTTTTTTTTTTTTTTGTTTTTTTGTTTTGTTAAAATGTTTCTTATCTTAGAAACATATATAAATATTGTGCAAGGATAATTCCATGGATTAAAGCACTGCAAAATAAAAACCTCATTTTGATTCACAGCTACTAGGATCATCATGGCAAAAGATATATATAATGAAAAAGGAAGGAGGATGATAAAAGACATGGTGGATAAACAGAATGGATTTGTGCAAGATGCATATAGTCATTTGGTAGAATTAACAAATTTCAGACTGAAATTAATGGATCATAAGCAATCAGCAACAGGTGCACAAGAAAAACAATTACAGAAGGATTTAGATGAATATAAAATTAAAGTACATGAGGCAGTCGATGATTTGTTGGGATTAAGGGATACATTAGGTTTGTATAAGGAAGATTTGGATATAGAAGGTTGTAATCATACAATAGCTGATGGTAATAATAATGATGAAAAGAAAGATGAAAAGGTATTTTTTATTTATATATTTTTTATGCGCACATTTACAATTTGAAAATATAAATAAATATCTACAGATATTACCAGGTGGAGATGATGAAAAAAAAGATGAAAAGAAAGATGAAAATGTATTTTTTTATTTATATATTTTTTTATGCGCACATTCGCAATTTGAAAATACAAATAAATATATACAGAATAATAATGGGAATAGACCAAATGATAATACTGGTCAACCTGATTATATGGATTATATTATTGGTATATGGAATGCAGGAAACAAAGGAAGAGAAAATCAATGTAAAATGTGGAATGTGTTTTGGGGAATTAAAATACCACCATGGGGTGTGTGGAATAGGCTGCAAAAACATAAACATGGTGTAGAATATGTGGTGCATAGGAATCTTATAGGAGAGGTTATTCAATATCAACCAGGGAATGAAATGTATAATATAAAGATTAATACATTAG
>JAAEMK010000280.1 GCA_024225635.1 Desulfobacteraceae bacterium | reverse complement strand
GCCAGGCTTCTTGCAAAAACAGCATGTTTTCTGATGAGAATATTGTCGGCACCAGTTCGACATCAAGGGAAAGGAGTGCCCAAACTTTTGACCCCTCAGCCTGGGACATTTGATACCAGTGCGAGTTGCTGAGGGGTCAAAGGTTTGGGCACTCCTTTCCCTGATGTCGAACTGGTGCCGACAATATTCTCATCAGAAAACATGCTGTTTTTGCAAGAAGCCTGGCGGGAGTGGATTCAGCCCCAAAAGTCACCAACAACGCACTGCCCGGCGTCCTCTGGTGCCTTGCGGTGCTCCCCGATGGGATCCGGGGTGCCCTCGAAGCCCTGGTGGTGCTTCTCGGCGATTCCAAGAAATGAGTCGAAAATCTGCTGTCTGCAGATTTGAAAAATGTTGTCTGCAGATTTGAAAAATGTTGTCTGCAGATTGCATTTGCAGACAACATCTCATGCCAGGCTTTTTATATGCTTTGTCTCAAATGAGAATCAAACAAAAAGTGCTTCCAACACCGAAAGGGCGAAAAACTATTCATGAATTCTTGCCATGTGTCACAATCTGTG
>JAAEMK010000279.1 GCA_024225635.1 Desulfobacteraceae bacterium | reverse complement strand
GTCCAAACATAAGAAGCAGTCCAAACAACCTTACATAAAATAATTAATTAATTAATTGACTTAAAGAAATGTCTATATATAATAGTATCATACAATGTCCCAGACTACATTAACAAAACTTTACGAACTCATCAAATCTAATAAAATTGATGAAGCAAAACAAATGATTAATTCTTTTATTTTTTACAGTACCGATGGTACAACAATGACAGGTTATCTCATTTACAATGATTTAATTCAATCATACACTTTTTCAACCAAAAAAACTCTTACAGAAATTCTTCCAAATGATCTTAACAATGATGAATATGTTTATCAACATAGACTTCCAAAGAAAGATGCTTTTAGTCTTACTAAATATCTTACTTCTACAGAGTTTATGAGTAATATACATTATATATCACTTGATTATATGATTAAAGATAATACATTTACAACAATAGAAAAAATCAATGGTAATGATGTAAATAAACAAATGTTAAATATGAAAAAATCACTTCCATTCTGTGAAAGTGTATTAGATGATATTAACATTGATGATTATCAAGATGATATAGATGTTATTAACAATCATATTTATGAAGTATTAACATCAAAACAAAAAGGACAATATGAATATTTCTTGAATTTCATATCAGCATCAGTAAAAGGATTTAAAACAAGATCATCAATATATATGGAAACACCAGAAGGAGTTGGTAAGGGAATATTGATGAGTTTTTTATCAAAAATGTTAGGCAATAGATTTTATAAGTCATCAAGTACAGAAACAGTAATACAATATACAGTACCATTTGAAGGAAGAACATTAATAAATATAGATGAATTAGCAGGATCATATGATAAAAGTAATCAAACAATTCAAACAAAATTGAAAACTTTAATAACAGAAGATGTTTTTGATTGTAGAAATATGCATAGAGTTGCATATACACAAAAAAACACTTTCAATATAATCATAACAACAAATAACAATTCAATAGAGTTATCAGTTAATAATAGTAGAAGATATATTTGTATGGATGTATCAAGTCATAGAAAAGGAGATTTTGAATATTTTGAAAAATTGAAGAAGGTTATGGATAAGAAAAATGTTGAAAAAGCTTATTATAAATATATGTTAGAAAGATTTGAAAAGAATAATGTTGCAGAATTTAAATTTGATAAAAAACCATATTCAGAACAGGAGATATTCAAATTAACAGCAGCGATGCCACCACTACTAAGATATATTAAAGAGAAATTTTTATTGAATGGAAAAGGTATTAATATAGAATGTCAAAAGCTAATGAAGAGTTATAACGACCATATGAAGAAAAATATAGCAATGGTAGTGCTTAATAAAGAATTGAAAGAAAAACTAGGATTGGAAAAGAAAAGAGTACGTATTGAAGGTGTAAGAAAGTATATATATGATATTGATTATAAAACATTACTTGAAATATACAAAGTTAATAAATGGTTGGTGAAAGGTGAAATTGATGAAGATGATATTGATGATATTGAAAATAGTCAAGATTTTGAAACTGATGATAATTCATCATCATCATCATCCACATCTATAATTGAAAGTCAAAAACTACACATTAAGGAAGCTGACGAAATAATAGAACAAAAAGACCAATTGATAAAGAAGTTATTGAAGGAAAAAGAATTGATGGAACAAAAGATTAAGGATATGGAGGATAAACTACATACAATAACCATAACAAAAGAACCTATTGAAAATAGTGAATGTCTTAAAGAAGTATTTGAAGAAGTAAAAGAAGAAGTGCAAGAAGAAGTCAAAGAAGAAATCCATTATTCTAAGATGAAAGTCAAGGAACTTAGAGCATATTGTAAAAAGGTAAATATTAAAGTGAATGTAGATAAAATGAAGAAAAAAGATATAATCAATATGTTAGATAGTTTAGAGAAGGAGGATAATGATGAAATTGATGAAGATGATTTGGATTATGATAGTGATGAATGTGATGAAAAAATGGAGAAAAAGATAAAATCTATATTGAATAAAAACATTGAATGTGAATTAAGCGAGGAGGAGT
>JAAEMK010000278.1 GCA_024225635.1 Desulfobacteraceae bacterium | reverse complement strand
GCTGCGGCTTCAATATTGGTTCCATCCCCCTTTGTAATTTTCAGCTTCATGTAGATGTAATTACGGCTCAGGTCAACATAGAGGGGGTCCTGGGTGATGTTGAACTCATAAGGCCCACTTGAGGTTAGAGTGTTCTTTGGATGTACCTCAAACCAGTAACCAGAATCAATGGCCACTTGAGTGGGGGGTACACTAAACAACTCCAACTCTGACTTTCCACTTGGTGCACTATGTTCATCGATAAGCTGGGTAGCCATCATAGCATGTATGTACCAAGGCTGTCTTCCTTTTTCTGTCTAGGCTTCCTTTTTCCTTTGGCTTTTCCTGCTTTGACTGTTGTATTTATACTTTTTTTTCCTCGTCGGGCCTTCCCAATTCCGCCACCCTTTTGGCCCCTCTTTGGTCGTTTCTTTGGTCCTTGCAGTTTCCTTTGGCCTTTGTGTAGCAGCTTGGCGCCACCTGATTTTGCATGCTTGATTGCAGACTCCTTTACACTGGCACCTCCCAGGACATCTCCAGCAAACCCCATCCCACTTCGAAGGGCCTGCTTACCAAGGGCCTTTCCAGCTGTTTTTGCAATTGGCAAAACAGCCCGTAGTAGGCTACGGAAAACACTGCCTAGCCCAGCGCCTCTTTGGTAGGGAAAACCTTGAAAGGGCGTAATGGCTCCTCCCCTCTGTGCAAAGTACCCCCGCCAAAAGGCACCTGATTGAGGATTGAATTGTACTCTCATTTTTTCAAAACAACTGGCGCTTTTTCAGATGTAGCTTGACAAACACATTGCCATAATTGAACTCGATAGGATCACCACTGCTAGCTTTTATAGAGATTTCAACAGTAGAGAACCTATTCAAAAGCAGGTCACCATAATGAATGTTGGGAAAATCTATTGCTACAATATCACCCTGTTGACCCTGAAGGGGTACAACCTTAAGAAGATTTGCCCTTGTTCCACCCACCAGCTGGGGAGTGATCAAATTGCAGTAGACCAGCAGGTTGCTCATTCCAGCTTTGAGGTCTGGGGGAAATCTCGCCAGTGTGTCGCCAGTTGAAATTTCAGCTTTTTCCATGCCCAGAATGTGCTGCAGTTGCGCGTCCAGAATGACTTTGGCAGCCCATGCAGACTCGACTCTGACTCGTACACGTTTGAGGACCTTGATGTAGTCAAAGGTTATTGCTGTATTCAGTACATCCACCAGTCCGTTGAACTCTGTCAGTTCTTGCTCATCATCCTTGAACTGCTCTCTCTTTTTCTTGATGTAATCTTGTAGCTGGGTTTTTCTGTAAGCACCATACTGGAACGTAGAATAGTTGATGGTCTCCAGCAGCTCTTCTATTGTCCCATAGTAGCCATCAATGATGTTTACGCCTGTTTTGCTTCTGTTGTTCTCCATCACCACTGTCATCTTGGCCTTTCGAACCGTGTTGTAGGTGACAGGATACTGAATTTCAGCTAGACCCACAAGCCAGGGACCCTCTAATTCAATTGGATAGGGTAGCTGAACACGGTAGTCACCAATTTTGTTACCCTCGACTTTGGCGTTGCTCGGCAGGGTGATGTAGAACTGGTTGGCTTGGGCCATGGTGCTTCTGTCTTAGGGTAGGGTTGGGTAATAGAATTCCAGCATTGGCACTCAGAAGTGCAATCCAGAGAACTGTATGTTCACTTCCCAATGTAAGGTTAATTAGTGCAGCAATGACAACGATATAGATGAGAATTACCTGTGAGAAATATACAACAGCAGCTTTTGTAGTGTCTTGGCCACACAAATTCCAATAATCACGACTGCTACCAGAATTATCATCCATACTTCAAGACTTTCTTTTTGCCACTCTTCGTGGCCTTTTAAGCATTTTACCCACTGGGGAAAGCTCAGGTTCGAACCAGACACCTGTGATTGGTTCTCCATCCTCTGCTGTCAGCCTGTAGACCACTGGGGCGCGATTCAGTCTCTCACTGACAATGAAGACCTCCTTTGTGAAGTTTGGCATATAACCTTTTCCCAGCTTTGTCTTCTCTTTTGTCACTCTGACCTTATCCCCAATGTTGAATCGAAACTTTGGTGGGGTGGGTGGCCGCCTTTTATCGATGTTGGCCCTAACTTCATCTTCGTTGGCAGCTGTGATGTTGGCAGGAGGCATCTTTGTGACACGGCACATGGCATTATTAATGGAGCTGACCAGCTTTGGTAGAACATCCAGGAAGGTGAAGGTTCCCTCCTTGGTGAAGTAGCGCCACATCCTTGTCTTTAGGGTCCTATTGTATCGCTCCACATTGCAGGCCTTGACATCTGGAGATG
>JAAEMK010000277.1 GCA_024225635.1 Desulfobacteraceae bacterium | reverse complement strand
CCCCTCCATCGCCCCTTACCTAATTTTTCCAATTTTACATGGCCCCTCCACGGCCCCTTACCTAATTTTATAATTTTTCAAGCCCCTCCAACGCCCCTTACCTAATTTTTACAATTTTACATTTCCCCGCCAACGCCCCTTACCTCATTTTTATAACTTTACAGAGCCCCTCCATCGCCCCTTACCTAATTTTTACAATTTTACATAGCCCCTCCATCACCCCTTACCTAATTTTATAATTTTTCCAGCCCCTTCATCGCCCCTTACCTAATTTTTATTATTTTACATAGCCCCTCCATCGCCCCTTACCGAATTTTTACAATTTTTCTAGCCCCTTCATCGCCCCTTACCTAATTTTTATAATTTTACATAGCCCCTCCATCGCCCCTTACTGAATTTTTACAATTTTTCCAGCCCCTCCATCGCCCCTTACCTAATTTTATAATTCTTCATAGCCCCTCCATCGCCCCTTACCTAATTTTTACAATTTTACATAGCCCCTCCATTGCCCCTTACCTAATTTTATAATTCTACATAGCCCCTCCATCGCCCCTTACCTAATTTTTACAATTTTTCAAGCCCCTCCATCGCCCCTTACCTAAT
>JAAEMK010000276.1 GCA_024225635.1 Desulfobacteraceae bacterium | reverse complement strand
AAGATTTTGAAAATACTTTTTTTAAAATATAACTACTAATAGGTTATTTAGACCTGGTCGGTTTGGTAGCGTGACTGGTTTCTTTGTATTTTCTTACTAGCTTTTCTCCTATTTTTAGCCCCTGGACGGAGGCTTCAGAGTTGTCAAGAAAATAGCCTCTTTCTTTGCGCAAGTTTGCACTAGGCATAGCAACAGATAGGCCTTTGATAGGGGATTGTTTTATGTATGACAAAACTATCCCAAAATGGGGGGGGGGGATTGGAGCAAAGCAGAAAAATTGACTTTGAGGTCAAGAAAGGTGGCAGGTTCTTCGCATTTTCACATGTACTGATGATGGGTTATTTTAGTTTAGATAAGGGGATAATGAGTGGCCCGCAGGTTTAGAGCCCCCCGCAGGGGCTAAAAATAAGAGAAAAGCAACTGTGAAAATACGAAGAAACCTTCCACTTCGGATTCATCTTTTAATCTCGAGATATCTAGAACTCTAATAATTAAAGGGTCAAGGGAAGAATCCGAAGTTT
>JAAEMK010000275.1 GCA_024225635.1 Desulfobacteraceae bacterium | reverse complement strand
TAGTAAATAATATTGCGTCACTACGTGTAGAAAATAATATTGCACTACGTATAGAAAATAATATTGCACCTCCACGTATAGTAAATAATATTGCGACACTACGTATAGAAAATAATATAACACCTCCACGTATAGAAAATAATATTGCGTCACTACGTATAGTAAATAATATTGCGTCACTACGTGTAGAAAATAATATTGCACTACGTATAGAAAATAATATTGCACCTCCACGTATAGTAAATAATATTGCGACACTACGTATAGAAAATAATATTGCACCACCACGTGTAGTAAATAATATTGCGTCACTACGTACAGCAACAGCATAAAGTATGTATATATTTTAATATTTTTATATTTATATATTTACTATATGAGCAGCAACAGCAGCATGAACTAAAAGCATGTGCAGCAGCAGCGTAAAACTATATATTTCAATATTTTTATATTCGTCAGTGGTGTTTTTATGTTGCTGATAAGACTATGATATTTAGTGTTTCTGATATTGTAATATTCATTGTTGGTATTGGTGATGTAGATGGTAGTGTTGATATGTGTGGAATTGATCGAATTGAGATTGAGACCGACAGAAAGCAAGCATTGTGACTGACCAATTAAGTTTTCATTTTGAAGTTTAGTCGATCTTAGTTTAAATTTACGTTTCTGGTTTAATTAATATATGATTCATTCATTGTTTTGTGCAATAAATGTTTACCAATGTTCAGAGCAATACAATTAGGATTGACGGTGTACTGTTTGATCAAGGTCGCATCATGAGATGCTTTAGTGGAGCGACAAAACTTCAAAATAAAAAACTCAATTACTAACTCACAATGCTTGCATTCTGTCGGTCTCAATCTCAATTCCATCAATTACACATATCATCAATACCAACAATATCTACTCCAATATCATAAACACTGAATATCGCAGTCCTCTCAGCAACATAGAAACACTTTTCCGTTGGAATAGTACTGATCTCAACCATGTAGTTTGGCTCTTGAATGAAAACGAATTAAATTTTAACTTTTTCGGAGTTTAACTTTCCAAATATTTTGAATAATATTTTTATTTTCTGCAAATATATTTATTTTAACAACAAAATCTTATTCACTTACACATACATAGTGCAATAATGTTTGTTAGTTCATATTGACTATCTTTTTGACATAGATAAAAGGCGTTATCTGATTTAGAGGAACACATTTTTTTTACAGTGAAGTTACAGTATACATTGCGCAATGAACAGACAATTAATTATTTATGTGGACAATTACGAATGGAATTCAAATTTTGTGTTATCATTTGTAGAAATACCAATTATGTATGTTCCTTGTATCCCACGAATAGCAGGTGCACCTATGAGAGCTGCTCATAGAGCTATATGTATGCGTGGAATTCGTAAAGCAGGTTCTGGTAAAACATTTTCTAGACATGAATATGGTGCATATGGTGTGTTAGAGGAACAAAAATGTGGTAATTTACATTATCATGGATTGTTATATGATATCTTCACGGATTAATTTATTCTTTTGAATTGTTCAACTAAATTATTACAAAACTAGATTAACTTGTCAAGATCATTTCTCAGATATCATTGCACCCATATGTGTATAAAATACAAATACTAATAAAGCGCAACTCTTGATTTTATTTTAAAAATAAAGCGCATAAAAAAACACATAAAAAAACGCATAAAAAACACAATATATATATCTTAACTATTCTTAGTACAATCATCAACCTTCTTCCTTAACGCTCTAAGCGTCGCCAAATGTCTTCCTTCATTCAACACCAAATTAATTACATATTTTCTATAATACACCAATTTTGCACTTGTAATTTCACCTGTATATAAGTGGAGGTATTACGTCCACCTCACTAGGAAACACACACCTAAATATACAATTCTTCGACG
>JAAEMK010000274.1 GCA_024225635.1 Desulfobacteraceae bacterium | reverse complement strand
CGCAGTCTTGACTAGTTCCTCCAGAGGAACTTGCATAATGTCTAGGGGCGGTTTGTACCGTTCCCGTTGCACTGGGCTACTGGAAGAAGCGTTTCTTCTTCCAAATGGAACCAGTTTTGGTTTGTACGAGGTACCCGGATCGTTCAGTGTCAATCGACTGAATCGATTCGCCGTCTCGTGTATGGAGGGTGGAAATTAACTTCCTGCTCCATAATAATGACCTTGGCCTTTCAGGCCAATCCTATAGTCTTCTTCGGGTCCTCTCCTAGGCATGTAGCCGTAGGGGGTGCTCCCATATTGATCTCCCCCATAGTAGAGATTTTTGACGGGGTTTCGGAGTTCTAATAGGTGAGCCTTGGGGTCAGGTTCACTTATCGCTCCTGTTGGGAAATACTTTTCCTCATTTCTCGGCCCGACTTTACTCGCGGCCAGTTCGGAATAGGTACCCTTTTGTCTATTATCCACCTTAGGGATAATTAGGGTGTATTCCAATTTCTTCATTTTTTCGAGCCTCGCCGTATCGGGCACGGTGGGCTTATAAAATGGTTGTTGCTTCTGGTCTTGACCAGACTGCTTGTCTTGGGTCTCTAGGCCTTGACCTCGAGATTTGCCGAGTTGTCTCAAAAACTCGATTTGTGGGTTTTTAGGGAAACTACCAAGG
>JAAEMK010000273.1 GCA_024225635.1 Desulfobacteraceae bacterium | reverse complement strand
GTCCCAGCTCATACCGGAAATCGGTCCGCGTAGGGTATCGTCGTAACTGACCCTGTCGGCCCGGCCCTGGCCACGGTCATCCCAGTCGCCCTCAACTTTAAGGATCATGCCCTTTTCGAGCTGATCTTCGCGCTCCAGGCCATCGTCACTGCTGACGCTGCCATCGGTCTCAAAGCGAGTACCGTTAACGTAAACACTGCCGAAGCCCGATACCGCCCCGACACTGGTACCGGATGAGGTGCCACTGGTAGAGGTGTCTCCGGAGCCTCCGCCGCCACAAGCGGCAAGGGCACCGGCCAGAGCTCCCGTCATGGCCAACTTCACTGCGATTGCTAAAGGTTTGCGATTCATCGTTCTTCTCCAGGCTTGTTATTGCGTCCGCGGGCGACCACGTCTAAACACCCGATCTTAAATTGGGATATTTTTCCCAATATTGTATTTGGGAATTTAATCCCACTTTTTGATCCTGTCCAGTTTTTGATCATGAAAATTTTGTGAACTTTATGGAGCGGGAAACGTAAATGTTTGAACAGTCAGCCAAAACAGGTCCATTACTATGCTGGGATTTTTGAAAGGCGATCCGAGGAAAAAACTGCAGAAGGAATATGAGGCGAAGCTCGCCAAAGCACTGGACGCCCAGCGCAATGGCGATCTGAGAACTCATGGAACCCTCATGGAGGAGGCAGAAAAGATCTACGCCGAGATCCAGGCGCTGGACGAAAAGAAATAAGCGGGGGGAGCGTTTACTCCCCCATCAATTGCCGGATGCGGTGAT